>OZ252288.1:3532500-4537733 GCA_965250065.1 Opitutales bacterium
CACCAATGAACCCTATGCCGTTGCCAAGATAGCCGGGCTAAAACTCTGCCAGTATTACCGCAGACAATACGGAGTGATGTTCCATTCGCTAATGTCCGCCAACCTGTATGGTCCGGGAGATAATTATAATTTGGAAAACTCTCATGTTCTACCCGCCTTCATCCGCAAATTTCACGAGGCCAAAGAAAACGGAAACCCTCGGGTGGTCATCTGGGGCACGGGAACACCCAAACGCGAATTTCTGCACGTAGACGACCTGGCCGATGCCTCCATTTATTTAATGGGCCTGGAAGATCCGCCCGATTGGGTCAATGTCGGAAGCGGCGATGAAGTTTCCATAAACGACCTGGCGCTACTAGTAAAAAAAGCGGTGGGCTACGAAGGGGAAATCGTTCACGACACCAGCAAACCGGACGGCACTCCCCGAAAGTTATTGGACATTTCCTTATTGAACCAGTTGGGCTGGCGGAGGCGGATCGACCTGCCAACCGGCATTCAAAAAGCTTGCCAATCCTTTTTGGAGGAAACTAAAACCGGCCTTCTCCGCTCCTAACCCACATGTCTCACTACCGAGGCCGCAGGCCGACACCCCGCCTACCGAGCATGCGACATCACCCAATTCGTAGCGAGCGAACGGAGGTCGAGTGCCGTCGGGGTCATTTCTTGTAATCGTGCATGCCAATGCAGGATTTAAGATTTGACCCCCTTGCTCCGGGATTCGCGGGTGAAGCTGGGTCGACACCCCGCAAAATCGCGAATCCAACGAAGTCCGCACCAGTGCCGGTATTCCGGAGCGCAGTAGAAAGTTTGTGAGATATGCGGGTTAGGATTGTGGAATTTCTGTGAAGGCTCATCCTTCGGAAGAAAGATGGGAGATTGAATCCTTGATTATATTCCATATTTTGGACTAAATGATGCTTCGAACCGATACATGAGGCCCGATCACGATCCCTCGAAACATGGAATTGATCCTGGATGACACCATCGCCTGTCTAAAACAAGGCATCCGACTGTTAAACTCTCTGGCACGGGAGAGGTATGTAAAACCCCATGCCAATTGTTATGATTCCTCCATCGGCGGGCATGTTCGGCACAATCTCGACCATTTTTTCTGTTTTCAGGCCGGAGTTAAATGCGGCGCAATCGATTACGATGCCCGGCTGCGAGAAGAATTTCTGGAAACGGAGCCGGAGTACGCCGCCGGCAAAATGCTGGAACTCGTGGATTTCTTCAGGACCCTGCAGGGCGAAGACCTCAACCAGCCGTTGAAAATTAAAATGGACAGCAGAGCAACCCACCAAGAGACCGGCCATTGGAGCAGTTCCAGCCTGAGAAGGGAACTGCAATTCCTCATAAGTCATACCATTCACCACTATGCCTTCATCGCCACCCTGTGCTCCGAGGACGGATTGACTTTGCCAAAGGACTTTGGAGTAGCCCCTTCTACGCTTCGCTTTCGAAACTCTCGCCACCCGCAATGTGCACGGTAAGCTGGTGCCAGCAATCTGCAGGATACACATTATTTTTTAACCGGGACGAAAGCAGAAGCCGTAGTAAGGGCCTACCTCCCCAACCGCATGTCCATGAAGCTGTTTCCTATGTTTGCCCGGGGGATCCCGACGGAGGAGGTACTTGGCTTCTGGCCAATGCCCACGGCCTTACTTTAGGCCTATTAAACTATTATGAAGCCCAGGTGTCGTATCAGCCCAAGGCACCGCTGTCTCGGGGACGTCTTCCACTGGACTGCTGCGCCTTCAAAAACCTCAGTGAAATTGAAGATTTCTTTAAGGCGACCGATCTGACCCCTTTTCCTCCCTTTCACTTTTTGGCCATAGATCCCGCATGCAATACCGTGCTTGTCACCTGGGCTGGCCACCAAGCCCAACTTTCCTACCCGGGTTTTGCCGATCTTCCCTTAACTACGTCCGCTTTCCAAACCAATGCAGTCGTTGCCGAGCGCAGGGCCAATTTTAGATCTCAAATTTCAGGTCCCAAAGGTCCACCGGAATTGTTTGCCGTTTTCCACCGAAGCCATGACCCGGATCGGAGCGCATATTCACCGCTGATGACGCGGCCGGACGCCTGCACGGTCAGCGTGAGTCAAATAACCGTATCCAGAAAGGAAATACGGTTCACTTACTGGGACAGGGTGAGTGATTTTCCCCCATTGAGCGCCCCGGTGTCCGCCTCCATTCCCAGGATACCCCCATGATTGGCTCATTGCGTAAACATTGGCTCTTTTCCGTTAAGGGTTTCCTGCTGATTTACTTAGCAGTCTTGTCAGCCAGTCACGTGGTGCGATGGCGACAGCCCGACAGAGTGCCCTATATTGAGGGGCAAGCGTTTCTCGAAGTTGAAGAAATGAGCGGGACAAAACCTACCGGTCGGTACGTTTCCCTGGCTTATCTGGATTGGCTGCCTCGGGCTGATTCCCATGCCCCTGTCCTGGTTCTCCTGCACGGTAGTCCGGTAGCTTCGTCCTCTCTCCTGGCCACGGCCCGCGCCTTGAGAGGAAACTTTCGTCTCATAATTCCGGACCTCCCCGGTTTCGGGGGTTCAACCTTAAAAGTCAGGGATTACTCCATACTGGCCCACGCTTATTACCTGGATCAATTGTTGACCCACCTGGACATTGAAAAATGCCATCTGGCCGGTTACAGCATGGGTGGCGGGGTCGCTTTGGAATACGCCCATGCCTTCCCAGAAAAACTGAAGTCAATTCTTCTCATTTCTTCAATAGGCGTTCAAGAGTTGGAGCTGCTGGGAGACTACACCATCAACCATGCCATACATGCCGCCCAACTGGGTGTAGTGTGGTTCTTGCAGGAATGCGTTCCTCACTTCGGCTGGATGGACAACGCCTTCCTCAATGTTTCCTACGCCCGCAATTTCTTCGACACCGACCAGCGGCCCTTGCGCGATTACCTCGAGGAAGTCGAAGTCCCCACTCTCATTCTCCACGCCGAAGACGACAATTTGGTTCCGGTTGAAGCCGCCCGGGAACACTACCGCATCCTACCACACAGTGAGCTGAAACTCCTGGAGGAGGGGCATTTATTTATCATTACCCGGCCCGACGTATCCGCCCCTCCCATCATCGACTTCGTAACCCGCGCCGAAATGGGCGCCGCGTCTACAAAAAGCCAGGCAACTCCCCAACGCATAGCGGCGTCCCTCGCGCCATTTACCTTCAATATAAACCAAGTAGAAGGAATCAGTTTCGCTGTGCTCATCCTGTTATTGGCCCTTGCGACCTTCGTTTCGGAGGACCTCACTTGTATTAGCGCGGGTTTGCTGGCAGCCAAGGGAGTTATAGGTTTCATTCCGGCTGCCCTGGCCTGCCTTTTGGGGATTTTCTTCGGGGATATCCTGCTCTACTTTGCCGGCAGGCTGTTGGGTCGAGGAGCGGCGCAAAAGGCTCCCCTGCGGTGGTTCATCTCCGAGGCGGATTTAATCCGTAGCGCGCAATGGTTCGAACGGCGGGGTATTCTGCTCATATTCATAACGCGGTTTTTTCCGGGCACGCGCCTACCCACCTACTTCACCGCCGGCGTCTTGGGCGTGGGTTTAGTGCGATTTTCGTTTTTCTTCCTGCTGGCCGCGGCCGCCTGGACGCCGCTTTTAGTGGGCCTGAGCGCCTGGCTCGGGGGACAAATGTTGGCCTGGTTTGAGGTCTACCAAAAATACGCGCTGATGGGCATCATCAGCGTCGTCCTTTTGCTGTTTCTATTGATCAAAGGGGTGGTTCCTCTTTGCAGCCACCGCGGACGACGCTTGCTCCTGGGAAAGTGGATCCGATTAACCCGTTGGGAATTCTGGCCGCTGTGGAAATTTTACCCCCCGGTGGTTCTCTACGTCCTGTGGCTGGGCCTGAAACAACGCAACTTTGCCTGGTTCACCGCAACCAACCCGGGCATGCCATTGAGCGGGCTGGTGCTCGAGCCAAAACATGAGATTCTACAGTCTCTCCAGTCAAATGGCTCATCCGTCGCCCATTTTGAAGTGCTGCAGAAAGAACTCGCTCCTCGGGATAAATTCCTGCAATTCAAAGACCTCCAGAAGCGTAGTGAATTTAAATATCCCGTCATCCTGAAACCGGATGTGGGTGAGCGCGGCACGGGCGTAGTCGTCTCAAAAACGGACCAGGACGCCGAAGCGTATTTCCAAAAGAGCCGGGACGACATCATCATCCAGGAATACGTCGAGGGGCTGGAGTACGGAATTTTCTATTACCGCTTTCCGGATGAGGACACCGGGCATATCTTTTCAATTACCGACAAAAGGTTCATCGCCATAACCGGAGACGGTTCAAAAACGGTTGAGCAGCTCATCCTGGCCGACCGGCGCGCGGTGGCCATGGCCCCCTTCTTTCTGAAAAAGCACGTTTATAAATTGTTCGAAATCTTACCCAATAAAACTTCTATGATTCTGACGGAAATTGGAACCCACTCGCGGGGTTGTCTTTTCCTCGACGGAACTCATCTGGCGACTCCGGAACTGACGTCGGCGATCGACCGGATCTCCCAAGGCTACGAAGGCTTCTACTTTGGACGGTACGACGTGAAGGTCCCTTCGGTCCAACACCTGCAGCGCGGAGAAAGCATCCGCATCGTTGAACTAAATGGGATTACCTCCGAAGCTACTAGTATCTACGATCCGAAAAATAGTTTGTTTGAAGCTTACCGCATTCTGTTTATGCAGTGGGATATCGCATCCAAAATCGCCGGGCAAAACCGGAAACGCGGCATCAAACCCGCCACCTTCCGGCAAGTGATTCGTCAATACTTCAATTACAAAAAACACAAAAAGGTAGAAATTTAGAGCATCTTGTTAGCATCATGAAAATCGCCCGAATCCAACGCGGCCAAAAACCGTTGATCACCCCGACCGGAGAAATTATCTACGAATTGTTCGGCCGGAAGGTTGAACCAAAAAACACCGGTCATAGCTTGGCCCAAATCATCCTTCCTTCCGGGACGGGGTCAGCCAAGCATTACCATCCCGAATTTGAAGAGTCCTACTATATGCTCTCCGGCTCGGCCGAAATAATCCTTGGCGAAGAGCGGGCCACCCTGCAGACGGGCGACGCCGTGATTATTCCCCCGCATTCCGATCACAAAATTTGGAACAAAACCGATCAGGATGTCGTGTTCATTGCCATCTGTGTACCCGCCTGGTCGGAAGGCGGCTCGGTATACCGCGAATGACGCGGCCGATTGTCGGGATGAGGGACGTTTCGCTTAGGTAGGTATCGTCACGAGGTTCCTCGGTAGGCCCCCCCTTCGAGCCCCTTTCCCCGCCAACGCCCGTCGGGGTCATTCCTTGGCATCTTGCATGCCAATGCGGGATGCAAGGTTTGACCCCTTCCCTGTGAAATTCCCCGTGACAAGGTTGTTATTCTCGCTATGCTCGTTGAGGTGTCGTCGCATCCGCTTCTCGGTAGACCCCATCCAACGAGGTCCGCACCAGTTCCGGCATGTCCGGCCGAAACTCGGTGAAGACGGATATTCCAGAGGGCAGTAGAAGATTGGGAGATGTCGCATTCGCTCGGTAGGTAGAGTCGAGGGGTGGCGCGGTATCCTTTAGCGGACCCGTTTCCACTCCCCCGCTCATCAAACCGGACGTGCGGTTTTCCCCCATACGGCTTACGGACCAAGGTGATTTCATGCTTTCGCCCACGGGAGGTTCTTCGTGGTTGGTTCCAAACGCATTAGTCCGAGTCTCTCATTGAGATACTCGTCCGGATACGCTCCTATCCCACGACCTTGTTTCTTATGTTTCTTGCGCAACCACTGGCGTAGCCGGTAGCGGGCGTGGGCGTCAACGCTGCGATAAGCTTTACTGACCGGACCAAGGCAAAAATAATTGCCCCAGCCACGCATCAGCGCGTTGAGTTCCTCCACCTTCACGGCCGTCTCGTGGTGTCGGCTCTGACGATTAGTCAGATGACTGATTTTCCTCTTAATGGCGGTGATCTTCTTCTTGCTGGGTCGCGTTCCCAGGTAAACCTTGCCGGTGCGCCTTGAGTAGCAGCGTCCGAAGGTATACCCCAGAAACTCGAAGGTGTCTTCGGGCAGGCGACAGATCCGGGTTTTATCCCGATTGATTTCCAGCTTCAGTACACTCATCAGCTTCGTCATCGCCGCATAGGCTTGGTCCGCCTTTTTGCGACAGACAATAACGAAGTCGTCAGCGTAATTGACTATATGGGCTTGCAGCCGTCTTTCATAGCCGAGGTGTTTCCACCCAAGGATGAAACGACGCATGTAGAGGTTGGCCAGAAGGGGCGAGATAGGCGCTCCCTGCGGAGTGCCTCTGCCGTGACGGCGGGCCGGGTTACTCCGGCGCCGTCCCCCTCTTCCATCACTTTGTTCTACCGGCATCTGCAGCCATTGTTTCAACAGCGCCAACAGGGCTCCGTCGCTAATGCGTCTGGCCAGAGACTTCATCAGCTCGGCATGCGGGATGGTGTCAAAATAGCCGCTTAAGTCGGCGTCCACCACTTCCCGGAATCCGCGTTGTAACCAACCATGCACTGAGCGGATTGCCCCATGGGCAGACCGCTTGGCACGATAGGCATGCTGTTGATCTGTCAGGTCTGCTTCGAAGATCGGTTCCAGTACTAGAACCGCCGCCATCTGCACCACCCGATCCCGGATGGTGGGGATTCCCAATGGCCTTTGCTTGCCGTTGGGTTTGGGAATCCATACCCGACGCACCGCGTCAGGCTTATAACTTTTGTCTTTGAGACTTTGCGCCAGTTGCCCCAGCCACACGGCTACTCCCTTCGCTTCAATACAGGTGAAGCTCTCCTCGTCCACCCCCGGTGCACCCGCCTTGGCTCGGCAGCGTCGCCAGGCCTCGGCCAGCACATCTGGGCGGTAGAGTTTGTCGTAAAGAGAGTAAAACCGGTAATCCGGGTTTCCCTTCGCTTTGGCATGCAACGTTTCTTGTAGTTTCAAGAGCTTGTCGGGAGGTGGTAGGCTCGCGCCAATCTCCGCTCTTGCCCCACTGGTTGCGTTGCCTTGGAACTGAGGCCCCTTTGCTCGGCGCTCGTTACGCGCGTCTTCACTACTACGGGCCTCTCCGCCACCCACGCAGGCCAGGCCTGTCCCTCGCGGGATTCCTGTTTGAGCCTTAACGCTCTGCTTGCGGGGGCTTCCCGTGTTCCTACGGGACTCCTTTGCACCCATGCCATCACCACTACCCCGGCGAACCAGCACACGTCTATCGTCGCTCTTTACGTCCTGTTGCGCCCGGACACGGGCTTGTTCGGTGTGCCGTGGCAGCCTTCCCCCTATCTCAGCGGAGTCGGCGTTCGCATTACCCTTTTCGAGGCCTGCTCGGTGTTCACGCATGTTACGGCCTAGGTGCTCCCTGACCCCCATTCGGGGCCTTTTCCTGAAGTACTTGAACTTTCATCGTTACCTCTGAACGTCCCTCCAGGTGGTACCGGGTGGAGCGACCAGTTCCCGGGTGGGTTTTAGTTTACTCTCCCACTGGAGTCCCGCGGCTTTCCACGGCATACTGAGATATGCGGGTTAAGGACGATTGGGTTAAAGAATTGACCGTTAAAACCGCTAAAAGGATAATCAATTTCTTCTCATGAATCAAACGCGGCGACAGTTTATAAAAACCACGAGTGCGGCGGCCGGGGTCCTAACATTTCCGGCAATTCTGTCCAAATCAGCGGCCAACCTGAACACCTCGGGAAAATATAATATTCTTTACCTCTGTTCCGATCAACAGCACTGGCAAGCGCAAGGCAGGGTGGACCCATTTTTCGATACTCCTCATCAGGATGCCCTGGCAGTGGAATCAACCGTTTTCGAAAACGCCTTCTGTAGCACCCCGCAATGTTCGCCCAGTCGCTCGTCGATGTTGACGGGGTTTTACCCGCACAAAACGGAGATGATGAACAACGCCAATTCCCTGGGAGGGACGAACCTGAAACTGCCCACCATCGGCAGTCTCCTCCAGCAAGCCGGCTATACCACCGGATTTTTCGGGAAGTGGCACCTGGGCAACCACCCCACTGCAAACGCGGGTTGGGACGAAGAAAACAAACGGGGGCCCGACTTGAAAACGACCGAGCGAGGCATCGATTTCCTGCAACGGCATGCCCGGGATGAAACGCCTTTTGCCCTTTTCCTCATGTATTTGGATCCCCATGACATTTACCATTACAAACCGGGGAAAAGCCAAGTTTCAACCGAGGATGTACGGTTACCGGAATCCTGGAATAAGCAGGATTTCAAATCCGTGCCCAAGGTGCATGAGGAATTTATGAGGCGCAACCAGGGAGCCTTTATCGTGGATGCCGGCGAGCAAACCTGGAAGGGCTACCGCGACTTCTACCGTCAGAAAGTTAAACTTTACGACGACCACGTGGGTCGGGTGGTCGGAAAGTTAAAGCAACTGGGGCTGTGGGACAATACCATTGTGGTAAATACCTCAGATCACGGGGACATGGATACCTTTCATCGCCTGGTGTTCAAGGGGCCCTTTATGTATGAGCACATGATGCGCATACCGCTCTCCATTCGCGCCCCGGGGGCAACCGGGCCCGGCAAAACGGATTACAACTGGGTTAACGTCGATACGGTCCCGACTCTGCTGGAGCTCGCCGGGGCTCAGACACCTGAATGCCATGGCCAGTCGGTGGCCAGCCTGGTTACCGGAGCTGACAAGGGCCCTGATCGCGATTACGTGATCGGCCAATATTACGGCAAACAAACCTGGGTAAATCCAATTCGCACCATCCGCACGCAGAAATGGAAATACAATATCTACACCGATTGGGGAGAAGAGCTTTACGATCTTGAAACCGATCCCGAGGAAATCCGAAATCTGGCTTCCCTCGAAAACTACCGGGCTACGAAGCAAGAGATGCGGTCCATCCTGGATCAATGGATGAGGGAGCACGAAGATCCCTTCTACACCCTTACCACCACTAAACTGGACTGAAACGAGGCGAAAACCACGAGGGGGCCCAGGGGCCATTCCTTGCGTCGGGGTCAAGCCTTGCATTTTTGCATGGCTGCAAAAATGCAAGGCATGACCCCTTCCCTGTGAGTATCAGTAGAATAAGTTTCATTATTTTTATTCATACCAAAGTCGTGTTTCTTGGAAAAGGTAGGGCTCGATCGCCGAGCGAGCCGTTGTGCTAGCGGCGGTTTTGGCAAAACCGCCCTACCCCTAAAGCCTGATGTATAGAGACTCTATTTAGGGCGAATCGAGGATTTTCACCTCCTTTCGCCCGATTTTTTTTAGTCTAATACCTTGTCTCTCAATGGCTTAAGCGTCTGGGATAGGCTCTAGTTAAGCGACTTTTGGAATGTTCGATCATCTCGGAAAAGGAAGGGGTCAAGACGTAAAAAGTTATGCCTTACAGGGTCAGTTGTCTTGTAAAAGTGTATGGAGTACAACGGAATACAGTTTTTAAGACCTGACCCTTTTCTTTCGGAAGGCATCACTTTTCTACGGCATGACCCCGACTGGCGTCCATACTATATTCCTATACAAACGCGCTTAACTAAGTAGCATTCGGGTCAAGGGGTCATTCCTTGCGTCGGGTTCAAGGCATGACCCCTTCCCTGTGAATTTCCGAGACAAGGCTTGACCCCTTCCTCCCAGGAAACCAGTGCCGACATTTCGAAGCGCAGTAGAAGATTGGGTGGCTGTCGCATTCGCTCGGTAGTGAGATATGCGGCTTAAGCGTCTTTATTAAACGCGTTCAGGACGATCCGCGGGGTGAGCACCTCCGGTAGTAATGTGGTGGATCCATCCGGCCGGTAGATGACGTTGGTCGGCACTCCGCTGCGGCCCAATTTCTGAAGCTCTTGAGTGATGGTGGGATTTCGGCTCGTCCAATCCGCCTTGAGAGGAATAATTGAATTCTCCTCAAAGAAGCGAATGACCTCATCGCTGCTGAACGCGACTTTCTTGTTTACCTGGCAGGTCAGGCACCAGCTGGCGGTGAAATCGACAAACACCGTCTTGCCGTCCGCCAGGGAACCATCAACCGCTTTAGGCGAAAATTTGCCCCAGGTAATTCCGGGCGAATCGACTGAGGCCACTTCAACCTCATTTCCGACAAACTGGGTGGACCAGTATTGCAGGTAGCCTCCCGCAATCAGAAAAAGCAAAGCCACTAAAGAGGCCCATCGCCGGGCGGATTTTGACCGGTGGAAGGAACCCCAATTGCCCCAGATCCAGGCGGCTACACCCAGGATCAACAAACCGAGCAGCAAGACGGCCATACCGGTTACACCAACCTGGCCTCCAAAGACCCAAGCCAGCCAGACAACCGAGGCATACAGCAAAAATGCCAACCCTTTTTTAAAAGACTCCATCCAGGCGCCGGGACGCGGCAGATATCTCAAAAATGCAGGGAAATAGGATAGCAGCAGATAGGGAGACGCCATGCCCAAAGCCAAGGTAGTGAAGACGAGCATAGATTGGTAGATCGGCAAAAATATGGCCAGGGTTAATGCAGTTCCCATGTATGGAGCCGTGCACGGCGTGGCCACCAGGGTGGCCAGCACACCGGAAAAGAAGGAGCCGGAGTAGCCCGACTTGGCCTGCAGTTGCCCCCCCGCACCGGTGAGCGATTCTCCAATCTCAAAAACACCAGACAAATTGAGGCCGAACAAAAAAAGCAAGCTGGCCAACACCGCTACAAAACCAGGGGCCTGCAGTTGGAAGCCCCAGCCAATTTCCTGTCCGGCTGCCCTTAAAATTAACAGTAACCCGGCCAGTATCCAGAACGAAACCACTACCCCAATTGTGAATACGAGTCCGTGACGCTTGATTTTTGACGCCTCCTCGCCGGCCTGCTGGACAAATCCCAAAACCTTGATCGACAACACCGGAAACACGCAGGGCATAAGGTTGAGAATCAACCCCCCGACGGCAGCAAACAGCAATGCGGTTAGAAATCCAATCGCCGGAGGACCGGCGGCCGGCGAAGCGCTTCCCGGCGCAAGCGCAGCATTTCCACCAATCCCGGTTATCCAACCGGATACGGTTATGGGATCCGAATACGGCAGGTCAACCTGCAGGGAACTAAACCGGTTTTGGCCATCCCAGGCCTCATCAGTTACCAATACTCCCCTAAACCTGTCCCGGCCCGACTCGGGTGCAAATTCACTCTTCGGCATCACCAGCGTGAGCACCCGGCCATCCGCCAGCGAGGTTCTGGGTTCGGAAGCCGCCACCCAGCCGTCTAACGAAAAATAAGTAACCTTTCGCCCATCGAAACTCATCCCATCCGGTGCAATCACCGTCAATGCAAAGGATTGCCCGTTATCGACCACCCCCAATCTGTAATCGGGCAGCGATTGGGGAAGCTGGTTTCGGGTGGCATCAAACTGGCCCTTCCAGGTCGAAGGCTGGGGATCGTCGCCCACCGGTAACGTTAATTCCAGTGCGGCTGAACCAGGTATGCAAACCTCCTCGCAGACCAGAAAGTCTACATCGGCAGCGAGATCCACCGATTGCCCGACCGCCAATGAATCGTCCACTTGGAGGTCCACCAGCAACATGACCTCTCCCTCGTAACCATACGATACCAATTCGAATAGTTCAATCCACTGGGGAGCCGGCCATTGAATCTCCCCCGCTTCTATCCCTTGGGGTAAGTTCCATTTTATCTCGGGGGGAAGTCCCGAGTCACCCGGATTGGCCCAATAGGTGTGCCAGTGGTCTTCCATCTCCAAGCGAATCGCCACCGCATTCGTTTTCCCGGGGACCAGACTTGTCCATTCAGATACCAGCTCTAACGCGGCGTGATCCGTCCTTACCGCTTTCGATTGAAGACCACAGGGTACAAAAGCCAAGCAAAGCCAGAATAAAAAATAAGGCAGGAAAGAAGATTTCATGCAGTAGGGATGGGACAATGGTCCGACTACATTTATTTCCAACAATTTTTCCGGTTCATTCAAATTTTATTTTCCCCGCCGCCACCCCGGGGTCATTCCTTGGCATCGTGCATGCCAATGCGGGATGCAAGGTTGTTATGTTAAGTGTCGTTGCACTCGGTACTGCGCTATGCTCGTTGAGGTGTCGTCGCATCCGCTCCTCGGTAGACCCCTTCCCCCCCATTTCCATGCAATTCCCGTCGGGGTCATTCCTTGGCATCTTGCATGCCAATGCGAGATGCAAGGTTCTTGTCACGCCGTAGACCTTGGGCGTAGGCGGATGACCCCTTTCCCGAGCCCCATGGGTTATCAATTACTATTTTATCTTAATTTTTCGCGGTTTCACCTCCTTGACCTTGGGCAAAGTCAAAGCAAGCACACCGTTTTGCATGTCCGCTTTGATAGAATCGCGATTGAGATAATCACCCAAATGCAGGCGCAGACGGTAGGCCCGGTCGGTGGACTCACGGTGCAAGACCTTCCAGGATTCGGGTCGATTGCCGGAACCTTCCGCAACCAAAATCAATTCCCGGTTTTCCAAGGTCAGGTTGAGTCCGTCTTTGGCTACACCGGGAAGCTCTACCCACACAAGGGTTTCTCCTCCCCGCTCTTCGATTTGATAACGTGGACGAAGATAGTGTTTGGCTCCATCCACATTCGTTTTTGCCGGTTGGTAAGCTAATTCATTCATTTTGTATTTCTCCGAGTGATGGTTAGTTTTTAACTTCGATACGGCGAGCCTTCTGTTCCGCCGACTTGGGAACCGTTACAGTTAGGATGCCATTCTCATACCGGGCGCTAATGGCTTCGGCATTTACATTTTCCGGCAAGGTGACTGAACGATGGAAAGTTGCTTCCGATTCCACATCATCTTTTGTCGAATTCCGGGATCCTTTCAAAACGAGCCGATCCCGCTCCAGTTCTACCTCAATTTCCTTTCGGTCATAGCCCGGAACCTCGGCCTGAACGTAAAAGTTGCCTTTATCTTCATACAGGTCCAGGGCGGGTTGATAGGACCGGCTTCCCCAGTCAAAAAGTGAATCAAAACGGGAAAAGGAAGGGGAGGATAGATCAAAGAATCGATCAAAATCACTCCAGAGATCATATTTCCTTAGCGGATTACGGTATTTTACTAATTTCATGGTTAACTCCTTGGTTAAGGTTTAGGTTTTGCCTGCTTAATGCCTATTTCATGCCAGGGAGAGAAAATTATATTATTACTTGATTATCAATTTGTTACAGAAGAATGCGCCCAGGGCAATGTGCGACATAATGGCTCATTATTATGGGCGGCCCCGAAGAATGATTCATTGAGTCACACTGACCCACTGGCCCGGGTATCTCACTACCGAGCGGACGCGACGACACCTCAACGAGCGAAGCGTAGTTTCGAGCAGAACGACACCAACATAACAGACCGGGCATTTATTGAACCGGAACATTTTTAATTCTAAGTTTTTCCTGTTGCTGAAGGCATCCAGCCGCAAAGCGGCGATGTTTAAGATTTTATTTAACAACGCTTCCTTCGGTCGCTTGATCCGGCTTCGCCGGAACAGGATCGCTTCGCGAACAAGATTTTTTCAGTTATTCCTTTTGGCACGCAGTGCCATCCTGTTGCCGCAGGCATCCAGTCACAAAGCGGCGATGTTTTAGGTTTTTTTCAAACAACGCTTCCTTTGGTCGCTTGATCTGCTTTGAGCAGAACAGGATCCGTTACACGGAGCAGGAGATTTCAGGATTAGAGTCTTTTGAATTTGATCTTCGGAGCTTCAAAATTAATTAAGAGTCCGGTTTTGTATTCAAATAAAGAAGATCCCTCAATCGTTTCCTGTTGCCGCAGGCATCCAGTTATAAAGTGACCATGTTAAGAAATAATATTGAACAACGCTTCGCTTGATCCGGCTTTGCCGGAACAGGATCGCTTTGCGAACAAGATTTTTTCAGTTATTCCTTTTGGCACGCAGTGCCATCCTGTTGCTGAAGGCATCCAGCCGCAAAGCGGCGATGTTTAAGATTTTATTTAACAACGCTTCCTTTGGTCGCTTGATCCGGCTTCGCCGGAACAGGATCGCTTCGCGAACAAGATTTTTTCAGTTATTCCTTTTGGCACGCAGTGCCATCCTGTTGCCGCAGGCATCCAGCCGCAAAGCGGCGATGTTAAAAAATTAAATTGAACATTCGCTTAGCAAACTCCTCGGTAAACCCCATTCCAAAAGCCCTCCGTGCCTTTGTGCCTTTGTGCCTTTGTGCCTTTGTGCCTTTGTGCTTTTGTGCCTTCGTGCCTTCCTCGGTACCTCAGTATCTTAGTACCTTAGCAACTCAACACATCCGTGCCCATCCGTGGTCAAGCTTTCGATAAACAACGGATTTGCACGGATGGGGGAAAAGAGTGGCTCAACGCACGACGCGTTTCCATTAAAGGTGGGGAGATATCCGGGTTAGTGGGAATGGGGGGGATCAGGGAATCTGCTTTACGCTGGGCAGCCACCCCTTGACCGCATGCATGGTAGTGCCGAAATTGTCCATGGGCAGCTCGTAGTAGCGCACCACGTCAACCGGCGCTTTGACCAGGCGCGTGTCCACGTAGCCCTTGATGTTCAGCCGTACGCGGGTTTCGGCCGATTCGGTATTGGGAGGCAAAATGTCGATGTCCACCGAAGAATCCTTCAGGTCAGCCAGGGCGGAATCTACCAGATTTCTCCCAGGATCCTCCCGTCGCTTCTTTTCTTTTTCCTCATCGCGGAAAACCCTCAGGCTCATATACCCGGTTTCTCCCACCGGGGTACTCAGATTGCCCCGTCCCAAACTGAAATCGCTGTTTTTCAGATCCCATTGAAAAGGCAGGACGCCTGATATGGTACCTTCGGCCAAACCCACGACCCTGGGAATATAGTGGAGAACTTCGTCCGCTTTTATATCGGTCACGCCGATTTCGGATTCGATATTCATTTCCTCGCGACCCACTGAAATGTCGGCAAGCTGAACGGATCCACCCAAAGTTTCGATCCCGGTATTGAAAATATTGATCCGCTTGCCGATTTCCAGATCCGTCCCGAAATTTATTCCCTCCCACTCCATTACGCTCATGCGGGCGATAGTAATGGATTCTTGGGTTTTGAAAGAAAAAGGATCCAGCGTTATTATCCTGCCTGAACCGTTAATAGTATCCAGGGTCAGATTTCCCCTTTCGTAAATTCCACCCCGTAGAGTAATAGCGATGTCCGGCCTGAAAGACTCGGAATTCAGGGCCAAATCGGCCTGCGCTGACAGGTTGCCCGATAAATTAAACGAACTCGCCAACCAACGATCCCAGGCATCGAAATCTTCCAGCTCATAGTCGGGCAAAAATAACCGGCAATTCAATCCGATTTCCTCATCGACTCGCAGGGCGTAATTAAAGTGAATGTCACCGGGGCTTACGGTCAGCGTTCCAGTCATCTTCTGCCAGGTTGACCATTGGTCGGGCACTGCGGCCAGCTCAAGCGGTCCCACCGCCTGAAAGTCGCCCACTATATTTAAAGGCATATCGTCACTCGGTAGCCAATTCATGGATACATTGCGGCCAAGCTCCTTATCAAACCGGTAAATGGTCCCTTCCTCCACCCCCAGGTAGGAAACATATTCTCTGGGAGCTTTCAGGATAAACTGCCCCAGGTTTGCCAATGGCATTTCTCGGCCAAGAGCAGCGTGGAGTTCACCTGAACCAAAATCAGTTTGCAGAACAGGCGATAGGAATAAGCCATCTTTAAGCCATATATCGAGGGAAGCGTTTTTCAGCGTATCCCCCATTATTCGGGCATTTATCATGAGGTCCGCTTCGGAAGCCCCCAGTTGCTGTGACATCTCCACGCTCAAATTCAAATCCAAGGCCATGAACTGAAAGTCCACTCCCTCCGCATCGACCAGAACGGCTACCTCCACCGGCATGTCCTCACCATCGGTTCGTTCCAGATGCACATCGGCAATGGAGAACTTCGGGTCCAGGGAAAACTCCTGCAACTGCAATTGAATGGCCGGACCCGCCTCAACGAACGCCTTGCCCTTCCAGATAAAAGGCGCATCGAGAAAATCCTCAAATTTGCCGTCTCCAACAAAATTCACCGTGGCTAAGCCAGGGGTCCAATTCAAGCTGGCCGCGTTGTTGAAGTCCGAAAGCTGCATGCCTCTATAGTGTATGCCCACACCCGAAAACTGCCCTTGAAATTTACCCAGTTGTATAGCTTGGTAGTCCCCTTCAAAGTAAAAGTCGGTCCGAACGGACCCGGCGTGCCAATTGAACCAGGGATCCTCATCGAATATATCCCAGATGGATTGGCTAAAGCTGTGGTCCAGCGCCACGTCACCGGCAAAATGGTACCATCCCGTTTCCCAGTTGAGGGCGCCTCCACTGGTGACCGGATTCCCCTTCGCATCGATGTCGAGCTTCCAATCCATTTCAGTTCCCTGAAGGAAAAGCTCGCCATTCACCGTGCCTTCAATCTCCCGCCCGCGGTTTTCGTAATGTAAAATGCCTTTCTCCAGCACCACTCTAACCGGAATGGGCATGACAAAAGGCTCGGCTTGGGGAAGTTCCGAAATCGCCTTATTGACCGCCCCGACTCCTTGGGGCATTTTGGCATTTATCCCTGCCCAAAACCCCTTGATGGTCATTTTCAGGGGCTGGTCCTCCCCATAGCCCTCAAAAAATGAACCGAATTCGATCACTTCGGTAGCCAGGTCGACTCCAGAAATATGCAAACGCAGGTTCCTCACCACCGGCCGGGACAACCCTTCTATGCGAAACTCGATGGAATCGGTCTCAATACCGATTTGCTTCAGCTTTTCAATAAAACGGTTCTCGGCATACTGCGGGATTATCCACCAGGACGCCACCAGGGCCACGACCAGAAGGCCGGAGAGAATCCAAATGGATTTTTTCAATACCACAAAATAAAGTTAAAGTGGTTTTCGGCACAGACCAACCCTTTTCATCAAAATTTTCGAAGCTTTTTATTCGGGCGGGCGGGCAGCAATAATATGGCGGCTTTTGCGCCGGTAAGAATCCCACAAATACAAGGCGATCGCGCCCCAAATAAACAGAAAGGTCACCAACTTCACTGCGGGAACCGGTTCATCAAATAGCCAGACCGCCAACAAAAAGGTAACCGTCGGTGCAATAAACTGAAGTATGCCCAGTGTGTTTAACTCCACTCGCGCCGCACCATAGGAAAACAGTAGCAGGGGTATTGAGGTAATCACTCCGATGGAAACGATGGTTATTTGCAGGGATAAACTACCATAAAAGATAGCGCCCTTGTCCTGGAAAAATAAAAGGGAAAGACCGACGATGGAAATTGGAAATATGGCGGTGTTTTCCAGCGCCAGGCCCGAAACTGCGCCGAGGGATGTTTTCTTTTTTAACAATCCGTAAGTACCGAAAGACAAGGCCATAAAAATGGCCAGAAGGGGCGGTTCACCCAACAGGATTACTTCGTTAACCACCCCCACGGCGGCCACTGCAACGGCGATGGTTCGAAACGGAGATAAACGTTCATTCAGAAAAACAAAGCCCAGGACTGAATTAACCAAGGGAACAATAAAATAGGCCAGACTTGCTTGCAGGACCTTTTCATGTGTCACCGCGTAGATGAAAGCGAACCAGGTGAAAGCCAGAAGTAACCCTCCAAGGGAATGAATGAACACGGTCCGTTTATCCTTAAAAGCGCTTAGCCCGCATATCTCACAAAATTCGTGGCGAGCGAGCGAAGATCGAGCGCTGGTGCGGGCATCGAGCCGATGCGCGGGTGAAGCCGGGTTGACACCCTGCAAAGTCCGTCGGGGTCATTCCTTGGCATCTTGCATGCCAATGCTTGATGCAAGGTTTGACCCCTTCCCCGCCTTCAAGGCCGCACCAGGGACGATATTCCGGTGCGCAGTAGAAGATTTGCGAGATATGCGGGTTAGGAAAGGCTTCCAGCGATGGCGTAGCTTGACCAGGGTCAATAGGAATAAAAGTGACCAGAAAATCCGGTGCAAAACCAGTTCGAAGGCATCGACGGTGTCCAGCAACTTCCAGTAGATGGGAATCAATCCCCAAAGAAAAAAAGCTGCGGTTGCCGATAAGGCTCCTTTTAGAGATTCTCTTGAATTTACCTGCATCCTGCTCAGTGTTAAGCGGCTCTTGACTGAAGAAACTGGAAGAGGTCATGCAGGAAGCAAAGGAAATAGTGCGCCACGGAGTAGTGGCGGCAGGCCATCAGGAAACGGCCGATGCAGCCATTCATATGTTGGAGTCCGGAGGGAATGCCTTCGATGCCTCCGCCGCCGCATTTTTTGCGGCATGTGTAGCCGAACCAATCCTTTGCTCACCCGCCGGTGGTGGTTTTTTACTGGCCCGGACTCCCAATAAGGACGTCGTATACGATTTTTTTAACCAGACTCCGCTGCAAAAGAGCCGGGAGTGTGAGTTTTATCCGATCCTGGCCGACTTCGGCGATTCTGTACAGGAATTTCACCTGGGCGCGGGATCCTGGGCTACTCCGGGGGCAATTCCCGGTGTTGTAAAGTTTCAGAGCGACTTCGGGCGGCTACCCCTCCGCACCATTATTGAACCCGCGGTCAAGCTGGCGCGGGAGGGGGTGGTGGTAACACCGTTCACCCAACACCTCTTGGAAGTGGTATCGGCTATTTGCCTGCGATCGGAAGCGGGAAGAAATTTGTTCGGAA
The DNA here is from genome assembly GCA_965250065.1 of Opitutales bacterium. GTDB lineage: Bacteria > Verrucomicrobiota > Verrucomicrobiia > Opitutales > UBA2995 > JAABVD01. The sequence continues at coordinate 3,551,127 of OZ252288.1, forward strand.
ATCCCCATCAGCCCCATCAGCCTCTCCGGGAGGGTCAACGCTTTTTGCCGGAAAAAATGGCCGACTTTTTCGCCAGCGTGGCGGCGGACCCACGTTTGGTCACCGAGGGGGAAATCGCCCAGGCTATGGCGCGCACCTGCCAGGAACGAGGCGGGCACTTGACCCTGGAAGACTTTGCAACCTACCAGGTTCACCAGCGCAAGCCACTCAAACTGAAATACCGAAGGGGGGCCATTATAACAAATCCCCCTCCTTCTATTGGGGGATCGCTAATCGGCATTGCGCTCGAGTTAATGAAAGATTACCCCCTGGGCGCTTTCCGGTTCGGTAGCCCCCTTCACTTGGAAATCCTGGCGCGCGTGCAGGGTATTTTAAATCAGCACAAAGGGGGGTTCCCGGCCAATCATCCAACCAAATCGCCTGTCGAATTGAAGAACTCCCTTCGCGAAAAACTCGAGCGAACGCTCCGAAGCACCCTTAAAGAGCATCCTCTTCAGGCCAGAGGCACCACCCATATCAGCATCCTGGATACCCAGGGCAATGCCGCGGCAATGAGCCTCAGCAATGGTTCGGGGTCCGGGTTCGTGCTGGAAGACTATGGATTTACCATGAACAATATGCTGGGCGAGGAGGATCTCAATCCCAACGGTTTTCATTTATGGCAACCAAACCGGAGAATCGCCTCCATGATGGCCCCTACCATCATTGATAACGCGGAATCGCTTTTCGTAACCGGATCCGGCGGGTCGAATCGCATTCGTACCGCCATCCTGCAGGTAATTTCCAACCTGATTGATTTCGATATGAGCTTGGCCGAAGCCGTATCCGCGCCACGGCTGCACTATGAACACGGCACCGTAAACCTGGAGCCCGGTTTTCCCACAAATTCCATTGCCCATCTCCAGTCCCGTTTTGAAAGACTCTTGCCTTGGAACGAAAACGGCCTGTTTTTCGGGGGCACGCATTCGGTGCAGTATGAGCAAAAAAATGAGGTCTTCCGACATCAGGGAGATGCCCGCAGAGCCGGCGTGAGCATAAAATCATAACGGGGTCATTCCTTGTAATCTTGACGCAGCTTGCGGAGTCAACCGATTTAAGGTTTGACCCCTTCCCCCCACGCCGCCATCGCCCGTCGGGGTCATTCCTTGGCATCGTGCATGCCAATGCAGGATGCAAGGTTTGACCCCTTTTCCCCGACATTCCTTGGCATCGTGCATGCCAATGCAGGATGCAAGGTTGTTATTCTCGCTATGCTCGTTGAGGTGTCGTCGCATCCGCTCCTCGGTAGACCCCTTCCCCCGACACCGCCATCGCCCGTCCGGGGTCATTTCTTGTAATCGCGCATGCCCGTCGGGGTCATTCCTTGCAATCTTGACGAAGCTTGCGGAGTCAACCGATGGCTTCGCGTGTCGCCTTCGGCTCGAAACAAGGTTTGACCCGAATGGTGCTGCTATGAGGGGGGGTAGGACGAAATTTCACTTCTTTTTCCGCAAGGACATTCCTTTTCGCCATTGCCTCCATAAAGCGGGTTGGAAAACCCGCTCTCCGTTAGCTCCGCGCCTATGTTAGTGGATAGGTTCGGCTCGCAAACCCGACGGCGCCGTTGGGGTCAGTCGTTGATTTTTGACATGTCCCCATGTCGAAAATAAATGCCTGACCCCCTTTCCCGCGGCTTTATCCCCGCAATAACCCCGCTTAACAGTGGCATTCAGGTTTGACCCCCGTCCCTCGACCTTGGCATCGTGCATGCCAATGCAAGATGCAAGGTTTGACCCCTTTCCCCCCCGCCTCCTAAAGTCGGGGCATGGATCATCCATTTTTAGAAGATGACTTTCGCGTTCACTGGAGTCGGCTGACCCCGGAGCTGGTTGAGCCAGACATCGCGCATGCCCTGCAAGAGGCTCAAGTAAATATTGATGCTCTGGCCGCGGAGATTCCGGAAGACCTGACTTTCGAGAACACGATGCTGGCGCTGGAAAAAGCCGACGAAAAGCTCAATGTGGCCTGGGGAAAAGTAGGACACCTGAATAGTGTTTGCGATTCCCAAAAACTGCGCCGGGTTTACCATAAGATGCTGACCGAAGTATCCAGTTTTCAGGCCAAAATTCCACTCAACCAAGGCTTATGGAAACGGATCGAAGCCTATGCGGAAACGGATGGGGCTCAGTCACTGAGCGGAACGCGAAAACGTTACCTGGAGGAAACCGTGGCGGCCTTTAAAAGCAGTGGAGCCGACCTCCCGCCGGATAAGAAAAAGCGCATAGAGCAGATCCAGGCCCGACTGGCGAAGTTGACTCAGAAGTATGCAGATAACTGCCTCGATTCCATCAACGCATGGGAGATGGTAATTGAAAACGAGGAAGACCTTTCCGGTATCCCGCAACTTGCCAGGGAGCAAGCCCGGCAAAGCGCTCGACGCAAAGACCTGGGCACGGACGAAGCGCCAAAGTGGCGTTTCACCCTGCAGGCCCCCTCCATGACCCCAGTCTTGCGTTACGCCGATAGAGAAGATTTGCGGCGGGAAATCTGGACGGCCTTCAACTCCATCGCCTCAGAAGAGCCCTATGACAATCACCAACTGGTCGGGCAGGTGCTCGAACTGCGTCAGGAGAAGGCTAAATTACTCGGCTTCAAACACTTTGCCGATCTGGCCCTGGAGAGGCGTATGGCCAATTCGGGTGCAAGGGCGCTGGCATTTGTCGATGATCTGCATGCCAGAATCAAAAGGCAGTTTGATACTGAGAGCGCCAATTTGGATGCTTTCCGTGCCGGGCAGTTGGGTATCGAGCCGGAGTTGATGGAGCCCTGGGATGTGGCCTATTGGGGGGAAAAATGCCGCAAAAAAAAGTTCGATTTTGACGAGGAAAAACTGCGTCCATACTTCCCGGTAGACCAGGTGCTGGACGGCATATTTGAGATTACCCAAAAGTTGTTTGGCGTTACCATACGGCAAGCCGAGGCTGTTTATTCGCAGACCCCAACTACCGAGGATCCGGCAAATGGATACGAGGTGTGGCATCCGGAAGTGAAGGTATTCGAACTGCTGGATGAATCCGGGGCGCATCTGGGTAGTTTCTATACCGACTGGTTTCCGCGCGAGTGCAAACGCAGCGGCGCCTGGATGAATTACACCCTGACCGGCGATCGGTCGAATGGGAAGCGCGAACCCCATTTGGGTCAGATACACGGTAACATGAGCCCCCCGACCGCGGACAAACCCGCCCTCCTATCTCACAATGATGTGCTGACCCTCTTTCACGAGTTCGGTCACCTGATTCACCACCTGTTTGGTGAGGTGGAAATCAAGTCCATGAACGGGGTAAATGTGGCCTGGGACTTCGTGGAGCTGCCTTCCCAGATCATGGAGAACTGGTGCTGGGAGAAAAAAGGGCTCGATCTGTTCGCCCGTCATTACCAAACGGGGGAACTCATTCCGGGCGCGTTGTATGAAAAAATGAAGGCGGCCCGAAATTTCAATGCCGCATCCTTTGCCATGCGACAGTTGGCCTTCGGTAAAATGGACCTGGAAATGCACATGAACTACCGGGATTTGCGTGAAAAAGACCTGGAAACAGAAGTGGAAAAAATCCTCCTGCCCTACCTGGCCCCACGAAAACGGAAAACGCCGGTCCACCTTTACAATTTCAGTCATCTCTTTTCCGATCCCACCGGTTATGCCGCCGGTTATTATTCCTATAAATGGGCCGAGGCGCTCGATGCCGATGCCTTTACTCGATTCGAAAAGGAGGGACTGCTCAATCCCGAAACCGGCCGCGAGTTCAAAGACAAAGTACTCAGCCGGGGTAACTCCGAAGATCCCCTGCAGCTCTTCGTCGATTTCATGGACCGTGAACCAGACCCGGATGCTTTGCTGCGCCGGGAAGGGCTGCTCGACCAGCCATAGGACTTTCGCCCCAATGACGCTGCTTAGTTAGAGCCTGTCCCAGAAACCGGGATTTGAAACTTCATTTCGAACTATTGTAGGAGCGGCTTTACGCCGCGATCCCCTCAAACAGCCTCGAAGCAATCGCGGCGTAAAGCCGCCCCTACAACTTAAAACCATTAATTATTTTTTTTCATAACAAAGTATAGAGGCTCCATTTTGGGTTAATCGAGGGTTTTCACCTCTTTTCGTCCCACTTTTATTAGTCTAATACCCTGTATACCAGTGGCTTAAACGTCTGGGACAGGGTCGCTTCGCGAACAGGATGATTAGGGATTATTAGCCACTACCAAGCCTTTAAAGGCGACATGATCACCAGAAAACAAAAAGCAGAAGCCACAAGTGAGTTTTGAGTGTTTTTTCTTACTCTTAATCTTAATCTTGATCGTGATCGTGATCGTGATCGAGTTCTGGTAACACCCTGATTTTGGATTGTTCGATCACGATCACGAACATAAATTACACTCATTAGCGCATAGGTGTCGGCGCTTTCGCATCTCGGTAGACCCCTTTCTCCGCTTTTTACGTCATTTCCCCTTCAGAACGTCAGTGTTTCCCCTATTTTTGCATCTCCGAGGCCAAATAATGCAAAAAAGATTGGACAACCGGCCGGAAAAGAATTTTATTATCAAAAGTGTCATGCGGTACTTAAAAATCATACTCTCAGCCCTGGCAATTTCCACCTCATGGGTCTCCGCCCAAATTATTTTTTCGGAAGATTTCGATGGTTTTGACGGATCCGGATTTCAGTCCAACCCAACTACCGGTCAGTTGGATTCCGATTTTTGGTCAATTACTGGTTTGAGTGACGGTGATCTGGCCTTTGGTGGAACCGAAACCAACACAGACACAGACTTCACCAGGGGGACCTCTACCGGTGGAGTAAGCACGGGGGGGATTTACGCTTTTGATTTGGGCAACAACAGTGGAGATTACATCTTGGGCGTTCAACCAATTGGCGCAGATTTTGCCCCGGGTGATTTTACCCTTAAGTTTACCAATAACACCGGTAGTACCCTGGACGGAATCATCGTCTCATACGACATCGTGGTTTACAATGATCAGGGCAGATCCAGTTCGTTCAACTTTGCCCATAAAGATGATAGTGGCGATACCTTTTCGGCCATCACTTCCTTGGATTTTTCTACACCTCAAGATGCAGATTCCAGCCCAACTTGGACGACGACAGCTATAACCACCACCATCACCGGCATAACCCTCACCGATGGGGACGATTATTTTCTCCAATGGTCGTCTGATGATGTAGGTGGCTCCGGAAGTAGAGATCAATTTGGCCTCAACAATGTCGTTGTCAGCGCCATCCCGGAACCATCGACCTATGCCTTGGTCTTCGGCAGCATCGCCCTGGGGATCGCCCTCTGGAGAAAAAGGCGACAGGCGGCAGCCTAGATTCCCGATAAAGATTATTTCCTAAGACCCCGTTAGTATTCTCGGGGTCTTTGTTTTGGTAGTAATGGCACGAACTTGAGGCATGCGGGCTAATATTTTATTGGGAATGGCCCTCCTGGGAGCTGGGCTAAATGGGCAGGTTAAGTTGCCTTACTCAACTGATTTCGAGTCATCCGAAGGATTCTCGTCGGGCAATTTGCACAAACAGGGCGGGTGGTTGGTCGATCAGGGCAGTGCGATTATTACCGGCCGGGATGCCCATTCCGGCGTCCAGAGCATCCGTATTGACAACCGGGCGCCTTCCACGCGGATACGTCTGCCTCTTTCCTCTCCGGCAGACCGTGATGTCTACTACTTCGACTTCTACCTGAAACCATCGGCTTCACCGCAGGCTGACCCAATTGGAGTGGTCCCGCTCCGGTGACCCGAGCCGATTGATCGATGCCAACGGCAATAGCACCCGCTGGATGCGCGACCTGCAAGGGCGCGTGACCGAAAAGATCTACCCCGACGGCAGTTCCTATCACTTCAGCTATTACGATTCCATCAGTTGGTTGAAGACGCGCACCGACGCCCTGGATCAGGTGACCACTTACGCTTACCAAAAGGACGGCAACCTGAGCGCGGTCAGCTATACCGACACCGTAAACCCGACCGCCGGGGTCACTTTCAAGTACGCGCAAACCTACGACCGCATCACTGAGATGCGGGATGGCATTGGCACCACCAAATATTACTATCACCCGGTAGATGGAACCACCCTGGGAGCCGGCCAGTTGCGTGAAGTCAACGGAGCCTTTCGCGCCGATCTGATCAAGTTCGACTACGACGAGTTGGGGCGGGTTAAGACCCGCAAGGTCAATAACGTGGAGACGGACTATCGCTTTGACAGCCTGGCCAGGCTGACCGGGACCACCAATCCCCTGGGGGAGTTTAGCCTAAATTACTATGGTCCCACCGGCCGGGTCAGGGATGTGCAGTATCCCAACGGCCAACAGGTCGCATACAATTACTATGGTCCGCCCGGCGACTTTCGGCTCCGCAGCCTGTACAACGCTGACGCCTCCGGGGCCAACCTTTCGCGCTTCGATTACAAATTCAGCCCACAGGGCAACATCACGGGGTGGCTCAAGCGCTTTGGCAACTCAGGCGACCAGCTCTTGGAGTTGAGCTACGACCGGGTCGACCGGCTGATCGGGGCCCGCCACATCGTTCCCTTTACCACTAGGGTGACCCGTGAATACGGCTACGTCTACGATGGGGTGGGCAACCGCACGGCCGAGCGGGTGGACGGGGTGGTGACCGGGGCCACTTACAACAAGCTCAACCAGTTGACCGCCAGCGTAGACGGTGGGCCGGTGCGATTTTCCGGGACCACCGACGAGCCGGCCCAAGTCACCGTCGAAGAGGAAACCGCGACCCCAAGCGACGGGGGTAGAGCCTTTGAACGGAACTTGGACTTCACCGCCGGCTCTCACACCGTGGAGATCACCGCCACCGACGCCTCGGGCAACACCTCCAGCCAAGACTACCTTTTGTCCACCACCGCAGCGGATTCCAAGACCTATACCTATGACGCCAATGGCAACCTCACCTCGGATGGAGTCCGCACCTTTTTATGGGATGCGGACGGAGCGCGGGAGCGCGAAGATGGTGCGCCGGGAAGCGGCGTGCCCGGAGCGAAGCAAAGGGTGAGTAAGGCGGGTGCTCCCGGGGCGACGGACGAACAAAACCGGCTGATCTCCATCATCGAAGGGAGCAAGAAGAGCAAGTTCAGCTACGACGGTCTGGGCCGCCGGGTGCGCATTCGCGAGCTGGACCGCGGCACGGAGACTTCCAATCGCACCTACGTCTGGTCCGGGTCCCAGATCGTGGAAGAGCCCAACGCTGCCGGCACCCAGGCCAGCAAGCGGTATTACGCCCGTGGCCTGGTCGACCGCACCGGTTCGGAAGATAAGAAATACTACTACACCTTCGATCACCTCGGATCCACTCGGGAGGTGGTCGAAGACGACGGTGTCACGGTGGCTGCCCGCTACGATTACGATCCCTTTGGCCGGGTGGAGAAACTGGGCGGAAGCTACGACGTCGATTTCCTCTACACCGGGCACTTCTACCACCAGCCAAGCGGGTTGTACCTTACCCACTATCGGGCCTACGATCCCGACACCGGAGTGTGGCTGAGCCGTGATCCACTCGGTTACGTCGACGGGCCCAACCCTTATGCCTATGTGCTGAACAACCCGATTAACTATTTCGACTTGTTCGGAGGGCAGAGCGAAAGTGAAATAAGTGATGCTGATGAACATTATTCAAGAAATCCCGAAAATGATCAATTCGCTAAGGATGCAGGAATACATGGCAGGGATGATTTAACGCTTGCCGAGGTTGAGGATGCCGGTGAACATGGAATGAAGCTAGCAACTGATGGAGAGACGGCGTTTCATAGGCAGGGGGAAGGGAATGAAAATAATCTTAAGTACACTAGTAGAGTAGCGGATGAGGAAAGTTGGTATCAGAAGAGTTGGTCAAACCGCTATGGTCGTAATGAGGTTATTCTTAGACCTAATGGAGACGGAACCTTCACGCACGTATTAGACCCTGTGAATATGGGCACCATGAATCGTGGAAATAATCCCATAACCCATCTTGGAAGGGATGTCAGGCCTTATCAAAGACACGGAAACGTTCCTGCGAATTGCACGTAATGAAACTAATGAATGTTAAACGAAATATCAGTATTTTTCTAATTGGAGGGATCTTAATGTTTATGTTTGGTTGTAGAGAGTACCGGATGTATGAATACAAGGGCTTGACGTATGATTTGTCTGGTGGACGCGTTTACGTGAGTCTCGAAGGAATGTTCGGGGAAAACCGAGAAGTGAGGGGTAAAAAAATAGCAGATTATACATTTCCATATAGGTTGAGATTTATCGTTTCAATTCCTTATGGTAAACCTTTTGAAGGCTTGCTTGTGAAAGACGTAGAATTAGTCGGTGAGAAAACTTTGCGGCGCTATCGATTAGGAGAAAAGAAGGCCGCAAGAATCAATGACCCTCGGGCAGGAATATATCCCAAACCCAAAGCTAAGGCTCGTACAGCAATTGTTTCATTTGGTCCTCTTTTAGCTGATGAATACGAATACGAGAATTTTATTCTAAACGCGACAATCCTTACGACCGGTGAGAATGGTGAAGTAATAGAGGATTCAATATCGATGCTATTAAGAACCAATTTTAGGAAAGAGTACCGTAATGATTGGCTTGACGAACAGTTGAGTGTTTGAAGAAAGGCAAAAAGGGTCAGTCCAAAGAAGGCGGATGGGGTCAGCCCTGGTCGCGGTAGAACCGCCGGTTACCCGGCGGCCCCCGCACAGATCCCTTGCGGGCGGGACTACCGCACAAGGCTCCTGCCTTAGGTCGTAACGCTCAAACGGTGTTCAGGATAAGGATGCACGACAGGCAGTCGCAGCATCCAGCGGCGGGCGATCCGGTGGTAGAATCGCATCCAATTTACCGCTTGACGTATCCGTTCCAACGCACGTTGCAGCCTTTTCCGGCTCTGGGTCCGGTGGCTGGTTTGCTGGCTCGGATTGCCTTTGGCCAACCCCCTTTTCTCCACCAACTCCGCCGTCGAGCTCTTACGCCCCACTTTGTTCGCCGGTTTCTTCCATACTATGGAGCTGTCCGACTTCTCAAGATCGTTCATCGCATGCTTGTTCCCTTGGGATTCCACGCGCGGACCCACCACACGCCACTGCAGCGGGCCGACCCTGAGATCTCCCGGCTTCCGCGTGAGAAGTGTCGCCACATGCCCTGGTTCTTCGACCGCGCGGGAGCCATGCGCGCCTCGTCCTGGCGGCGTGCACGGTGTTGCCTTCCCTTTAACATTAGAAAGTCGGCTTCCCGAAGGATAACTTGATTTCGCGGCTCTATAGCCCGGCCTGTGGGTTCCCCTGTCAACGCTTCAAATGTGCCCTCACGAGCACATTCACATGACTCGGGGTCAGTGTGACTGACTATGTCTTCACTGTAAGACTCTTTCATTCCCTACTTCTCACCGGCTTGGCCGGCGCTATCAATGTCACTTAGTTAAGCGCGTTTGTAGAGGAATATAGTAGGGGCGCCAGCCGGGGTCATGCCGTAGAAAAGTTATGCCTTCCGAAAGAAAAGGGTCGGGTCTTTGAGGGAAGGGGTCAAACCTTACATCGTGCATTGACATGCACGATGTAAGGAATGACCCCGACGGAGCGCTCCATACACTTTTACAAGACGACTGACCCTGTAAGGCATAACTTTTTCCGTCTTGACCCCTTCCTTCTCCGAGATGATCGAACATTCCAGAAGTCGCTTAACTAAGTGACATTCATGCCTAACCCCTTTTCTGCGACTTTGCTTGAAGGATAAAGGCAGACGGATAATAAGAAGAAACGAGAAAATTTTCATGGGATGGCGCTTGAGAGAACTGTAGGAGGGGGTTTATCCCCCGATTGCGGTGAGGCCATTTGAAAGATCGGGGGATAAACCCCCTCCTACAGTTTCGTAATAGGTTATCAATAAAACATCCATGCGGACGATTGTTTAAGATACCTGAGTAGTTATCTGTAGAACAAATCAAGGAGATTCATCAAAGTATAAAAGAAGGAAGGAGCGTGAAGATTGATGATAATGGAAACATAGAGAAAAGGGAATGAACAGCCAGATCAGTGTCAGGTCCTCTTTGAGGGTGCGAAAAAACCGTTCCGTATCGGCAATTTCTCCGTTCTCTCCGTTTCCTCCTGTTCAAAACAATCGGAACAGCGACATATCAGAGAATTAAAAAGAAATAACTTTTTACAGGAGGTAACGGAGGAAACAGAGTAAGTAAAAACCCACTCTTTGGGAACGACGCAAAAGGGTCAGTCCAATTATTCATGATATTTGATTGATTCGATGGGAAAGCCAAAAGGTGCCGAGCCTGGTATTCAAATATCTTCAAATATACCTCCTGAATCCAAACCCTGGATACGCAGGTTGTTGTTAATCGGCGAATCCGCACCTGTTTCCCTTCGGTCGGCCTGACGGCTCGCGCCAGCAATAGCTGTCACGCCATTTGCTCCACTCGTTCGCCCCAGTCGGCCGGGCCGCCTCCTTATGGGCTGCCTTCCTGTGATTAGAAAAAGGAAAAAGGAAAAAGAAAAAGGGTCAGTCCAATTATTCATGATATTTGGTTGATTCGATGGGAAAGAGACATCAAACGGTACCGAGCCTGGCATTTAAGTATCCTCAAATTTATCTCCTGAATCCAAACCCTGGATACGCAAGTTGTCCTTAATTGGCTAACCCGCACCTGCTTCCCTTTGGTTGCCTGACGGCTCGCGCCAGCCAATAGCTGTCACGCCAGTTGCTCCACTCGTTCGCCCCAGTCGGCCGGGCCGCCTCCTTATGGGCTGCCTTCCTGTGATTAGCATCCCACCCGTCGCTATCGCTCCTTCCCGCGGGACCCGCCGGCGCTTGGACCTCCTTTCAGTCGGGCGCCGCCACCCGATCCCTTTCGCCCCCACACACCGGTGTGGACGGCTCCGAGCAGCAAGGGTGCAGTATGAGGATGCCCGCTATCACATCCTCAACCGTGGCAACTACCGCAAAGATTTGTTTCTGACCCACAGGACCGACCAGGCCTTTACAGAAGTTATGTTCGAAGCCTGCGAAAGGTATCAGTGGTATTTGCATGCCTATGTGCTGATGAGCAATCGCTATCATTTGTGCTTGGAGACACCCCAAGCCAACCTTAGTGATGGGATGCACTGGTTACAATCCACCTTCGCCAATAAGTTTAGTCGCTTTAGCGGAGAACGGGGCCACGTGTTTGCTCGCTTAGTTGCCTGAGAAGCAACCACTAAGCTCACCCTCTTTCAGAGTGAACCTCCCCCGATTTTGTGGACACCAACAGCGCAGCGTGAGAGAGAACATTAGACATGCCAAGAACACACAGAGCGTATGATGAGGAGTTTAAACGCCAGGCCGTTGAACTCTATCTTTACAGTAGCAATAGCCTGAAGCAGGTGGCCCGTGAACTGGGGGTCTCCGATGGGAGCCTGAGGAAATGGCGCAAGGATCTCTTCGGCGACAATGCAGGCCAGCAGGGAGACTCCCAGGCCGTAATGAATCGCGAAGAGATGGCCCGCGAGATTCGTCGTTTGAACCGGGAAAACGCCTACCTGCGCCGCCAGCGAGACATTTTAAAAAAAGCCGCGAGCATACTGGCCGAGGACCCGCAGCTGGGTATGCGCTGATCGATCAAATGCGGGAAGAATATAGCGTGGTTGAACTTTGTCAGGCATTGGCTGTGAGCTCCAGTGGTTATTACCAATGGCGGAGCGCAAAAGTGGGAGTGCGCCAGCGTCACAATCTGCGCCTGGTAGCGGAAATCCAACGGGTCCATGGCGACCGGCACACCCGCTGTTACGGCAGTCCACGCATGAGCATGGAGCTAAACCAGCGGGGCTTTTGCTGCTCAGTTAACCAGCGTGGCCCGGTTGATGAAACAAAACGGGCTGAAGGCGCGTAGGGGCCGCTCATACCGCCCCAAGACAACCCAACAAGATCGGCAGAAGCTGCCCGCGCCCAATCGGCTTGCCGAGGCCGCGGATCCGACTGGGCCCGGCCAGATTCTGGTCAGCGACATCACCTACATCGCCACCCGGCAAGGTTGGTTGTATCTAGCGGTCGTAATGGACCTTTTCGGCCGCGTCATACAGGGCTACAAGATCGCCGAGAGCCTAGCCTCCAGTCTGGTCGTTTCAGCCCTACGTCAGACCAACAATCGAGTGGGCAGCTTTCACAAAGCCCTCTTTCATTCCGATCGTGGTTGCCAGTATACCAGCCAGCAGGTGCGTCAAGAATTGACAAATCTTGATTGGGTTCAGAGCATGAGCGCCTTAGGCTATTGTTATGACAACGCCATATGCGAGAGCTTCTTTGCTTCTCTCAAAAGTGAATGCTTTCCTCAAAACGGTGTTTTCGAAACCAAGCAGCAGGCCCGCATGGCCATCTTCGATTACCTCGAAACTTTCTATAATAAACGCCGTAGGCACAGCAGCCTGGGTTACCTTTCACCAGAAGCGTTTCTAAAAAAACACTTCCAAAATCAAAACCATAACCTAAAAATACGCTAAGCTATTCGTGTCCGCAAAATCGGGGGAAGACCAGAGGGCTACGCCATCTCCGCACTCTGTGCTCCGTCAAGGACGCTACAAGTCCCTCATCATCGAGGATGATTTTGGATTACTCAAGGTGGTGGACTACATCCATCTAAATCCTGTAAGCGCAGGTATTGTAGCGGTCAGCCAACTTAAGGAATATTCAAATGGTTCTTTCCCCCCATATTTTACCCGATACCGCCATCCCAACTTGAGGTGCGAAGACTTCTTGGCCGAAGCGGGAGGACTCAAACCCACTGCTGGAGGAATGCGCTCTTACTACAAGCGATTGAAACGAATCATGGAGGAACGCCCCGCCGAAAGAGAGAAACGGTTCAAGGGTCTGAGTCGAAAGGCGGGAAAGGGGTCAGTTCTCGTCGCGGTAGAACCGCCGGTTACCCGGCGGCCCCCGCACAGATCCCTGCGGGCGGGACTACCGCACAAGGCTCCTGCCTCAGGTCGTAACGTTCAAACGATGTTCAGGATAGGGGTGCATGACACGCAGTTTCGGCATCCAACGGCGGGCGATACGGTGGTAGAACCGCTCCCAATCGCAGTTACTTTTGTGACTGCGACGCTGCAAGCTCTTCCACCAATATTTTAACAAAGCACAGGTAAACGTTCTCATGGCGGCACGGTTTCGCGGCACGCTATGATAGTTGTAATACCCCTGCACCACACGACGCAGCCATTGCCCCGTTTCGGGCACCGGACAGTGCATCCGCCGCCGCAGCTCTTCTTTGAGTTGCTTCAACTTCGCTCGCATCCGCTTGGCTTGCGTTTTGCGGCCCACAATGAAGCGTCCATTCTTCCTCGTCCTCGTGCAAAAATGCGTGAAGCCCAGGTCAAACGTCTCTGGTTTGCCTTTGCCTTTTAAAGGGGAAAAGGGGTCCATGGGAAGTGGCAATAACCATCCGCGCGACCGGGCTACCCTCTTATTCATTCAGCGGCGAATTCAGCCGCTGAATGAACCCGCTACACGGCCAAAGGGAGCATACCTTACCGCCTCTGGCCTTCTGTGCCCTCCAACCAGTTTCAAACCCCTCCATCAGCGGGAACGAAGGGCAACTGATGTTAATCTTTTGCGTTTGACCCCTTCTGTCCTTCTGAAAAACCACCCCTGGTGAAGACCATCTCAACCAGCGGCTTTATTAGTTTTGAAGGAAAGAACTATTATGTGGGCGAACACTTTGCTGGTTGCCGGATGGGACTGTATGAAGACGCCCACGCCACGATACAGCTGCACTACGCGAACCTGCATCTGGGAAACCTGAGGTTCGATTCGCAGGGGCGCTTCCGGCCTACGGCCTACATCGCCCCTGCGAATCGGAAATCGCTGGACAAATCTAACCCTAAAAGAAATACCTGAAGTGTAACCGATGTGTCCGGATTATTTGTAACCTATGTGCCTATCGTACCCGGGGGAGGCAAAGGGGGAGGCAAAGGAGAGGCGGATGGGAGGAGAGGCGGATGGGGTCAGCCCTAGTTTTTAAGTATTTTCGGTAGTTTTTTGTAGTGGGTGCAGCGGATTTAACGGATCCGCCGGTATGCGGTGAAAGTGGTTACTCATTATCACATTGCCGTGTATCCACCCCTCGCAGAGGTCACAGGCCTTGAGCAAAACCGCGGTAAAAGCTTCGACTATCCAGTAGGCCAGCTCATCTTGGCCTGGACCTTCCCCATGATCCGAAAATAATTTCAAGCGTAGTCTCGAAAATCGTTGGCTAAGTTTTCTAAGCCATTGATAATCAAGCTCCGTTATTTTTTATTTTGCCGATTCTGACGAACTTGGGCTAGGGTTGCCCTTTGTAATGATTGCCCTCAAAAACTGGATCGAAACAGAAGAAAGCACTGAGGCGCTTCCATGCACGCAGCCAGGCGCAACACATCCAGCCGGGGACTACCTTTTGTCCACCAGTGGCTTAAGCGTCTGGGATAGGCTCTATGTAGATATCTCAACCTGGGACATCCGGCCACGATGAGTAATCTGGTTGGGACTTACAACCGCACCGAAAAGTCGAAATGTCGTTACCGTCAACAACTCAAAACACTAAACAACTAGGACCGTCCCCTTTTGGTTTCTTGTAGGAGAGGAGACGATATATGATTACCATCAAGGGAAGAGACGTGAGTTGTTTGGTTGTGGGGACATTAAAGTAGGAGGAAATTAGAACTATGCTAGGGATTTTGGTTTTCGTATTTGGTGTTGTTTATTCATATTTTGAGTTGATGCTAGGGATTTCCCTTTTGGCGCTTGCTATTGTTGTTGGATATTTTGAAGGGTCAGCCAAAGCTTCGTGGCCAATCGTTCATGCTACAGCCCTCGCGTTTCTTCTCGTATCCAATTTTATTGCAAGCCTGTCTTTTTACACAAGCGATAGTGGAACTTGGATAATAACATATTTTACTGGGTTGCTTGCAACGGGGTCTGCTTCCATTCTTGTTCATGTCCTTCCCTTTTATCTGGCTTATCTTATAGTCGCTCGAATAAAGTCGCTTACGAAACGCTCAAGCCGGAACAAACGGTATTCCGACCATTGACCTTGGCCGTGAGATTTTATACCAGGGAGAGATTTTAGCTGAGGCATTAGAATAAAATAAACATGAGAGTAGTTTCGAAAAGATGTTCAAAAAGTAGTAGTTTACTTTTGTTTTTCGGTGCTATTGTTATTATATTGTGAATTGATGTTGGGGATTTTGTTAATAATATCGGCTGTTGTTGTTGGATATATTGAAGGGTCGGCCAAGGCTTCCCGTCCAGTCGTTTTTACTACAGCCATCGCGTTTTTACTTGTATCCAACAGTATTGCGACATTGCCTTATTATACAACTGATAACGAAGCTTGGGTAATAACATATTTTAGTTGTTTACTTGAGACTGGGATTCCGTCCATTCTTGTGCATGTTCTTCCGTTTTATCTGACTTGCCTTATAGTTGCTAAGAAGGGTTAGCAGCCCGTAGGACTTGATGATGCCTTGTTTTATAACCCTTTTATTAAAGGAGGCAAAAAGGGTTAGTCCAATTATTCATACCAACCCTCCCAAAAACGCATGGGTGAGAAAGTCAAAATCCGCTATCCGAAAAACCACCTGGTGAAGACCATCTCAACCAGCGGCTTTATTAGTTTTGAAGGAAAGAACTATTATGTGGGCGAACACTTTGCTGGTTGCCGGATGGGACTGTATGAAGACGCCCACGCCACGATACAGCTGCACTACGCGAACCTGCATCTGGGAAACCTGAAGTTCGATTCGAAGGGGCGCTTCAAGCCTGAGGCCTACATCGCCCCTGCAAAACGAAAATCACTGGACAAATCTAACCCTAAAAGAAATACCTAAAGTGTAACCGATGTGTCCGGATTATTTGTAACCGATGTCTCTGTCATACCGGCAAAGGGGTCAGGGGGAGGCAAAGGGGTCAGGGGAGGCAAAGGGGTCAGCCCTTGATGTTTGGTATTTCGTTAACATGACGACTCACGGGAAGGAGGGCGGGATCAGCCCTGGTTTTTAAGTATTTTCGGTGGTTTTTTATATAGTGAGCGCAGCGATTTTAACGGAACTTCCGGTATGCGGTGAAAGGAGTAACTCATTACCACATTGCCGTGTATCCACCCCTCGCAGAGGTCACTGGCCTTGAGCAAAACCGCGGTAAAAGCTTCGACTATCCAGTAGGCCAGCTCATCTTGGTCCGGAGCTTCCCAATGATCCGAAAATAATTTCAAATGTAGTCTAGAAAATTGATAGCTAAGTTTTCTAAGTCATTGATAATCAATCCTCGTTATTTTTTATTTTGCCGATTCTGACGAACTTGAGCTAAGGTTGGCCTTTGCAATGGTTGCCCTCAAAAACTGGATTGAAACGGGAGAAAACGCTGAGGCGCTTGCTTGCATTTTTAGTGGAGGGGTTCAAGGTGGCTTTAACGCCGGGGTGGATGTCCATGTCGGGCGACTAGAAGGATCTCTCCAGGATCAAGAGGGATCCTTTCTCTTCGTCACGGCGAGTGGTGGCGTTTCTGGGGTCAATATTACAGGAGGCGCTATCGACAACCAGCAATCCTCAGTTGATCATTATCTCAATGAGAATGATGCCAAAAATCCACTTTCGTCAATGGATCCGAACGGTTGGTTTGTTGGTGCTTCACTAGGATTACCTGTAGGGGCCGGTACAGGTTATGGGGAGGCAGAGGTGTGGTCCATCCAGGGAGTCATCCAGAGGGTTAAGTCTTGGTTTGATGGTGATGAGGAGGAGGAGGAAGACTAACATGGGTAATGAGGATGAGAAAGAGGCTGCTGTTCTCATTGAGAAATTGGTGAAGAGGCATCGATTTTATACGATAGCCTTGATGGTTTGCGGTGTCCTGTTTCTTTTTACGAATGTAGGTTCTGATTTTGACCTGGTTAAGTTTCTAATCTTTCCTTGTATTGGTGTTATATTTGGCACTAGAGCCATCACGACACTGCGATGTCCATTCTGCCGCAAACGCGTCCTTTGGAAACCTCACCCATCGGGTATCTGGTTCTTCAGTACTTCTACCCCTATTCTTCCCAAGAAATGTCCTCAATGTTCCCGAGATTTACGAGTGAAGAAGAAGAAAGGAGCTGCGACGCCTCAAAATTGAAAGGTGGTCAGGATGTGTTCTTGGTTTTTAGAACTTTTTAGGCAAAAAATGAAGAAGTTCAGGTATGGTTTGGTATTGCTGGGGCTTATCGCGTCAGCTTGCACTTCATCGACTCTATTGGAAGACCTCGCAGACGATGCGATGGAGAGAGGCGGATGGGGTCAGCCCTAGTTTTTAAGTATTTTCGGTAGTTTTTTGTAGTGGGTGCAGCGGATTTAATGGATCCGCCGGTATGCGGTGAAAGGGGTTACTTATTATCACATTGCCGTGTATCCACCCCTCGCAGAGGTCACAGGCCTTGAGCAAAACCGCGGTAAAAGCTTCGACTATCCAGTGGGCCAGCTCATCTTGGCCTGGAGCTTCCCAATGATCTGAAAATAAGGGTATTGCTTTCTGCTACATTCCGCATTACCTCTCGTTTTATGAAAACAATCGCCATTAAGCTTCCTGAGGACCTGGACGTGCGATTGGCTAAGCGGGCCAAAAGATTGGGAGTATCGAAATCGGAAGTAGCACGTGAGGCATTGAAACAAAACCTGGAAGAAAGTGATTCTAACTCAGTTGAAGAAGAACCTTCGGCCTACGATGTATTAAAAGATGATCTTGGATGTTTCGAAAGTGGTGTTGGCGATCTTTCCACCAATCCAAAGCACATGAAAGGATTTGGTAAGTGAATAGGATTACTCTGGTTGATACCGGTCCATTAGTGGCAGCCTTTGATTCGAGTGACCAACATCACGATGCAGCGGTTCAACTGGTAAAGGAAATATCTTTTCCCCTAGTGTGGTGTCCCAGAAATTCCTTCTAAAAATACCGCAGCGATTTTGAGGTGTCTACTGGTATTACAGGCTAGTGCCCAGAATTTTTGGCACTTTGGGATTGAATTTTCCATTGGAACCTCTCCTGCTTGTTCATTATCCAATACTTTATCTTAAATCACATAATTTATGGACATCACACCTATATTTTCCTTTTTTATCCTGCCTGGAATTTCCGGGCTGCTATTATTCGGCGTCGCTTTCGCCTTCGCCATATGGGCGCAGATGAAAGTCAAGTCGGCCTTTGCCAAGTATTCGCGCATTCCAACACGCGGCGGTATTACCGGTTACGAGGCGGCCGATGCCATTATGCGCAAGGCGGGCATATACGATGTGAAAATCGTGCACATACCCGGCCAGTTGACGGACCACTACGATCCCATCAATAAAAAGCTGGCCTTGAGTGACCACAATTACCGCAGTTCGAGCTTGGCTGCGGTGGGGGTGGCCGCGCACGAAGCCGGTCATGCCATCCAGCACAAGGCGGGTTACGCCATGATGAACATTCGTCAGACCATGGCGCCGGTGGTTAACATCGCGGCAAGTTTTCTGCCCCTCATCATGATTGGGGGAATCTTTCTCAGATTGCTTCCCTGGGGGTTGGCCATCGACCTGGGAATCATCATTTACGCCCTGTTGACCTTGTTCCACCTGGTGACCTTACCGGTGGAATTCGACGCCACCAGGCGGGCCAAGCGCGAATTGGAGGGCCTGGGAATCATTGCCCAGGACGAGGCGGTCGGCGTGGCCGCCACCCTGGATGCGGCTGGGTGGACCTACGTTGCCGCTTTCGCGGGATCGTTGATTAATTTAGTTTATCTGATCTTGCTACGCGGGCGGAATTAGCCCGCATACGGCATGGTCCGTCCAAAGTTCACAGGGAAGGGGTCAAGCCTTGCATTTATGCATGGCTGCAAAAATGCAAGGCATGACCCCGACGGCCGACCCAGCTTCACCCGCAAATCTGCTCGATGCCCGCACCAGCGCTCGATCTTCGTTCGCTCGGTAGGGTAGAGTCGAGGGGTGGCGCGGTATCCTTTAGCGGACCCGTTTCCACTCCCCCGCTCATCAAACCGGACGTGCGGTTTTCCCCCATACGGCTTACGGACCAAGGTGATTTCATGCTTTCGCCCACGGGAGGTTCTTCGTGGTTGGTTCCAAACGCATTAGTCCGAGTCTCTCATTGAGATACTCGTCCGGATACGCTCCTATCCCACGACCTTGTTTCTTATGTTTCTTGCGCAACCACTGGCGTAGCCGGTAGCGGGCGTGGGCGTCAACGCTGCGATAAGCTTTACTGACCGGACCAAGGCAAAAATAATTGCCCCAGCCACGCATCAGCGCGTTGAGTTCCTCCACCTTCACGGCCGTCTCGTGGTGTCGGCTCTGACGATTAGTCAGATGACTGATTTTCCTCTTAATGGCGGTGATCTTCTTCTTGCTGGGTCGCGTTCCCAGGTAAACCTTGCCGGTGCGCCTTGAGTAGCAGCGTCCGAAGGTATACCCCAGAAACTCGAAGGTGTCTTCGGGCAGGCGACAGATCCGGGTTTTATCCCGATTGATTTCCAGCTTCAGTACACTCATCAGCTTCGTCATCGCCGCATAGGCTTGGTCCGCCTTTTTGCGACAGACAATAACGAAGTCGTCAGCGTAATTGACTATATGGGCTTGCAGCCGTCTTTCATAGCCGAGGTGTTTCCACCCAAGGATGAAACGACGCATGTAGAGGTTGGCCAGAAGGGGCGAGATAGGCGCTCCCTGCGGAGTGCCTCTGCCGTGACGGCGGGCCGGGTTACTCCGGCGCCGTCCCCCTCTTCCATCACTTTGTTCTACCGGCATCTGCAGCCATTGTTTCAACAGCGCCAACAGGGCTCCGTCGCTAATGCGTCTGGCCAGAGACTTCATCAGCTCGGCATGCGGGATGGTGTCAAAATAGCCGCTTAAGTCGGCGTCCACCACTTCCCGGAATCCGCGTTGTAACCAACCATGCACTGAGCGGATTGCCCCATGGGCAGACCGCTTGGCACGATAGGCATGCTGTTGATCTGTCAGGTCTGCTTCGAAGATCGGTTCCAGTACTAGAACCGCCGCCATCTGCACCACCCGATCCCGGATGGTGGGGATTCCCAATGGCCTTTGCTTGCCGTTGGGTTTGGGAATCCATACCCGACGCACCGCGTCAGGCTTATAACTTTTGTCCTTGAGACTTTGCGCCAGTTGCCCCAGCCACACGGCTACTCCCTTCGCTTCAATACAGGTGAAGCTCTCCTCGTCCACCCCCGGTGCACCCGCCTTGGCTCGGCAGCGTCGCCAGGCCTCGGCCAGCACATCTGGGCGGTAGAGTTTGTCGTAAAGAGAGTAAAACCGGTAATCCGGGTTTCCCTTCGCTTTGGCATGCAACGTTTCTTGTAGTTTCAAGAGCTTGTCGGGAGGTGGTAGGCTCGCGCCAATCTCCGCTCTTGCCCCACTGGTTGCGTTGCCTTGGAACTGAGGCCCCTTTGCTCGGCGCTCGTTACGCGCGTCTTCACTACTACGGGCCTCTCCGCCACCCACGCAGGCCAGGCCTGTCCCTCGCGGGATTCCTGTTTGAGCCTTAACGCTCTGCTTGCGGGGGCTTCCCGTGTTCCTACGGGACTCCTTTGCACCCATGCCATCACCACTACCCCGGCGAACCAGCACACGTCTATCGTCGCTCTTTACGTCCTGTTGCGCCCGGACACGGGCTTGTTCGGTGTGCCGTGGCAGCCTTCCCCCTATCTCAGCGGAGTCGGCGTTCGCATTACCCTTTTCGAGGCCTGCTCGGTGTTCACGCATGTTACGGCCTAGGTGCTCCCTGACCCCCATTCGGGGCCTTTTCCTGAAGTACTTGAACTTTCATCGTTACCTCTGAACGTCCCTCCAGGTGGTACCGGGTGGAGCGACCAGTTCCCGGGTGGGTTTTAGTTTACTCTCCCACTGGAGTCCCGCGGCTTTCCACGGCATACTAAGATATGCGGGTTAGGGCCATTCAGGTATAATTACCAATGCCTTCTGAGCTTAAATTCTTCGATAAGGGCATAGAGGACGGGAACGACAAAAATGGTCAGTAGGGCCAGAAGCATTCCCCCGAAAGTAGGGATGGCCATGGGCACCATGATGTCGGCGCCCCGCCCGGTGGAGGTCAGGACTGGAAGCAGGGCCAGGATGGTGGTGGCGCTGGTCATCAGAGCGGGGCGGACGCGCTTGTTGCCGGCGTAAACTACCGCTTGGCGTATTGCCTGAACCGAGGCGGGTTTCCTTTCAGCAAAGGTCTGCCGCAAATAGGTGCAAACGATCACTCCGTTGTCGGTGGCTATGCCGAAAAGGGCCAGAAAGCCGACCCAGACCGCCACACTGAGGTTGATCGTTTGCATTTGAAACAGGTCACGCAGATTGGCGCCGAATAGCGAAAAATCGAAAAACCAGGGTTGCCCGTAGAGCCAGATGAGGATGAATCCTCCCGACCAGGCGAAGGCGATGCCGGAAAAGACCAGCAGGGAAGTGGAGACTTTTCGGAATTGAAAATAGAGGATGATAAAGATGGCGAACAAGGCTACCGGCAAAACGACGCGGAGTTTCTTTTCAGCCCGAACCTGGTTTTCAAAACTGCCGGTGAACTTGAAATTTACACCCGCCGGTAAAACGAACTCACCCGCAGCCTGTTTCTCCTTCAGAAATGCATCTGCCAGTCGGACCACCTCGACTTCGGAATAACCCGGTCGTTTATCAAAGATTACGTAACCCACCAAAAAGGTATCTTCGCTTTTGATCACCTGTGGTCCGCGAACATAGTTAATTTTAGCCAATTGTTTGAGAGGGATTTGAACGCCATCAGGGGCTGCCACCAGAATGTTCCCTATTTCCTCGATGTTATCTCTCAGTTCCCGCAAATAACGAACGCGAACCGCATACCTTTCCCGCCCTTCAACCGTCTGGGTAATGGGCGTTCCGCCGACCGCGACTTCAATCACGTCCTGAACCGCTTGAATGTTGATTCCATAACGCGCGGCCGCCTGGCGATTGATGTCGATTTCCAGGTAAGGCTTTCCCACCACACGATCCGCAAATACGGTCGCTGAATTGATGGATGTTACTTTCTTCAGTTGCGCTTCAATTTGCAAGGCGGAGGATTCCAGAGTTTCCAGATCCGGGCCAAACACCTTAACGCCCATGGGCGCCCGCATACCGCTTTGCAGCATAACAAGCCTGGCAGCAATGGGTTGGAGTTTGGGGGCGGAAGTGGTGCCTGGAATCTGAGCGGCCTTTACGATCTCATCCCAAATATCGTCGGAACTACGGATTGAACTACGCCAATTTCTGAACGGGTGACCTTTGGAATCTGGAATAAGGGCGCCTTCTAAGTCCCTTTTAAACGTCTGGGACTCGCGGTCGAAAGCAAACGTGAGAATGTTTCCTTCTTCATCGGTAATGTACTCCGACTTATAGCTGATAACCGTCTCGATCATGGAAACCGGAGCGGGATCAAGCGGGCTTTCCACTCGTCCCAGCTTTCCCACTACGGAATCCACTTCCGGGATGGAGCGAATGGCCCTATCCTGTTTTTGGATGACGTCCATAACCTCACCGATCGAGGCATGAGGCATGGTTGTGGGCATCCACAAAAAGGACCCCTCGTCCAGGTCGGGCATAAATTCCTTTTCGAGATCCCTCCATATGAGAAATCCGGATACAATAATCAAGCTGCACGCAGCCAAGAAAACAACTTTGAAGCTGAGAAGCATTTCCAGCAACCGGGCGTAGTGGCGAATAAAGAGGTGGAAAAAGCCCAACAGTCCACCGATAGCCAGGACCACAAATAGCGCGTTGGCAGCAGACCGTTCCGGTCCAAGGGGGCTCCAGTCCCGGGCGAGCAGAATGGCCACCATTAGGGCCACTATCGCGTTCAGCGACAGGGCGCTCCATCGATTAAAGCGGGTGGGTATGTCGTCCCTGAAGATGTGGATACAAGCTGTAAGCAAAATCAGTATGCCCAACCACCAGGGGAACCAGCTAATAACGGCCGCCGCCGCCAGGCTCAGAAGGCTTAACCCGGCCCAGAAGAATTTTCGAACACTGTCGGTTTTGAATTGGCCGGAGATCAACCAGTGGGCGAAAGGAGGGATGACGGTCAGGGCCACCAGGATGGATCCGATCAATGCGAAGGTTTTGGTGTAGGCCAACGGTTTGAACAACTTGCCCTCCGCTGCCTCCATAGCGAAGACCGGCAGAAAACTGATTACGGTGGTCAGCACCGCCGTGACCACGGCGCCACCTACTTCGGAACAAGCGTTGTATACGGTTTCCAGGCTGGATGACCGTTTGCGATCCGAAGCCTTGGCGGCAGCCAGGTGTTTGAGGATGTTTTCGCTCAGGACGACACCCATGTCTACAATGGTGCCGATGGCGATGGCGATGCCGGAAAGCGCGACTACGTTGGCGTCTACCCCAAAGACGCTCATGCCGATGAAAGAAAACAGGACTGCCAGAGGTAATACTCCGGATATCAAAGCGGCGCTGCGCAGGTGCAATAGCATGAACAGAACTACGATGATCGTTACGAGGATCTGCTGCCGAACCGCATTTTCCAAGGTGCCCAAAGTTTCATAAATCAGCCCGGTCCGGTCATAAAACGGGACGACGGTCAACTGACTCACCTTACCGTCTTCCAATGTCCTTTTTGGCAAGCCGGGAGAGATTTCGCGGATCTTCTTTTTGACCGCCTGGATGGTCGCCAATGGATTTTCTCCGTAGCGTGTGACCACCACGCCACCGACAGCTTCGCTGCCTTCCTTGTCCAACATGCCGCGCCGAACCGCCGGGCCGAATTCGATCTCGGCGACCTGATCCAGGGTGATCGGGACGTGTTCGCGCTGGGCAATTACAGTTTGCCGAAGGTCGTCCAGACTTTCGATAAATCCCAGTCCCCGGATGACGTATTCGACCCGGTTAATTTCGATAGTGCGCGCTCCGACGTCGATATTGCTGTGGCGGACCGCGTTAAAAACCTGGTGCAGATTGATACCGTAGGTGCGGAGAGCGTCCGGATCGACGTCTACCTGGTACTCCTTCACGTAACCGCCTATGGAGGCCACCTCCGACACTCCGGTTACTCCTTGCAGGGCAAAACGGACGTACCAGTCCTGAGTACTGCGCAATTCATGGAGGTCCCAGCCACCGGCCGGATTTCCCTGCTCGTCGCGGCCTTCCAGCGTATACCAGAAAACTTGCCCTAGCGCAGTGGCATCGGGACCCAGTTTGGGCGCAACGCCGGCTGGCAGGGTTCCTTCGGGAAGGCTGTTCAACTTTTCCAGTATGCGACTGCGCGTCCAGTAGAACTCGGCCTGCTCCTCGAAAATAATATAGATCGAGGAGAAACCGAACATGCTGAAGCTGCGAATGGTTTTAACCTTGGGCAAACCGAGAAGAGCAGTGGTCAGCGGATAAGTGACCTGATCTTCAATGTCTTGGGGTGAACGGCCCATCCATTCGGTAAATACAATTTGCTGGTTCTCGCCTATATCCGGTATCGCATCTACGGGCACGGGGTTCCGGTCGAGCCAGGAGATGTTCCAGTCAAAGGGAGCGACCCGTATTCCCCAAAAGATCAGACCGGCCGTAAAAAGGAGGACGACCAGTTTGTTCTCGAGACAGAACCGAATCAGCTTGTCGATCGGATTCGGTGAATTTTCAGTGCCCATGAGCTTGGTGCGAAGTCAGATTTTCCTTCACCTCCCCACAGGTCAGCATTTCTGCGCCGAAGTAGGGATTCCGCAGCGGTTTTGAAGCTTGAATCCAATCGGCTCCGCCATTCCCATATACCATGGGACAATGCAATACCAAGAGGTCGCCTTCATAGCTATGCGGGTCGGATTTTACCGCGGCAATCATTGCAACCGAGAGTTTGTCGAACAAGGGCTTGCGTATTGATTCCAGCGAGTCTGCTACCTGCATTTCATGGAGCAAGGCAGGCAGAGCGCCGGAATGTCCCGCCAATTCAAACATGGCCTCGATCTGATCCTTGGCTGCGATTAAGTCGTCTGCCGACAGAGCCGCCCACAGTTTCAGGTAAACTCCAATAATTTGTGGTCCAAGCTCTGCAGAGATCTTCAGTGGGGCATCTACCGCAGCCGGGTCCACCGGGTTCATCATGCTCGGTTTGGCCTGGATCTGCAATGCGCTATCGATTTTGAAGGCGCCCTGGCTGACCACCCTTTCTCCGGATTCGAGTCCGCTCAACACTACAAATTGATCGCCGGCGCGAACCCCGAGCTGGATTTCGCGCCCTTCATAACGGAACGCGTCGTCATGCTGATTTTCCACATAAACCACCGCCCGTTTACCGGTGCGGAGCACCGCCGAACTGGGAACCAGCAGGGGTTGGGTTACCAGGGTGGTAGACTCGAGTCCCATCTCACTGGCCGGCACCAGTTCCATGCCGCATACGTCGCAATTGCCGGGGCCATCCTTGACCACTTCCGGGTGCATGGGGCTGATCCACTTTCCGGTAAGATCGGCTACGATGACTTCACCTTTCGCGTTGAGGGAGGCGAATAATACACCGCGAACAAACTGACCCGGTTTGAGAATCCGGTCGGGGTTGGGAATGGAAACACGTACTTTGGCGGTGCGGGTTATGGGGTCGATCTCAGGGTAAATCAGGGACACCTTTCCAATGAATTTTCGGCCCGGATTGCCCTCGGGACTGATGGAAATTTCCTGGCCATAGTGGACCCACGAAAGGTCGGATTCGTAGACGTCCAGAGTGATCCAGACATGGGTCAAATCGGCGATGGTGAAGAAATTGCTTCCAACCTCCACGTGATCACCTTCCTGGATTGACTTGCTGATGACCGTTCCGCCGATGGGCGCGTCAATTTCCAGAAACTCCTGCACGGTCAAGCTGGTTTCGATCGACCGAATGTCTTCTTCCGAAAAACCCCACTGTCTCAACTGCTCCTTGGGGCCTTGGGTGGCATCGGACCCGGCGCTGAACTTCAGGGAGCTGACCAAGTCGGACTGGGCGGCCAGCAAGTCCTGGCTGTAAACCGATGCCAAATGATCGCCTTGCTTTACGCGGATGCCGGTGGCATTAACGTAGAGTTTTTCGATGCGGGCCGGAAACCGCGCGCTGATGGTTTTAAGCCGAGTCTCATCGTAGGACACCTTGCCAAATAACCGCAGTTCCTTGCGAGCCTCACCCCGTTGCACTGGCTTCGTTTGAATTGAGGCCAGAACTTTGGCAGAATCGGAAAGCCGAAGAGTGGCCAGGTCGCCCTCGATTTGATTTCCTCCAACAGTTATAAGATCCATGCCGCAGAGCGGGCATTTGCCGGGACTCGGCCGCTGAACTTGCGGATGCATGGAGCAGGTCCAAATTTCCGCGGACTCCCCTCGAATCAGAGTGGAGGGTTCGGATTGCCTGCCTGGTTGAAATAGAACATAGCCGATCAGAAGCCCGACCAGGACCCCCAAAATGGCTGGTAGGTATCTAAATAGTTTTTTGGATTGTGAGTTCATCGAATATAAAAAAGGTTGCTTTGGAACGGGTGAGAGGGATGAGCTGAAAATTTCAGCTCACCTCGGCATCAGGAGACTCAAAAGTCTCATCGATGATCGCTCACAATCTCCGCACGCAATCCGTCTGAACGCTGATCCACTTTTCAATGAAAGGTTCAGATGTTCCTCTACTCTCAAAGGTTTTGAGGGAGCTTTGGAAAGACTTGAGGTCTTCAGATTCTTTAAAGAGGCTGCTCGCCGGGATTATCGGAACATCCGGCAATGAAATAGTCGTGTTGGCCTTAACCACCGAATCTTTAATGGCCTGGTGCTCACAATTGGCAGGATCGTGCCCTGGCTTAGGAGATTTTGGGGATTTCGATTCGGCAGCACAGCAGGCCTGGTCGACCGCTTCTGCAGATTTTGCCTCGGTTGAATCAGCAAACGTCCAGCAGCAGCAGAACGGATTGAGAACCGCCAGAATGACGAACGCTGCCGATACTTTTTTCATCGTTACCGCGTATTGTGGGTTTTAAGCAGGAGGAATCAACCCTTCAGTTTATTTCCACCGGGTTTGACGGGATTTCGAAAACCTCGGCCGGGTTTCCGCGAAATTCAAGTTGACGGCCCAAGACGGACTGATTTTTATCCGCCTCTTATTCTGGATGGCCAGATAGCTCAGTTGGTAGAGCAGAGGACTGAAAATCCTTGTGTCCCCAGTTCAATTCTGGGTCTGGCCACCACCTTGGAATGACTATTTTCTTGGAACTATGCGATCGTTATAGGTTTTTGGGGGACTTTTGAGAGACCCAAAATTGATCAATGTATTGCCTCTGGCAATAGTTGTCGCTGCGCTCGGAACTGGCTCTGGCCACCAGGTTGTATTTTGGGGATTTCCTTCTGGAGGCTTACTCTTTTTAGAGTGGGGGCCAGCCCCATAATTTTCAATGTATTGCCTTCGGCAACAGTTGTCGCTGCGCTCGGAAATAGTGTGGTGTCCCAGAAATAACTTGAAAAATACGAGCGTGCCATGAATTGCCAGGCAAGGCGGCTTTTCGCAGCCCGGGCCTAAAGGCCCTTGTGCGTAAAGCGAACGCCGCCTGGGTGTTCCATGCCACCTCGCCCGCCATGTCTCGCCCTAGCCCTTGGGCGAAGGCGGAAGGGCCGCGCGCTTTTTCCGCCGATCGGCGTTAACGCAGGTCGCCAGGGCCAAAAGCCCAAGCGACTTACGCCGCCTTGATGAGGCAGAAAAATCGCTGCGGTATTTTTATAAGGAATTTCTGGGACACCACACCAGGTCTGGCCACCAATTAGAGTTGCTTAGATTCCGAGATGCTGAGTTTATGAGGGGTTAAGGCACAAAGGTCCAAAGGCACAGAGGGACACAGTTATGAGGAGAAGCTGTATAAGATTTTTTACACCGCTTCCTTCGGTCGCTTGATCCGGCTTCACCGAAACAGGATCCCTTCGCGAGCAGGGATTTTTTATTTTTTTGGAGCGTAGCTCCATCCTATTGCCGTAGGCATCCAGCCGCAAAGCGGCGATGTTAAAGGATGAGGAAGGGGTCAGGTCTTCTGAAACGTATTCCGCTGCGCTACATACATTTCCCAAAGACAACTGACGTCGACGACGGCTGACCCCGACACTGACCCCGACGACGACTGGGTCTGTAGTCGCGGCGAAATGTGGTTATTCGAGGTTGAGCAGGTTAAGGGGCAGCGACCGATCCGGCAAAGGCAGGGAAGTCTTGGGTATTCGATCGGTGGAGTTTCGCGACTGTTGCAAGGCCTTGGAAGTCTTGGGTATTCGACGGGTGGGGGCTCGCGACTGTTGCCAGGCCTTGGGAGTCATTCCCGTGCGTTTCTGAAATAGTCTGGACAGTTGCCCGGAGGACCTGAAGCCCACCTTTCGGGCTATATCCTGGACGCTGAGATGCAGGGCCAGGTAACTCTGAGCCAAGCCCACTCGCCGGTCGTTCACATACTCAATGACTGACATTCCCAACTCATTTTGGAAATGCCGCCTCAGGGTTCTTTCCGATACACCCAATTCAGCGGCAGCAGTTGGTATATCAACTTTTTCGGGCAAATTTCTTTCAAAAAAAATTTTGGCGCGATCAACCAGGGTCCATTCCCTGAAAACTCCTCCATCTCCGAGAAGCGACAACATTTCATAAACCAGGCAACGAGAAAACAAGCTCAGGGACACCGGGTCCACATAACGCACTCGATTCATCTCAGCCCAGGACCGGACCAGGGCTATCAATTCCTTGCCCTCCACAACTTTTGAGTGATGAATACCAGGTAAGGCCCCTCCGGTTCCATCGACGGATCGCGCTTCGCAATAGATATGGAAAATAAGGCAACTGAAGGGCAGATCATCAACCGCGGCCAACCGATGCGAGGTATGCGGCTCGATGATAAAAATATCTCCCGGATCAACCGCATGATCTTCAATTCCGAAACTTAAATTACCCCGACCATCCAGTCCCAGGCCCACCTCATAACATGGATGCGCATGGGCTGTAATGCGAAAATCCGGATGAAAGTCACCCACTCCTAGAACTTCGAAGCGGTAAGGAGAAGATGGGGCTGTTTTATGCCAACTCTCGTTAGGGGCATAGGCGCTTTGCAGGGCCTGAAGGAAGAATCGCAGGTTGGTATCGGCCACGCCCAAACACCCTAGCAAATTATTTGTGAAATAAAATAAAAAATTACCTCCTCCGCCACTGGGGATAAATATTTATTTTCTCAACTCGTTGGATTCCTTGCCTATCAAAGTAGCGGGGAGGAAGCGGGCCTCCGATATTCGAATCAGGCAGAAGACGAAAAACACGCAATAAACGACAATTTCCATTATGAGCACTGGAATCCGTATGCGTTCTGGGATGGAAGGATGGGACTGAATGTGAACAAACAATATCGTCCCCGTCAGGAGCGAAACGAAGGCCATTAAACCATAAAAAGCCATCGACTGGTACTTGGGTAAATACACTTCGCTCTTGCGTTGAATGATAATAAAAATCACGGAAACCACCGCGCTCAAGAGGGTGCATGCCGATAGCTTTAAAATAACCTCAATATCCCCAACCGTTGTTGCCAGAATCGTCCAGGTTAAACAATAGAAGGCGGCCAATCCGAATCCAAAACCAAAAAACGCTCTAAAAAATATGCGTGAAATGGGGGTAGTTTCCAAGTAGGGACTGGCCGGATTGGTGCTCATTTATTAATTCTCAAAGCATACCGGCCCACTTGGCTAAAATCAATTCAATTGCAGCAGCTGAACTTTTTCTTATTGCATTGAATGCCGGGATTAGGCGCCTCCCTGGGAATCACTGAGATTTAACCTTCAAACCGAGCCCGATTTTGCCTTAAGGTTTCAGCCGTAGAACTCATCTCCAGCCCCCAATTCATATGGCAGACTTTCTTTACGACTTAATACGCGGATTAATTGGACTGGCGACCATCTTGGCAATCGCCTACGCCGTCAGTTCAAATCGCAAGGCCATAAATTGGCCCCTGGTTGTAACCGGCATACTGCTGCAGTCCGTATTCGCGGTGATTGTTCTGAAGGTTTCTTTTGCCTATCGTGTTCTGGAGGTGGTATCCGTTTTTGTCATCCGGTTGTTGGATTTTACCAAGCAAGGAACTGAATTTCTTTTGGGGGCATTCCTGATGAATCCACCCGACCACTGGGGTTACATTTTCGCTTTCCAGGTCTTGCCAACCATCATCTTTTTTTCTGCGCTCACATCCCTCTTGTATTACCTGGGAATCCTACAGGTTTTCGTTTACGCCTTTGCCTGGGTAATGAAGAAAAGCATGCGGCTTTCCGGAGCAGAAAGCCTGGCGGCAGCGGCCAATATCTTTCTGGGACAAACCGAGGCCCCCCTGATGATTAAACCCTACATCGCCCGCATGACCCGGTCGGAAATCCTGGCATTGATGTCGGGAGGAATGGCCACGATTGCCGGCGCCGTGCTGGTTGCCTATACCGGCATGCTGGGGGGTGAAAGTGAAGAAATGCGCATACTGTTCGGAACTCACCTCATTACCGCGTCCATCCTCTCCGCCCCGGCGGCGTTGGTCATTGCCAAGATGCTTATTCCGGAAACCGAATCGGTGAACCAGGACATGCGTATCGATACTAGCAAAATTGGCGACAATGTGTTCGATGCCGTGACCAGAGGAACCACCGACGGCATTCGCCTGGCCGTTAACATAGGAGGCATATTATTGGTGTTTACGGCCATGATCGCACTGGTCAATTACTTGCTCTCATCCTGGATCGGGGAATGGACGGGGCTCAACGACCTGATCGCCCAGTCTACCTCCGGAAAATTTGAAGGGCTTAGCCTTCAATTCATACTCGCTCTGGTGTTCTCTCCCATCGCCTTCCTCATAGGAGTACCCACTCAGGATATTTTGTTTGTCGGTCAATTACTGGGCGAAAAGACCGTGATCAATGAATTCGTGGCCTACACCACCCTGGGGGGATTGTTAGGGGCTGATGTTTTTTCCGACCCCAAATCTGTCGTTATCGCCACTTACGCTTTATGCGGGTTTGCCAATTTCGCCTCTATCGGAATTCAGATATCAAATATCAGTATTCTCGCGCCAACCCAGCGCGGCAACCTTGCGGCCCTGGGATTCAGGTCCCTGGTGGCAGGTACCCTGGCCTGTCTGATGACCGCCTGTTTCGCCGGTTTTTTGATCTGATACCAATTTAGCAGCCTTATCGTTTTAATATCTGCACGGCGCTTTAACCTGGATATCTCACTACCGAGCGAATGCGACAGCCCCCCAATTTTCTACTGCACTCCGGAATATCGGCGCTGGTGCGGGCATCGTTAGATGCGCGACTTTGCAGGGTGCCGACCCAGCTTCACCCGCCCATCCGCTCGAAACCCGCACCAGCACTCGACCTTCGTTCGCTCGCTACGAATTTGGGTGATGTCGCATTCGCTCGGTAGTGAGATATCCAGGTTAATGGCGGGAATTATATCATCTACCCCAAATTACCGGGGGCGCATCGCGCCCTCTCCAACTGGTTACCTTCACGTGGGCCATGCCAAAACCTTTTGGACAGCCTATTGCCGGTGCCGCCGGAATTCCGGCAGCCTCGTCTACCGCGATGAGGACATCGACGGCCCGCGATGTAAACCGGAGTTTTCCAAGGCAGCCGTGGAAGATTTAACTCGTTTGGGAATAGCATGGGATGAGGGACCCATCAGGCAAAGTGATCGGCTTGCTCACTACCAAGCCGCTTGGCTTAAGCTCGTCCATGAAGGCCTGATCTACGCCAGCCCTCATTCGCGTAAGGATGTTAAAAACGCCTCGGACGCAACTCGCAACGACACCGGCGAAATCGTATTTCCCCTCTCGCTTCGTCCCCGCAAAATGCGATCCCCCAAAATACAAAAAAATATCAATTGGCGTTTTAAAGTGCCTGACGGCCGGGGCATCGCGTTTAGCGATTTGAAACAAGGTCCCCAATTATTTGCGGCCGGAGTGGATTTTGGGGATTTCCTGGTTTGGCGAAAGGATGGTTTTCCCGCCTACGAGTTGGCCGTTGTGGTCGATGACCACCAAATGGGAATCACCGAGGTTGTTCGCGGAAAGGATCTCCTGCTTTCCACTGCCAGGCAATTGTTACTCTATGAATCTTTCGGCTGGGATCCACCTCTTTTCTACCATTGCGACCTGGTTGTAGATGATCGGGGGCAACGGCTGGCCAAACGCCATGATTCACTCGCATTGAGAACCTTGTTCGAGCATGGCCACACCGCCCGCACCATTCAAAAACTTTGGGCCGGCCCCAATAGCTGACTACCGAGCGCATGCGACACCTCCCCAATCTCCTACTGCGCTCCGGAATGCCGGCACTGGTGCAGCCCTGGTTTTGCTGACGTTCGGAAGGGGTCAAACCTTGCATCTAGCATTAACATGCAAGATGCTAAGGAATGACCCCGACGGGCATGCAAGTCTACGGGGAAGGGGTCAAGCCTTGCATTTTGGCATGGCTGCAAAAATGCAAGGCATGACCCCGGGTGTCGACTCAGCTTCACCAGCGAATCAGCTCGATACCAGCGGTACACGAAGAGGCCCCCGGATTTCTCCGAGGGCCTAAAAGATCGGGAGGAGCTCGCCACACTCTCGTCCACTACTGACATTTGGCACTCAACTTTCGTTGGTTGTCAGCTCCCCGACGCTATTCTTCCTGGCACGGAAGCTGTCGATCTCGTAGCAGGACCGCTCAATTGATCTCTCAATTAAGTTATTGAGTGAGGCCTCTCAGCCTGAATTTCGAAATCTGCCGATTTCTCATTGCAGACACGGTTGGGGAATTATCCGCGAAGGTTTCATCTCCAACCTTTTTCCTCCAGGTCGGCCTCCACTTTTGATGGAGCGTTTGCCTGAAGTTACGGGTCTGACCTCTTACCTCTCAGATCACTTTTTTATTCGCAGCCGACCGCATTTCTACTGTGGTCGCTTGGGATTTAGCGACTCGCCATGTCATTCAATCCCTCAGGCTTCTCTTGGCTTTTCCCCGTTAAATATTACGGTGGAGCTTTCGCTCGACCTCGAGCCGCCTCCTGGCTAATGGTAGTCATCGCATCCTTTCTCAGGACACCGCTTTTGGCCTCAGTTCGAAACTCCCTGATACCGTTGACTCGGTTTGCCCTTTGTTTCTTTGTTTCGGACTCCCGCCTAACCCCGATTCGCAGTAACACCTGAGTACGACCTCAGTTGCCGGGGCTGGTGAAATATGCCTTAGGTCCACACGAGGTTTTCCCAAGGGGCAAGGCTCGCCAGGCTTTCCTCACCTTTTTCGAAGTAATCTTCGGTTTTATCCCAGAGGTTCGTTGCCTTACCTCCGTTCTTTCAAAGAACTAAGAACAAAAAATAAGGACGAAATGGTATCAGTCAACAAAAAAGTTTGTTAAGTCTCTGCATTACAATAACATGTGAATATGTTGTGAATAAGCCTGTGCTACATATAGCAACAGCCGTATCGTCCAGTATTGACAAGGCCTTTCATCATCCTGCGCTGTGAATAACTATTATGAATAGCCTCCAAATCCCCCGGTGAATAACTGGTGGCATCAAAAAAAATCTTTTTTTTCAATAAAATTTCATTGAATTCCGGAGTTTCGCCTAACTGAGTGGCCACCATGTGGTTTTCTTTTTGTCGAACCGGAAAAGTTAGGGTTTACTGAGTCCACAATTAAATTATGCCTAAAATTACACCCATCTCCACATTGATAATAACCATGATTTTTGGAAATTCACTCAGGGCGGATCCCCTCGAAATCGGCGCAGCCCTTCCCGAAATTCAGGCCACACTCGAAACGAAAGAGACCATCAACCTGGGCCAGGTGGGTTCCAGTGGATGGGTCCTGGTTTATTTTTACCCCAAAGCTGCTACTCCCGGCTGCACCAAACAGGCCTGCAGCCTGCGAGATGCCTATGCATCTTTATCCGAAAGAGGTGTGCGGATATTCGGTGTGAGCAAAGACAGTGTTGAATCTCAGAAAGCATTTAAGGAACAGTTCTCCCTTCCATTCAATCTGATTGCCGATACCGACAAAGGCGTCATTGGCGCTTTTGGCGTTCCAACGCGGTTTGGTTTTTCCAGCCGACAAGCCTATCTGTTTAAAGATGGAGTACTGGTTTGGAGGGATCTGTCTGCTTCCACTTCCAAACAGGCCGATGACGTATTAGCGTTTTTGGCCGAGGCCGCATCGAAGAGCTAGTGTGTTGTCCCAGAAATAACTTGAAAAATACGAGCGTGCCATGAATGGCCTGGCAAGGCTACTTTTTTTCTCCAAGTTTTTCCTGTTGGAGCTCTGCCCCATCCTGTTGCCGCAGGCATCCAGTCACAAAGTGACGATGTTTTAGGTTTTTTTCAAACAACGCTTCCTTTGGTCGCTTGATCTGCTTTGAGCAGAACAGGATCCGTTACACGGAGCAGGAAATTTTAGAAATAGAGTCTTTTGAATTCGATCTTTGGGGATCCAAAATTGATTAAGAGTCCGGGTTTGTATTCAAATAAAGAAGATCCCTCAATCGTTTCCTGTTGGCACGCAGTGCCATCCTGTTGCCGCAGGCATCCAGCCGCAAAGCGGCGATGTTTAAGATTTTATTTAACAACGCTTCCTTTGGTCGCTTGATCCGGCTTCGCCGCAACAGGATCGCTTCGCGAACAGGATTCTTTATATTATGTTAAGTTTTCCTGTTGCCGCAGGCTTCGACACCAACATAACAGACCGGGCATTCATTGAACCGGAACACTTTTTATTCTAAGTAATTCCTGTTGGAACGCAGCTCCATCCTGTTGCCGCAGGCATCTGGCCCGCATGTGTCGCATTCGCTCGGTCGTGAGATTTTCGGGTTAGGAATTTACCCCTGGCTCGATCCGTGTTAGGGGCAAGGGATTATTTTATTGGTTTTCCCACAATGCCAACCAGCACGGTAGAGAATTATATCAAGGCCATATACCAGGAATGCAGAATCATTCCTGATCTTATGTTGCCGGTAGGAAGACTGGCCAGTCTTCTAAAGGTTGTGCCGGGTACGGCTACCACCATGGTAAAGTCTTTGAGCGATGCCGGGCTGGTAAATTACGAGCCGCGGGTTGGAGTCCGGCTTACCGACGAGGGCGAAGTGCTGGCTCTGCACGTTCTGCGAAGGCACCGATTGGTCGAGTTATTCCTCGTGCAGATCCTTAAAATGGATTGGTCGGAAATTCACGAAGAAGCCGAGGCCCTCGAGCATGTTATATCGGACCGGGTCCTGGAAAAAATCGACCATTTACTGGGATATCCTCAATACGATCCACACGGAGATCCCATCCCCTCCAATTCGGGCCAGGTCATCGAAAGAAAATTGCGCAGCCTCCTGGTTTGCAATGCGGGAGAGACGGCAAAAGTCGCCCGAATCACCGATCAGGAGGCCCCCTTCCTTCAGTTTGCTGAAAAGCGTGGCCTAATTCCCGGTAAAACCATAACGGTGGTGGGCAAGAATGAAGTTGCCCAGGCCATGGAGGTAACGAATGAGGAAATGCAGGTGACAACACTCGGCAATCAAGCAGCCGGGAAAATCGAAGTGGAGTAATGCACGAATACGGAAACATCCGTTTCCTGCCACAGCTACAGCGAGCCACATTCGACTCGAGCGCCTCACAACTGAAGGGGGCAGAATTTTGCGAACTGGAGGTTACGCGCAGCTCACTGGGGAATCATCCGGAGGTGATTTCGCTGGTGGACATGCCGGAATTACCAAGCCTTCAACATTACCGGCTCCAGGTTACCCCAATTTCCGTCATTATATTGGCGGGGTCGGAAAAGGGATGGTTCTACGGGCTCAACACCCTAAAACAGTTGGCATGCCAATGCTTAGGTAACTTGCCCTTGTGCCTGATAGAGGATGGGCCAGATTTTCCTAACCGTGGGTTCATGCTGGATATTTCGCGCGATAAGGTTCCAGAGGTGGACACCCTCTTTCAGCTCATTGATGTCATGGCAGGCTGCAAGTACAATCAACTTCAGCTCTACACGGAACACGCCTACGCCTACGAAGGGCACGAAAAAGTCTGGCAAAACGCATCTCCATTAAATGCGGCCGATATCGGGAAACTGGATGCTTATTGCCGCGAACGTTTTATCGAACTCGTTCCCAATCAGAACACCTTTGGGCACATGCACCGTTGGTTGATCCACGAACCTTACCGTTCTCTGGCAGAGTGCCCCAATGGAGGTGAGACGGATATGGGCTACCGGCATGAACCGCAAGGACTATGCCCAACTGATCCGCAATCCATTAAGCTGGTAGATGATTTGCTAAGCCAGTTGCTACCAGAATTCAGCAGCAGGCAGGTGAACATCGGTTGCGACGAAACGATAGACCTGGGGTATGGCCGTAGCAGGAAAGAGGTGCAAAACCTTGGCCGTGGCCAAGTCTATCTGAACTATCTCAATGCAGTGAGCGCGTTGTGTCGAAAAAAAGGATACGCCGTGCAATTCTGGGCAGACATTATCTTAAAATACCCGGAATTGGCTGGGGGGCTGTCTGATGGCTGCATAGCCTTGAACTGGGGTTACGAGGCGGACCATCCCTTTGCAAGGGAAACCGCTCTTCTCAAGCAGGCCGGGATTCCCTATTATGTCTGTCCGGGAACTTCTTCGTGGAACAGCATCGCCGGCCGGACAGACAACATGCTAAAGAACGTGGGCAACGCCATCGAACACGGCCTAAAAAATGGCGCATCCGGCTTTTTGCTAACCGAATGGGGAGACAATGGGCACTGGCAACCCTGGAGCGTACAATTTCCCGCCTTGCTCTATGGAGCCGGTTTGTCTTGGAACCACAAGCACAACGGTGTGGAAGATCTGGCAGCCTGTATCGACCGAAAATGCGCTGGGAGCAATGGCTGGGGAAAATTGTTACTGGAGGCGGGCAATTTGTATAAGATTCCCCGATACAACATCCATAATCGCTCCGTTCTCTTTGATTTGCTTCAAGGTCATGACGATAGACTTGAAGCTTTGAGTGATCTATCTTCGAGAGCACTTGAGGAAACCCTTGACCGCATTCAATACCTGCAGGGAAGGCTCGGCCAACTTCCCCCGCTGGCGGAGGAATCGGTATTGCGAAATGAAGAGATAAATTGGAGCTTATCCATGCTGGAATTGGCTTGCCGGCGCGGTCTGCAAAGAAAGAAGGCCCCCGATCCGGAAAGGTGGATAAGAAAGGCGTTGGAGCTGAAAGCACAGTTCCAAGAGATCTGGAAAGTTCGCAATCGACCCGGAGGCCTGCAGGACAGCTTGAATCGGTTCAAGCCGCTGGTGGAGGATTAGTGTGGTGTCTCCCTACCGAATGCGACTAGTTAAGCGGGGTTTTTGCGGGAGCCGCGGGAAAGGGGGTCAGGCATTAATTTTCAACATGGGGACATGTCAAAAATCAACGACTGACCCCAACGGCTCCGTCGGGTTTGCGAGCCGAACCTATCCACTAACATAGGCGCGGGGCTAACGGATAAAAAACAATGACAAATACATTGGGGGGTTTAAGAGAATTCCTTTTGACCTGCAATTTTCCCAGAGCTATCAAGATTACGCATGAGAATCCTTAACCTCATCCCGGCTTTATTGCTTTTTCTAACCTGTTTCAGAGCTTTTGCTCAAGATTCCGGTTTTTTATCGGTTAACGAAGCGGTCCTCCACTCACTGCAGCAAAATCTGAACTTGCGTATTGAAGGCATGTCCGTCCTCGATGCACGGGAGCAAATCGAGGTTCAGGAATCTCAATTCGATACCGCCCTGTTTGCTTCGGCAATCCAACGTGGAAGTCGAAGCGCCTCCTGGGGCGGCATTGGAAATGGAATTTCAAATCGTCGCAGTCTCATGCGTGCGGGTGTATCCCGTTTACTGAACACCGGCGCAGAGGTTGAATTATCAACCAACTATCAACGCAACAGTTTGAGCGACTCTATTAGCGCATTGGATCCTGCGCATTCTTCTGACTTGTCCATGTCCCTGCGTCAACCGCTGCTACAGGGCTTCGGCTCAGAAATAAACCTGATCCCCATTCAACAAGCGGAAATTGCTTATCTGCGGGCGGAATTGTTTTTGAAAACGACTGCCCTCGATACCATGTCCGAAACTGAGGGCGCCTATTGGGATCTTGCCTACGCACACGAAGTAAAAAAAGTCCGTACCGCCAGCTTGGAGGTGGCGGAGCAGTTGCTGGAAGAAAACCGCGAAAGGGAAAGGGTGGGCCTAGCAACTAATATTGAGGTGCTGCAGTCGGAAGCCTATCTGGCCACCCGGCGAGAAGCCATCATTACCGCCGACGCACAGATCGAAAACAGCCAGGACGCCTTGTTTCGTCGGATGGGCAGCACCGAATACCCCGAGGGTTTGATTACGGTAAATCCCCTTCCGAATATTTCCGGCCAGCCGATTGGGGCCCGGCCTTCGTTGACTACCATCCTCGCCAACA
The DNA here is from genome assembly GCA_965250065.1 of Opitutales bacterium. Classification (GTDB taxonomy): domain Bacteria; phylum Verrucomicrobiota; class Verrucomicrobiia; order Opitutales; family UBA2995; genus JAABVD01. Next base: position 3,589,612 of record OZ252288.1, read on the forward strand.
ATCCCGCTTATCTCAATCAACAACTCAATGTCCAGACCGTGGAACTCGCCGCAAAATCAAGCCGCAATTCCACCTTTCCTCAAGTTGATCTTATCGCTGGCCTGGGTTTTTCCGGATTGGACGACGAACCGATAGATTCCTACGGAAACACCCTCCAAAGGGATGGATACGACTGGACGGCTGGCGTCGAATTCAGAGTCCCCTGGGGGCAGCGGGGTGATAAGGCGCGGCGCCAACAAGCGCTCAACCTCGTTCGAAGGGAAGAAATTCGACTAGAAGACCTGAAACAGGACTTCGAAATCGCCAATAGAACCCGTTGGCGTGCCTGGGAGAGCGGTATTGCACGGGTAGAGGCCGCCAAAGTGTCGCTTGAGCTTTCCTCCGAGCAGTTTGAACGGGAACAGACAAAATACCAAAGCGGCCTTTCGACATTTAGGGAATTATTGGAATCTCAAGAAGATTTTGATGAGGCAAATTTGCGGTTTCTCAACGCTATTCTGGATGCAATAAAAGCCAAAATTGGAATCATGGCGCTGGATGTCTCATTGCCCCTCCGCTACAATCTCACCTGGGAGACCACCGAATCGTTGATTGCTCCGGAAGAGGTAAATCCCTGACAACTTTCTCAGACCAATTTTTTGTGGCCAGGAAGATGCCGTGCAAACAAACTTCGGCGCTGCTAAAACCATTCTGATGAAACTTTACCTATTGCGTCATGCCGAAGCATCTCCAGGGAAACCCGATGCCTTCAGAAAATTATCCCACAAGGGAATAGCAACCCTGCAAAAACTGGCCGACTTCACTAAAGAAAAGAGCATTCTCCACATTGAGGAAATCCGGCATAGCCCGTTGATCCGCGCCAAACAATCGGCCGAAAGTTTTCGAAATTTCCTGGACCTGGAAGTTCCTCTCAGGGAAGTACCCCTGCTGGAACCTCTGGACGATTTCCGAATAACCGCAAATATTCTATCCCATGAGGAAAAGAATGTGTTGCTAGTGGGGCATCAACCGCATTTGGGCATGCTGGCCTCCTATTTGCTGACTCAAAATGACCGCATCGACCTGTTTAACTTCAAAAAGGCCGGTCTGATGCTCTTGGAGAAACACATTTCGGAGGATACTGAAGCCGAGTGGGCTTCATCCTGGCAACTGCGCTGGCTGATAGTCCCAAAACTGCTGAAAAATAAAAAAATCCGCCCCATCCAGGAATCCCCATGAGCCCGTTTTGCTTTGACTCCCACTTGGAAGCCCCTTGCTTAACCCGAATGTCTCACAAATCTTCTACTGCGCTCCGAAATGTCGGCACCAGCACGCGATCTTCGTTCGCTCGCTACGAAGTTGGTAAGCTGTCGCATTCGCTCGGTAGTGAGACATTCGGGTTAAGGCAGGTTTTGATGACGACCCATGTCTGAAATACCCAAAGCCTACGATGCAAAAACCATCGAGCCCAAGTGGTACGACATTTGGGAACGGCAGGGAGCCTTTGAGGCGCGACGCGACGACTCCCGCGCTCCATTTGTGATTATGATTCCCCCCCCCAATGTAACGGGGATGTTGCACATGGGCCACATTCTGAACAATACACTGCAGGACATGCTGGTGCGCCGCGCCCGACTGGAAGGCAAAGTGGCGCTTTGGCAACCGGGTACCGACCACGCCGGTATTGCCACTCAAACTAAAGTTGAAAGCGAGTTGCGAAAAGACGGCCTCCACCGCCGGGACCTCGGCCGGGAAAAGTTCGTCGAAAAAGTCTGGCAATGGAAGGAAAAGCACGGCGACATAATTTTTAAGCAGTTGCGTAAACTGGGAGCCTCCTGCGATTGGAGCCGTGCAGCCTTTACCCTGGATGAAGGATATCAGCGAGCCGTCCTCACCGCTTTCGTCAACCTCTATAAGCGGGGCTACATATACCGGGGATTGCGCATGAGCAACTGGTGCCCCGTCAGCCAGACCGCTCTCAGTAATGAGGAGGTCATCATGAAACCACAGAAAGGCAAGCTTTGGAAAGTGCGCTACCAACTGTTAGAACCGGATACGGGGCCCGATGGAACTACCCGCACCCACCTGGAAATTTCGACGACCCGCCCCGAGACCATCATGGGCGATACCGCCGTGGCAGTTCACCCCGATGACGAGCGTTACAAACACCTTATCGGCAAAGGCATTTACCGGCCATTCCCCCGGGCCGAGATCCCCATCATTGGAGATGAGGCGGTGGACCGCGAATTCGGAACCGGTTGTCTGAAGGTTACACCGGCCCACGACCCACTCGATTTCGAAATCGGCCAGCGCCACAACCTGCCCATCATCGACGTCTTCCACCCCGATGCCACGCTCGACGAATTGGCTGGGGAACCGTTCGTCGGATTGGACCGCTACGAAGCCCGCAGCGTGGCGGTAAAACTCCTCAATGACCAAGGCCTGCTGGTAAGCGAAGAAGACTACGAAAACAACGTTGGTTTTTCGGAACGCGCCGACGTAGCCATAGAACCGCGGCTCACCGAACAGTGGTGGTTGCGTTATCCAAAGGTTAATGAAGCGATAGAGGCTGCACAAAAGGGGACTATCAGGTTCCACCCCAAACGGTGGGAAAATGTTTACCTCCACTGGCTGAATCACGGGCAGAAAAACCAAATCGACTGGTGCTTGAGCCGACAACTCTGGTGGGGTCACCGCATGCCAGTCTGGTACCGCAAGGGCATTGATCGAAGCGACCTCGACTTGCAGAATCCGGACCACGTCCACGTATCGGTCGATGGTCCGGATGACCTGGAGAACTGGGAGCAGGAAGAAGACGTCCTCGATACCTGGGCCTCCTCCTGGTTATGGCCCTTCGCCACCTTGGGCTGGCCGGATAAAGATCCGGGGAAAGTGGCCGAACTGAAATATTTTTATCCCACCAGCGTTCTGGTCACCGGATTCGATATCATTTTTTTATGGGTCGCGCGCATGATCATGGCCGGACTCGAATTAATGGGCCCGGCTAAGCAAGTGCTTTCCAGCGAAGATATCGCCGCGCGGATTCCGTTTAAGGATATCTATATCACCGGCCTCATCCGGGATGACAAGCGCCGCAAGATGTCCAAGTCTCTGGGAAATTCCCCCGATCCGCTCGATCTGATTGAAAAGTATGGAGCGGATGGTTTGCGTTTTGGCATCGTCAACATTGCTCCCAGTGGCCAAGACATACTATTCGGCGAACAGCGCATCGAGATCGGGCGCAACTTCTGCAACAAGTTGTGGAATGCCTGTCGCTTTCGCCGGCTCAGCGGTCCTTCCCCGGACAACAGCTCATTGCATGCAATCGTTTCGCGGATCCATGGCGGGCTGCTGGACGATTACGACCACTGGATCCTGACTCGCATGCTGGAAACCAACCAAGACCTGGGCAAGGCCTACAAAAATTTCGAATGCCACCAGATCACTCACCTGCTCTACGACTTCTTCTGGCGGGATTTTTGCGACACTTACGTCGAAGTGAGCAAATCCAAAATGGGCCGGAAAGACTTGAAGGAAAGCGTTTTGGCAATTCAGGACCTGGTCATTCGCCAACTGCTCCTCATGGTCGAACCACTCACCCCCTTTATTGCCGAAGAATTGTGGAGTCTGCTGGGATACGGAGTGGGAGCTACCTTAATTCAAAACAACCCGATCGAATCTTCGCAAGAACTGGTGGCAGTCCTGGGCAATCACGAGGTCACACTGAACAAAAATACCGCCCACCAGGTCGATCGCCTGGAAGAGGTGATTACCAAAACGCGGGCGCTCAAGGCCGATTACCGGTTAGGCAACAAAAAGGATGTCACGCTTTATTACAAAGCGGGAGCTTCTGGAGCTGAACTGATAAAGTCCCACCTCGACTCCCTGACCCGGCTGCTTGGCGCAGGGGAGTTTATCGAGTGCCCGGGCGGCAAGGATTTGCCCGCCGCGGTTTGCGACATCGCAACCGTTTACCTGGACTTGACCAGCGCTCTCGACGTGGTGGCGGAGAAGGATCGCATTCAGAAAGAACTGGCAAAACTCCACCAAGTCATCCAGGCCGGAGAAGCCAAACTCCAGAACGAAAAATTTTTAAATAACGCGCCTGCCAAGATTGTGGAGGGGGCCAGGTTGAAATTGGCCGATTCAACGGCCAAAAGAACTGAGTTGGAAAAAATCCTCACCCGCCTCGGCTGACGGCTCTACCCCTCTAAAGTCCCAGCCGCCGGTTTCCGCCCATCACTAGCCCGCATATCTCACTACCGAGCAAATGCGACAGCCCCCCAATCTTCTACTGCGCTTCGAAATATCGGCACTGGTGAGTTTTTCCAATTGCTCCAGGTATGGATTGACTCGCCATGCGGTAATGGTTGCAATGCTCGCTCTTTTTTCGGGCCCTTAGCTCAGTTGGTTAGAGCAAACGACTCATAATCGTTTGGTCCTCGGTTCAAGTCCGAGAGGGCCCACCATCCGGGGCATTCGAAGAGTTCGAAAGGCATTAGTCGCGGAGGAAGGGGTCAAACCTTGAATAGTGCATTGGCATTCACGATGGCTTCGCGTGTCGCCTGCGGCTCGAAACAAAGGAATGACCCCGACGGGTGTGCAAGATTAAAAGGAATTGTCCCAAGCAAGCGCATTCGAAAGCGGTTTATCCTCCTTGACATAATCCCCCAGGGGGGTATGGTATCGCCATGTTATTGCCAAAACACAAAAAGAAAGCGGTACAACGCCTGAAGATAATTCGGGGTCAAGTGGGGGGGATAGAGAAACTAGTGGAAAAGGAGCGCTATTGCCTGGAGATTTTGACCCAGATCGCTTCCATCCAGGAAGCTTTGCGCGGTGTGAGCAAAGAAATTGTGCGGAACCACCTGGAAACCTGTGTGACCGACTCAATTCGAGCGGGCCATGGCCAGGAGCATTATGAGGAACTCACCGATATCATGTTTAAACTAAGCCGTTGATCCTATGAAAACCTGGCTGATTCACTACGCCCAAGAAACCTGGATCATTTTACTGGAAATGGCTCCCTACCTCCTGCTGGGGTTTTTTCTGGCCGGATTGCTTTCCGTCCTCATCAGGCAGGAACTCATTGAAAAATGGTTGGGGCGCAAAAGCCTGGCCTCGGTGGTTAAAGCTTCGCTGCTGGGAGTTCCGTTGCCGCTTTGTTCCTGCGGGGTTATACCGATAACCTCCTCGCTCTACCAAAGAGGCGCCAGCAAGGGAGCCGCGACCTCGTTTCTGACCTCCACCCCGCAAACCGGAGTTGATTCGATCTTGGCCACGGCGGGTCTAATTAATCCCTTGTTTGCTGGAATCCGGGTCCTGGTGGCTCTTGTATCCGGAGTGGTATCCGGGGTGCTGGTGGACCTATTCGAGAAAGGTAACCGCGCAGCTCCCGAAACTATACCGGTTACGGCCCAATCCCCGAAAGGCGCGTTGGGCCAAAATTTAATCAAGGCCTTGAGTTATGGATTTTTCAATCTACCGCAAGACATCGGCAAGGCCCTGGTTTTGGGAATTTTATTAGCCGGTCTCCTCGGTGCGGCATTGCCGGATGACTGGGGCGCTTCTTATCTGAGCAATCCCTGGTTGACCTATCTGGCGGTTACGATGATAGCCATTCCCCTCTACGTCTGTTCGACCGGGTCCATTCCCATTGCTTTTGCCTTATTGGCGGCTGGAGTGTCTCCCGGAGCTGCCCTGGTTTTTCTAATTGCCGGACCGGCCACCAATGCTGCCACTATTACCACTCTGCTCAAAATTCTGGGGAGGCGGACCATCGCTATTTATCTGGTCTCCATTATAATCATGGCCTGGCTCAGCGGCTGGATGATGGATTATATGGGCGGTGGTTTCGATCTGGGAAAAGTGGCGCATCATTCCCGGGAGCAGGGGGCCGGCCTGGTTAAACTCGTTTCCGCAATCGGGTTATTGGCCATGGTGACCTGGGCCTATTCTTTCCCTTTCATTATTAAATACAAATCAACTAAAATGGAAGATTCCAAAAGACGTACTCTATTAGTGGATGGAATGGATTGCAGCCAATGTGCCGCCCATGTCCGCAAGGCTTTGCTTGGCGTTCCCGGAATAAATTCTGCCGATGCCGATGCCATGCAAAACCTGGCGTGGGTGGAAGCGGATCATTTGGACATGCCGGCGGTGGAAGCGGCCATTGCTGAAGCAGGTTATCAGTGTAAAGGCCTCTACAACTCCTGATCTTTTCTTGAACCTTATTTTATTCGATCCCGAGGAGCTATGCGCTCCATTGCCGAGAACCGATTCCCGTGCCATTCACATTCTGGAAGTATTGAAAGTGGCTCCGGGGGGATCTTTTGATGTGGGAAAAATAAACGGACCCCGCGGGAAGGCCCGCCTGGAAGGCCTGGATAAAGAAAACCTGGTTTTGGAATTTGTCTGGAAAGACGCTGTGCCCGAATTGAATCCGCTGCAGCTTCTGGTGGGCCTGTGCCGTCCCCAGACCTGCCGAAAGATTCTCCGGGAGTGCACCTCGATGGGATTCTACAGTATCACCTTTTTTAATGCGGACCGGTCCGAACCTGCTTACCAGAAAAGTCGCCTATGGGCGACCGGGGAGGCACGTCGACTGATGATCAAGGGAGCGGAACAGGCGTTTTCCACCCGGCTACCTGAATTGCATATGGCCGACGATTTGGAAAATGCCTTGAGGGGTACAACGAGTCGTAGTTCCCGCGTTGGGTTAGACAACTACGAGGGCGAATTCCGTCTCGGCAGCCAGAAGCCCTTAAGACCTCCAGTTATCCTGGCGGTCGGAAGTGAGAGAGGATGGACGGCCCGAGAAAGGGATATCTTGCGAGATTCGGGGTTTCAAATGGCCCATCTGGGGAATCGCGTATTGCGGACGGAAACTGCGTGCATTGCGGCAGCTTCCATTTTATTGAGCCAATTTCCAAATCGTCAGGGAGGGTGATTGGCGCTTTTTCTTGCCCAGGCGCTTGAACAGCTCAAATCCTTGCGGGCATATTTGCATACCAGCCGGCTGTTCCAGAACTATCCATCCATCGCGAGAAAGCGCTTTTTTCATAAGTGAAAACAAGGGGTCCGCCCAATCCTCCAATTTATGGTAGGGAGGATCACAAAAAATGAGGTGGAAACGGTTACAGTCGGGAGGGCGCCATTTGAGAACATCCCGATGGACGACGAGGACCCTGGATTGGGAACTCCCCGCCGATTTTCCCACGCGCTTGATATTCGCTCTCAGGTATTGAATCATGGAGCGGTTATTTTCCACAAAAACTCCTCCCAGGCTGCCCCGGCTCCAGGCTTCCAATCCGTAGGATCCGGTGCCGGCGAATAGGTCGAGGAAGCGTATTTCGGGTGGCAATTCCCCCAGTGACGAGAACAAGGCTTGGCGCAGACTATCGGTTGCCGGTCGGGTTTGGCTGTCCCTCGGCACATGCAATTTTATCCCCTTGGCTTTCCCGCCGGTGATCCTCATTGATTCATCGCATTAAATTATGGCTCAAGATGCCCTCGACCAGCGCTTTATCAAATCGGAAACTCTTTTTTAGAAAATTTCTCAAAAAATTTGAACGAAAATGGAGTGGCCTTCGTCTTACTCTTACAAAGCCAATAGGCAACTTTAGAGTAAAGTTCATAGTTTCAGTCTAGTTTGTAGTTTGTTAAGCAAGGGAGGCTCCGCGAAAGCGGAGCTTCTTTGCATATGGATAGATCCAACTTTTGCCAGACAAATTGGCAGGACTGGACATCGGGCACGGAATAACTGCAAAGTATTGCATGCCTGGTTTCCGTTCTTATTGCCCTTCCCTGGCCTCTGAAGGAGAGACATTTCAGCTCGATGCCTTCGAATCGCACCACCTGTTGTCCACTAACCGGGCGCGCATAGGCGATGAGGTAATGGTTTTCGACGGAAAGGGAACTGAATGCACCTGCCGGCTTGATAAGGCGGACAACCGCAGGTCTCGCCTTAGAAAACTGACATGCACAAAACTGGTGCAGATCCGTCCAAAGATCACCCTGGCCCAAGCCATGACCAAGGGCAAAACCATGGATTCCATCGTGCGCCAGGCGACCGAGTTTGGCGTGTTTAGGATTCAGCCCCTCATTTCCGAGCGAACCCAGGTTCAATTGGAGCACGTCTCCCGAAAATTGGATAAATGGAAGCAACAATGCATTGAAGGATGTAAACAAAGCGGCAACGGTTGGCTTCCGCTTCTGCAGGCCCCGCTTCGGCTGGACAGCTTTGCAGGGTCACTCGCCGGTGATTTGAGCCTGCTGGCCAGTCTGCAAAAAAAGACCACTTCCTGGAAAAAACTGGATCCCAATCCCGCTACTTGCACATTGATCATTGGACCGGAGGGAGACTTTTCACCGGGCGAGTACAAACTGCTGGAGAAAAGTGGAGCGGTCGCGGTTTCGCTGGGGCGTCACGTACTACGATCGGAAACCGCGGCGATTTCCGCCCTCGCCCTGGCCAACCAATTCTTCGGCTACCACTCCAGAAGCCCTCCGGCGTAGGTGAGGCCCGCTCCTACGGAACAGAAGATTATTTTGTCCCCTTTTTCGAAGATTCCTTCTTCAGCCGCCCATCCCAATGCCATGGAAACGGAGGCGGCGGATGTATTCCGTATTTGCCAATGGTTACGACAAAACGTTCGTAGGATATGCCAACTCGTTTTGAAACCGCACGCAAAATTCGCTCATTCGCCTGGTGCGGAACTACCCAGGACACATCCTCAATGGTGAGGTTTTCCCGGTGCAGCGTCTGTTCAATCATGTCGGCAAACCCGACGACGGCGTACTTGAACACTGCGGCTCCGTTCATGCTGAGATAAAAGTCGGAAACGTCGCTGCCGGGATGGGCTATGGGTTTTTTGGCCCCGCCACCCAACCGTTGAATGGCCTCGTATTGGGAGGCATCGCCACTGAGACCAATGCGATGCAAGCGGGCTCCGTCCGGGCTATCCGTGAGGACGGCTGCTCCTGCCCCATCTCCAAACAGAAAGGCGGTACTGTAGTCTTCGTAATTGGTAATTCGAGAAAGCAGTTCAGCGGTGACCACCAGGAGATTTCTGGCGCTGCCCGACAAAATTAAGGAGCGCCCGATCTCCAGGGCATAAAGCCAACCGGAACAAGCTGCGTTCAAGTCAAAAGCCAGCGCGTGGGGGATGCCCAAATGCTTGGCCAGAGCGCTGGCGGCGCTGGGTACGGGTTGATCTGGAATAATGGTGGCGAGAATGATGCCATCAATTTTCGCGACATCTATGCCAGCCATCGCAAGGGCATGTTTACTTGAACGCGATGCGTAGGTGGTAACATCATCCCCCTCAGCGGCGATATATCGAGAGGAAATCCCAGTGGTTTTTACAATCTCATCCGCCGATTTATCAGGAAATTTTTTCAAGATCTCTTCATTGGTCCGCACGAGTTCGGGAACGGCGAAGCCAATTCCGGCAACGCATACGGTCTCCTGACTTGCCCTGGCCGCCCGGTTAGCGGCTGCCTCAACCACCGACTGTGGATTGGTGTTCAAGAAGTTTTGCACGTCATCTCCGGAAATTCGTCCTCCGGGTCCGGTTGGGTTAATTTCAGAAATCTTCTGGTGGTCCAAGCCGGCGTCACGCGCAATACGAAGCGCCTTTGGTGTCCATTTGGTTCTTCCCATCGCCTTGGTTGGCTTGAGGGCGGGCCGGGGAACTGAGGAAACGACCGAAGGTGGGACCGGCCTGTTGGAAGCTTCCCCTATCGCGGCCGGAGCGGAAACTTCCAGAGTTACTCCGTTGGCGGCTTCTGCTTTTATTTCCAGATGTTTTTGCGACTCATCAGCTGTCTCGATCTCAATAAACGGAGCATTGGCGTTCACGATATCTCCGGCGCGCACAAAAATTTTTTTGATGATCCCGTCGCAGGGAGCTTCGAAATCAAAAGCGGACTTATCACTTTCGAATTCGGCACATTTTTGTCCTTTGGTAACGGTGTCTCCCGGCTCGACATCGAGATCGATCACGGTGAGTTCATGCACGGTAGCTCCCATTGAAGGAACGGGTATTTGGGCCACAAATCTATCCATTGTGCTTAAGTAAGGAGGAATTATTGGTCTGAGGCCAAGGATTTGGATAGACGCCACACTTGCAAGAAAGATTCTACAACCCGGTATAATTCAGATAAGGGCACCATATTGGGTCCATCGGAAATGGCGCGTTCCGGTGCGGGGTGAGTTTCCAGAAATATACCGTCCGCTCCGGCGGCCAGGGCGGCTTTGCCCAAGGGAAGGATAAATTCCCGCTGACCGTCGCTCTTTCCTTCGCCTCCACTGGGCAACTGTACGCTGTGGGTGGCATCGAAAATAACGGGATGTCCCGTTTGTCGCATAATGGAAAATCCACGCATATCCACAACCAAGTTATGGTAACCGAAGCTTGAACCCCTTTCCGTCAGCCAAATTTCCGCTGCGTCCCCATGTTGCAGCTTAGCCACCACGTGGACCATATCGTATGGGGAGGTAAATTGCCCCTTCTTGACGTTGACCACTTTCCCGCTTTTTGCCGCGGCCAGAAGCATGTCGGTCTGCCGGCATAAAAGTGCGGGAATCTGCAAAACATCGACGACCTCGGACACGGCCTTCACCTGATGTGATTCATGGACATCGGTTAATACCGCAAAATCGAAGGACTCCTTGATTTGGGCCAAAATTGCCAATCCGTCCTCGAGCCCGGTCCCGCGCTCTCCCTGAATTGAAGTGCGGTTTGCCTTATCGAAAGATCCCTTGAACACGATATTCAGTTCCGGAAAATTCTGAGCGAGATCAGCCAAACATTTTGCCACAGGTTGACAGGTTGCCATCGATTCCAGGGAACAGGGACCGGCTATCAACAGCATTTTTTGAGGATCAAATTGCATTCACACCGTGGCTTTTACCCGAAGAGCGGCTTCGATAAATGACGCGAATAAAGGATGAGCTTTGAAAGGCTTGGACTTAAACTCAGGATGGAATTGAACACCGACAAACCAGGGGTGAGATTCAATTTCCACTATCTCAACGAGATCCAGCTTGGGGTTGATACCGGCAATTTTCAATCCTTTCTCCTCCAACCGGTCGCGGTAGGCATTGTTAAATTCATAACGATGCCGATGGCGTTCCCGAACGATATCGAACTCGTAGGCATGATGACTCCTGCTGCCTGGCATAAGTTGGCAAGTGTAGGCGCCCAATCGCATGGATGCTCCTTTTTGGGTTACTTCCTTCTGGTCTTCCATCAGGTGAATGACGGGGTGCGGTGTATTTTCGTCGAATTCCAGGCTATTGGCCCGATCGAGGCCAGCCACGTGCCGGGAAAATTCGATGACACCAACCTGCATGCCCAGGCAAAGTCCAAAATAGGGAACCCCATTTTCCCGGGCATATTGGGCGGCGAATATTTTGCCTTCCGTACCACGATCGCCAAATCCACCCGGCACCAGGATCCCATCCACTTCCCGAAGGACCCTTTTCCCGTGCTCGGATTCCAGGTCCTCCGCATCGATGCGTTCCACGATAACCCGGGCATCGTTGGCGATTCCCCCGTGGGTAAGTGACTCGTATACCGATTTGTAGGCATCTTGAAGCTCGATATATTTCCCGACAACCGCCACTTTTACCTCGTCAGCCGGGAAAGTTAGCCGGCGCACGACATCTTTCCAGGCATCCATGGGCTTTGGTGGCGCATTCAATCCGAGATAGTCAACCACCAGGTCGTCCACGTTTTCTTTCTGCAACATTAAAGGAAGTTCATAAATCGAGGTTTCGACGTCCCTCTCCTCGATCACGGCCTTGACGGGAACGTTGCAGAACATGGCGAGTTTCTCACGAACCTCCGTTCCCAGGTTCTTTTCGGCCCGGCAAATTAAAATATCGGGCTGGATGCCAATCTCCCGGAGTTTTGCCACACTTTGCTGGCTGGGTTTCGTTTTTAACTCTCCAGCTGCCATCAGAAAAGGAACCAGCGTCACGTGAATAAACAGCACGTTCTCACGTCTTCCGTTTTCCACCCCAAACTGCCTTAAGGCTTCGATAAAGGGGAGGCCTTCGATATCGCCTATGGTACCGCCAATTTCGGTGATGAGGACGTCAACTCCTTTGGCCGACTGGTAAATCCGGTCCTTTATCACATCGGTAACATGGGGGATCACCTGGACTGTTTTACCCAGATAATCGCCCCGGCGCTCCTTCATGATCACCGCTTCGTAGATCTGCCCGGAAGTGAGGTTGTTAAATCGACTAAGCTCGCCGGAGGTAAACCGCTCGTAGTGACCCAGGTCCAGGTCGGTTTCGGCCCCATCGTCCAGAACGTAAACCTCGCCATGCTGAAAGGGGCTCATGGTACCGGGATCTACATTGAGATATGGATCGAATTTCTGAATGCGCACCGTGAGTCCACGATGCTCGAGAAGCGCCCCAATCGCGGCGGCAGTTAACCCCTTCCCCAAAGAGGAAACGACACCACCGGTTATGAAAATATATTTCATCAGATAAGTACGGGTTTAAATAGGGTTGCTCAAAATATTTCCAAAGCTCAAACCAAATCCTGGCTGAAAAGAAAAATGTTTGGCCAACCCCCGGGACGAGGACCCGCTCGAAACCGTAAAATCAACGCTCTCTTGGGCTGAAATCCTTAAAATACCCAGTTGAACCGCCCGTTTTATGGCCTTTCCCCTCTCTGCCCTTGGAGTAACCTTGTTTTGATCGTAGGTTTGGTGGCCTATGGCGATATTATTTCATCCAGTTGAGAGGCGAAGTAGCCGGTTAGCGCAAATATCCTGCCCGGGGAAATTTCCTCAGGCCAAGCAGACAAAAAACTATAAAGGTAAATCCAAGGACCGCCGCAAGCTCATCAATGAGGCTCTGAAAACTGTTTCAAACGAGTTGGACTTTTTCGAACGCGCGCTTTTGCAGAACAGGCATGACCCCAACAAGATTTACAGCTTGCACGAACCGGAAGTGAGTTGAATTTGCAAAGGCAAGGTTCACAAAAGGTAAGAATTTGGGCAGAAGGCTTCCATTACACGCACCCTGCAAAGTGATGTGCTGGGCAATAAATAGGTGACTTTTTCAGGACCGACTAATTAGAATTTATCTCAGATATTACGCGCACAAATAGACGTGGGTTAATTTCTGAACTTTCGAAAAACACCGAAGCCTCGCCCTCATCTTCGAATACCGGCCTGTCGTCCCTCACCCATTCAGATAAATCAATGGAAGTTTCAACATAGTAGTTGTAAGCACTATCGGTCTTCCATCTCACAACTGAGTCACCTTGATTGGTTTCAAGGCTCAGAGGCGCCTCCTTAGTGGGAAATCCTTCAAGTTCAACGACCGTGAGTTTCGCTGGCTGACTTAGAACTGTAACATTTCCCAATGTAATTTGGACAGAATAAAGATCTTCATCGCGAACTTCTAAATCGGATAGAAGTAAGGTGTCGTTGGTGGCTCCTTCAATTTCTTCACCGTTTCGTAACCATTGATAATGGACGGGGTGGTCTCCAAACACGGAAGTGTTGAATACTGTACTTTTTCCAATGGTTCCAAATGCTTTTGTTGGTTGCTGCTGGATAATGGGCACCGCTTGAAAGCTATATCTATTAATTAACTGAGGGTAACCTTGGGATTTTTGCAGGATCCGATCGCCGTCTAGACCTATTATACCTCTAGCATAGTCAAAGGCGCCTTGAAATACGGTATTATTGAGTGTCCCATCGGGATTTATGGTATAGGCATCATAAAATCCATTTCCAATAAGCAAAGCAGTTCCATCTGACAAGAATTCAAGATTGGCCAAGGAAAATTGATGCGGCAGCACATGCGGAAAGCCAGCTGCCACCTTTCCTTCAGAATCAAATTTTACAATTTTGTAGGTAAGATTACGAATCCGTGCCCAGATTTCATAACTAGGACTAATGTAAATATTTGAAAGCTCCGTGTCCGAATCGACAGATAGTTCCTTAAGCACCACACCACCTGAGTCGATTTGAAGCACTTTTCTCGGCGAAGTGTCACTTCCATTTTCAAGATGCATTGAGACATATGCGCCTCCGGAATCGGATGCATATATTTCGTATATGCGACCTGTGGGTTGTGGAGGAAAAAAGGCTGCGTCTTTTTCTCCAGAAGGTGTGGTTTTTTGGAGGGAAAACGCTTCATTGGACACATCTCGCAGGCCATAAACTAGCGACCCATCCTGAAGTAATGCAAAAGAAGTAATTTCGAATCCTTCCTCAGGGGAAACCGCGTATTTCAAATTGCCTGAGGAATTGAGATAAACCAATGAATTGTAGTTCGCTCTAGGATGAACGTGTGGCCTGGGATCATTAACTTTTACAATTATACCTCCCTCTTCAACCGGATATAATCCTTCAACTTTTCCCTGAAATGCCTCTAGGGTTGAATTCGGATTAAACGACGGATCTACTCGAAATTCAGAATCTTCGACCAGGCGAACCAAACGATCTCGCAGGTGATCTCCGACTTTGGAAAATTCACCAGCAAAGAAGAGTGAACCTTCGGAACCAACTGCGCCTTCATCGAAATAATTCAATTGGCCAAATGCGTATTCGACATGAGAATAGCTCGACTGACTTTGAAAGTCGTAAAATACAAAACGTGCTTGTATAATTTGATTGGAAACCCCTGACCGTTTCGAACCCTGTATTACAATGACATTATCTGTCACCAATGTTAGGTAAAAAGCTTCCCCAACGTTTTCCAATAGAATGGGAGAATCAAAATTATTTGTTCCATCACTGGATATCCATCTGACCTCTCGTGCATCTGGAGGGTCCTCAACTTTTTGCAAAATAAAGACTCGTTCGTTTCCGTGAATGAGGGGATGGGAGAAACTGATTGGATAACCTCCACCGAGTTGCATTTCCCACTCTATGGTTCCATCCTTGTTCCTCAGTCGTAGCATTCTGGTGGTACTATTCATAAGGAGAATTCGACCATCAGGCCAGAAGGCTTCGAAGGATTGCCCCGCGGCCCTACGATTAAATGGTGGAAAGCTCTCGTCTCGTGTCCCGTCAAGATTGAATCGAAGGAGGTATGTCTCACGGAGGTCTCGATCATATTCGTACATGAAAAAGGTCCCACTGCTACCCTTTGAATCATTTCGAGGTTCAATTTGGAATTCACCGTTCGGGGAATTGAAGGTTTCATCCATCCTCCCTGAGGAATCGTATTTTTTCCATACTCCCCCATCTCGAACCAGACATCCTCCATCGCCTAATGGGGTAAACGAATGTGAATCGATTTCAGAGTTAAGCGTCACCTTGGAAAATTGAGAGTCCAGAACACCTTGCGGCGCAATTTTTTGTATGTTGTAGACAAAGGACCCGTTTTCCGAGATACCTCTCCAGTAAGCAAAGAAGCTTCCGTCCGGTGCTGGCACAAATTCAGTTTGATACGGACCGTCTCGGTCCAAGAGATCAATAAATCCGGATGAACTATCACCGCTCAGGTTGTATAATCCTAAGCCATAACCACTTGATTTCCAAAAACTTCCAAACTGTGCTGGAACAAAGTATCCCCCTGGAGAGAGATATGTCGATCTTGATTCGAAAAAGCCAGGTAGTTCCAATGGTTTGGAGTAGTAACCGAACACCTCAAGAGGGAAGGGCTTACTCACGGATTCGCCAACCTCATTGATTGCTTTTATATGGTACATGCCTGACGAATTTTCATCCACGTTGGGCAGGACCACCGTTTGGCCACTTGCATATCGCACCAGATTACCATTGCGGTACCACTCTACTCTGGGGAGAGGAACCCCTTCTACGGAAGCGATAATCGTAACATCCTCACCAACGCCTCCATTAACATAACTCGGCGCTCGTTTAATATTCGGAAATTTTGGTTCCAGGAGGGTTATGGCTTCCGTAACAATGACCTCGCTATCTGAACGGATTTCAAGTTGGTATTGGCCGGCATTGCTGGCATCTAGACGGGGGAAAGTGATTTCATTATCAGTTTCTCCCGAAATGGGTTGAGCATCTTTCAACCACTGAAAAGTGAGCGCTCCATTTTTACTGGTTTCGACATCAAGACTCACGGGTTCCTTGGAAAAGGAAACGATTTCCTGAAATGGCGAAGAATAGGGAATTGGCTTGTTCGTATACCAGTATAGGTGTTGATCAAAAGCGACAGTTGTTGGATTGTAAATAGTTCCACTTACAAGTAGTTCTCCTGTATTAGATGCCCATAAACGTGCTTTTTGCCATTCCTCGCTTAATGATACGGGATCTAGAATACCATCAGGAGATATTTTGAATACAAAACCTGCTGGATTTGGGTAAAGTTCATACCTGGTTTTATCAGCAAGCAAGAAGCAACTCCCATCCTTAGAATAAATATCGCCGTTCGGAAGGGTAAATTCGAAAATCCCATGAGAAGCCATTTGAGTTTCTGGAATATAGGAAAGGTCCAAAGAACCGTCCATGGAGAGTTTGGCTCCAGCAGGCTTGGAGATTCCACCTACCGTTAAATATTGGGCTTGTAAAAATACGGCGTCGTTAGTGGTCCAAAAAACTACATCTCCACTCTTTGAGATTTCAGGAGACCCAAATTTATCATCATAGAATCCGTTTGAGTCTATCCGGTGGAGAAAAAAATCGGATGGTTCTTCGGCCTCCGAGTAAAGAAAGCTTCCATCAGGTGCGACAGAGACTGGGATTATCAGAGATGCATTGTTGTCATCACTGTTCTCATTAAATCGAAAGATGCGATGAGTTGGATCTGGTGTGCCATCCGCTAACAGTTTGGCAACATGTCCATAACCATTTCTCCTGTATCGTACAAGATATTTTCCGTCGATGGTGCGACCCAGGATTCTGGTCTCTCCGAAAAAGTTAACGAATGAATCTTCCTTTTCTCCATCCGTATCAATTCGAATAATACCACCGGAAATACCATCAAAAAACGATATTAATTCGATATCAAAGGTCCCTGGATTGCGAATTAACATTTTCCCATCTGGTTCTATCCAAATATATCGCATCGGAATTTTATTGAGAATTTCTGGAAAAAATTTCCGGACTGAACCCGATGCAGTGACCAAGGCACTCTTTAAGCCTCCAGATGAAAATTTGTAATCGGCATACGCAAGAATTTCGCCGCTGTCGGACCATTTTGCGGAAACGGGATTCCCTTTAAATGGAGGGATAAATCCAAGAGTTTTACGATACTGGTCCTGAGCAGATGTTGGGAGATTTAAAAAACACAAGGTGAGAGCAAGTGAAAATCCTTGGACAAATTTCCAATGAGAGCTGGAAAAAAATTGATAGCCGAAGGCGGCTGCCGCCGACACTTTTCCAATTTTAAGGGGAGAAATTTTAGAAGAAGTTTCAGGTAAATCTGACATAGTGAGGTTAACCATAGTGTGTACTCGTAAAAATGGGCATGAGATTCTCTTATTCGGAGAATCAAAATGTGTAAAAAAACGTTACAGTGCCTAGTTCAAAAAAAAAGGGGGCACGACTGATAATCATTGGGGGACAGTCAAATGGTGCCGGACCCAGTATTTTAGTATTAATCAATATATCTCCTGAATTCAACCCTTGAATATGCAGGTTTTTGTTAATCTGTAAACAAGCACGAGCATCCCTTCGGTCGGCCTCGCGGCTCGAGTCTGCAAATAGCTGCCACGCCTGGAATCATCGAATAGCGAGGGTAGGTGTTGCATCTCGCCAACATGGCGGACTCGGTCTGGCCCATCAATTACCAATGATCACAGCCGATCCGATTTTAAAAGCACAGGGCAAAAACCCCGGGGCAAGTTTTTGCGAAAGACCACTATTCGGTTGGTATTGGTTCCTTTCGACCTGTTTTTCACCCCCCAGCAGTGGGAAGTCTTGGTAAAATTCTGGTCGTTAATGACGACCATCTGAGAATTCAATCCGGCCTTTAAACCGCATTTCACTACGCTGGTATCCAAGGCAATTTTTCCCTGACTTACCTCCCCTACTTCGAAGACCACCCAGCCACCCGGAATCAGAACGCGTTCCAGTTGCCGAAAGGCCGACTCCATTGCCGCGCACCAATCCTCGGGGCGCCGATAGGCCCAGATGAGGACTGCGTCCGGATCGATGTTATTAAACCAACAACGCAACCAGTTATCGACCTTGTAATCTACAACATCCAGGAAAGACGGCGAAGTAACCACCAGAGATGCGCTCGAATTTCCGATGGGCTGAATATCGTGCGCGGAAGCCGTGCAAATTTTATGCGCTCGATGGTTTAGGAGTGGGGGTGTCCCACTTCGCAGCGATGATTTAGATTTTTTGAGAATGAGGCTCTTGGCGTCCCGAAAAGGTGGGATTTGCTTGCGATCCCTGTTAATCTTTCTTTGCGAAGCCACCGAAACTTCCTGGTTCGGCGGCAGGGTGTAAACGGAAAAATACCACTCGAATGCCCGGTCAACCAGTTTGTCGCAACCATTTGGATCCACCGATCGACCAGATCCAGTGGCGCGTCGGATGGGGTATTTGCGAAGTAGTCGCGCGGCCAGCAAATTTGCTTAAGCTTTTCGGGATGGTAAAAAACTTCCAGTTCCGCAGGTGTTTCCCCCTCATATTCAAAATCCCATTGTTTCAGGCACCCTTCTAAAAATCTGTTGCCTCGGCAAAGTGATCGACAAAAGATGGCCGTTCTTTTTTTACTGATGGGTAGCCCAGCGATAAAAGTCTGCGACGTGGTTCAATTTTACAGCCCGATGAGTGGTGGTGTAAAACGCTACGTTGAAGAAAAGATCGAATACCTGTTGAAGCACACTCCCCATCGCCATTGCCTCATCGTGCCTTCCCACCGCGATGCGGTCAACGAGAAGGACCGCGCAACGGTATATGAAATAAAAAGTCCCAAACTGATTGGTTCGGCCAGTTACCGCATATTGATGAGCCGCAAAAAGATCCTAGAAGCCATTGAGGAGGAGCAACCCGATATCATCGAAGTTGGCGACCCCTATCGGGCGGCCTGGATCGGGTTGTCGGCGGCCCGGCAAAATAATATTCCCATAGTCGCATTTTACCATTCGGATTATCCTCGAGCCTTGGACAGGACGCTGCGCAAATATGGGGGCGAAATATTCGAGTCCCTGGTTTCTCCCCTCATTCAAAGGTATCTGGTCCGGTTGTACAACCGCATGTCCGCCACTGTTGTATCGAGCATGCGCTGTCACGATACGCTTAAAAAAATCGGCATTCTAAACCTGAAAACCATTTCTCTGGGAACGAACCTGGAAGTATTTTACCCGCGGGATAGCCGCCAACGGATTTTTAAGGAACTGGATCTTACTTCCGACACGCGGCTGCTTCTCTTCGTCGGCCGGCTTGCTCGGGAGAAAAACATCCGCAGCTTGTTTGAAATGATGGACCTGCTGAAGGACCAGCCGCATCCGCACCACCTGCTTTTAATAGGAGATGGCGAGTGGCGCGACGAGGTGCAGAACAAAGTAAAGGAAGAGAATTATCTGACCTGGTTGCATTTCTGTTATTCCCCCGAACGGTTGGCCGACCTCTATTCCGCTGCTGATTTGTTTGTCCACGCCGGAGATTGCGAAACCTTTGGTCTGGTATCCCTGGAAGCCCTGGCCTGCGGCACCCGTGTTCTAGCCGTCAAAGGCGGTGGTCTTGATGAAGGATTGCGGTATGAAGTTCCCCTCATTATGGCGCGGGATATTTCCGGTCAGGCCTTGGCAGACGCGGTGAAACAAATCTGGGAAGTCGGGGAAACGGAAGTTGAAAAGAAAGCACGGCGCATAAATATGGAGCGGCACTTTTCCTGGAATTCCACCTTCTCGAAACTTACCCAACTCTACTTAACGCTGACCCGTAAGGATGCAGTAACAAGCCCGGCGGATAAGAAAAAGCATGAGCCTGCAGATCCGGCCTTATTCACCAACTGACCGCCAGGCGGTTCGCGATATTTGCTGCGATACGGGATTCATGGGAAAACCGATTGATCCCGTTTATCGGGACCGCGATGCCTTTGCCGATTTCTTCACGAGCTACTACACCGATCTGGAACCGGAAAACGCCCTGGTGGCCCTGGATGGGGAAAAGGTGGTGGGTTATCTGTTGGGAGCTTTGGATTTTAAACGGTATGGTCGCAGGCAATTGTGGCTCCTCCTTTCCCGAACCGTTCCAAAAATAGCCGCCCGTATTCTCACCTTCCGCTACAACAAGCCTTCCCTCAAATTCCTGGCCTGGTTTTTATTTCGCGCAGCAGGGGAAACACCTAGGCCCATTCCCGAAGCCGCTCACTTTCACATCAATCTCCTAAACGAATACCGGACCGGGCTGGCGGGAAGGCGGTTGTTTTTCCCGTTCGTAAACCGCCTGGCCAAGCTGGGGTTCAAAGGCGTCTACGCACAGATTCAGGTTTACGAAGACAGGCGTGCTGAAAAGAGTTTTAAACGATACGGCTTTAAATTTGTGGACAAGAAGCGGACTACAAAATTCAAGGACTACCTGGACAAAACTGTGTGGGTAGCTACGATCTACAACGAATTCGATAACCGGGGTAAACCCTTGCCCATTATAAAATGATCGATCCTGGACATAAGTTGATCATTTCATTTCACGACCTGCATCCCGGATCCTGGGAATGTTGTCGGCAATTCATGGAACGCTGCCGCAGCTACGGGGTCAATTCCTTGTCTCTGCTGCTGGTACCACAATACCACGGTCAACCTCCCTTCACCGAAAACAAGGCGTTTGTGAGCTGGCTAAAAGAAGTTTCTGATGAGGGCTACGAAATCTGCCTGCACGGCTACTACCATAAGGCTGATAACATTTCTGGAGGATTCAGGGAGCAATTTATGGCTAAATATTATACATCCGGCGAAGGGGAATTTTTCCAAATCTCCGAAAACCAGGCCAGACGAAGGGTAACGGACGGTTTGAAATTGTTTGAGAAATCTAAGCTCCCGGTTTACGGTTTCACTGCTCCTGCCTGGTTAATAAGCGCCGAGGCAAAGCAGGTGTTAATCAAGTCCGGGTTTCTCTACAATACCTTATGGGGCAGCGTGGAGTTGCTACAGTCCGGTGACAGCATACGGGCATCCACCCTGGTATACGGTTCCCGCAACATTTGCCACAGGATTGTCTCCAGGATCTGGATACCCTTTTTCTTTCGCTGGAACCGAAAGGACCCCATTCTGCGCCTGGCCGTTCATCCGAATGACTTCCAGCATCCCGCTATCGAAAAGCATCTTTATTCGCTGCTTGTAAAAGCCCTGCAATTTAGAACCGCCGCGACCTACCGGGACCTGATTCCAGAAGCCTCACGAAGGCCACTAACGCTGGCGACGAACTGACCGGTTATCCTAAAAGATGCCTCAAAAAACGACAAAGGAAGATCCCGCTTCCGGGAAATACGTTCGCTACGGCCTGCAGGGGGCAATACTCTGCGTCCTGGCGACGGCGGTGGTACTTTTCCTCACTGTGGAGCCAGAAACCTGGTCTCACCTGTCGGAGTTCAATTGGTGGTTTGCCCCGGTAATCGTTTTAACCATAATTGTCGCCTGGCTATGCAATGGTGGAAGGATTTTTGTTATCTCCCGTGCTCTGGGCCACCGGCTTACCTATGCTCAAGCCGTCTCAGTCTCGTTGTCGACGGAGTTTGGCATCGTGCTTCTTTTCTGGAGGGCCGCCACTTATCACCTCTACCTCATCGGCGGTGGCTGCCTTTTCTTTTATCTGGGCGGCCACATGAGGAAGGTTTTCCCCGACGGGCCGGCGCGATAAGGTCGTTTACACCAAAGTGATTAGATCTATGCTTGCCTGGTTTTTGCACATGGAGGAAAATCGGAAGCACATCGAGCGGTTCGCACAGCGGGTAAAATTCTCCGACTTGTCGCGGGATTACCTGAAGCAACTGACTGAATTGGCCCGAGATGAGGATCTTTTGGGAATTGGTTTGGCCCATCCCCCCGATACCCCTGGAGACGCGACTTCGAAACTTTTGGCGCACAGCGAAAAGGGTTCGGCCGTGCTGGTAGCACGGGAGCCAATGATCGTGTGCGGAATGCCGCTGATACCCATTGTTCTGAAAGCTTATCACCAGGACTTGGCCTTCGCACCCAATGTGAGTGATGGAGATTCGGCTCGGCCGGGTCAAAACCTGGGAACGGTATCCGGGCCGGCTTCTGAATTACTCATGTCCGAGCGGGTGTTGTTAAATTTTTTACAGTTTCTTTCTGGAGTGGCGACTTTGACGCGAACCTATGTGGATGCCCTGGGCGATTCTACAACACGCCTGCTCGACACGCGTAAAACCACCCCCGGCTATCGCATGTTGCAAAAATATGCGGTGGCCTGTGGCGGTGGCTGGAATCACCGGCTGGGATTATTCGACCGGGTCATGTTGAAAGACAATCATCTCGCAGCAGATGCCGCCCTTTCAGGCAAAGCTTTGACAGAGCTCGTCCGCACGGCCCGTGCTCAAAATCCGGAATTCTTAATCGAGGTGGAGGTCGACAGCCTGGAACAGATACCAGCCGCCTTGAAAGCAGCGCCCGACAAGCTGATGCTCGATAACTTTTCCATCCCCCAATTGAAGCAGGCGGTTGACCTGATTGGCAACCGGGCCTGTAGCGAAGCGACCGGAGGTGTGACCTTGCACCAACTGGCCGAGCTCGGTTCACTTGGGCTCGATTTCATATCAACCGGCGCCCTGGTGCACAAAGCCGCCTGGAAGGATATCGGCCTTGACTGGGATATACCGGCCTCTTCGGAATGGTCAAAAATTTAACCTTTGCAACTGACGATACCCGTGATGGACACCGCAACCCTGACCATTTTAAAAGCGCTTCTAAATGCCAAAGATGGAGTTGTCTCAGGCAACTTCTTGACCCGGAAACTGGGTATCGGCCAGGTGGACATTTGCAGCCGCATGGAAGAATTGCGCAGCCAAGGTTTTGAATTCGAAGCAGTCGGACACAAGGGGTACCGCTTGACCAAAAAGCCGGACTGCTTGAATGCCTGGTTAACCGCTGCCTATCTCGATGGGGAAGAGGACGTTCCAGAGCTGATATTCCTTTCTTCCATCGACAGCACGAATGATCACGCCACCCGCCTGCTTGCCCGCCATTATGACGCGCCCTTTTTCGTCGTTTCTAATGAGCAAACCAACGGGCGCGGGCGCATGGGGCGGAAATGGTACAGTCCTCCCTCCAGGAACCTCTACCTCACATTTGCCTCGCGTCCCCAATTTGAGCTGGATCGCATACAGCGGTTTACTTTGTGGATGGGCGCGTGCATTGCTAGCCACCTGCGCGACTGGCTGGATGTGAAAATAGGCCTGAAGTGGCCCAACGATCTATATTTTGAGGGCAAGAAACTGGGGGGGATGCTAACCGAAGCACGGGGGGATGCCGACACCGTGTGTGAATTGGTTTTTGGAGTCGGCCTTAACGTAAACCAGCAAAAAGAGGACTGGCCAATAGAACTGCGCAACACCGCCACCAGCCTGCGGGAGATAATCGGAAATTCCTTGGATCTCAACCGCTGCTCCGCCCAGTTGATTCAATCTATTCTGGCCGGTTACCGTCAATTTGCCCACGGATCGATCCGCCACACTTTTGAAGAATTATGGCCTCCTCTGGATGTGCTGCAGAGCAAATCCATAAAAGCTGAAGTGCGTGGGGAGGTTGTTTCGGGAATTGCCTCGGGATTGGATGATCGGGGATCCCTCATTGTAAAAACGGTGTCTGGAAAACTAATCACTTTGAGCTCGGGAGAAGTTCACATCGCCACAATGGGTTAGTTTTAAGCTATCCTATCTCAAAATCGCCATTGCAAAAATCAACCAGACTGCCTTCATGAGTCATTTAACTCTATCCTAATGGACGCTGCCGTCGAATACAGTATCGAGGTAAATCACCTCACTAAACACTATGGGCGAATTGCGGCAGTCCAGGATGTTTCATTTTCCCTGAAAAAAGGGGAAATCGTAGGGTTTTTGGGACCCAACGGCGCGGGCAAGAGCACGACCATGAAGATTCTCACCGGCCTGGTGCCCGCCAACAGCGGTTCGGCTTACATATGCGGCATCCCGGTTTCCACCCATCCCGAAGAAATAAAGCGCAAGATCGGTTACATGCCCGAAAACAATCCACTTCCCATGGATATGCGGGTCGGTGAGTACCTACGTTTTCGAGGCAAACTCAAGGAAATTCCCGGCCCAAAATTGCGCAAGCGCATTGAGTATGTTTTGGATCTATGCGACTTGGCCCGCGCTCGCAGGCGCGTCATCGGGGCGCTCTCGAAGGGTTACCGCCAGCGCATCGGCATCGCCGAAGCTATTTTATCGGACCCCGAGGTTATCATAATGGACGAGCCCACCATCGGCCTGGATCCTCACCAGATCTTGAAGATCCGCGACCTGATAAGTAGCCTGAAAGGACGCATGAGTGTGATCATTTCCAGCCATATATTACCTGAAATCGAACTCACCTGTGATCGGGTAATCATCATCAACCGAGGTTTCATCGTAGCCAAAGGAACCCCTCGCCAACTGCGCCAGGAATTTTTACCGGACAGTGTTTATTACCTGGAATTGAAAGGATCACCGGAGGATCTGGAGGCCGAGATAAAATCGATCAGCTCACAACTTTCGATTTTAACGGACGAGCACTGTGCGGACACTGGATTGCGCAAGCTCACCCTGTCGGGCCCTTTTGAGGGTAATTTTGGTGAAAAGTTGATCTCCACCCTGGCTGGCCAACCAAAAATCAGGCTCTGCTCCCTGTTTCACGAGGAACCCACCCTGGAAGACATTTTCCTGGCAGCCACCAAACGCTCCTGGGAAGTTTTGTCCGATTTTCCAGATCGCAATGCCCGAAATCCATTAAACTTGGACGGGGAGAAGCCGGTAGCGTAGCCTGGCGGATAAGCATGAAGCATTTTGTCACACTGCTGAAACACGAACTCCGAAGCCTGTTATTAAGCCCCGCCACTTACCTCGCTTCTTTCTTTTTCCTTATTGTAATGGGGTTCATTTATCAGTTCGTGCTGGAAAGTTATAACAAGGATCCGCAGGAACTGCTCCCGTCCAATATTTTTCTCAACGCGTTTTTTATACCGGTTTTCTTTCTGGTGCCCCTGTTGACCATGCGCAGCATTTCGGAAGAACGTCGCTTGGGCTTGATGGATAGTTTGCTGACCACTCCCATCAATTCAATCGAACTGGTATTCAGCAAATTTTTTGCCGCCTACCTGTTTTATACGATCCTCTATCTGCTGACGCTGGCCTATCCCGCAATTACCTATTACTACTTTCCCGACGACCGCATTATAGACCAAGCAAGTCTCACTGGAGGCTACACCTTTATTTGCGTCAGCGGATTGCTGTTTATCAGTATGGGAATTTTTGCCAGTTCACTCACCCGCAGCCAACTGGTGGCGGGAATTTTAAGCTTTTCCTTGTTATTTGGGCTGATTGTTGGAGGGAAATACCTGAATGATTTAGCCAAGACCCACCTCGACGATTTTTCCACTTTGCGTGCGATCGCGCAATACATTCAGGTTTACGACCACGTCGAGGATTTCAGTAGAGGCGTCCTGGATACGCGTCCCTTTTTCCTATACGGAAGCGGGGCCATGTTGATGCTCAGCCTGGCCGTGTTGGCCGTGGATCACAAACGGTAATAAAAGACCATGTCGAACCTGGATAACTTCAAATTCAGCCGCTGGTTCCATGCGGGGCATTCCCTGCTCCAGTTTCTGTTGGTTATCACCTTGTTTTTGGGTTTGAACATACTAGCGCTGACCCATTTCGAACGATATGACATAACCGAAGGCCGCAAGTATGCGCTGTCTGCTGAAACGGCTTCCTACATCGCCAGGTTAAAGGACCCCATCCGAATCATTGTCACCCAAAGTTCGGATGAACGAGGGAGTGATTTGCAATCGTATTATGCCGATCTGCGCAACCTGGTGAAGGAATATGAATACATTGCCCAGAAGACCGGTGGCGGTCCCATTGAGTCGAAATTCATAAACGTTTTCCAGCAACGACGGTTGGCCCAGGAACTGGTGGAGGAATTCGGCCTCAACCAGCCCAACCTCATTATAATCGCATCGAAAAACAAACACCGGATGATTACCCCGGACGAAGTTTACGATTCCGAGAACCTGGAGAAAAAGGCCTTCCGCGGGGAACAAGTATTCACATCTGCGCTTTTGGATGTCTCCAGCCCCAAAGGGCACACCATTTACTTTCTGACTGGGCATGGAGAACGAGATATAAAAAGTGTCGATCCCATTGCGGGCTTGTCGGAGTTGGCTCAGGAACTGGGCCAGCGGAACTTCGAATTGGACACACTCGATCTGACCTCTCCCGATGCTCGCGTTCCGGAGGATGCTGACTTGGTGATCCTTGCTGGCCCCAAACACCCCTTGCTGGCACGCGAAATAAATGTTTTAAAAGACTACCTCAACGAAAATGCTGGTCGCCTGATAATGCTCATCGATCCCGCCATAAAACACAACCTGGACGATTTGTTTTTCCAGTGGGGAATCTTGGCGGAAGACATGGTAGTGCTGGACAGTGGTCCAGATTCCATGATGAACGGCGGAGACCTGCTATTGAGACGATTCGCTCCCGAACATCCCATTACCGAATCGTTGGCCAAGAACAGTCTCTCCGTACTGGTGGGCTTTTCGCGCCCAGTGCGGGCCGACATCGGCGCCCCCTTGGACGACCGCCTATCGGTCACTCCGATTGTGGGTGGTTCGGAAACCAGTTGGGGAGAACGTTTTTACCGGGATGAAACCCAAATCGGCTACGATTCCGAGGTCGACCTGCCAGGTCCGGTTAGCCTGGTAGTAGTGTCCGAGCGCAGCATATCCTCCGATTTGGGCATCGATATTCCGGGTGGACGCATGGTAGTATTCGGTTCTTCCGACCTCATCACCAATAGTCGCCTGACTGTACTGGGCAATTTCACCCTGTTTTTGAACACGATCAACTGGGCTCTAGACCGCGACAGCCTGCTGTCCATTGCGCCGAGGCCCATTGAAAAACTGCACATCACCCTCAGCCGGGAGGAAATGACCCGCTTGAGGTTGGCTGTATTGTTGATCCTGCCGGGTTGCACGGCTATTTTTGGAACTATCATTTACTGGATTCGTCGAAGTTAACAGGCAATTTCGCGCATGAGAAAACAACTCACCATACTCCTAATTCTGCTCAACCTGGTGGTAATTGCCGTATTCTACCTGTTTGAAAAAGGAATCGGCGTGAAGAAGCAATTCGTCCAAAAGGATAAAAAAGTATTCCACGAGGAGGCGGTAAATATTGACTATATTCGGATTTCCGGAGACTCGATAGGCCCCGATCGCGTCCTGAAAAAAACGGAAACCCGCTGGGAACTTACTTCACCCATGCAATGGCCGGCAAATTTCTACGCGGTAAGCCGCATACTGAACCAGATCACATTCCTGGAAAAAGAAACGGGATTCCCCGTGGAAGAGCTCAAGGATGCCGAACGCGACTTGTCCAACTATGGCCTGGATAATCCACAGCTTCACTTGGAATTTGGCAAGGATGGGGTCCTAACCGCAATTGCCATCGGCGCATCCACCGAAATAGGTAACCGCGTTTACATCCTTTCCCCGGACAGAAAAGAAATTATGGTCATTAAACGCGGACTCTACGACAGCCTGTTGGTTGATCTTGGAAATCTTCAAAGCCAGTCGATATTTGATATCCCCCTGTTTGAATTAAAAACGCTCAGTATTCAAAAATCCTACCCCTCCCCATTACGCATCCGCATTTCGAAAATTGACAACCAGTGGCGCTTTGAAACCCCCATCCAGACCCGGGCAGACCTGGCAGAAGTCGAAACCGTAGTAAACGGATTAAATAATTTGACCGTACATTCGTTTATTGACAACCCGGAACCCGACCTGAGTGTCTACAACCTGACCAACCCTCAAATGCGATTGACGCTGGAGGCCGAAGACAAAAGGCAATCGATCTTGGTTGGAAACAAGTTCACCGCAGCGGAAGGAGATGAGCTTTATTACGCAAAACTCAGTGAAAACGATACTGTTTTTACGTTTCCGGTACTGCTCTTTGATGAACGACTTAACCATGCACAGGAGGAATTACGCGAAAGACGTTTCGTCCAATTCGACCCTCAGGCCATTAGCACCATGGAAATCAGTCAATCGGATCAAACCCTTTCCCTGCAGAAGTTGGAGACGGGTGAATGGCAAGCATTCAGCAGGGAGGAGGATGGCAGCGTGGTGGCTCACGCGGCAGATCCTCATATTGTAACCTCCATGGTCACCACCCTGATGACCTTGCGGGCACAAAACTTCGTTTCCGATGCTCCCTCCAACGCAGACCTTGAAAATTATGGTTTCACCGATCCCCAACGCGTCATACAAGTCAAGGCCGATGAAGACATCACCCTCGAAGTAGGCGACTTGGTGGATGGCAACGCGCGGCACGCCTACGCAAAACTGCAGAGCGAACCCTTCATATACGAAGTGGATCGATCCCTGTTGAATGAGTTCCACACCCGTCCCCTGCATTACCGGGAACGCCTCATTCACCAGGAACCGGCAGATGCCAATTTGGTCGGCATCACCGTTTATGAAGTCGATACAGATCGGGTTGTTTACAGCGCGACCTTGAATGAAATTACCCCATCCTGGGCAGCCATCGCAGCGGCCTACGAAGCGGATAGCGCAGGAAGGGAGGATTTGCTTTCGCTGGTTGATCAGGCCCAAAAGATCGAAGCAAAATCCTTTATCGAGGAGTCATTCGACGATATCTCATGGAAGTATCGGCTCGACCTGCTGTTTGAGGCCGGCGAAAATCCCCAGGAGAATTTCTGGACCACGAGCCTGTGGGTGAGCGAGCGGCTGAGTGGCACGCGTGCGATTGCCGGCTATCGTAAACAACAGCAGGTTTTTTATGCATCCCAGCTGTTTATTGACGCTTTCTTTGGCCTGACTTATCCAAGAATTGATCCTGGGCCGGAACCCGAAACCACCCCAGTGGAGAGGCCCGCCGAACCCCCACCTGGGGATATTCCACCCAATCCCTGATTAACTTGCATCCTGGTAAAATGCTTCGAGGAAAATTTGGCGGAGCCGGCCCGATCAAGTTTCAACCCGGGGAATAGTACCCATTTAGAATTGGAATAAGCCCCCATGTCCTCCCTGAAAAAGAAGAGTCGGTCCTTCCTCCTAAGGTGCCTGACCGGCTGCCACAACCTGGTAATGTTGGGGCTGATTCTCTCCTTCATGATTCTTTTGGCTGCCCTGGGATTAAGCATATTTTATGAGGAAATACCAATTCCTGCCCGGGTTATAGAACGGATTAACCAGGAGCTTGAACGCGAGGGCCTGAACCTTGAATTCGAAAAAGTCACCCTGGACTTTAAGGGAGACCTGTTGGTGCAAAATGTTGCTTTATCCTTCGTCAGATCGGAGGAACCTGCCCTGTTGGCCGATCTAGTGTATGTGGATGTTAATTACCCGGCATTGATTCTGCAAGGGATTCCCATCGACAAGATCAACGTATCGAACGCCACGCTGTTCTGCCCTGCCATGGTGTCGCTATCAGGCACCACCGATCGCCTGGTGGAAAATATACACTTGGCGCTGAATCACCGCTGGCGACAGTGGAAAATGCCCTTCTTGACCGGTAATTTCCGGAATTTGCAATTGTCGGCGAGCGGAGATCTGACAGGCCTGATCACCCGGCTGGTGGAACCACGGGAAAAGGGCCCTGAAAAACCCGATCTCTACCTGGAATACCTTAAACTATCGCGCCAGGCGATTGAGGCATCCAAAACTCTGAACGCGCTGCATGCCCCACACGTGGAACTCGAATTTGAGACACCCGCCAAACAACAATTCCGCGTTTCAACCCAGCTTACCGCCACCCGCTTTTCAAAAGAATCTTTGCTGGCAGCCGAAAAACTCGTCCACACCGGATCATTTCAATTGGTTCCCGATATTCGCATTTTGAGCCCGATTAGATTCGGAGCGCAAAATGTAACCATAGGGGACTCCAAAATCGGCATAAAAAACCTTTCCCTATCCGCCCTGCGAAACGCCCCCATTGAAGACATGGAGTCCCTGTTCCCCCTCCGATTCGAAGCCACAACCTCCACCATAAGATATCAGGATAACCAAATCGATAATTTGGTTTTTACCGGGTCGCTTTTGGACCGTGAAAAGCTCGAGGCAACGATAAGGGCAAAGATGCTTCAAGGTGTGCTCACATACCGGCTCCAAGCCGATATCAAGGCCCTGGAGGCTAAAGGCTCTGTTAGCGGACATTTAAATTTGGAAGAGATCGTTGCCAGGCCGGAGTTCGATCGCCTCTGGAAATTGCGCAGCTCAAAACAGCATCAGCCCCTCTACCTCGACTTAAACTATAATTACCCAGGCAACATCGATGGCGCCACCGCCAGGTTTCGGGTGGAGACGCGCGATGTCGAAGTGATCAAAACCCCCTTCCAATGGGCTCGATTGCGCGGAGAAATGGAGGGAACCCGGGTGAATTTGCATCACCTCGAGGCGGGTGGTCACGGTAATGACCTCCAGTGCGCCTTCCGGCAGGATCTACGGCAGAAGTTTTTCCGGTTTACGGTGGCGGGCAGATTTCGTCCTCACGATCTTAATCTTTGGTGGAGAGACTGGTGGAAACAGACCTTTGATTACCTAAAAATCAACCATCAACCGCCCTTCATTGACCTGGCTATCCGCAATGCATTTGGCTACAAGAAGCAGTTAACGTTGCACGGTTATGCCGAGGGGGAAAATATTGAGTTGAGCGGTATGCGCTTCGACCGGGTGTCCTCGAAAATGTTCATTCGCCCCAATTACATAGATGCCTATGAACTGGAAGCCCATCGGCCAGAAGGCTCAGCCTCAGGACAATTTCAGAGAGAACTGGTGGACCGCGAGCTGCAATACGTCCTTGTCGAGGTGACGTCCAACCTGGACCTGGAAGAATCCTTGGGACTCTTCGGAGAGGAGGGTCGCAAAATCCTTGAACCCTACGACTGGGAAGGTAATCCGACCCTGATGGTGCAAGGCGAATTCAATTTCGCCAAAGAAAAAAACTGGCATGACCTGGACATTCAGCTTCTGACCGACTCGCCGATGGCATTTTACCAGTTCCCTCTCGACAGTCTGCAAGTGAAGTGTCGCTACACCCAGGGCAACGTCTACTTGGATGATGCTAAATTCGGTTTCGCCCAAGGTTTGGGCATCGGTAGCGCATCCTTCATCCGCCAGGAAGACAACGCGTTTATGATCTATGATTTCGAGGTGACCGGCGCACATCTCGGACAGGCAATTAAAAAGGTCAGTCAGTTCCGCAACGGAAATCCAGCGCCCAACCCGGACCGGGACAGGGAAGAAAAAGCCTACAAAGGAACTCTGGATCTTCACGTTTCAGGGATTTCGCCGGCTGGTTACGGACTGGAACGGGTGTTCGCCCAGGGCGACGTCGATATTCGCGAAGGAGCCCTGGCGGAAATTCCCTTATTCGGCCCTTTGTCTGAATTGATTCCCTTTTCCAAACCAAAGTTGAACGATGCCTCCATGTTTTTCCAATGGGATGCCGGTAAAATATTCTTTCCCGATCTGGTTTTGACTGGCAAAACCACCAGGCTGGAGGGAGAAGGAGTCTATCATCCGGATGATTCCTCACTCGATTTTCAAGTGCGGTTGTTCTTGCTGCGGGAAGCCGGAATTCCCATCGTGTCCAACGTTATCATGCCCATTTTGGATCCCCTCAGCTACATTGCAGCGGTAAACCTGACCGGAACCTTGACTGAACCGAAGTGGCAGTTTGCCCTCAGTCCATTGAACCTGTTTAATGCCAAAGAGGACCGCCAAGAGCAGCCCATTGAGCCCAGTATCCTCGAATACGATTTTCGACGGTAAACGAATTACTTGCCAAAGAGGCAATATTCATCATCATCTGCACTCCTGTTTTTGGTGGATTATGTCCTGAAACCCTTGTAAGACTCGTATATTAAGTATTTCGAATAAAGGTGTATAACTAACCTGCATGTCTCACTACTGGGCTAATTGCGATGTGAGAACATTTTCGCCCGGCAAACTTTCCCTCCGGCGCAAGTTAACCTTAACCACGCTTCGATTTGGATCTCAAAGAAATAAAACAAATCATCGGAATCATGAAACGCTCCGGACTCACGGAGTTCGAGATCGAGGAAAAGGGCCTTAAATTGCGGATTTGCCGAAATCCCAATGGGAATGGGAACGGAAATCCGGCGGTTTCCCAGACGGCACAAGCGTATCCCACAGTTGTCCCGGCGCTTATTCCACCCCAGGCGGATCCCACCTCCCAAACCGCCGAAACTAAGGCCAAGGAGGAAGCGAAAGCCGCAGAAGAGGGTTTTGCCCTTATTAAATCGCCCATGGTGGGAACATTTTACCGTTCCCCGTCACCGGAACGTCCACCTTTCATCGAAGTGGGAGACGTGGTGGATAACGAAACGACCGTATGTATATTGGAGGCCATGAAGGTCATGAACGAGATCCCCGCTGAAGTGTCCGGTGAAATTGTCCAAATATTGGTCGAAAATGGCGAATCGGTCGAATACGGACAACCGCTTGTCAAAGTGAAAAAGGTCTGAACGGATTTTTCCGATGATCAACAAGATCCTCATCGCCAACCGCGGCGAAATAGCTCTTCGCATTGTGCGAGCCTGTCGCGAACTGGGAATCAAGACTCTGGCAGTATATTCCGAGGCCGACGAACAATCCTTGCACGTGCAACTGGCCGATGAAGCTATTTGCATCGGCCCGGCTCAACCCTCGGAAAGTTATCTGAAGTCCGACCGAATCATAAGCGCCGCGGAAATAGCAGATGTGGATGCCATTCACCCGGGATATGGATTTCTGTCGGAAAACGCTGCTTTCGTCGAGCAATGCGAAACCTGTAAAATCAATTTCATCGGCCCTGATTCTTCGGTAATTCGGCAAATGGGAGACAAGGCCGTGGCCATCGAAACGGTGAAAAAAGTCGGTGTCCCTACCGTCCCCGGCAGCAATGGAGTACTGGATTCCGCCAAAGAAGCGCGCAAGGCCGCTGAAGCGATTCGATACCCGGTATTGATCAAGGCCGTGGCTGGGGGTGGCGGTAAGGGAATGCGCATCGCCCACAACAGCGTAGCCTTTGCCAAAGAATACGATTTGGCGAAAGCCGAAGCCGAAAAGGCCTTCGGCAATGGTTCTGTTTACATCGAGAAGTTGATCGAAAATCCCCGTCACATCGAATTCCAGATATTGGCAGACCAACACGGGAAAGTTATCCACCTCGGTGAACGCGACTGCTCCATCCAAAGACGGCATCAGAAACTCATCGAAGAATCACCCTCTCCATTTATGACGGAGGAATTGCGCCAGAAAATGGGAGCTGACGCCATTCGCAGCGCCGAAGTGGTCGGCTACCAAAATGCCGGTACCATAGAATTTCTGGTCGATAAATCGGGCAATTATTACTTCATTGAAATGAATACGCGGATCCAGGTGGAGCATCCGGTTACCGAGGAAGTTACCGATACCGACCTGATCAAGGAACAAATCCGTATCGCTGCCGGTGAGCACCTCCGGCTGGAACAATCGGATATCCAGATCAATCGTCACGCAATTGAATGCCGCATCAACGCGGAGGATCCATCGAGAAACTTCGCTCCCTGTCCGGGCACAATCGATTTTTATTATCCACCCGGAGGTCATGGCGTCAGGGTCGATTCCCACGTCTATGGCGGCTACGTGATCCCCCCTTTCTACGATAGCATGATCGGCAAGCTCATTACTTTCGCCCGAAATCGGGACATCGCCATGGACCGCATGTATCGCGCCCTTAATGAATTTATTCTCCGTGGGATCAAATCTACGATTCCCTTTTCTAAAGCAATTATGCAAGATCCGGTATTCAGAAGCGGGATGGCGTCTACCACTTTCGTGGAAGATTTTCTTTCTCGCACAAAACTGGATACCTTTGTTCAATCTAACCACAATCTGGAATAATTATGAAAACCGATAAAACCCCCACCAAAGTAGTGCACTCAATCAGCACGGAAGAAAGCAATTCTCTGGGAGAGATAAAGATAAACCATTCCGTAGTAGCCAGTATCGTGCGTTTGTCCGCACTGGAAAATTCGGGCGTATTTGCAGTGGGAGGCAGCTTCGTAGACGGCATCGCGGAAATCTTTTCAAAGAAAGAAGCGTCCGAGCGCGGAGTTCGCGTAACCGAAAGCGAAGGCGGTCACTACCAGATCGAAATTCGCCTAATTTTAAAATACGGCGTCGAACTGGCCAAGTGCGCCTACGAAGTGCAAACATCAGTTAAAGAACGCGTAGAAAATATGACCGGAAAACTGGTCGAACGCGTCGATGTCGTCATCGACGGCGTTAAATCAAAAGACGAGCCGTTAAACAGCGATGGAGCACTTTCGGACGACGAATAATTTGACCTGGCGCTCCTCGTATCGCAGACCTTTTTTGCCCGCGTAATTTTTCCAAAGCGCTTAGCCCGGATGTCTCACTACCGAGTAAAAATCAGATGCGGGCTGATGCTTTTACAACAAAATCAGTTCTCGTGGAATCTATATTCGATAAACTCCCCGACCATCCGGTTATGGTTTACGCTATCGTAATCGCTTTGGCGATCATCTTTGGAGGATTGGTAATTCTCTTTTTCAAATGGGGGAGGTCCAATCTTCTGGTATTCAACAATGAGGATGGGCGGGTTGAGATTTCCAGGGCCGCAATCCAGGAAATCATCCAGCGGACCTGTGAACAATTTGTGGAAGTGGGCCGCGCCCGAAGCGATATTTCCCTGTCCAAAGGCTACATTAATATCAAGGTGCGGCTAAAGCTGCGTGTAAAAACGCGGTTACAGGAAATATCTAACCAATTGCAAAAACAGATCACCCACGCCATTCGCAATGACCTGGGTATCAAAAACTTGAGTGAAGTCAATGTAGTGGTGGAAGGATTCCTGGCCCAGGTAAAGCCGAAGGCTTGATACCAGGCGCCGTTAAACTTTTAACCCGGCCTCAGGTCGATTACCAGGTCAGACCATTCACCAAGCTGGCGGCTGGTCAAGGTTGCCTCCCTCCCCATGCGATCCAATTGTCTCTCAAAATCGTTGCGCAATCCCCTGAGTTCAATCGAGAGAATCCCGCTGAGAATAAGCCTGCCAGTGGGTGTGACCGCCCTTAATAATTCATGGGGAAAACGGGCCAGGACTGCCGACAGAAGATTGGCAATTACCAGGTGGTAGGTCTTGCCGCGAAAACCTGTTTCCAAATCACCTTCATAAAACTCTATCTTGTTGTTCAGGGAATTGAGCTCCGCATTGCTCTGGCTGACGCGCACTGAATTCGGATCGTTATCAAATCCCACCACATTTTCAATTCCCAATATCCGTGCTGAAATGGCCAGTATGCCGGATCCGCATCCCGCGTCGCATAGAGAAAGACGCCTGATCGACCGATGATTCCCCCGGGTGATCTCCAGGTACTCCATCAGCCGTTCTATGCACAGTCGCGTCGTCTCATGGTTTCCGCTGCCAAAGGCCATACCAGGGTCGAGCCAAACGACCGCTTCCCCATCCGGAACCTCATAAGTTTCCCGTTCCCATTCCGGTACCCAATGCATCCGTTGAAAAGTCCAGGCTTGAAAATGATTCTGGTAGGCATACTTCCAGTCCTCGTCGGCCAATAACCCGAACCGGGGTTCCACATTTCCCAAGACTTCCCGGAAAGCAGGAGACATCCGTTCCCATTCCAAAAGCGCTTCCAATTCGGTCTCGAAAATTCCATTCACATATGCCGATTGGGTGTCCTGATCGCGGTAAATATTCCAGTTTGGTTTTTCGATTTCCAGAAGAAGCGCCTCCACTTCGTCCACCTGGTCGCCGACAAAGCCGAAAGAAACCTGGATAAGTGACATCTGTAAAGGGAGAAGCGTATTGTAATTGGGCGGTGGACTCTAATTTTCGTCAAAGAAGCGCTTGGCCTTATCGAAAAAGGATTTACCAACGGGTTCCCGATCATCTCCCGATTCCTTGGCAAAGGCTTCCAGCAACTCCTTCTGTTTGCCATCCAGTTTTTGGGGAACTTCTACGTGGACCGTTACATATTGATCGCCCAATCCGTATCCACGCAGGGAAGTAATGCCTTTTTTACGCATTCGGAATCGAGTGCCCGACTGCGTCCCGGCCGGAATCCGCAGCGAAGCTTTACCCGATAGGGTCGGCACATCGATGGCGCCTCCTAGCGCAGCCAGGGTAAACTTGATCGGAATCTGGCAATATAGATCGTCGCCGTCCCGATCAAAAATGTCATGTTCCCGCACGTGAATGAGAACGATCAGGTCGCCGGTTGGTCCCCCCCCGCTGCCCGCTTCACCCATTCCCGATAACCGTAATCGGGAACCCGTGTCCACCCCGGCGGGCACCTTTACGTTGCTGTTGCAGGATGTCAACACCCGTCCCTCCCCGGAACACATCTTACAGGGAAAATCCACGATCGATCCGGCTCCCCGGCAGGTAGGGCAGGTTTGTTTTACGCGAAAAAAACCGCGCGAACTGGTTACCTGGCCGGCGCCTCCGCAGGTTGGACAGGACTTCTTGGACGTTCCAGGTTCCACCCCGTTTCCATTACAGCGATCGCAGCTGGTAGCCCGGCGAAATGAAATCTCCTTTTCCACACCGTTGACGGCTTCTTCCAAGGTTATTGATAGATCGTACTGCAGGTTCGCGCCGGCGCGAACCCCACCCCGGCGCGAGCTACGACCACCACCAAAAAGTTCATCAAATATTCCGCCAAATCCTCCGCTTCCTTCAAAAACCTCCCGGAAAATATCGGAAGGATCATGGAATCCGCCGGCTCCGCCACCCCCCATGCCGCCTTCAAATGCATCGGGCCCATACCGATCGTAGGCAGCTCGTTTCTGCGGATCTTTTAAGACTTCATAGGCATGAGAAACCTTTTTAAATTGCTCCTCTGCGTGCTTGTCATTGGGATTCCGGTCGGGATGGTATTGAAGGGCTTGTTTGCGGTAGGCCTTTTTCAGCTCATCATCCGACACATCGCGACTGACGCCCAGCAGTTCATAGTAGTCGTCCGCCATGTCTATTGCTTTTCTTTCTTGTCCCCGGTTTTTTCCTCCTCCGGTTCGATTGCCGCCGGGCCGGAGGAAACGATGACGTTGGCGGCTCTGAGGATTCGACCATTTAAGGCATAACCCTTGCGCACCACTTGCAGGATTTTGTGGTCCTCAACCTTATCACTCGGTTGTGATCCAACACTTTCATGGAAATTCGGATCGAATTCCTCCCCCAGGGGCTCCACCGTTTCCAACCCATTGTTTTGCAGAATGGAAATCAGTTGGGCCGCCACCATGCGGAATCCATCGGCTACCGGTTTTGCCTCCGGATGATTTTCCGCCGCCTTCAAGCCCAAATCCAGGTTATCCAGCGCCGGCAGAAGATCTTCGATGAAGTTGGAGGTGGCAAATTTACGGAGTTCTTCTTTTTCCCGAAGACTGCGTTTGCGGTAATTTTCAAAATCAGCTGCGGCCCGTACAACTTTTTCGTACAAAGCTTCCCGCTCGTTGCGGTATTGCTGCAAAAGCTCTTCCCCTGACAGCTCTTCCATCGCTTCGGCGCATGCCGACCCCTCAGCGCCTTCCTCATCCTCGGCCTGGTTTTGGGCAACTTCTTCCTCGGAAGATTTCCCTTGGTTATTGTTTCCAGTGTCCTCGTCTTTCATTTTTAGAACGGACTAAGGAAAGCGGTATTTGCCATAAGTTCAAGAAAAGGTTCACCAGTAATTCCTCGCTGATTGGCGCGAGGGCCCCGTCTCGAACAGGGACAGTTCGCTAGCCCGCATGTATCACTACCGAGCGAATGCGACCGCTTACCATACTTTCGAGAGCGCGGGGGAAGGGGTCAAACCTGAATGGTCCTTAGTTATGGGAAGAAGAGGGTCAGGTCTTAAAAACTGTATTCCGTTGCACTTCATACACTTTGGCGGGGTGTCGGCCTGCGGCCTCGGTACAAAGACGACTGACCCTGTAAGGCATCAGTTTTGACGGCTTGACCCCTTCCTTTTCGGAGGTGGTCAAATATCCGAAAAGTCGCTTAACTAAGGACCATTCCGGGCTAGGCGAATTGATCCGTTATCAAGATTTCCGCATCTTCGTCACCGGAGACATCAAATTCGCCATCGTAGGGGAGCAGCAAGGTGGTCCCCCAGGGATACTGCCGCGTTTCCGACCCCCGAACCCAAACTGTACCGGACACCGCGCTTATGAGCGCCGGCTGTGTATCAGCCGGGAAATGCAGTATTTCTCCGTTGGCAAACCCCTCTTTGCGTATGCGAAATTCTTTGCAGTTCACCAAGAGGTCCCCTGGACGAGTATGCCTCTGTGGCTCGGGCTCGCAATCGGAGAAATCGATGGATTGCAT
This sequence comes from Opitutales bacterium, assembly GCA_965250065.1. GTDB lineage: Bacteria > Verrucomicrobiota > Verrucomicrobiia > Opitutales > UBA2995 > JAABVD01. Next base: position 3,628,103 of record OZ252288.1, read on the forward strand.
GGATTGGTCCACATGCAACTGACGGGGTTTGCCATCCAGTCCAACGCGTCCCCAGTCGTAAACCCGGTAGGTGGTGTCCGAGTTTTGCTGGATTTCGAGAATTAAATTTCCGCCGCCTATGGCATGAATTCGTCCACTCCAGATAAAAAACGAATCACCTGGCGCAACGGTCGCTTTGTGGACAAGGGGCTCCAGGTCATTATTTTGAATGGCTGCTTCAAACTGCTCCCGGGTTACTCCAGCCTTCAACCCTGCCATCAATTCGGCTCCCGGATCGACATCGACAATATACCAGTTTTCAGTTTTAGGTTCGCCTTGAAGCCGGTCGGCCACTTCGGCGGGAGGGTGAACCTGCAGACTTAGTTTTTCCCGGCAATCCAGCCATTTGACCAGGATTGGGAAGGGTTCGCTGGGTGAATAATCAGGCCCCATAATGGATTTCGTATGGCCGCTAATCGCGTCGCGGAGAGTCATTCCGGCAAAGAGGCCGTTTTCGATAACAGAACGGGCTTCAGGGCGATCGACAATGTCCCAACTTTCTCCGATCACCCGGTCTTCGGGCAGGCTGCGGCCAAGTTTCGTCTCGAGAGTTCTTCCACCCCATAGGCGTTCCATATAGATAGGTTTACAAAAAATCGGATAGGACATTTGCTCTGACCGGATAAGATTCTTTCAATTCAGGAAAAGCTTATTATGCTATGCATTCCCATGAAGCCTAAAACTAATTTTTGTCTCTTGGGACCCCGTTTTTCATCCACCAATTCAACTCAACCTGCCGCCTTTCACCCGGGTGGTAATCGCGCCCCCGAACACTACTTCCGGAAAAACTATTTTCGATACACATCTAATATTCAAAAATTTCTCGATCTATTTTAACCCAGCGTCAAATTTACCTCCACTGCTTGCCTCACCTATTTCAGAACCCACTATCTGATTAACCACTATGGCGAAATCCCGGAAAACGCCCACAAGTAAGCCAAAAACTACCTTCGGTCCCTATCGTGGGAAATCTCGTCCTATAACGGCATTTTTCTTTCTGGTCATGGGGGGGCTGCTCCTCGTCTCGCTAATCCTCTTCGACCTCGACCAGAGCCCGTTAAAAAAAGTCTCATTCGAACCGGCATCAGAGGGAGGCGGTGGAGAATTTCTGGTTGGAGTATTTGGCGAATACGTGGCTTTTGGAACCCTGTCGATGCTTGGCATATCCGCTTGGGTAATAGTGCTGCTATGCTTCTGGTTGGGCTATATAAATCTCTTTCGGCGGTCTCACCTTTTGAAGTGGCCTCAAATAGTTTCCATATTTGTTTACACCCTCTCCATTTCCATCTTCGGAACGCTTTCCCAGGAATTGTTTTCCCAGGATCTGACGGAGAAAATCCACAATGATTGGAGTTTTGCTAAAGGATTGGGGGGAACCGTCGGCAACCTGTTTTATATGAAAGGACTAAAAATCTGGTTGGGACCGGTTGGCACTTTGATCGTGAACGGTTCCGCCATGCTCATCAGCCTCATGGTTTTGTTCACCTCCGACCCGTCCAACTTATTTGAGCGCATTTCCCAAAGGTATGGTAACCATCGCCAAGCAGTCCGAGACAAACGCCAGCAGCGCAGAAAGGAAAAAGAACGTCTAAAAAAGGAGAGACTGGAGGCCAAACAGCTCGCCAAAGCTGCGGCGGAAAAGAGCAAAGCAGAGGATCGATCCAACTCCAGGCAGTTCAGGTTGCGGCAAAAAGAGGATGAAGCCAATACGCTTGAGCCGATAACACCCGCGGCGGTTGAAACCGTTCAGCCAGCCAAAAAGGCCAAAAGAATGGCCCTCAACCTCCTGGGTCGAACCCAGGTTGGGAAAGAAGAAAAATCGGTTCCTCTCAAAATCGTGGCCAGTGAGGCGACGCGCAAAGCGAGAAAAAAAACTGTTCCCAGTAAACGGGGCAGCTACATTTTTCCAAATCTGGGACTGCTTGAAGATCCGCCGAAGAAAGACCAGGGGCTGGACAAGTCGGAACACGAAAGAACGGCGAGCGCCCTCATTCAGACCCTGGCGAATTTCAATGTAACGGTCGCCATGGGGGAAGTACACACCGGCCCGGTTATTACCCGCTACGAGGTTCTTCCGGCGCCGGGAGTTAAGGTCGGGAAGATTTTGGGCCTGAGCAACGATATTGCTCTGGGTTTGAAAGCATTGGCGGTCCGGATACAGGCCCCGGTTCCCGGAAAGGGCACGGTGGGAATCGAAGTGCCCAATAAAAGGCCGGAGTTGGTTTACCTGCGAGATATCATCGAATCTGAAGACTGGGCCAGTTCCCGGGCGGAAATTCCCATAGCCCTGGGAAAAGAAGTCAGCGGCCGGCCCCTAATCGCAGATCTCACCAAAATGCCCCATTTGCTCGTGGCCGGGGCAACCGGCTCTGGAAAAACCGTATGTATCAATTCCATTGTCGCCTCCCTGCTTTACCATTCCAGCCCGGAGGACCTGCGGTTCATCATGGTGGATCCCAAAATTGTGGAAATGCAGGTCTACAACGATCTACCCCACATGCTGATCCCAGTGGTTACGGAACCCAAAAAAGTTCCCGGGGCACTGAAGTGGCTGATCGCGGAAATGGAACGCCGCTACCAGGTGTTTGCCGAAATGGGGGTGCGCAATATCGCCGGTTTCAACGATAAGCAAAAAGCAAAACTCAAAAAGAAAAAAGAACTGGCAGCCCAATCCGCCCTGGACAATTTAAATAACCTGGAAGATCCCCTGGGCATGGAAAACATTCCAGACCCCCAGGCCCCGGACGTTGAGGTTCCCCGCGATGTGGATATCGAGATACCCGACAAATTTCCCTACATCGTTTGCATTATAGATGAGCTGGCCGACTTGATGATGGTGGCCCAACAGGACATCGAAACAGCAATCGCACGACTGGCTCAACTCGCCCGAGCCGCAGGTATTCACTTAATTATCGCCACGCAAAGGCCCTCGGTTAACGTTATCACCGGTATCATCAAGGCGAACTTGCCATCCAGAATCGCTTTTCAGGTGAGTTCCAAGGTAGACAGCCGGACGATTCTGGACGAAGGGGGCGCGGATCAACTGATCGGTCGCGGCGATATGCTATTCAATCCACCCGGATCCGGGAAACTAGTTCGGTCCCAGGGTTGTTTTGTTTCCGACGATGAAATCAACAACATCGTCGAGTTTCTAAAGCAAAACGGCCCACCACAATTTGCCGAAGAAGTACAACGGCAGTTGGAATCCAACGAGGATGATATCGATTGGCTGCAAAATGATGGAGATAAGCTGTTTCCCGATGCTTTGGAAGTACTGCGATCGACGCGCCGGGCTTCTACTTCCATGCTACAGCGACGATTGAAAATCGGCTACAACCGCGCAGCGCGGATAATGGAACTGATGGAAGCACGAGGAATTGTCGGTCCCGAAAACGGTCCTCAACCGCGGGAAATCCTGGTGGACCTGGAAAATTTTTGAGCCGGAGAGGCCATTAGCAGTCAAAATTCCAAGATAAATTATTAACCCATTTCGGACTTGTTACATCATTTGCTTTGCATTTTTGAACCGGGCTCCCTAAATCAACTAATATATGCAATCCATTGGGGAGAGACTTGAAGAAGCGCGTAAGAAGAAGGGAATTTCCGTTCGGGAGGCAGCCGAGGCCATCAAGGTAAATGGAAATTTCCTGGATTGCTTTGAAAACGACAATTTTGATATCGGAATTCCCGATATTTACGTGCGGGGATTCTTAAAAAGCTATTCGAAATTTTTGCATATCGATCCGGCCAGGATAGCTACCGACTACAATTCTTTCAAAATGGGGCGAAGCAAAATTTCCAAACGGGATCGTGGTGATTTGCTGGGACGCCTGGACCTGCCTGAGGCAGGCGCTTCAGCTGAGGAGGAACCCCAGCAAGCGCCCCAGCAAGATGAGGCAAACGCTTTGAGGGGGTTTTCCTCCAGTGGAACCCACCGGTCTCGCTTCGCTGAGGCAGCCGGCTCGCTGGATACTGGGTCCGAGGTTGATTACTCCATGTATTGGAAACTGGGACTTGCCATTGTGACAGGCTTTGCGGTTATTGGTCTGCTCATTTACATCATCTGGAATGTCATCACTAAACCAGGACCGGATCTCAATCCCGAATTGGATGATACCGCAGAGGTGGAAGTTTCCGGGGCACAGATCCTGCAACCCACCGAGGAAAAGATCCGACTGCTGGCATCTGGGGACGTGGACGTGCTGGTGGTTGAAAAGGAAACCAACAAGCGGCTTTACCGGGGTCCGCTCGCAGCTGGCGAAGAAGTGGAAATCGTAACGAGCGGCCCGGTGACCATCGCTTTCAGTGAAGGACGGCACCTGGGATACGAAAAAGATGGTCAACGTTACAATCCGGGAACCGATGGCTTGGGCCGCATAACGGTACCATAATCCGCAATCACCATTTAGCCCCCCTGTTGGCGGGTCCTTTCAGTCCCAGGGGTTGTCCCAGAATTTCGGATAAGAGTATGGCTTTCCTTTGACCAAGCGGGTGGGCCAAATCGTGGAAGAGTTGACTGCGCAGTGACTCTTTGGCCACAATAACGGGTCGTGCTTGGCGCGTTCTGCCAGACCTGGCTCGTCGTTTTATCACGGCTTCAAGAGCCTGGACCTGGCGCTCTTTTTCTTCGATATCCCGCTGGTGGAATTCGGTGTCGAATACAGGGACGGTGCGCGCCTTTGTCGGAACAGGTTTGGTGGCCTTGGGTAAAGGGTACTGAGAAAGCTCCCTCGTTTTTTGCGGCATCTTATGGCGGCTGGGAAATGGAATGGTTTTGGGTTCCTGCGGTTCCCAAGCAGAGTGAGGCTTACTTTCGGGCGAGGGAGGGTCGGTCACGCGTCCCGTGCGTTCGGCAATCTTGCGGCGAATTTCATCCTGGATATCCCGCACCCGACGAACTTCAGTGGATTTTGCCTTTTCTGGTCCGGCAGCCCTCTTCCCTGAGGACTTTTTCTTCTTCCCCTTAGCAGCATTCCCCAATCCGTACAAGATGAGGATGATAATGGGGACGATTACGCTTTCCAGATTATCAAGAACCCAGTCCATTCAACTATTGCATATATTTAAGCTTTAGTCGGGGGCCCATTTTCGTCGGAATCGGAGATCGAACGCCTCATGGAGGTATCGGATTGGATATTTTCCAATCGATAATAATCCATAATTCCCAGATTTCCACTGCGGAAAGCCTCCGCGATAGCCATGGGTACCTGGGCCTGCGCTTCCACCAGCTTGGCATTCATTTCCTCCACCTTAGCCGACATTTCCTGCTCTCGGGCGACGGCAGCCGCACGGCGAATTTCAGCCTGGGCCTGGGCAACTTTCTTATTTGCATCAGCTTGGGCCGTCTGCAGTTGAGCGCCGACGTTTTCTCCAACATCCACGTCGGCAATATCGATGGAAAGAATTTCAAAAGCGGTTCCCACGTCGAGGCCACGGTTCAGAACGTTCTGGGAAATTGTGTCCGGATTTTCCAATACATATTTATAAGTTTCTGCAGACCCGATCGTGGTTACGATACCTTCACCAACCCGGGCGATAATGGTTTCTTCCTGGGCGCTGCCCACGTAGCGCTCCAGATTACTCCGCACCGTTACTCGGGCCCGGGCCTTTACTTGGATTCCGTCCTTGGCAACACCATCGATGGTGCTTTTGCCCTGGTCGGGAGCTGGACAATCGATAACTTTAGGGTTAATGGAAGTGCGCACCGCTTCGACCACCGATTTTTCGGTTCCCTTGGTAGCGAGGTCGATCACGGTGGCCTTATCCCAGTCGAGGGGTAACCCCGCTTTCTGGGCATTGATCAGCGCCAAGGTGGTCAGCATGATGTTGCCGCCGGCCATGTAGTGGGTTTCAAGCATTTCGATCGGAAGATCGATGCCTGCTTTTACCGCGGTGATACGCGCTTCAACAATAAGTCCGTGAGGCAGTTTCCTCAAGACTCGCATAAACACCAGGTTGATCAGGCCAACCGGCGCGCCGGACGACAAGGCCTTCAACCAAACGCTTACAAAAGACAAAATTATAAACGCAGCTATAATCCCAAAAACAATGAAAATTATGGCGATGATTAAGCCAAATTCTACTCCGAATACAGGTTTCATATTTTTTTGACGATGAGTTTTAAGTGTTCCGACCGAACCACCTCTACGGTGGCGTTCTGTTTAATGAGACCGCCCTCCGAAGCGGCCTCAAAAGATTTATTATTTATCAGGACCTTACCGGAAGGCGCCATGGTAGTCAACACTCTGCCTCGCTGCCCCACCAGGCCTTTCTCCCCGACCGGTTTGGTTTGCGCTTTTTGGGTGTGGTGATGTTGAAACTGTTTTCCAAAAGGTGAGCGTGCGATCAGCCGGATTTCCAGGAAAAAGAGTAAAATCCCTGCCAGGACGCCTCCGAAAAGAATACTGACCGATCCAAGCATACCCAATTCCTCGTAGGCGAGAATGGCAGCAACCACCAGAGCGGCCGCACCCATTACGCCCAGAATCCCTCCCGGCGCAAAAATTTCCAGGAAGAACAGCACCAGCGCCAGTATTATTAATGCAACTACGATAGATGTCATGACTCGGATCTTTTCTCCACTAAAAGCGAATAACTTTTATAGCCGATTACAACCACGGGTTCACCTTTATGCAATATGCCCACGGTGGTAGTTGCCTCGTAATGTTTTCCTTCAATGGCTACTTTTCCAAGAGGATGGAGATCCCTCGTCACTACCCCCGGGCTGCCCACGTCCGGCAACCTGCCTCCGGCAATTACACTACCCCCGACTCCGGTAACCGGGCTGGGATCGGCAACGGCGGATTCGACCATTACGCGGCGTAAAAGTTTTGATTTTGGCAGAAAGCGCCAGATTAAGGCCAGGCCCCCCACGGCGATAACCAGGCTCCAGAATAAATTGTATACCCCTACCACCAGCGAATCCGTGTTAATCCTCCAGTCTACCGGTTGCTCTCCGGGTTCCGGAGCGACCGGCCAGACGTCAGCCAAGGACCAAACCATGGCGCCTAATATACAAATAATACCCATGAATCCAAATATGAGCGTTCCCGGTAAAAAAAATAGCTCCATCGCGATCAGAACGACACCTCCCAATAGGAGCAATAGGGCTTCGTAACCAGCCAAACCGGCAACGGTATGGCCAAAAAAAGCGAATAATATAAGTCCTAGCCCAAGAAAACCCAATAACCCAAAGCTCGGCGTTTTGATTTCCACTATCAGCATAATGATGCCGATGCCAAAAAGCACCGGCGTAATCATCTCAATCCAGGAAGCGAGTTCTTCGGACCAGGATTCTTCGTATACTGTAACAACCGAGTCCGTGACACCAAATCCATACTCCAGGATCTCATCGATGGATTGGGCAATTCCCACCGCCAAGAGAGGTTGAGCGGGACTGCCAAAGGGAACAATGGCCTCGGCGGCGGTGAGGGAGAGAAGTTCGTCCTTTTTCTTAATGAGCGTATTTTCAATGGTAAGTTCGTAGTCCTTATCCATCATGGCCTTTAAGACCTCGCTGCGGTAGCGTTTGTTTTGCGCGTAGGAGCGAATACGGGCATCCAGATAGCTTTGAATTTTCTGGCGCATGGTATCGGGAATTTCCTGCCCGGTTGAGGCCACAGCCGCGGCCGCTCCCATGATTCCCAGCGGGGCAAAATAGATGTAATCCGTCACGGAAGAAATGATCGCGCCGGCTGATATGGCTTCATCGTTTACAAACGTTACAGTAATTCCTTTGAAATCGTGCAAAATCTCCATCATTTCCAAAGTCGAATCCAACCGGCCCCCCGGGGTGTCCATGTCCAAGACTACGACGTGCGCACCATCGGCGATAGCCTCCTTCATGCTTCTTCGCAGCAGGTAGAGGCTGGGTTGCCCAATTTGCGTTTGCACGGGTATGACCGCCACTCTTAGCTCTCCATCTTCGGGCAAGGCAAATCCTTGCACTGGTGGAATCAGTTCCTGCTTGGAAAGTTTGGAAATATCCTGCACCTCGAGGGATTTCGGTTCTTTGGCTTCCTCGGAACCTTCCTCCTTCGAGCCATCGTCGGCAATTCCACTGCTGAAAAACAATCCAATAGACAGAATTAGCAATGTAAGGGATTTAAATTGGCTCATAGCCACTTAGAATCATGGGAGGGGAATATGGAAATGCAAGAAAGGTCGGCAGATTTATATGCCTTGATAAAGGGAGTCCCAGATGCGCCTGAGCATGAGAAGCCCGTTGTCGACCAGAACAGAATTAAGGCATTGCGATCAGCGCTGCATCAATAATGAAAATCTTTATTCGTCGAGATAAATTTTAATACGACCAAACAATCGCGAATCGGACGAATTCAATGGTTGATTAATCCTGAGTCTCACTTCTTCAAAAGTGTCATCGATTGGTGTGAGTTCCAAAATTGAATAATCCGTACTCACCCAGGAATCGGGAGCCAAATTGTCTGAAATCTGGAATTCATATTTCAATCCACCCAGAGCACGATCGAAGCGACGTGGAAATCGGAATTCTGTATACATCTGCCCTTCCTCTACCACGATTTCAGGTTTTAGCCTGAATTCGTAAGCATTATCCGGCTCATCAGGAACGCCTCCAAAACCATATTCGGCCAGATTGATGCGCTCATCGTTGTCTGGATTGGCATCCGGCGCCCTATCCTCGCCGATAATCGACGGGAAGTCATCCAGCCACAGGTCAAAGTATCCAGGCTGGTCCACGTTCACCGTAATCTCGTCGAAGGTGGTTACCTGACCGTCAAAGGCACCTAGAAAAATCCGATAGGTGCCTCCCGCCAATAAATCCAATTGCGTGTCCACACCATTGGCATTGGGGGCACTAAAGGTTCCAGCGCCCGGGCGATCCACAAATCCCCATTGGTAAGTTAATGGATTCGTCCACCGACCATCATCCGTGGCGCTTCCAACTAAAGCCACGGTATGCGTTGGAACCGCTAATTGATCCGGGCCGGCCTCTACCATCGGCCCAATATTCCCAAATGCATAGAGCATTCCGATTTCATCAATTGATAGGGCGTACCTATGAAAGTACCTAAACTCATCGATTAATCCAGCCAAACTCACACCTCCATCAACTACCCAAGTCCCGTCATGAAAGAAGGTGGTGAAATTTACTCCGCCGACTCCAGGGCGATCCGAACTGGGGAAAGAGGCTCCCGGTCCCACAGCGACCAGAACACCATTCAAATAGCATTGAAGAGCATCCGGAAACAGTTGTTGCGTAACTGGCGCCTCCAAAACCAATACAGCATGGTGCCATTTGCCCCGTTCTATGGGCACAGATCGATGGGTGATCCAGGGTAACCTTACCCAATCGTCATAGGCACCAAAATAAAGCAAGTTATCTTCGAGGTAAATATTGATACCTGTTCCTACGTTTCCCAACTCAAAAATGACCTCCTTTGTAGCGGTTGGTTGAGTGTTTGGCTTAAACCAAACCGCAATTGATTTGTGAATGCCGCTTTTTTCAATTTGCGAAAAATTGGGGATTTTAATATAACCGTCACCGCCGATAAATTTGGCTGCCGAACCTGAAATACCCTCATCAGGCGAACTCCAGCCAGCGCTATTTTCAAAAGAAAATAACTCCGTTTCGTAACCACTATTGCTGGTCGTTGGGCCGCTCCCCTCATCCAATTTGAGGTGAATTGCCTGATTTTCAATACCCGGATTTCCTCCGGAATCCACCCCGGCATGGACATTCACATCCAACGCGGATTTTTGAATTCCGTCATCTGCGGAAAAACGAAGTTTATAATATCCCGGTTTTGGAAAGCTCGCCACCGTATTGGCTTCTTCGGGATTCCCGAAAATCACCTCCCCATCTTCAGGAGAAATTACTTCGGTCCACAACGTTTTCAGAGCTTCATTTCCAGGAGTGCTTCCGCTTAAAACAAGCCCCATACCATTCGGGACAACCACACTGCTGTAGGTATGGGCAACGGATGACACTTCGACCGTAGGACCGATATAACCACCTCCAAACAACAGGGCTATCTCCCCGGGAGTAAGTGCTCGGTTCCAGAGATGAAACTCATCTACAAGGCCTGAAAACCTGAAACCGCCCTGACCCGAATTTCCGTCATGAAACTGAGTGTATCCGCGGACCGCTCCAATGGCTATATCCCCGCTGTGCGGATCCAATGTGGCCGCTTCCCCACTTCCAAATTCCAGTCCATCCAGAAAACCTTTAAAAGTATCCGGCTGCAAATCGATGGAAACCTCAGCATTCAAAACAAGTGCGACATGATGCCACTCGGTATCTGACAATTCGGTGTTCAAATAAGTCTCTTCCCAACTGTTGGCACCGTTGTTCCAACCGCCCACATAGAGTTGCCCATTTTCAATATAGATATTAAATCCGCGGGTACCTCCGCCTTCTTCGTAAAGCACCTGTTTTGAGTTCCTCAGAGGATTGTTAGCCTTAAACCAGAGAGCAATTGTCCGAAGGCTGTGGTCCCGAAGGTTTAGGTCCGGGGAATCGGGAATATTCAACTGATCATCGATACCATCCAAAACGATGGCCGTCCCGGAAATTGCTTCCTCAGAATTTGCCCAGTTCGCACCCCCTATTAAGGCCCCGTTGTTATCTCCTCCCCGGCTATCAGTAACAATATCGCCCTCTCCTTCATCAAAACTGAAATATATGATTTCGTCGGTTTCGGACGGGCCGCTTCCTGGAACAACACCAGCGAAAGCGGATATTTCCGCAGTTCCTAAATTCACGCCGTCATCCGCTGTCACGAGTAGTTTGTACAAACCCGGCACGTGGAAATTGGCCACAGTGGAATCTCCTTGAGGGGGGGAAAAGACCACCATGCCTCCTTCCGGAGCCTGCAACACCGACCAAGTCAAGGTGGATCGGCCAGGTGGATTGGGAAATCCATCGTCAAAAACTGCAGTTTCGATAAGTAGACCCACACCTTGGGGGACAACAGAGAGTGCCTGGGTCGGTGACGTAATCGACACCGATGGCGCCCTATCTGAGTCATCCAGGATTTCAATGGTAGCGGAGGCTTCCACACGATAAATTGAGTGCCTGTCATCGATCCCCAAAACAAAGGTTAGCTCCTCCGTTCCTTCAACTTCAGCATCATCCAGTATCTGAATGGGCACATCTACAAATGATTCCCCTTGCGGAATTATTACTGACCTATTTATGCCCACATAATCTTCACCCATAGTAGCGGAACCGCGACCACGCCAATAAAATTGTACATCCAATCGATCATTGCTATTTCCATAGCGCCGAATCCGAAAAGCCCCGTTAATATTTCCGGATTCGGACAGTTGGGGCGTCAAAGCTATAATGCCAACTGCAACAACATCCAAGACACTAACTTCGGCCTGGGCAGTTGCAGATCCCTGGGTGGCGGTAACAATATAGGGCCCGCCTTCCTCAGTACCTGAAAAAACACCACCCTCACTAATGGCGCCACCGCCAGAAAGCGACCATTGTGGCAAAACCGTGGTATGTTTTCCTGATTCATCCCAAACCCACGCGGTCATTTTGAGGTCTGCACCTAAGGGAATGACCGAAACATATGGAGTTATTGCCAACTCAAGGGAGCCCGTACCAGGTCCGTCCTGCAATGCCACCCAATCAAGCCCGATAACGTCTTCTGTAAGGGAGAATAAAGGGTTAAGAAATTGAGGCTCAAAGGAAAGGTCATCCTTGGAAACCTCCAATAACGGATATCTACTCGTTATACCAGGAAGTACATAAATGCCATCGCCATCCGTCCAAGCTTCGGCTTCGGCTTCTTCTTCTCTTAGGACCACGCGGGCACTTTCGACCGGCAATCCAGCGTAAATTACCCTGCCTGAAATCGTATTAGCCGGGAAAATTGGGCCGACGTTGATAAGGATTTCCTTGGTATCACTACCACCCTTTCCATCCGAGGCCGTTACTCTCACCGGATAGATGCCTTCGTCATCCCAGCTCTTAGAGGCGGTGGTTGAATTTAAGCTTTCAACCACCATGGCATTGTCTCCGAAAGTCCAGGAGTAGTATAATATATCTCCATCCGGGGCTGTGGCCGCTACTTCGAAATTGACCGTTTCATTCCTTCCTATTTCGACTGCGGTTGCTGTAAAGGACGTGATGTCGGGCCGATTGTTATTCCGTTGAGTACCAACATTCACAAGGACATCAATCCATTCGTTGGGATTCTCTCCCCCTTGGGCAATTGGCGTAAAATGAATATCGGCCCTGGTGTCACTGAATGTGCGACCTACCACTATAACCGCATCTTCCTTGTCCCGGTTATCAGTGTTAGAACGCTTCAGAGTCGTGACGGCATCTCGTGTATAGGGCGTCATGTCGAGCAGTATAGATCCGTCATTTCCATAGTTTTCCCGCTGCCAATCGACTTGCAATCCGTAAGGCAGCCATTCCCCTGAAATTCCGTTTGTTGGAAGCCGCCGATAACTCAACCAGTAGCGGCGTTTGTTGGTTTCTGCATAATCACCGGAGTCACGATTTATTTTGATCGCTCGGGGAACCCCTGAGGTCATTTGACCAAACATTTCCGATTCCACATCGTGCCGGTAAAGGCGGATCGGTGTGGGGGTAGATTCAGACACACTCACCCAATCGCCGTCTCCGGAAACGAGCCAATCAATGTGCACTTTTTCTCCGGTCGTGTAATGTCCTCGTCCCTCATTAAAATCCCCTTGCCCATTCTGGGCGCTCATGACGGAAAATTTGTGCCCGTACCCGATCCGCTCATCACCCTCCTCATCTCCCACATAGCCACCGGGAATGGAGTCACGCCCAATTGGCGAGGTGGAATCGGTCCTCCAGTAATTGGCATGTCGCAACCCGAGGTTGTGTCCGAATTCATGGGAGGCTGTCCTTATGTTGGAGGAGCCGGCTCCGGTCAGGTGTGATCGCCGACCTCCCACGCTGGCAACTCCCGCATATCCCCAAGAACCACCTCTAGTTAACAGGGTAAAAAAATCGTAGTTGGCCGGATCCCAATCCTGGCCTTTTGCCTGGCCGGCGGCAATGACCAAGGGGATTACATCATTGTAGAGATTGTTCAAACGGCCCGAAGTCTGATCGGCATAATAATTTGCTGACTCGGGCAGAGATACCGTATCGGTAAAGACTGTGGTCAGAGTGGATTTGCCGTAGGAATTCTCAAACCAGAATGCCTCACATCCGGCTTGGCGTTGCCTGAGGGTTTCCAGGTCGTTGGGTTCGTAGTCGGCATCCTGATTGGAAAAACGGGCACGAATATAGAGCATTTTTTTTGGACCTTCAGTATGCTCAGACTGCATTTCCGTTAGACCATTTTCAAGAAAGTCCTGATCCTCGGCATAGAGAACTGTAATTCCTTCCTCTTCGCCAAGACTCAGCGCTCGGTATTCAATTTTTGGACGCGGCCCGAGACTTCTTTCGTCCCGATCCACCATTTCCCTTAGCCGTTCAAGGGCTTCTTCATTAGAGACTGAGTAAACGTTCCCGCCAACAGAAGCGACGATGCCTGAATTGAATGATCGATCCGTCTTTTCTGCATTGGATAAAATGCGGACTGGGTCGTTACTCACGGCTAGGACTTCATCGATCGCTATTCCATGAAGTGACAGTTTATCTTTGGTCGTTACCTCAAGCCGATTCCCGTAAGTGAAGACCTGATACACCATTTCATCGATAATAGCCTGGCGATCGAATCCTCCTCCCTGTTGACCCGTTTCCGGGCAGTAGACGAGTAATTCATATTCAGCAAACTCACTGATTGGGGTTTCCAGCAGATTAATTATTTCTGATGGCAGAGCTCGCCGAATTTCATAAGATACTGCCAAGGCCAAGGCGGTTTCCGGATTGGTTTGAATCAGGTGTTTCATCTCCTGACGCCGACTCCTCGCCAAGCTGATACCTTCTTGCAGTAAGAGGGTTTTTTCATCCGGGTCCGCTAACACATAAGCCTCTACCCAATTCTCAAAGGCATCTATAACTAACGGAGTATCTGGCTCAGGATGTTTAGCATGCTCGATACCAGACGATTCTTTGGGGGAAGATTCAGTGCTAAATCCGTCTATAGGAACTGGATTGGAAGGATCTTCCACTAGGCCATTTTTTTCGACACGAGTTGAAATCCAGAAAACAGTTGGAGCACTCAGCAAAATCAGAAAAAGCGCAAAGATTCCGAGTACTTTGTTAGGCGTTTTCATAAGGGGGTCGAGAAAGGACAGAAAATCCTAAATGTCTCAATCCCCCAGTATCATGAGGAATTCAAGCGCTTAGGCCATTTTAAAGTGACCGAATCAATTCAAAGCCCGCCAAGGGCTATGGAATTCAGATTTGCGGAGTATCGATCGCGGCGCAAAGTACGGAATGCTCCGCTTCAATGTGGGTGTGACTGTCACATTTGCCTCCAGAGCCATGGTACGGTACAACCGGACGAAGCGCTCTCCTCGCTCGACAAGGCGCCGTGCCAGCACACAATTGCGGCCAAAAACCTCGGTGTGAGCCTGATCCATTCCGCAGAGCCATCTGGTCTCTTCCGTTTCTCGCGAAAGATCTACCACTTCCGGAGCCTTGGCTTACATCCGATAGGCCATTTCGTAGTTCTTGATGCGCGCCTCCAAGTCTGTGTTGGACTCCCGCCCCTGAATGTGCTGTTCATTCAACTGGTTGATACGCGACGAGAAAAAGTTAAAATGCCCTAACCCTGAGGCCTCTGGCTTCGCGAAAGTTGCACCAGCAGGAGAATACCCGATAAAAATACCCCGGGCCAGATAACCTGAAGGGGATCGGCCAGGAGATAACTTTTGTTTTGCCGCAAGATTGATCCCAGTTCCGAAAAGTCGGGATCACCCATGAGCCCCAGGAACGCCAACCCGCTGATTTCCAGAACTGAAAACGAAAAGACGAGTTTGGCCAAGCCGCCGGCATCCGGTTTTAAGTTTGGCCAAATCGTTTTTCGAAAAAGATTCCAGGAGCGCGATCCAATTACCCTGCTGGCTTGCACGTAGAGCGTCTCTTTCTGGTGCAGCCAGAGCACCCGCAATTGACGGAATGCGAACGGCACATTGCCCAGGGCGACTGCACAAACCAAGGTAGCCGGACCCTGATCGAAATAAATCAACAGAATCAAGGCAATAAACAACACGGGAATGGCCAACCAACCGGAAATCGTGGAGAGTATGAAGCGACTGAACCAGCCCGGACCCCTTTGCTCAACGAGCAACAGGAACCCTGCCAACACCAGATTACCCGCCATGGCAATGAGGCCCATACATATAGAATTTCCACTTCCCAGCCAGATCCGGCTGTAGAGGTCGCGGCCGAGGCCGTCTACGCCCAACCAGTGTCTCAAGGACGGACCCGCCAAACGTTCCGCGGTAAAAGCCTGAGATAGCGGATCAAAGGGGGTATACAACAACCCGATACAAGCCCATGCCAGCACCAGCCATAAAATATAGTCGAATACCCGGGAAGCCTTCATGTCTGGTCCTTTCTTATGGTGGGGTCCATCGCATGGGCCAAACTGTCGGCCAGGGAAACCGTGGTGAATACCAATACAATCACGAACAGAAATCCGTTTTCGATTACGAAGAGATCCTTTTCCAGGATGGCGTTAACCAGGTAACTTCCCATACCCGGCCAGGAAAAAACCGTCTCCGTCAGCACAGCTCCGCCCAATAGCGCACCAAGGCTTGATCCCAAAGCAGTAATGAGCGGAGCACTGGTGAGCTTCAACAAGTGTTTTACCCACAGACGAAGCGGTCCAAATCCTCGGGCTTTGAGCGAGACGATCAAATTTCGAACCACGGGATCTCGCAACCGAGGATGTATGACATTAACCACCACCGCAGCCGGGTAAAAGGACAAGCAGAAGGCCGGCAGACATAGATGCCGGATGACCAGCCCGAACAGATCCAACCTTCCGGTCAAGACCACATCCAATAACAAAAATCCGCTTACATGGGGCTTGTCGTAAATGTAATCAAATCGGCCTTCGGCGGGAAATACCTGCAACCACAAACTACCTACCACAATGAGCAAAAATCCCAGCCAGAAAATGGGAATGACCACCCCGATAACGCCCAGGCCGTGACTTATTTTGCGCAGCCACCAAGACCTGCTGGAACTGGCCAACAACGCTACCGGTATTCCATAAAGGATACCCAGCGCCATAGCGGCCAAAGTGAGCTCCATCGTAGCAGTGAACCGGGCAAAAATATCCTCGGCAACTGGCCGCTGCGTGATCAGGCTTCGTCCCCAGTCACCCGATACGAAGTTCTTGATATACCGTATATATTGAACGGGCAGAGGGTCATCCAGCCCCAGCCGCTCGCGCTCCAACGCCACCATTTCTGGATCGGGATTCTTCAGCCGCAACGAAATGGGATCTCCTTCCAGCAAGCGGATCATGGTAAATAACACCAGACTTCCACCAACTAATATCCCTACGATAACACCAAACTTCCTCAAATTATTGACCAGGAAACCCACCCCCTATTGAGTGCGCCTTTTCCCCGGCGTTTCAAGGGCAAGTTACCTCACTAACCCGCATATCTCCCCAAACCCGACGGCACCGTTGGGGTCAGTCGTTGATTTTTGACATGTCTCCATGTTGAAAATAAATGCCTGACCCCTTCTCACTTCTAAGGTAGGGCTCGATCGCCGAGCGAGCCGCCTGACCCCTTCCCAATTCACCTATCGGCCGGTCTGACGGCGCCCAAGAAAATGTCGCCTGTTTTGGCCAAGGTGAACCCGGCTATGCCAGATTTCATTACCACGATGTCTTCACCGTGAACCAGGGGCAGGTAGGGTAGGTCGCGTCTCCAGATTTTTAATACGTCCTCATAAAGTTTTTGCCGTTCGTCGAGATCGCTGGTTTTGCGAGCGGCCAGGAGGAGGTCATCCAGTTCCTCATCTCTATAAAAGGCAATGTTGGTGGCTCCTCCCATTTTGGCGGACCAACTGGCCAGGTGAATGCTGAGAAAGTTGTCGGGATCTCCGTTGTCACCCATCCAGCCCAAAAATCCAAGTTCGTGGCGTCCATTGCGAGTGTGGTGCAGGTGGTTTTTGAAATCCCTGACATCCACCTCGACCGTAATCCCCACCTGCTTGAGGTCTTCTTTAATGAGCGAAATAATTTTCACCGGATCGGGAGCGTATAGCCGGGCGGCATTCATGACGCTGATAGAAACCGGTTTGCGCCACCGATCTCTGTATTTAGCGAGCACAGTCCTGGCGGCCTCGGGATCAAAGGGAACCGGATCAAAGTTCGCCGGTTCACCCAACATTCCCTTGGCCATGGGAAAATGGGCAACCTCGCCCCAGCCATCAAGGGCAACCTCGACCAGTTTTTGTCGGTCAATCGCCTTGTATACGGCCTCGCGAACCTCCGGTTCAGCGAAACGTTCGGCTGTTTGGTTAAAACAGATGTAGGCAAAGTTCATGCCTGGCTCGTGATAAACCCGGTAAGCGGAATCGTCCAAAAGGGGTTTCAGCTCCGAGGGTTGCATTCCATCCAGGCCATCTAGTTTGCCCGCCTTCAAATCGAGGAGGCGCACCGCATTTTCCCGCACTACTTTTAGAACCAGCCGGTCGTAGCCGACGGGTTCACCCCAATAATCCCGGAACCTTTCGAATATAATGGCCTGGTTGGGCTCCCAACTGACAAATTTGTAGGGGCCGGTACCGACGGGATGCCGGACCATGTCCTGCCCATAGTCCTCCAATGCCTGGGGGCTTATCAGATAAGCGGGGAAGGAGGCGAGCGAGTAGAGCAGAGTTGCATTGGGCTGCTTCAAGCGAAAAAGCAAGGTCATAGAACCCGTTACCTCCACTTCCTTTATGTCGCTATACAAGTAGTTCCAATATTGGAAAATGGCGCCCGGGAGATGACCGGGATGCGCCTTGTCCAACTGCCTGAGGAAGGAGAAGGCCGCCGTCTCGGCATTGAGAGGCGTACCGTCGTGAAACAACACGCCTTCCCGCAATTCAAATCGAATGCTCAATCCATCGTCGGACATTTGGAAGGATTTAGCCAGCCAGGGTTCCACCTCCAGGGTGCCTGGTTTAAACCGAACCAGGCCCTCGTAAACTTGATTGAGCGCTTTGACCGATTCGCCGTCATCCACGTCGGCGGGATCCAATTTCTGGGAATCGCTCCCGCGCGCAAAAACAAACGTGCTGCGGGCTGCGCTGGGCGATGGTCCTCCACCACATCCGCAATAAAAAACAAGTAAAATAACTCCGATAAACAGTAACCCTAGTGTGGTGTAACAGAAATAACTTGGCACATACGAGAGTGCCATGAATGGCCTGGCAAGGCTGCTTTTCGCAGCACGGGCCTGAAGGCCCTTGTGCGAAAAGCGAACACAGCCAGGGTGTTCATGCCACCTCGCCCTACGGGCCGCGCGCTTTTTCGACCGATCAGCGTTAGCGCAGGTCGCCAGGGCCAAAAGCCCAAGCGACCTGCGCCGCCTTGATAAGGCCGAAAAATTGCTGCGGTATGTGTATAAGGAATTTCTGTTACACCACACAAGTTTCATGACCCGCTATACAGTTGAACCATTTAGACCCAACCCAAATTTATATTCATCTCAATGGCTGGATTTAAGCTCAAGTAAACGGGGCAAGAATGGGCAATAGTCACCATTTCCTCCTTCTCATCCTCCGTGAATCGATCCGGAATTCGCAGGTCCACGTCCAGCCGGGCGATGCGACGGGGCGCGTCGGCAGACATGATCTTGTCCACCCGCACTGTTGCACCGGACAGATCCCAGCCCTTGGGTTGTCCCTTGATTCCCATGGTTGTTACCATGCAAGTAGCGAGCGCCGTAGCGCAGAGATCGGTGGGAGAAAAGGACTCACCCTTGCCCTGATTATCGGTAGGCGCATCGGTATTCATGGTAGTACTAGAGGGTTGGTGCGTGGCGACCATGCGCAAATCGCCGGTATATTCTAATTTGATTGTAACCATTTCGATTAAAGTTTCCGTGAGCGCGAGGGAAGAGGTCAAACCTGAATCCGTCTTCGTGGTAAAGTTGGAGACGCCCTCGAAAGTACTTAAATGAATTAAGCTGGGGCAAATCGATGGCCCGGTTTCATCAGGGCGCCTCAGGGAATATTCTCATGAGCGCATCGTCAATGGCCGCCTTCAATTCCGGAATGCGGCCCTCCCCAAAGGACCCGGCAACGGCAACCGCCGTGTAAAGGTTATTGGGCGACATTACTCCCAAAGATACGCGACTTTGCTCGGAATCAACCCGTATAAACCCATATCCTCGCTCCCTGATGCGCTCGAGGTCGTTGATAACCGCCGCAATCCCTTCCGGGTAGCCCTCAAACTCATCTACATCTTGAAAAAATTCACGAATTTTATGGTCCGAGCGCTTGGACAACAATACCATGCCAATAGCCGATCGAGTAACCGGCTGCAACCGCATGCGCCCAACCGCCTCTTCGGCCGACATACCGGGCATTAAGTGGTAAAGGTAATAAACGTTGCGCTCCCATAACATGCCGAAGGCGGTGATGAGCTGAACCTTACGGTGTAAATCCAGCAATGGTTTGGTCGAGTCGCCTATAAGCCCCGAAGAATAAAGGCTTTGGGCCGCCAACACGTGCATTGCGGGCCCGGGCATGTATTTGGAATTCCGGTTCTGCCGGGCCATGCCCATGTGGGCCAGCGTCTTCAATAGCCGGTGGGCCCGGGTGGTTTCAATGTCCAGGCGCCTTGCCAGTTCCCGCGTCCCGATTGGACCCGTGTGAGTAGACAATATCTGGAGGCAACGGATGCCATCCATTAGACTTCGATTGGGCTGTGCGGGTAGCATAATACAAGTCGGCCAAGTCGATCAACGCAGATTGTTGCTATTAAAGCAGATTACCCGCCTCGCATCCAAAATTGCAAGCACCGGTTTTTTAGTATTCCTATGCTGCAAAAAGAGCGAGAGAACTACGAAGTGCCCTTATATTTCCAATTTTGGGGCATTTTAACTTTTTCTCCTCGCATTGGCTGGGAAGAATTTTACTGCAATGAGAAGGGTCTTCAGCCGGGATCGTTGGAAAACCCATTTAATCATCATGTCCAAAATCGAATACCAAACCCCGGGTGGAGTGACGGTAATCTGCACCGTTGGGCAGCTTCCATACTCGGAGGCGCTCAACGAAGCTTTCGATGCCATCGACCATTACCAGGGAGCGCTGTTTTGCAGTGGCTACGAATATCCGGGACGCTACAGCCGCTGGGATCTCGGTTTTATCCAGCCGCCGGTGGAAATCATAGGGCGGAACCGCAACTTTGCAGTGAATGCTCTAAATGAGCGTGGCAAAAATATCCTGCCGATGATTTCCCGAGCTTTAAAGGAGCAGTCCTATATCCAGAAGTTAGATACCGGCCCAGACGCCCTACTGGGAGAAGTTGTTCCTATGCCGGATCACTTTCCGGAGGAAGAACGCAGCAAGCAACCCGGGTTATTCTCCGTGCTTCGTTCAATAAGCGAGTTTTTCGGATCGGACCGCGACGCTTATCTTGGACTGTTCGGGGCTTTTGGATACGACTTGGTCTTTCAATTTGAACCGATAAGGCTGAACCACCTGCGTCCGAAAAATTACTCGGACGCGCACTTGTTTCTACCCGACCAGATTTTCGTAGTGGATCACCGCAAGGAAAGGGCGGAGGTTCGCAATTACGATTTTCACATGGGCGTCCACGGTACTGCGGGCCTGCAACGGACGGGAAAATTTTTTGAACTGCCCCATCCGAAAAACCAGCAACAGATATGCGACCACAAAGCGGGTGAATACGCCGTTAAAGTCGCGGCAATCCGGGAGGGGACCCGCAAGGGCGACTTCTTTGAGGTGGTGCTGAGCCAGGTTTTCACTGCGGGTTGCCAGGACACGCCGCGAGAATTGTTTGATAAAATAAGGACCATTAATCCAAGTCCCTATGAGTTTCTGATCAACCTGGGTCGGGAACAGTTGGTAGGCGCTTCGCCCGAGATGTTTGTTCGCGTCGTGGGCAATCGCGTGGAGACTTGTCCCATATCGGGAACGGTCCCGCGGGGTAACGATGCTATCGAGGATGCCGACCGTATTCTCGAACTCATGAACTCAAAAAAGGACGAGGCGGAGTTGACCATGTGCACGGATGTGGATCGCAATGATAAGTCGCGGGTCTGCAAACCGGGTTCAGTTCAGGTAATCGGCCGTAGGTTAATCGAGGCTTATTCCCGCCTCTTTCACACCGTAGACCACGTGGAGGGAGAACTACTCGACGGCTACGACTCTTTCGACGCCCTCTTGTCCCACATGTGGGCTTGCACCTTAACGGGCGCCCCAAAACCGGCCGCCATGCAACAGATCGAGAACCTGGAAAATTCACCCCGCGAGTACTACGGCGGCGCGGTTGGTTTTATCGGCTTCAACGGTAACATGAATACCGGAATAACCATTCGAACCATTCATATACAGGAGGGGCTGGCAAAATTTCGCGTGGGAGCAACTTTGTTGTGCGACTCGGATCCGGCAGCCGAGGACGAGGAATGCCGCACTAAAGCCAGCGCATTTCTCGACATACTGGGCGGGCGGACACACGTAGCTGATCCGGGATTTCAGGTTCCGGCCCGCCACGGTGTTAAACCACGGGTGTTTTTTGTGGATAATCAGGATTCGTTTGTCCACACCCTTGCCAATTACTTTCGTCAGGCACAAGCCGAGGTAATGACCATTCGCGCGGGATTTCCCATGTCCATGCTCGACGAATACAAGCCGGATCTGGTGTTTGTTTCACCGGGACCGGGAACGCCGGAGGACTTCAATGTCGCCGGAGTCGTTTCCCATTGTGTGGACGAGGGTATTCCCTGTTTCGGGGTATGTTTGGGGCTCCAAGGCATGGTGCAGGCTTTCGGTGGGACTCTAGATCTGCTGGATTACCCCATGCACGGAAAACCCTCCCAAATTAAAAACAACCAGACCGGGATATTTGACGGATTTCCGCGACAGTTCCGAGCGGGGAGGTACCATTCCATATTCGCAATTCGAGATGATCTTCCCGAATGCCTGGAAGTTACCGCAGAGAGCGAAGACGGAACGATCATGGCCATCCAACACAAAGAGCTGCCCTACGGAGCCGTTCAATTTCATCCCGAATCGATTCTGACCCTAAAAGGTAAGCTGGGGCTGAAATTGATTCACAACGTCCTGCATATGCTGCTACCTTCCACCTATGCCTGATCCAACCCGTGATGAGTAAATGACAGATTGGATTTTTTGAAATGCGGGCTAGAGAGAATTCCGCTAGTGCCATCCTGGTAAGTGGGGTCGTGACGATCGTCGTTCTCGGTTTTCTGTTCTGGATTATCTACGGCAAGGCCCCGGCCCAATCGGACGCTAACTGGATCAGCTATTTACCAACCGTGAACGCCTGCCTGAACGGACTGGCCGCCAGTTTTCTGTTGATGGGTTTCATTGCCATCAAATCGGGCAGGAAAGGCCTGCATATCGGGATGATGATATCCGCGACAGTGGCATCGGTCGTATTCTTAGTAGGGTATGTCTTACATCACCATTACTATGGGGATACTAAATTCATAGCTGAAGGCGTCATCCGGCCAATTTATTTTTTTATACTGTTCAGTCATATACTCCTGGCGATGGTGGTAATTCCACTGGTGCTGATGACCTTATTTTTTGCCATCAGCAGGCGGTTTACATCGCACAAACGCATAGCGCGATGGACGTTTCCTATCTGGATGTACGTATCCGTAACCGGGATTCTGGTCTACTTGATTCTAAATACCTTCAACGGATGAGGAGGAGATTATTATCTTAACTCCCCCATAACGAATAATCTAAATTTCTGGAAATAAAGTCGCTTCCCCAAAGCAAGCGGCAAGGTATTCAAGTCAATTTTGTCTGCTATGGCTTTTTTCCTTCATTTAAAATCTGATTGTGTATGAGAGGCTTAAAATCCGTAATTTCGTGTTATGTATCAGGTAACTTTTAGCGACCAAAGCATGCGGGAGCTCAATAAGTTGGATATATTGAGCCAGATGGCCCTGATCGAAGAAATCACCCGATTGACTCCGCATGATTTGGCAAATGTTGAGGACGCTTTGAGTAAATTCACCCGAAAGGGGAAAACATTTTATCGATTAAGAGCCGGTGAATACCGCATCTACTTCGAAGTGAAGGAAGATATTCTTTTCAGCCACGTCATCCTCGATAAAAACTCAATGGCAGATTTCGTATTTCGAACAAAACTCCCATTTAAAGAAGAACAGGCTATCGAACAGCACCAATCTTTTTGGCAGTACTTGGATAGCCTGATGAAATAAATCCTCCCTTATGAGCGAGCCCACAATGGATCCAAAATACACGGACCCGGATCAAGCCAGAAAAATCTATTTCCTACCCAACCTGGCGACAGCCTTGAATCTGTTTTGCGGTTTTGCGGCGGTGATTCGTTGTATCCAGGCACGCTTCGTGGCCGGTGATTTTGGAAAGTCTCCTCAGCAACTTTACACCGAAGCCGTCTGGTTGATCCTGGCTGCGGTGGTATTCGATATCTTGGATGGAAGACTGGCCCGATTGGGTGGGAGGGAAAGTCTCTTCGGCAAGGAGTTCGATTCCATAGCCGACGTGGTTTCGTTCGGCATGGCGCCATCCCTTATGGTGTTCTTTCTCATACTATCCCCCACCCAAGGTTACCCCTTCTTCCGGGATATAGGATGGATCATCGGTTTTGTTTACCTGTTATGTGTAGCCGTCCGGCTATCGCGATTCAATGTGGTAACCCATCCTTTAATGAGCGAGAGCGAGTTTACCGCTTCGAAGCATTTCATCGGTCTGCCGGCGCCGGCAGCAGCCGGCATGATATCCTCTTTGGTTCTATTTCTCAACAAGTTTGACCTCAAAGGATATTCCATTGCCCTGCCCATTCTCATGTTGATGATCGCATTTCTAATGATTAGTCCGATCCATTACCCAAGCTTTAAGCACATCGATTGGACAACACGATTGAATTTCCGCTTTTTCATTCTTATTATCGTCATTGTCAGCATCCTGGCCATCGTTCGGGAAATCGGCATTGTGCTACTCTTTCTGGGCTACATTTTTTACGGTTTCATCCGCTACTTCCGTCGAGGTCGCAACACTAATGAGAAATCCAATGCTGAATAAGTCTGTGAATAGTGCCGGAATTGCCCCGAGTAATTTCCGACAAGTCGCCAACTTTGTGAATTGAGGTAATAAGATGCGTTTCATTCACAGGATTGTTGACCGAAAAAATGGATTACAAATTCTCTCACATCAGTTACATAGGATCCTTGTTTTATTTATTCACATAACATAGTAATAAGAATACTGTTTTAGTTTACTTTCTCTATTATCTCTCTCATCTAGTAACCCAAGAACCGTCCGATTCGCTTTCATGAAGTTTACAATCAACCGAGATCACTTCTCCAATGGACTGCAACAGGTCCTCAATGTCGTGGGAACACGGGCAACCATGCCCATTCTCAGCAACGTTTTGATTGAAGCAAACGATGGTTTTATCTCCTTGACCACCACAAATCTGGACATGGGGATTCAATGCCGAATAGAGGCTAACGTTGAATCTACCGGAGGTTTAACCTTGCCCGTTCGCAATTTAGCCAACATCATCCGGGAATTGCCCAATTTGGATGTAGAAGTGGAATCCATCATGCACCGGGCAGAAATCTCTTCGGGTGGCTCCTTATTTATAATCAACGGAATTGGTCCGGAAGAATTTCCTTCCCTGCCTATTTTCAGCGACGAACGTCAATTTATACTTTCACAGAAAACGTTGGCTGCCATGCTCAGGAGTGTAGCTTATGGTCAATCGACGGATGAGAATCGTTACATCCTCAACGGCGTTTTCTTCAATTTTTCTGATGGCAAACTCACCTTGGTCGCAACGGATGGTCGTCGTCTGGCCCTAACTAGCAAGGAAATGGAGGTTACGGAAGCCACTGCCGGCAATTTGATACTACCGGCGAAAACCGTAGCTGAACTATTGCGACTTCTCGGTCAATCGGAGGAAATAAAAATTTTGTTCAGCGATCGCCAAATTGCTTTTGAGATTGGCACCAATGAAGCGAGGGAGGGGTTAAAGGACCACATTTATCTCGTTTCAAAAATCGTGGAGGGCAATTACCCCAACTACCAGCAGGTCATCCCTAAAGAAACCCATCACCGTGTAAAAATTGGACGGGAAAATCTCTTGCACTGCATTCACCGCGCCGCACTGGTCACAAACGATAAAAATAACACCGTAACTCTGAAGATATATAACGACAAATTAGAAATTGCGGCTTCCAGCCCGGAGTTGGGAGAATCGCATGAGTCGCTTGGTGGAATTCCCTACGAGGGCCCGGCGGTAAAGATCTCTTTCAACCCGCAGTTCTTGATGGACCCGTTGAAGAACCTGACCAAGGACGAGGTCTTTTTTGAGTTTAAAGACGATTTGAGTCCGGGTGTATTTCGCACATTGGAAAGTTTCCTTTGCGTTGTTATGCCTCTCCGGCTTAGTTAGGCTGGCGGGGAGATTTTTTCAGTTCACCTGCTAGCCCGGATGTTTCACTACCGAGCGAATGCGACAGCCCCACAATTTTCTACTGCGCTCCGAAATTTCAGCACTGGTGCGGATCTCGTTGGATTCGCGACTTTACAGGGTGTCGACCCAATTTCACCCGCGAATCTGCTCGATTCCCGCACCAGCACGCGATCTTCGTTCGCTCGCTACGAAGTTTGTGAGACATCCGGGCTAGTGAACTTTTCCGACACTTTGCGGTATAAAGCAGCATGGAAATATTTCTGAAAGATACTGAGTGGCAAGACTTGGTGATTCCCATACTCCTGGTGGCAACCCTCATTCTGACCTGGTGGAATGGGCGTAAAGCTTCTTTGGTAATCGCCATCCTGAACCGTTGGTTACGTTGGATTACCTTTTCCTTGGCGGCGGCATTCCTTTCCTTTTCCGTCGACTGGTTTGCCAAACCTTTTTGGATCCTTGTCCTCGCATTTTTCCTGGTGTGGTTTCTGTTTGAAACGATCTATCATTGGATTGCCATTAAAGCGTTGAGCCAGAGCTCCGTTCCACTCTTTCCAGAATTTAAAATCAATCCCCAAGGGAAAGAGTGGCCTGCACAAAAAAAGTTTTTTATCCTCCGCAAATGGCTTAAAGAAAATAATTTTCAGTCCATTTGTTCCCTAAAGGCGGAACTCGTTTCGGAAATTACTTTGCGCATGCATGTTTATCAGAGCGAAGACGCCAAGCACCGTATCCAGATTTTGTTCATCCCCCAACGCTACGGCATCGTAAACATGTGCTTCACCATAGTATCGCAAACGGTGGAAAAATCGCGGTTTGTAACCGATAATATGTTTTTACCTTTCGGGGGATTTTATCCAGAAAACTGGTTACTCGATCGCAAGCCACTGGTGCGTAACCTGTTGGGTTTGTACAATCGTCACTTACAACGTCTGGAAAATACCAAGGATGTATTTGTGACCTGGGAGCATGATCCGCTGGAGGATGTCAATTTTCAGCAAAAGACCTTGGAGCGCGTGAATACCGATCTGGGATTTCTTTTTCCAATAGCCCAGCGGGAAGAGTATGGGAAGATAACCTGGGAGGGCCGTTATCGCGTCTGGAAGGAAATCTGGATGCTGAACTACCTGGGAAAGTCCTACTTTTACTAAGCTTGCAATCTTGACGTAGCTTGCCAGCCCGTCGGGGTCAGTCGTTGATTTTTGACATGTCTCCATGTCGAAAATAAATGCCTGACCCGAATGGCCCTTAGTTAAGCGTGATTGTAGAGGCAGATGGTATGGCGCCAGCCGGGGTCATGCCGTTGAAAAGTGTTGCCTTCCGAAAGAAAAGGGTCAGGTCTTTGAGGGAAGGGGTCAAACCTTACATCCTGCATTGACATGCACGATGTCAAGGAATGACCCCGACGGAGCACTCCATACAGTTTTACAAGGCGACTGACCCCGTAAGGCATAACTTTTTACGTCTTGACCCCTTCCGAACGCTCAGGCTAACCTCCGATGAAGGACATCTCCACTTTTGCCGGCGGATTCTCGGACGGGGGTTGCGTCTTTCGCAGTTCGGAGTAGCGGTCATTTCGTTGCCGCCAAACCCGTCCCAAAGCCTCGATGAGTTCCTTTTCCGATTTTAGGGTGGTGAGGAGGGGTTTCAGGTCCGTCCCTTTTGTGGAAAATAAACAGGTAAAGAGTTTTCCATCGGCCGATAATCGTGCGCGGTGGCAATCCTGGCAAAACGGTTGGGAAATTGAACTGATAATTCCAATTTCCCCTCTCCCGTCCAGGAAACGGTAGCGCGTTGCTACTTCTCCTTTGTAGTTTGGATTGATGGATTCAATGGGAAACTTCTCATTTACCATCTCCACTATTTTTGCGGCGGGAAACACCTGAGACCGGTCCCACTGATTATAATTTCCCACGTCCATGTATTCAATGAAGCGGAGAGTTATCCCTCGCTTCCGGAAATAGGAAGTCATGGGAATGATGTCTTTTTCATTCACCTCTTTTTCCACCACCATGTTCACCTTGACGGGAAGACCGACTTCAACCGCCGCATCGATTCCCTTTAGCACACTTCCGACAGCCTTGCCCCTTCCGTTCATTTTCATGAATGTCGCATCTTCCAGTGAGTCCAGGCTTACGTTGATACGATGCAGACCGGCCACTTTAAGTTTTTCCGCGTAGTGAGGTAAAAGCCAACCGTTGGTGGTTAGGGCAATTTCCTCAATGGACTCGATTTGGGATACGTCTTCGACAATGGATACTACCTCTTTTCGCAACAAGGGCTCTCCTCCGGTTATGCGAACCTTATCCACCCCGAGAGCGGAAAATGCCTGGACCAACCGGATGATTTCTTGGCGTGAAAGCAGTTGTTCCTTTTTGAGAAAGGCATACCCGGGCCCGAAAACCTCTTCTGGCATGCAGTAGGTGCATCGAAAATTACACTGATCGATGATTGAAATGCGAAGATCGCGAAGGCCACGACCCAGTTGGTCTCTCACGGCTGTCATTTAAAATACCCCTTAATAAGACAGATTATGGGGCTCAGGTAAAAATTAATTGTTCCCTATTTCCGCACAAATGCTTTAGTCGATTAAAAATGGACGCCATTTCTTCACAGCGGGCCGATAGCATCATTCAGGAGCAGGTAAGTTTGCTGGGGACCGAACGCATTCCTTTCCAAGAAGCTTACGGGCGGGCGCTTCGGGAACCGGTTCTGGCCGACCGAGCCTTTCCTCCATTTGACCGGGTCATGATGGATGGGATTGCCATTCGTGGGAAAGATTTTTCGCGCGCGGATCGCACTTTCCATTCCGAGGGGATACAGCGTGCGGGGGCGGAAGCCGCCACCTTAATGGAATCGGGATCATGTATCGAAGTAGTGACTGGAGCGGTACTGCCCGGTGGTACAGATACCGTAATACCGGTTGAGAAGGTGGCGGCTAGCGGGACTGTATTCCAATTGAACGAAGGCTATGAGCCTTTGCCCGGACAATTTATCCACCGCAGAGGTTCGGATAATTTGCGGGGAGATACCCTACTTGAGGCGGGGGTTATATTGGGTGGCAAGGAAATGGCTCTGGTAGCAACCTGTGGCTATAAAGAGGTAACCGTGTCGGTCATTCCCAGGGTTACCATCGTATCTACGGGGGATGAATTAGTAGAAGTGGATCAGACGCCCGCTCCATTTCAGATCCGAAAATCCAACGCCTATGCTTTGGCTGCAGCCTGTGAAGCGCAGGCTTATCCGATTCGAACGCGTTTGCGTCACCTGCCAGATGATCGTGAGAAAATTTCCTCGAAACTCGATTCAATACTGAACGATTCGGATATGGTATTGTTCTCTGGGGGCATATCCAAAGGGAAGTATGATTTTTTGGAAGAGTTGCTTGGAGCTGCCGGTGTAAAGCAGCACTTTCATTGGGTGCGTCAGCGCCCGGGAAAACCCTTATGGTTCGGTACGACAGCATGGGGAATACCCGTTTTCGCACTACCAGGAAATCCAAACTCAACTTTGACCTGTTTTTACAGGTATGTGACTCTATTCACTGATAAAATGATTGGACTAGGCAAAAAATCTCCCCCAACGGCTCTTTTGAAAGCCCCTTTTTCCTTCGACAAACTGCTTACCCTTTTTTTGCCGGCAAACATCGAATTTGCGGCAGGTGGCCAATTGTTGGCAGAACCGGTAGCGCCTCAAAACTCCGGAGATTTAGCCCGACTGGCTCATACCGATGGATTTGTTGAGTTGCCTGAGGACCAAAGTGAATTTCCCGTGGGTTTCCCGGCACGGTTTTATTCCTGGTAAATGATATGGCGAAGTTTTCACACATTGATAAATCGAATCGACCATCAATGGTCGATATTTCCGACAAGGAAGTGAGCCATAGAACAGCCCGCGCCCAGTCGCGGGTTCAGCTCAATTCCGATATTCTAGCGCTCCTGGGTGACGGCGATATTCAAAACAAAAAGGGCCCTGTTTTCCAGACCGCTATACTGGCGGGCGTAATGGCGGCCAAAAAAACCAGCGATTTAATACCGCTCTGTCATTCACTCCCCTTGAACGATTGTCGGATATCCGTGAGTCAAGATATTGATTACCAGGTAGTTATAGATTGCACTGTATCCACGGACCATAAAACCGGAGTGGAAATGGAAGCTTTGACCGGAGCTTCTGTAACAGCTCTGACAATTTACGACATGTGCAAATCGTTATCCCATGACATTCGCATCTTGGAAACGCGTCTAATCTCAAAAACGGGGGGTAAACGCGATTTCCAGGCAAAATTATGATCGCAGTTCACCTTCAGTATTTCGCGATTCTTCGGGATCAACGCGGCGCAACGGAAGAAACGCTCTCGGTGGAATTACAAACCGTGGGCGAATTGTACCAGTCTCTGGCTGCTCAATACGGCTTTACCCTGGAAAAGTCCGCCCTACGCGTTTCCGTGAATCAGCGGTTTGTAGATTGGCCGACCCCGCTCAAGAGCGGTGATGACGTCGTTTTCATTCCTCCCGTCTCCGGAGGTTGATCAGGTTCGATAGAGAGCGTTGATGCGAATGTACTCCTCCGTCAGATCACATCCCCAGACCGTCGCAGATGAATTACCCAGCCCCAAGTTGACCGAAATTATTACTTCTTTGTTATTTTTAAGGTATTTTTCGACCGTTTCCTCGGAGAAATTAGTTGGAGCGCCTTCTCGGTAAACAGAGTGTCCTCCAAAGGAAATCTCTATTGAATCGGGGTTGAGCCTGTTATCAAATGTTTTACCCAATGCCATCGCCACCCGGCCCCAATTCGCATCGGCGCCATAAACGGCCGTTTTAACCAAAGGGGAGTTCACGATACTTTTGGCCATGGTTAGTGCCTGTGCGTCGTCCAGGGCGCCGACTACCTCGACTTCGATCATCTTGGTGGCGCCCTCACCATCTGCTGCAACTTGCTTGCCCAAGTCTACTGCCGCTTTGGTGAAGGTTTCTTCAAATTCTGCCAAGTCTACTTTTCCAGCCAAACCATTTGCCATGATTGCCACGGTGTCGCTGGTACTGGTGTCCGTGTCGATACTCAGACGATTGAAAGACTTGTCTACCGCTCGTTTGAGCATGGGTTGTAGATCCTTGTGCGGCAGGTCTGCATCAGTTACCCAGAAAGAAAGCATGGTCGCCATATTGGGCTCAATCATACCCGCGCCTTTGGCCATGCCTATCAATATAGAATCCCCGGTGGAGCAACGCACCAGCTTGGGCCGCTTATCCGTTGTCAGAATTGCTTCGGCGGTTTGCTCCCATAGATCTGCCCGGAGTTCCTCCTTGGCCCCTGCAATGGCAGGTAAAATTTTCTCCATGGGCAACTGGACCCCTATCACCCCCGTGGCATTGGGTAATACCAGATTGGGGTCGATGGCTAATTCCCGGCCCAAGACTTCCATTTCAAGACGCGCATTGGCCAATCCCTGTTCTCCAGTGGCTACGTTGGATATGCCGCTGGTGATAAAGAACGCCTGCGCCTTACCTCGCTTGACCAATTGACGACCCAGAGTGACCGAAGCTCCACAGAACGTACTGCGGGTGAAAACTGCGGCTGCCTCAGCCGGAACTTCGGAGTAAATCAACGCGAAGTCCC
This sequence comes from Opitutales bacterium, assembly GCA_965250065.1. Taxonomy (GTDB): domain Bacteria; phylum Verrucomicrobiota; class Verrucomicrobiia; order Opitutales; family UBA2995; genus JAABVD01. The sequence continues at coordinate 3,659,323 of OZ252288.1, forward strand.
GGGCGTTTTCCTTTATGCCAATTTTTTTCCCCAGGCAGCTGAATCCTTTTGGTGTCATGGAAATTTTTCTACGGGGTCATCCGAGGTAGGGATCTATGAGGATGTGCAACTGCGGGATGTCAATAAAGGAACAGGCCAAGAACAATCCCATCAAAAGAAATACCAGTATCCACAGGGTTTTTTCATGAATCAGCTTTTCCGGCGCTTGGGCTCTTGAGGCGGGCTTCAAAGCCACGCGTAAGTAACTGGCAAACAATCCGGAAATGAGCGGGAACAGTAGCAGGTATTCGATGCGGTACTTTATCAGGAACACCCCCATCATAAAGGTGGACATGAGTGCGTAGAAGAAGGACGAAATAAGGAGACTATGTTCCGTATAAACGCGGAATACCCGGCGGTAGGCTTTCAACAGGTCCACCCCGCCAGTTTCTTTTACCGTCCGGTATTCGGCGAATCGTTTGATCCCCATCAGGAACGCTCCCGCCATCCAGTAAGCTAAAAGGATGCTCGTTGGCGGAATGGCCGTATCGGTTACCAAAAACCAGCCGACCAGGAATCGCAGCGGGTTGTTGAACGATTCGGTAACGACATCGAGAAAAGGTATATCCTTGCTGCGCAACGGCTTCAGATTATATACCCAACCGCTGAATAGAAAGACGACCAGCATCCAGAAAACCATCGAGTTTAGAAGGAGTGAACTCAACAGTCCGGCAGCCAGCAGTAGGGAATACTCGGTCCATAACAAGATCCTTTTTGGCATCCTCAACACAAATGGGCGTTTTGCCTTGAGCGGGTGATGCCGGTCATAAGTCGAATCCAGCCACTCGTTTAAGACGTAGTTGGCGGAAGCCACCAGGCTCGTGGCCAGAAATCCCAGGACAGTTGGTCCTATTAAATCCCGCAATCCCGCCCCTTCAGCGCCACTTAACAACCAGGCTGTAACCACCCCGGGTAAAACGAAAATCTGTTTGACCCAATGGTCCATCCTGGCGACCAAAAAGTAATCCTTGAACCTAGCTGGACCCACCGGCGCCCTCCTTTTTTTGAACGATTGCCAACAGCGAGTCTCTCAGGTTGACCGGGATAGTCCAGCGGCGCATACATCGGCAAGGGGGAATTCTCAGCCAAGAGGGAAAATATTGCATGATCCTTACCCACAAATAATCCGCGGCAAAGAACCAACCGGGTCTGCTTTTATGGATTACTTCCAAACCGGCTCTCCGGCACGCCAGTTCCAGGGTTGAGTCGTTAAAGTATCCGATGTGAGCCACCCGATAATGCCACCATTTGCGACCGAGCCACCGTGCGAAAAACGATTTCACATCCGGTGTTACAATCATTGCCATACCGGTGACGCTCAGTCTTTTTTCGGTATCCTTAAGCAGGCCAACAGGATCTTCAACGTGTTCGATGACATCCACCAGCGTGATCACATCCCATACAGGCTCGCTTGCCATATCCTCCAACAATCCTGCTTCAACCGGGACATTGTGTTTTTCAGCCTGTTTTTGTAACCAACGCGACGGCTCGATCCCGCGTGCGCGGAATCCCTTTTCCGCGGCAGCCTCGACTAGAATCCCCGAACCCGCGCCCACATCCAGCAACCGGCCTTTCCGCTTAAACTTTCCCAGGCGCTTCAAAAGGCCCTGTGCCTGAAGCCTGCGCTGTTCTCTTCCGTTTTCGTAATCGGGGTCCTCCTGCCACCCGTAAAATGATAGCACGTTGCCTAAATCATGGCATTGGCGAAAACCGCATTTGGAACATTGATAAAGCGCGCTGATTTGGCCGTAGTTAAAATCGGTGATAGCGAAGGAACTGTTATTGAGGGGTTGAGTGAGAGAATCTTCCCATTTCAGGAACGTAGGGGAGCCGCAGATACGACAGGGCTGTAATTTTTCTTCAGGCATTTAGTGAACCCAACGAAACTTATTCATTTTGATGCCATCGATAGCTTGCTGCATGCATAGGGCGAATATTACCGGAACAAAAACCAGGGCTGGAAATATATAGCGTAAATCGATGTGAAATGACGAAACATGTACCAGGGTTATCAAAAACCAGCGTGCTCCAAATATAATTCCCAGGGCGCAGATCCACCCTGTGTACCTAGCGGTCTTTCGTTCTGAGCTTAACAGAATCAGCCGAACCAACCACAAAAGCAACGCGGCGCCGGCAAAAAGCAAATGAAGTTTTCCGTGATTAATCCATAACCATGCCTGAATTCGCTCCTGTAACTGAAAGTCATTCTTCCCCGATTTTATTTCGTCGACGGTCACGCGCAACAGATTGTCTTTGGGGTCAGTGGCTTGATCCTGTCCTATATCCAGTAGCCGGGATGCGGGCAGAGAGAAAGCGTCTCCTTTATCCGACTTGAACAAAACGGTTACATTATCGGCTGGATAATCCGCTTTGGGCAGGGGAAGAACAAAACCCGATTTGAGGGGAGCTTCCTGCTCTCGGAAAACTTCCATGACATCGGGCCGATCCGATATATCCATGGTTGATTCGAGGATTATCTCATTGTGGTCAACTAATTCGATACCGGTTACCTGACCACCTGCAATGAAAGCCCAGCCCCTTATTGTAGGCACCTTGCGATAGGCGATATGATGGCGTCGATTGGCGATCTCATCGTAGGCGTTCAACGTACTGAAAACTTCATGACGCGGATAATAAATTCGAATGTCAGTATCACTCAGCGGTTGGTAAGCGAACTTGGCCACGTGTAGCAATCCCCCCGGAAAACGTGGCAGATAGTCCGTCAGTTCCGCATCCACATAACTGTGAAATACGAATCGTTTTTCCAGTTTTCCCGAGGCAAAGCCCTCCTCAAGTTCCGCCGAAATCTTGCGGTAGAATTCCCGTGCCTTAAGTGCGCTGGAATGGATTCCTTCCTCGGATGCCGCCTCGCGCAAACCAATCAGAAAAGCGCCACCGCCGATTTCCGCTTCATCATGGGCCAGGTGCTGGGTTACCGCGGCCCAGCGGCGCCCTACCCGGTCCGAAAAGGCCTCCCGGATAGACGATAAGGTGGGACTCACCGCATAAGCTTTTTCCAGACTTTCCCGTTCAACATTGACCCATGGTTTTGGATTTTCGGGTTTTATCTGCTGCAGGCGTTTTTGCGTGTTGCTCATGCTGGAATCCTGAAGCTCGTGGCTGACGAACACCCCGTGCTTCCAAAAGTTCAAACTGCGGATTGTCAGGTTTGTCACCGCGATGGGCACACACAATCCTGCCACAAGGAGGCCCAGTTGCTTTCCCATTTTTTTCCAAGGATGGCGTTCTCGCGGCAAAATCCAGAAGACGACCACATAGACGAGCAGAAAAATGCCAACCAGTATGGACTCCTCACGCGTATGCCAGAGCAGGGCCAGGGCAATCCCGCCCGGCAGGGTATGCCTCAATTTAATGGTCGATAATTTTTGCAGAGACAGGGGTATAAGCGCCCCGACGGTCATCAGCCACATCGAGGTATAGAAGCACTCCCTCAGGGTCCTGTTTGCCAGTAACAACCAACCGGGATGCAAGATTACCACCATAAACGTGAGGCCGGCGATCGTAGCGTTTAATCCCGCCTTTCGAAAACCGTTCAGCATGAAAAAAGCGGAACCACATAGCAGAAATTCCTGCACTAGGCGCAACGGAATTTCACTCACATTTACCAGGGCCAGGAATAACGGGAAGACCGGTTGCCGAAGCAAGGTGTGAACGTTGTATTCCGCCCAAAAATACCAGCTCTTTCCTAAAAGTATGTAGTTTAGGTCGTCGGCCGGGCGGTAAAACGGCTCAATTTCCTCTCCCAGGACCAGCCAATACTTGAACAGAAATCCAAGGCCTCCCAGCAAATAAAACAGGCGTTTTGTTTTGAGAAACTTCCAAGGCGATTTGCGAAGCATGGAATCGATTCAAGGGTGTGGTTTTTCTGCCACAATAACTATCTTTGGCGCGAGCCAACTCAAAAATTTTGACCAAGGTCGTCGGGTAACAAAATCCGCTATGCAAATCATCCACTTGGCATTCGGGCCTATAATGAGTCCGTTGAATGATACTGATTTAATGCTAAAATGAGGACTGAGTTTCCGTCGATAGAGCGCTGGTCGCCCCAGGGCCAAAAGACCCCATTCATTGCGGTCAAACAGGCATCCCAGCGCCAGCAGGGGATTGAGTTTGTTAGGTTCAAAAATGATAAGATTTCCTCCCGGTTTTATTACGCGCCACATTTCCTCCAGGCATAGATTGAGGCGCTGAAAGTGGTGCAAAACATCCACCGCAATCAGGGTATCAAAGTGGGAATCTTTATAAGGTAATTTTTCCGCGTTGGCCTCCTTGAATACAACGCCTTCCAATCCGCATGCCGAAACGAGGCCTTCCGCCTGTTCTAGCAGAGCGGCGGATGTGTCGACCGCTTGGATATCCGATGTATTTTGATAGATGGCCGGTAAAAATAGCCCGGATCCGCAGCCGAGGTCCAAAACCCGCTCTCCAGATTGGATCAGGGGATCAATTACACTCTGGAAGTGTCGTTTCAGTGAACTCCAGACAAGTCCTTTCCTGGTATCGAAACGCTGGGCGCCCCAGAAGAGAGGATTGCGTTTCCCCTCCTGAAGTTCTCTATAAAAAGACTGGGTTTCCTCCGTCGTAGGTGGTTTAAATAGAGGCATCAGCAATCGGATGGTTTGTGACTGAATTACCAATATTTTTATGCAGACACAAAACGGTATATTTTCCAACACTTTCTAAATAGGCTTGTCCAGGCCTCAAAACGGTTAGAAATAGCGCTTTATTCCATGTTTTCAATCGCCACAGAATCGTTGGACGTCGCGGAATTGGCAGGGCGCTTGCATAATCCTGCAGGTGGCGCGGTCGTCACCTTCGAAGGACGGGTAAGAAACCACAACGATGGGCTTCCCGTCACCGGGCTTGAATATCAGGCATACCTGCCACTGGCCGAGTCGGAGGGGTTAAGAATTTTGCAGGAAGCCCGCGCCCGCTTCGATATTATCGACTGCTCTTGCACTCACCGGATCGGTTCACTGACGGTGGGCGATGTGGCCGTATGGGTAGGCGTTCTTTCCGCTCACCGTTCGGCTGCTTTCAGCGCCTGTCGTTACATCATTGATGAGGTTAAAAGCCGGGTACCCATCTGGAAGAAGGAAAACCTGCGAACGGGTGAAAGCTATTGGGTGGCCTGCCATCAGCCTGATGACTCCCTCCCCCCGGTTGAGTGATTTTTTTCCCTTCCGGGTTGGCTTCGAACTTGATTCACAATAAGCCTTCTGCTTGTTTCCTGCTTCCATCGTAAACAGGAGTTAGGAAATGTCTCAAAAATCGTCTGATATCGGCCTGATCGGGTTGGCCGTAATGGGCCAGAATCTGGCGCTCAACATCGCCGACCACGGCTTTAAAATTTCGGTGTTTAACCGCACCACTTCCAAGATGGAGGCCTTTGTAAAAGCCAATCAGGACACGCCCGGTGGCCTGGTGGGCTTCCCTGAGGTGGAGAATTTTGTCGGCTCTCTTAAACGGCCGCGCAAAATCATTATCCTGGTCCAGGCCGGCGATGCAACCGATGCGGTTATCGCTGGGTTAATTCCACTTCTCGACCAGGGAGACATCGTCATCGATGGGGGCAATGCCAAGTGGACCGACACGATCCGACGCGAAAAGGAGTTGAAAGAAAAAGGACTGCGTTTTGTCGGGTCCGGGGTTTCGGGTGGCGAAGTAGGCGCCCGATTCGGTCCGTCTTTGATGCCGGGGGGGGATCCCGGGTCGTGGGAACATCTACAGCCCATTTGGCAGGCCATCGCCGCTAAGGTGGACCCTGAAACGGGTCGTCCCATCGAAGGAGCGGAGCCGGGCAGGCCGGTGGAGGGCGGATTTCCCTGTACCGCTTATCTTGGCCCCAACGGAGCCGGTCATTATGTAAAGATGATCCACAATGGAATCGAGTACGGTGACATGCAAATGATCTGTGAGGCCTATTTGCTCATGAAAAACCTCCTGGGTATGGAAGCCGGAGCGATTGGAAAAATTTTTGCAGCGTGGAACCGGGGGAGGCTCGATTCCTTTCTAATCGAAATAACGGCGGATATTCTCCAACAGAACGACCCAATTACCGGGCAGGCCTTTGTGGACGTAGTTCTGGATACCGCAGGTCAAAAGGGGACCGGCAAATGGACGTCGGTCAACGCGCTCGACATGGGGGTTCCCGCACCCACCATAGCCGAGGCGGTATTTGCCCGTTGTTTGAGCGCTGTCAAGGAGGAGCGCGCCGCCGCGTCGGGTATTCTTAAAGGACCCGGAGTAACCTTCGAAGGAGATGCCGACACTTTTATCCAAGCAATTAACGATGCTCTCTACTGTTCGAAAATTTGTTCCTATGCCCAGGGTTTTCAGTTGATGCGTGAAGCCCAGAACGAGTATGGCTGGAAATTGAATTTTGGGGAAATTGCCCAGATCTGGCGCGGGGGTTGTATCATCCGGGCCCGCTTTCTTCAGAAGATTACCGAGGCATACGCCCGGGATGGGGACCTGGCAAATTTACTGCTGGATCCGTATTTCCTCCAGGAAGTCGAATCCGCGCAGTCAAACTGGAGAAAAGTGGTTTCTTCGGCCGTTGAAAATGGAATTCCCGCACCCACATTCTCCTCCGCCCTTTCCTATTACGACGGCTACCGCCAGGAACGATTGCCCGCGAATTTACTGCAATCCCAGCGCGACTACTTTGGGGCCCACACCTATGAACGGGTAGACCAGCCGCGCGGTAAATTCTACCACTTGGATTGGCCCAATCCAGGTCGGCCTCAAAGCGAGGCTTAGCCCGAATGGCGCTAAGTTAACCCGGATGTCTCATAAAATTCGTAGCGAGCGAACGAAGATAGAGTGCTGGATCGGCCATCGAGCAGATTTGCGGGTGAAGCTGGCTTGACCCCTTCCCACTTCTAAGGTAGGGCTCGATCTCCGAGCGAGCCGCCGTGAAATTGGCGGTTTGCGGCGAAACCGCCCTACCTGGTCAACTGATTCAAGGTGTGACCCCTTCCCCGAACCCTCCCCGGAACACCCCGATTGACTTGATTATTTTCGCAAGAATCGGGTGGAAGGGAGCGGGCGGATTTTGATAATCTCTTTTTCGTGACCCATTACCACAAGATCGAGTCCATCATCAAGCACCTCGGAGATCACTTTCAGGATCAGCCCGCCTTGGAAGAATTAGCCGAATTGGCGGGAATGAGTCCGCACCATTTTCAGCGAGTATTCAAAGGCTGGGTGGGTCTGTCGCCCAAACAGTTCTTGAAGTACCTGACGCTGGAGTACGCCAAATCCCTGTTGGATAATAAAAAATCCGTTCTCGAATCGGCCTTGGAAAGTGGACTTTCAGGGCCCGGAAGATTGCACGATCTCTTCGTGTCACTCGAATCGGTGACGCCGGGCCAGTACAAGGCGCGCGGCTTGCCATTGGAAATTGAATTTGGCATTCATCACTCCCCTTTTGGTTGGGCCGTACTGGCCAGGTGCGAGCGCGGATTGTGCGGCTGCTTTTTTCTGCCAAAACCGGACGAGAAACTGGCGCATGAAGTGGTGCGGGAATACTGGCCCTTTGCAGGTTGCCAAAGGAATGATACGGTTACTCAGGCCCTTGCTGAGAAGCTTTTTGGAAATCGGGGTGTCTCATCCACATTCCCAATACCGTTATTCGTAAGAGGCACCCCTTTTCAGGTACAGGTTTGGCGTGCGCTTCTGCAAATACCGGTTGGGTGCCTGGTCACTTATTCTGGTGTGGCCAACCAAATCGGAAGACCCCGAGCTTCCCGCGCGGTGGCAAGCGCCATAGCCGGCAATCCAATATCCTGGTTAATACCCTGTCACCGCGTCATTCGCAAGGGCGGTTACCTGGGTGGGTACCGCTGGGGGCTTCCCCGCAAAAAGGTAATGCTGGCCTGGGAGGCGAGCTTGGTTGAAGGCACAAAATCTCCCCAGCCAGAGCGGCAAAATTCGTAGCGAGCGAATCGGCCCGCCATCCTGCATGCCCGTCGGGGTCATTCCTTGCGATCTTGCACGCCAGTGCGAGATTGAAGCGTAAAAGGAAGGGGTCAAGCCGTCAAAACTGATGCCTTACAGGGTCAGTCGTTTTTGTACCGAGGCCGCAGGCCGACACCCCGCCAAAGTGTATGAAGTGCAACGGAATACAGTTTTTAAGACCTGACCCTTTTCTTCCCACTTACCAGATTGAAGGTTGTTCTGTTGGGGTCGCTCTGCTCGAAACTGCGCTTCGCTTGTTGAGGTGTCGGAGCAAACCCCTCGGTAGACCCCCTTTGAACACTTGAAAGTAAACTAAATATGGTCGATTCCCAAAACCAGTTGGCCCCGGGGCTGGCTTGTGGTTGGGTCTGGGGTAGTCTCTTCAGTGATAAAAAATACAACATGGTCGGAAGTGATGGTTGATTTCTGCGGCAAGGCAAAGGAGTACAGGCCTTGGGTGGTCTCCCCTAGGGGAATGAGTCCGGCGCACTCGAGGTCGTTGGAAAAGGGATCTTTTACCCAAAGATAATAATGTTTCCCTGCCATTGGCTGGGGCAATTGCTGTATTGCAATGAATCCATTTTTGTGAGCTGGATTAAATACGGTGTAACCACTCCTGCGGGTGTTAGTGGGACTTGGTTCGTTTACATTGCCGGGTAAATCGGCTGGATTTTTCCAAAGTTCTTCAGCTAAGTTAGCCAGCTGGGCAAAAGATTCGTATTCGTTCGGCGCAGTATCGAGGGTGATGGTTTTCAATCGATTTGATTGCCCATCCATTCCGACTACCAGAACTACCGAATTGCTACCAGATGCGGGAAGACTGGTTCTGGAGGTCATCAGAAACGTAAGCCCGAGGCCGAGTAGAAGGATCGCTGCCATACCCCATCCCATAAGTGATAACCATGGAATGGATACAACTTTCTGATTCACGGCAGCGGGGCCACTGGGGGCGATCTGAGATTTGATGCGCTCGAATAACGGCGCAGGTGCATTGTGCTGAGGTAGGGCACGTATCTGATCCTCCAGCGCCGACTCGAGTTCGCGAACGAGCGGGATCAGTTCGGTATCGGTCTCCAACCTTGCCTCAAACGCTCGTTTTTCGTCCGGGTCTAATTTGTCTAAAACGTAGAGGCTGGCTAATTCTTCGGTGTTGGCATTCATTTGGCGTGTTCGGTTAAAGTGGTGCTCAATTGGAATAGTCCGCGCTTGAGCCATGTTTTCACTGTTCCCAGTGGTTGTTTAAGGTTCTCCGCAATTTCGCTGTGGGTCATTCCCGAGAATAGAGCGAGTTCCAGGGCGCGTTTCTGATTTTTGGGGATATTCTCCATGGCCGCGCTCACCTGTCTCACATCGTCCTTTAGCTCGGTAGTTTTGCGGATGGTTTCGGGTGTGGACCATTGCCATTCGTGGACATCTTCCAGAGTAGTCGAAACGGGCTTGCGATTGTTTTTACGGATCCGGTCGATGCAGGTCCGTCGCATGATAGTGACTGACCAGGTAAAGGGGCGAGATTTCCGGGAATCGAAGTAAGCAGCGTTATTCCAGAGTTTGACAAAAGTATCCTGAAGTGCCTCCTCCGCTTCTTTTTCGTTTCCAATCATGCGAATACCGAGAGAAAACAGCGGCCCGGAGTATCTCTGGTAAAGCTGCTCGAATGCCGCCTGATCCCCCCCCCCGATTTGAGCCAGCAGGCAGGTCTCTTCAATGGCAGCTTCTTGGTGTGCGGTTGGTGACATTTATTTGACGGGCTTCTCTATCGCGTTTTACGAGTACTGCCTGCCGGCTGTCGCTACCTTCCCCCAGAAAGGCTGAGTCAATCAGTCCTTGCTTAGTTCTGGCCAAATTTTACTTCGTTCAATTTTTTGGCCACCTCTTTGGCAGCCATGGTAATGACTTCATCTAAATTATCATGGACGTTCCGTCCTGGCCGCGGGTAAGTTCTGACCTTGACGATACCAAAATCGGCCGTTTTTTCGCCGTGCTCCCGCAGGTTGATCCAAGCGCGAAATACCAGGTCGCCAATGGTTTCTTCTTCGAGGCTCTTGAACCATATGCGCAACTGCAGTCCTTCATCCGGAATACTGGCAGACCAGCGGTCAAATTTAATGTTTACTGGCCAACCCTCCTTTTCAAAAACCTGGCCAAAGTTTGCCCGGATCAGCTGATACATTTCCTCCTGGTCGTGCCAGGCACGAAATCCCGGGACGAGGCTGTCCACAACGACGACCAACAGAGTCTCTTTTTCCTCTTCTGCTGCTGCCTCTTCCTGAGCGTAAGCCGGGGCTCCAGCCGCCATCAGTAGGACCATTAAATAGGGTATAACTCTCTTGTTTGTTTTCATATTGGGGGATAGTATTTTTTCTGGATGACTATTATTACGTCTAAAAATAAGAAGATGGATTCAATTAATCCGCATTTTGAGCCAAGTCAAAACTTCTGTATTTTTGATATCTACCACAACGGGGCTGGTAAACCGTTGAAATAGCCCGCATCTCTCAAAAAATTCGTGGCGAGCGAATGATAATCGATTTCCGAAGCATTGGCGACGTCGGGGTCAAGCCTTGCACGCCCGTGGGGGTCATTCCTTGGCATCTTGCATGCCAATGCTTGATGCAAGGTTTGACCCCTTCTGAACGCCCGAACCCGGCTAAGCCAGTCGATTTACGCGAAGTTTCTCAGACTTCCAAATCGCCTCCGCCTTTTCGAAATCTTCATCCTTTGTACCGGAAATGAGGCAGAAGTCATAGGTTGCCCAGAGGGGCATTTCCCGTTTGGCCGATTCCAGCCGCTTTTGAATTACCGCTTCATCGGTTTCACCTCTTCCGATCAACCGGCTACGGATGACATCCAGACTGGGGGGCATTAGGAAAATGGTGACTAACTTCCTCTGTAGGAAGGGGTCGTCCTTCGCGGCTTTTTGAAAGGCGCTGACTCCCTGAACGTCCACGTTCATAATCAAATCGACGTCTTGGGCATGCTTATGGAGGATTTCCCTTTTCAGCGTACCGTAATGGTGGCCATGCACGATGGCGTTTTCATAGAAAGCTCCCGCATCCAATTGCCGGCGAAAATCATCTTTTGCAAAGAAGTAATAGTCCCTTCCATGCTCTTCGCCCTTACGAGGCGGGCGAGTAGTCGATGTAATGACCCGCTCAATACGCTTATGGGTCCTGGTCATGCGCCCGCAGAGCGTACTTTTCCCCGTACCGGTGGGACCTGCTAAAATCATTAAAAGTGCAGGGTCCTGTTGGGGAAATTCCATTGTCTCCGATTAATACGTAAACGCAGCTATACTCAAGATCAGACCATATAGCATGACCAGGCTACCAATGAGCTTGGGCCGGCCCGGAGTTTGAAAGAGCCATTCAAAGAAATCTCTCGCCCGATAAGGAGCCACAGCCAGGTAAATGGAGAGGCAGATCAACAGATAGGCAAATACTACCAGGAATAATCGAGCCGGGATATCAAAAAGGGAAAATGCAGAATTTAACAGCTCTCCACTGGCTAGTAGTGCAACGACGCATACCCCCCGAACGGCCAGAAAGTCTGGTACAAAGAAATAGGAAAGCAGTACGATGGCGGCAAAGACAATCAGCAAGATGTTGCGGTAGTTGCCGAAATCGGCTTCTCCCAGGGTTGAGACCTTCCAAAGAAACCAAGCGGCGCCAATGCCAAAAGCCAGCACCGTGAATCGCCTGGATCTCGGTAGTGCACGGGCGATGCTGGAGACCGGTTCGCCGTTCCAGAACAAGATTCCTCCAGTGATGAGAAGCACAAGGGCGCTAAGAAGGGTCGCGGTGAATAAAGTCATGGGGTATTCTCAAAATAATGAGGAGCATCGCGTTACTTTAATCAGTTCAGAATCAACGCCTTTTAAAACCATTTCCCCGTAAATGGTGCTCGGGGTGACGCGGGAAATTTTGACGTTTACCAACTGCCCAACCAACCGGTCGTTGGCAGGAAACAGGCAGGACCTGAAACCGCGGGTTCTGCCTTTGTAAAGATCTCCTCGCCGCGCCTTCCCTTCCACCAGAACTTCCTGAACGGTGCCCACCAGGGTTTGGTTCCTGGCCAGAGAGGTGGCTTCAAGTTTTTTTAATAGGTGCTGGTTGCGCCTTTCCTTTACTTTCTTAGGGATCTGCCCCGGCATGGAGGCTGCCGGCGTTCCGGAGCGAACGCTGTATTTGAAAATAAATGCCATGTCGAATGAGACCTCATCGAAAAGCTGGCAGGTGGCTCGAAAATCCGCTTCCGTTTCACCGGGAAAACCGACGATGATATCGGTGGAAAAATACATATCCGGCGCCACGTTGCGCAGGTTGCTTACGATCACCATGTATTTTTCCACTGAATACGGACGATTCATCAGCTTGAGCAGCCTGTTCGAGCCGGATTGAGCGGGCAGGTGTACGTATTCGCACAACTTGGACAAGTCGCGATATGCCTCGATCAGGTCTGGTTTGAACCCCACCGGGTGCGGTGAGGTGAAACGAATTCGCTCAATCCCTTTGACCTCCTGCACTTTTTCGAGGAGTTGCACAAATGGAGATTTCTTGTTTCTATATGGAATTTCACGTCTGGCATAGCTGTTGACTATTTGGCCGAGCAAAGTGATTTCCCGGGTACCGTTTGCCGCAAGCTCTTCGATTTCCTCCACTATTTCTGCTATGGGTCTGGCGCGTTCCGGCCCCCGCGTTTTCGGGACGATACAGAATGCGCAATGCATATTGCATCCCTGCATGATTGAAACGAAGGCGCTGACTTGCCTCTCCTGGTAGAGGTGCTCGCGTATGGTATTCTGTGATCCCTCTTCGGCTTCGATGTCCACAATTGTGGTGGGTTGTGGGCCCAGTCCTCTTTGACTGGCTATAATATTATCCAAATGGTCGGGGACGGCATGAAATTTTTGAGTGCCCACCAGCAAGTCGAGATCGGGTAAACGGTCGATCAGTTCGATTCCGCGGTTTTGTGCCATACAACCCAAGATTCCCAGAATGAAGTCGGGATCAGTTCGTTTGCGTTTGGCCAGGTAACCGGTCTTTCCAATGGCTTTTTGTTCCGCCTTGTCGCGTACGGAGCACGTGTTCAAAAGCACTACGTCCGCGTCGAACTCATTATCCACCAACGAATAACCTCGATTGCGCAGCATGGCCCCAACCGCTTCGGAATCCCGCTCGTTCATCTGGCAACCATATGTTTTGATGTAGACCCGGTTCATCTGAAGGGGGAGACCTTAGATTTGAAGTTTAACAGGTCAATGAGTAAAACTTAACCTTGATGTCTCACAACCGATCGATGCGACATCTCCGGGTTGGCGAGCGAACGAAGGTCGAGCCGGTGTCGGGGCCATTCGGGTCATTCCTTGCTACCGAGGCCGCAGGCCGACACCCCGCCATCTTGCATGCCCGTCGGGGTCATTCCTTGAATCGTGAATGCCAATTAACGATTCAAGGTTTGACCCCTTCCCCGCCTATATCCAAGTTTCAATTTTCTCCTTTGGCAGGTATTTGGTAAGCTCTTTTTCCAGGGAGTTGAGCATGTTGGTTCTTTCCTCCAAGGGATAAGATACCAGGGAAGATTTGGTTTCGAATGGGTAATATAAAATGTCGGAGTCGGATCTCTGTTTTTTAATTCGCTTGAAGAAGTCCGCGTTCATGCGAAAAACCCCCAGACTCACATCGCGAATCGACCCCGCGGGTAGCGCATTGAATACCTGTTGGAAGAGTTTTTTGTAAATCGATTCCCACCGATCGATTTTCAGAACCGGGTCAAAACAGAGACGCACCGGCCATCCCCGTTCCAGGCATTGCTTGATAACGCGGAGGCGCTGCTCCAGGCTAGGGGTCAACTTTTCATATTTTTTGACGACGGACTGGGGAGAAAGCGTCCAGGCAAGTATAACTCGATCGCAGGGGCAGACCTCTGCCAGGGCCCTCCAATTTGCGCTTTTAGTGCGTATTTCAATGAGCAACTCTTGGTGCTCGCGAGTAAACTCAATAAACCGGGAACAGTAGGGCACAATGTTTTCGTAGGCCAACAGATCGGTGTCGTAGGAGATGCACAAATACAGGGGTTCATCCGGAAACGGCCGTGATTTAATCGCCTTTTTCGTGGCGGTGAAAAAGTCATCCTCATTTACAAATACCACCAGGTTCCCACTGGGATACATCCCTTGGAGATAGCAGTAATCACAGTTGTAAATGCAGTTCAATAATAACGAGTTATAGTAAAAATTTCTGTAGCCGAAATCCTGGCTCTGCCGGGAGCCCTTGTAGATCCAGTTATCCTTTTTCCTGGCCAGTATCAGTTTCGGGCTACGCTTTTGAACCTGAAAGTTTTGCCCCGTCCGGGCGAAAATTGATTTGTAATCCGAAACGGTAATCAGGGTTGCCGATGGAAGCCGGTCCAGAATGTTCCTCGTGAGGGGAAATTGTTCCACGCCATCCTCCAGGTAGACGTGGGAAAATCGTTTCAGCCACATGGATTATGCAGAGTTCAGGGCTTTAACCATCGACTCAAATAACTGGTTCCGCTGGCGCTTGTGCTTTGGCCGGGATTGCAAATGTGGCCTTAACAGGTCCAGGTTCTCCCCTCCTCTCACCATAAAACGTTGAGCTGCTTTCTTGAGCTGGTGGGTCTGAGTTTGGGTTAGGCGCATCCTGGCGGCAACTTCCACAACCAGCAGTTCCTGTCCCTCAGTCAATGCCGAACCGGAGCCATTCCAAGCGCTACCGCCAGTTATTAGAGGCATCCAATCCGGGACTGAATTGTGGTAGAACCGCAACATCTCAGAAAAGTTGTCTGAGGAAAATTGCAAGTAATCGGTGACGACTTTGAGGAACATCATCTGATGCGGGGCGAGGAAAAAATGTGCTGCCTGGAAAATTCCGGAAGCCTCCATATCTACTACATCGCAAGCCGTGGTCGGGCCATTCACCATTTCCACCGGCTGGTCAAAGGTTCCCAGGGAGGCCCCTTTGAAGGGAATTTTCAGAAGCATATCCGGAAAATACTCCTTTCCCGTAGCATGATCCCAAATCTTGTGCACACAGACGGTTTCTCCAAGAGCCAGTTGATCGGTCGTGGCGCCGCAGGAGCCCACGTTTATCAGGAAAGCTTCGTCGTGGTTAGAGGCCAGATGCATTAAATGTGTGGTGGCAATTGCCGCCCTCAATTTACCAATACCCGTTATGACCAGCATGAAGTTCTCCCCCGCGTAAACGGGAATTTTTCTGGAGCTGGTATCTTGTTTGAGCCTCAAGGCTTCAATTATGGGGCGAGCCTCCTGTCGCAGGGCTGTAATGAGGAGCTTCACGTTAATGAATTCTGTTCATTTTGCCACTACGGGGCAAGCGGGAATGGTCCTTAATTAATACATTTTACGTAACTACTCAGGTATCCAAAACAATCGTCCGCATGGATGGCTTTATTGATAACATATTACTAAACTGTAGGAGGGGGTTTATCCCCCGATCTTCCCAATGGCCTCACCGCAATCGGGGGATAAACCCCCTCCTACAGTTCTCTCAATCACCATCCCATGAAAATTTTCTCGTTTCTTCTTATTATCCTGCTGCCTTCATCCTTTTTCCTTGAAGCAAAGCCCAATTCCATTCTCATACCTTCCGACGATCTAGGCGATGGAGACCTGAGTTGTTACCATTTTACAATGAATCTCTAAAGCATTGTCGGCATCGGGGTCATTCCTTGCAATCTTGACGTAGCTTGCGGAGTCAACTGATTCAAGGTTTGACCCCTTTTGAACACCTAATAATTTATCGCCCCCATGACCGCGGATATCAGCAGTTTGAGAAAAGAGTATACCCGCGCGGGTCTGCGGCGTGCTGATTTGCGTGGCAGCCCTTTCAATCAGTTTGAGGTATGGTTTGAGCAGGCTGGAAAGGCCGGAATCGTTGAGCCCAATGCCATGAGTCTCTCCACCGCCTCGCCGGAGGGGAAACCGAGCGTTCGCACGGTGCTGCTCAAGCACTACGACGAAGACGGATTTATCTTCTTCACCAATTATGGAAGCCCCAAAGCCCGGGACATTGAGAACAATTCCAATGTCGCGGCCCTCTTTCCCTGGATCGCCATTGAGCGGCAGGTCATTATTCAGGGCAGGGCGGAACGCGTATCTTCGGCGCTTTCCCTAAAGTATTTCCTGAGCCGTCCCCGCGGAAGCCAGTTGGGAGCTTGGGCCTCACAGCAAAGCCGTGTCATTTCATCGCGAGCGGTTTTGGAAAAAAAGCTGAAGGAAATGAAGGACAAATTCCAGGATGCTCAGATACCATTACCCAACTTCTGGGGCGGATACCGGATTCTTCCCGAAAGCGTTGAATTCTGGCAGGGACGGGCCAACAGGCTGCATGACCGGTTTATCTACCAGAAATACGGCGATTCCCAATGGAAAATCCACCGAAAGTCTCCTTAACACGGATGTCTCACATAATTCGTGACGAGCGATAGAAGATCGAGTGCTGGTGCGGGTTTCGAGCAGATGCGCGGGTGAAGCTGGGTCGACACCCTGCAATACCGTCGGGGTCATGCCTTGCATTTTTGCAGCCATGCCAAAATGCAAGGCTTGACCCCTTCCGAACGTAAGGAGGCCCCCTCCCGCGCCTTTGTTCATGCTTCTGCCTTCGTGATTTCAGATAGCGTGAGGCGGATCTTTCTGCCCTCGTGCCTTGCGGGTCTTCCCGTTGTGAATTTAACGGCCTTTGAGCACTTATCAGCACGAATTTTCGTATTCGGTTGCCGAAATTCCCCATATATTCTTTAGGGAATTTCCATATGGACATTTAGGATGTTTTCTGTAGAAAATCCTTGGGAAAATCTCTGATTCGACGAAAGACTCAATACGATTTCGCTCTCCCCTGCAGTATCATATGCCCGGTCAAGAAATACCATTGGAACCCGATCACCTTCTGCAAAAATGTGGGATCATCTATTGGCAGGCCGAAAATGGGAGGAAATCCGTAACCATGCTATCGCCCTGGTCCAAACAGGTATTGGGCGACAACGCCGAAACGATCACGCCATCCGACGATTGGTTCGATTACCTCCACCCCAAGGACGTCGAGTCCGTCCAGGACGCTATCGACCGGAGCCGGGGCACGGAAATTTATCAGGTCGACTACCGCTGGCAGGGAAACACCGGGCAGGATGTCTGGTTGAGAGAACTGGGGAGAAGAATATACGAAAATGCCGACGAGCGGGAAGGCCTCATTTTTTCAATTCGTGAGCAAAAGGAACTGGAGAACACCGCTCTGATTATTTCGGAAAGAGAAAAACGGCAATTGGGCAGGGACCTTCATGACGATTTGTGCCAACAGTTGGCGGGAATGCTCTTCTTCACCGACAACCTTATTTTCCAGATTAACCGGGGAAAAGACCGGGGAGCGCTACTTAAGTCCACCTCTGAAATCAAGGCCCAACTCCAGTTGTGCATCGAAAAAACGAGGTGCCTGGCCCGCGGTCTCAATCCCATAGGGTTGGGAAAGAAGACTTTTCGAGAGTGTTTGACCGAATTGATCGAGCAATCCCAGAAACTTTATGCAATTTCCTGCCGTTTGCAGATCAATTCGGACCTGCATGTTTTGGAGCGGGAACTGGGAACCCACCTGTTTAGGATCACCCAGGAAGCCATCCATAATGCAGTTCGACACGGCCGGGCCGACCAGATAAGTATTACTTTGCAAAGCCAAGGAGACGGGGGTATCTTGATAATTCGGGATAATGGTTCGGGATTGAAGCCCGCACGGAAAGAATCGACCGGAATGGGCTTACACAATATGAGAAGCCGAGCGACCATGATCGAGGGGTCAATTGACATTGTAAACCATGAAGAAGGCGGCGTTTTGGTTCTATGCAAATTCGGAAAGGGGGCAAATTAAGCCATGACGGCGGCAAAAACAACCAAGGGTCGAAAGATCAACATTTTTATCGTAGACGACCATCCCCTCATTCGAAGTGGATTGTCTCATCTGCTCAACCGTGAGCCCGATATGCAAGTTTGCGGCGAGGCCGAGGACGTTCCCTCCGCCCTCAAAGGGATTCCTCAAACCGGTCCCGATTTAGTGATCGTCGATATTTCACTGCGGGGAAATAACGGCTTGGAACTCATCAAAAATATCAAAGCCCTTTACCCCCACCTCAAGGCGCTCGTTTTTTCCATGCACGACGAGATCGTCTACGCACAGCGGGCGCTTCGAGCGGGCGCCAGCGCCTACCTGATGAAGCTGGAAGATGCGGAAAAAATCAAGACGGCTATCCGCCGGATCATGCAGGGGGACATTTATGTGAGCCAGCGCGTATCCTCCCAGTTGCTTCACCAGATCGTCAACGGCACCGCAGCCAGTAACCAATCACCGGTGGACCGGTTGAGCGACCGCGAGCTTGAGGTGGTACAGTTGATCGGGAGCGGACTTTCGACCCGGGAAATTGCCAGCTCACTGAATGTAAGCGTAAAAACAATCGAATCTCACCGCGCTCACATCAAGGGAAAGCTCAATCTCAAAAACGCCACGGAGCTGGTCCAATTCTCCGTTCAATGGGTTGAACACGAGAATAGCAAAATTCACTAAGAGTCGCTGGCAAAAGTTTGCTCTGGCCCAGGTCGTTTACCTTTCTCGTTGTGAAACATCCGGGCTTGGGGTTAACCCCTATTGCTCCAGGGGACTTTCCCGCAATTGCCGAACGGGGTATAGCCCGATAGTAAGCATACTCCATTTTCTTGTAGTATTGTTGCGCAGTCCAACCATACGCGTTGGTTTGGCAAAATTGAACCCGTTTATAGCCGTTTTGGTGAATACGCAGACAAAAAAGTGTAGGTTTACTCCGCTTCCGAGGTGAATAAAATAGACCGCAAAAAAATCCTCATCGTCGGGGATCATCCAATTCTGGTCTACGGCCTGCAACTAATGATCGAGAAGGAGAAGGCCATCGATATCTGTGGTGTGGTCAGCGCCAAAGGCCAGGCCCTGAATGCCCTGAAAACCCTGAAGCCCGACCTGGTGGTCATGGATATATCCCTGCAATACAAGGAGGGAATCACCCTGATAAAACAAGTTAGAGGCTCCAATCAAGCGGCTCCGGTGCTCTGCTTGTCCATGCACGAAGAACTGTATTATGCGGAGCGGTGCTTGAGAGCGGGCGCCAATGGTTTTATCAGCAAATCAGAACCCTGCGAAGTCATCGTCAATGGAATTCATAAAATCCTGCAGGGGGAAATATTCCTCAACGAATCTATTCGCCGGCAAATGTTGAAGCAAATGGGTAACGGACCCTCCCCCTGGTTCAACGCTGCCGAAAGCATCCTGAGCAAAAAGGAAATTCAGGTGTTCAAGTGGATCGGACAGGGACTCAATAATCGGGAAATCGCAAACAACTTATCCCTTAGCATCAAAACGGTGGAGGCGCATCGCTACCGAATCAAAAAGAAACTTAACCTGAAAAATTCGATTGAGCTGGTCCGTTTTGCCATAAGAACAACTAAAGCGGTTTAACTTTTTGTTGGAGAGGGTGGGATTGGCTGCGGGTGGCCCCGCCGTCTTGCTAGTGTGGTATCCCAGAAATAACTTGAAAAATACGAGCGTGCCATGAATGGCCTGGCAAGGCCGCTTTTGTAATGGTTTTAAGTTGTAGGAGCGGCTTTACGCCGCGATCCCACGAACCAGCCTCGAAGCAATCGCGGCGTAAAGCCGCTCCTACATGTCAAACTCGGCCGGTTGGAAGTAGGAGGATGTAGCGTTGTTTTTTTCAATAGAAATGGAAGTAATAGCCACTACCGAGCCTAAAAGGCGACATGATCACAAGAAAACAAAGAACGCAAAAAGCACAAAAAAATACAAAAGCGCTTGGCCTCAAATTATTTTCCGAATTCGGCGGATTCGAATATACACTACTAAGATATTCTTTGCGTTCTCTGCGCTCTTTCGCGGCCAATAAAATCGCGGCGTAAAGCCGCTCCTACGATGGTTCGAAATGGACTTTCAAATCCTGGTTTCTGGGATAGGCTCTAACTACAATCCCGCAATGGCGGAGAGGGTGGGATTGGCTGCGCGGGGAGCCCGCTTCGTCTCGCTGGCGCTCGATCTCCCTGCGGGAGCCCCATCTTCGGTCGCTTTGCTCCCTACGTCGAACCCGGGTTCTCATCCCACCCAGAGCGCTAAAGTTTCGGTTTATTTGGTGTGGCCGGGAAATGGCGGAGAGGGTGGGATTCGAACCCACGATACCGTTTCCGGTATACCGGTTTTCGAGACCGGCGCATTCGACCAACTCTGCCACCTCTCCCCAACAAAGAACTTCACACGGTAGCGGGGATCATATCAAACAATTCTTGGCAAAATTCAAATTGCGTTTTGACCTCGGTCCTCTCACTGACAACCTGGAAAAGGTATGTCGCAGAAAACCGCCTTTTCCATCTTCCTGGTTACTCTGCTGTTCTTTACCTGTTTTTTCCTTTGGCCTATTTGGCAAATAGTCCGGGGAGGTTTTGTCGATGCGGATGGTCGTTACACCCTGACTTTCGTCGCTGAGGTCTTCGCAAATCCCATTTATTTGCAGGGCTTATGGAACGCATTTCTCATCGCCATGGCCACGACTGTTTTGGCCATGGCGATTTCACTTCCCATGGCATTTGCCTCCGACAGGTTTTTGTTTCCGGGAAAATCGATCGTGCAAAGTCTGCTGCTGCTTCCGATCATCTTGCCTCCCTTTGTGGGCGCGATCGGGGTGAAGCAACTGTTCGGACAATACGGCGCCATCAACTCATTGCTCAAATCCACCGGCCTTCTGTCCCCGGACACAACCATCGATTGGATTGGCCTGAATCCATTCTGGGGAATCATAATTCTCAATACCCTGCATTTATATCCGATTGTATACCTCAATGCGGTAGCCTCCTTGGCCAATATCGATCCGAACATGGAGGAAGCGGCCGAAAATCTGGGATGCACAGGATTGGCTCGATTTCTTAAAATAACCTTGCCCTTAATGCGCCCCGGGTTGTTTGCCGGCAGCACCATTGTATTCATTTGGGCCTTTACCGAACTTGGCGTGCCCTTGATCTTCGATTATTCCAAGGTTACTTCGGTGCAGGTCTACCATGGAATAAAGGACATTGGTGGAAGTCCTTTCCCCTACGCCTTGGTAGCGGTCATGTTGCTGACTTCCATCGTCATTTATGGACTGGGCAAGGGGGTATTCGGTCGTTCCAGTTATGCCATGATGGCCAAAGCCACTCACAGTGGAGAGGCCAGAAAACTCAGCGCCGGGGGCTCCTTGATCTGCCTGGCGGGATTTGCAACCGTAATCAGTCTGGCAATTCTTCCTCACCTGGGCGTCATCATTTTATCCTTCAGCCCGGATTGGTACAATTCGATTCTGCCCGCAAACTGGACTTGGCAAAACTACGAACTGGCCCTCGGGCATACCCTGACCGTCTCCTCCATTGGAAATAGCCTTAAATACGCGTCCATTGCCACGGTGCTTGATATTTTTCTGGGCATCGGGATTGCCTATGTGCTGGTTCGCAGCCGAATTCCGGGTAAATTCATTCTGGATGGCATGGCCATGTTGCCACTGGCGGTGCCGGGACTAGTCCTGGCTTTTGGTTACCTGGCCATGAGCCACGAGGGCAAGTTTTTCGCCTTTATCAATCCAGTCGAAAATCCAACCTACCTTCTCATAATCGCCTACGGAATTCGACGACTACCCTACATCGTAAGAAGTGCGGTGGCAGGATTTGAGCAAACCAGTGTGGCCTACGAGGAGGCGGCACAAAACCTGGGTTGTCACCCGATTAAAGCGGTATCCAAGATCACTATCCCCCTCATCATGGCCAATCTCCTGGCGGGAGCGCTACTCAGTTTTTCCTTCGCCATGTTGGAGGTATCCGACTCGCTTATTCTTGCGCAGAAACAGGCCTATTACCCCATAACCAAAGCCATTTACGAGCTCTTTCAGCTCCTGGGCGATGGACGTTTCGTGGCATCGGCGCTGGGAGTCTGGGCCATGGCATTCCTGGCCGTCTGCATAATTGGGTCAAACCTGCTTCTGGGTAAAAAACTGGGCGCCGTTTTCCGCGTCTAGCCCGGGATAGGAGCGTTCAGAAGGGGTCAAGCCTTGCATTTTGGCATGGCTGCAAAAATGAAAGGCATGACCCCGACGGGCGTGCAAGGAATGACCCCGACAGGTTTTTTCTGAGATATCCGGCATAGGGTCAAATCAGGCAGCGTGCTGGCCTACGTTTCGGATCACCAGATCCTCCCGATTTTGCACATCTACCTCAATCTCATCTCCCTCGGTAAAGTCACCGGCGATGAGCTGTTTAGCCAATAAGGTTTCCAGTCGCTTTTGCAGAAATCGCTTCAATGGCCGCGCTCCATACACCGGGTCAAATCCTTTCTCAGCAATCCACTCGATCGCCGCCTCGGAAACGGTGAGTCGGATCTCACGGTCGTGCAAACGATTCTGCAAGTCAGCCAAAAGCAATCCGACAATCTTTTCAATTTCTTCCAGGCTGAGGGGCTTGAAGAGAAGCATGTCGTCGATCCGATTCAGAAACTCGGGGCGGAAAAAACTGCGCAGTTCGGCAAAAATGGATTCCTTTACCGGTTCCAATATAACTCCGTTCTCCACGCCGTCCATGAGCCGCTGGCTTCCCAGGTTGGACGTCATGATTACAACCGTGTTTTTGAAATCCACGGTCCGCCCCTGAGAATCGGTAATCCGGCCTTCGTCAAGAATCGGTAGCAGAGCGTTGAATACTTCGCTGTGAGCCTTTTCGATTTCATCAAAAAGAATAACCGAATAGGGCTTCCTTCGAACGGCCTCCGTCAACTGTCCTCCCTCATCGTAGCCAATATAACCGGGAGGCGCGCCCATTAACCGAGAGACAGAATGCTTTTCCATGTACTCGGACATATCGATGCGCACGATGTTGTTTTCCGAATCAAACAATTCCTCGCATAGCGCTTTTGCCAATTCTGTTTTGCCAACTCCAGTTGGACCCAGGAACAGAAACGAACCAATCGGACGCCGAGGGTCCTTTATTCCGGATCGAGCCCGCAGTATCGATTCGGAAACGGCGGTGACTGCCTCATCCTGCCCAATTACCCGTTTATGCAGGGCATCATCCAAATGAAGCAGCTTCTCCTTTTCACCTTGCAAAAGTTTGGTAACGGGCACGCCGGTCCAACGCGATACGATTTCGGCAATTTCCTCTGCCGATACTTCCTCCTTGAGGAGTTCTGCCTTCTTGGTTGAAGCGGACTCGAGTTCAACGAGTTCGTCCTCCAATTGGGGAATCTTTCCATGAAGCAATTCAGCGACGCGATTCAGGTCGTAGGATTGCTCCGCATCTTTCATTTCGTTCCGGGTCTTTTCCAATTCTTCCCGCACGCGTTGGATCCGATCCAGGCTTTCTTTCTCGCGTTCCCACTGCCGTCTCAAATCGCCCGCAGCTTCACGCGAGTCCGCCAACTCGCGTTTCAAGTCAGTGAGGCGACGCTTACTGGCGTCATCCTTTTCCTGGTTCAAAGCGGCTTCTTCGATTTCCAATTGCATTACCTTTCGCTGCAGGGTGTCCAATTCGGCTGGAACACTGTCAATTTCGGTGCGGATTGTGGCGCAACCTTCGTCCATAAGATCGATAGCTTTATCGGGAAGGAATCGGTCGCAAATATATCGATCGGACAACACCGCGGCTTGCACCAAAGCATTGTCTTGAATACGAACACCATGATGGAGTTCAAACCGCTCCTTCAATCCTCGCAGAATTGAAATAGCCTCTTCCACCGAGGGCTGATCTACCAATACCGTTTGGAAGCGACGTTCCAGCGCCGCATCTTTTTCGACGTGCTTGCGATACTCGTCCAAGGTCGTCGCGCCGATGCAATGCAACTCCCCTCGGGACAGCATGGGCTTGAGCAAGTTTCCCGCATCCATAGCGCCCTCCACCTTTCCCGCGCCGACAATGGTATGCAGCTCGTCGACAAAAAGCAGCACCCGCCCTTCGCTTTCTTTTATCTCCTTGAGCACCGCTTTCAGACGTTCCTCGAACTCGCCCCGGAATTTTGCCCCGGCGATCAACGCGCCCATGTCGAGGGCAAATACATTTCGGTCCTTCAACCCTTCCGGGACATCCCCGCGCACAATGCGCTGAGCCAACCCCTCCACAATAGCCGTCTTTCCCACCCCGGGTTCGCCAATTAATACCGGATTATTCTTGGTTTTTCGGGATAGAATCCGAATGACGCGGCGAATCTCTTCATCCCGGCCGATTACCGGATCCATTTTATTGGCTCGAGCTAACTCGACGAGGTCGACGCCGTATTTCTTTAGCGCATTGTATGAACCTTCCGGATTGGGAGAAGTTACCCGCTGGTTTCCACGGATTTCAACCAAGGCCTTCATCACCCGCGACTTGTCCAAGGTAAAATTCTTCAGTAGCCGGTTCAACGCGGCCGGTTTGGCAACCTCCAGTAATCCCAGCAATAGATGTTCCACACTGATGAACTCGTCCTTGAGACGATTTGCTTCCTGCTCGGCATTGGCCAATACCTGATTCAGGGCCTGGGTCACGTAAATCCTGGATGCATCGATGCTTCCGGAAGTTTTGGGGAGCTTTTCCAGCTCGCGATCCAGCGCCAGAGAGAGGGCGTTGGGAGAAAGCGACAGATGATTTAACAACTCCGCCACAATCCCGTTCTCCTGCTCAACCAAGGTTTTGAACAGGTGTAAGGTATCGACTTCAGGATTTCCAGCCGTTTGGGCAATATGCTGGGCCTCCTCAATTGCCATCAGGGACTTTTCCGTAAATTTCTGAGTATTCATGCATTCCCATATGCATGAACCATACCGTGGCAGGCCAACCACACCTCGAAAAAATAATTCCCCTTAGTCGTTGAAAAACAAAAGCTTACAAAATTATATTTCCGATTTAAATAGGCACGGACCCTTGGAGAGCCGGGACAAACCCCCTAAAAATGCGCCATGGTGTCTCTATTTTAGGCTGAAGAGCAGACCATAGATAATCGAGCCTTTTTGGCGCATTAATTCAAATCGATTCGATACTCAGAATGGTTATGGGAGCCCCCCACATCTGGATGCCGACGATTTGCTTCTCCGGCATGGCCTCTACACGTACGGGTAATCCATCCACTTTGAATTCGGATGTAAGGTATTGTGGAAAATACTTACTGCCTTCCTGGGTGACGATGCCGAAAAATCCGCCCTCCAATTCCACGTAATGGATGGTTCCAATAATGGTTATACTTTGGTTAGCGACGACCTCGACTGGAGTTTCAGCAATCACTGCACCTTCAGCTATGGGTGCTTCGACCACGGGAGGGATTAATTGGACCTGATCTTGGGGGGGTAGTGACTGGGATTCGACCTGCGGGGGACTAACCAAGCCGGGAACCGGCGCATTTTCCGTTTCAACTTGAGCTGTTTGCTCTGCGATTTTGCAGCCGCCCATCATCAGATGCAGTCCGGCAAAAAGAAGGACGGTTAATTTCAGTAGCGTTTTCAAGTCGGTTTAGGGAGTGGTAGTTTCCACGGTTACTTTTCCATCGTAAACCCAATGGAAAAACAATTCGTCTTCCCGGTCTCGGAAAGCAAGTTTTTTGAAGTGGAGGTCTTGCTTTGAATGACTGTTGGCGATGGGAATGATATAGGAATCATCCGGCCACAGATCGGGAATAGGCAACTTTTCGCCCGCCTCGGAGACTTGTTTCAGGGAAGGAATAAATGGGACGCCCATATTAATTTGGGTCAAATTAAAACTTAAAAAGTTCCTTTACTAAAAATCCAACATTTGAAATGAATGCAGCGCATTCCTTACCGAATAGCCTAACATGAAAGAACGCCTAATGATTTTTGGCATCGGCTTTTTGTTCTCCTGTCTAGCCATCATGTTCCTCTTTCACTTCAGAAGGGTGCAGTCGGGTGAGGGCAGCTTCATGCGAAGATGGGTAAATTCAGCCGGAAAAATGGGAGAGGTGGTGGAAGTCCTGGAAGGCGATACACTGCTGGTGCGATTACCCAATGAAACCTTGCAAGTCCGACTCAATGCGGTGGATACGCCCTCGCTTGCGGATCCTGGTGGAAGTGAGGCCCTTGAGTTCGTGCAAAATCTGACCGGCGGCCATCCAGTGCGGGTTCTTGAATTCTTCAGGGAATCCGAATCGAGCATTCGCGGCGAGGTCTACAACCACGCAAACGTGAGCCTGAACGAAGCGCTTATAAAGGCGGGCTGGGCTTGGTACTACAAGCCCCACTCCGAGAAAAATCCCTACTACCAGGAACTCAATCAAATCGCCCGAACCGAAAAAATGGGCTTATGGGCCAATGCGGAGCCAATTCCCCCTTGGGAGTCAAATTCTCCTTAACCCGCATTCGCTCGGTAGTGAGAAATGCGGGTTAATTGAGGCGAGGCCAGGTTTTACTGCTCACTTTCGCGTAATCACCGGGGATTTGCGGCCGGGGAACAGGGTCCGGCATAGATCGCATTGCCGGCCATCGCAACCGCGAGCGGTACAATGTTCTCTCCCATAAAAGATGATCTGGAGATGCAGGCGGTTCCAAGTCGACTTTGGAAACAAACGCTTTAAATCGCGCTCGGTGTGGACCACATTATTTCCGGAAGTCAGTTTCCAGCGCTGTGCCAACCGGTGGATGTGAGTATCCACTGGGAATGCCGGAATTCCAAAAGCCTGGGCCATTACCACGGATGCGGTTTTGTGTCCCACTCCCGGTAAAGCTTCCAAGGCTCCCATGGACGGCGGAACCTCGCCCGCATATTTCTCCACCAATATGCGGGACAATTGGGAAATCGCTTTGGACTTGCGGGGAGCGAGTCCACAAGACCTGATTATGGCCTCAATCTTTTCTACCGGCAGGTCCTTCATGGCGGTGGCATTATCCGCCAGCTTAAACAGTTGGGGAGTCACTTGATTCACTCGCACATCGGTACATTGCCCGGACAGCAGGACGGCAATCAGCAAGGTATAAGCATTCCGATGATCCAGCGGAATTGGAGTTTCCGGATAGATGCGATTCAAATATTCGGCAATGAATTTTGCGCGTTCAGATTTTTTCATTTCGCCAGACACGATAGAACATTCTCATTGAGTCATTGGAAACAAGGTTAATTAATTGCTTTTTTAAGATTCGTTCCCACCGATTCCAAAATGGCCGCAACCGCTCATCCTACACCTGCCTCCAACTCCCGACCCGGGCTCCTTCCCCGAGAACGGAAGCGCCACTATATCTCGGCGTCCGAGGAGGAAATCCAATCCATGTTGCACGATCTTGGCATCCATTCATTGGCCGATCTGTTCGAACACATCCCCAACCGGGTTAAATTTCCCCACCCTTTGCGGTTGCCGGAGGAACAGGATTACGGCGAGTTGGCCGAAACGCTGCAAAAGTGGTCCCGGGAAAACAACCTGAAAACCTCTTTTCTGGGAGATGGCCTGCCCCAGTTCAAAGTTCCGGAAATCGTTCCTTACGTTTGTGGGATAAGAAATCTGACCACCTCCTATACACCCTATCAACCGGAACGCAGCCAGGGCACACTGCTCACCCATTGGATCTATCAATGCTGCATGTCGGAACTGACGGAATTTGAAGCGGTCAACTCATCGCTTTACGATCGCTCGACCGCGATCTTCGAAGCTATTTGCGCAGCCCTGAGAATGGCCCGAAAATCCGACACCGTCATCGTATCGGAAGGCATTTATCCGGGCGATCGGGAAGTTATCGAAACGCTGCTGCGGGGCACTCGACTCAACATTGTGTGGGCCCCATTGAATGTACAATCGGGGCGGACGGACTGCGGTGAAATTCAAGCAATTGCCGGTGCTCTGGGTGAGCGTGTGGCCGGGGTGGTTTACAATCAAGTCAATCATTTGGGCATCCTCGAAGACGTCGATTTGCTTGCCGATACTGCCCATGACCTCGGTGTAAAAAGCATCGCCATAATCGATCCCATGTTACTGGCTCAGGGAGGATTGAAACCCCCATCCAGCTATGGCCAAACCGGCGCGGATATGATCGTGGGAGAGGGCCAGCATCTGGGCCTGGCCCCCAATTTTGGCGGACCCGGGCTCGGGCTTTTCGGTGTGCGCCTCAACCAGAAGGCCAAAAAAGATATCCGCCAATCCCCGGGACGTTACGTGGGCAAAGCCACCGATATCAACGGGCGGGAATGCCGGGTCATGGTCCTCTCGACCCGGGAGCAACACATACGCAAAGAGAAAGCCACTTCCAACATCTGTTCCAATCAAGCCTACATCGCCACGATCGTTGGCGCCGCCATCCTTCAGCGCGGAAACGAGGGCATGCGCAAAGCGTGCCAAACCGCGCGGCGAAACGCCGAATATGCATTTAAACGTCTCTCCAAACTTCAGTTTGTGTCTTTTCCCTACAGGGATGCACCTTTCTTCAACGAATTCGTAATTGAAATTCCCATGCCCACGGAAAAGCTCATCGCCGCGGCCAGTTCGGCCGGCCTGCATATTGGAGTCGACGTCACCTCGCGCCTCCGGTGCCGCCGCGGGAATTTTCTCAAGCTTTCCTTCAGCGACGTCCAATCCAGTGAAGACGTAGATAGACTGGTCGGTTTTCTCAGCCATCAGTTGGGTGGTGAAACAAATCCGGAAATTGAACCGGCAGCGATACCGAAGAACCAGGTTCGGGAGGCTCCCTTGCGATTACCGCGCGTCACCCTGGACGAATTGAAGGCCTATTACGACAGATTGGGGGAACTGAACATCAGTCCGGACGACACCTGCTACCCACTGGGATCGTGCACGATGAAGTACAATCCTCACATCAACGACTGGGCGGCTTCCCTGGCGGGATTTTCCCAAACGCACCCACAGGCTCCCCTGGAAGACGTTCAGGGCAATCTTCGGCTTTTATACGAAATCCAGGAGTGGTTTAAGGAAATTACCGGTTTGGCCGGCGTCACCACCCAGCCCGTTGCCGGAGCGCAGGGAGAGCTGGTGGGTATCAAGCTCTTTCAGGCTTACCATGCGAGCCGGGGAGATACCCAACGCGATGTCGTGCTGATTCCCCGCAGCGCTCATGGCACCAATTTTGCCACGGCTACCATGGCCGGATACGGCAATAAAACAGTAGTTGGGCGCAAGGCTGGAATTGTCTATCTCGAAGCGGATGATACTGGCCAGATTGATATGGATAAACTGCGGAATTAC
This sequence comes from Opitutales bacterium, assembly GCA_965250065.1. GTDB lineage: Bacteria > Verrucomicrobiota > Verrucomicrobiia > Opitutales > UBA2995 > JAABVD01. The sequence continues at coordinate 3,688,572 of OZ252288.1, forward strand.
CTCGACAGCCAGGGCCAGCACGTAGCCGGAATCATGGTAACCAACCCGAACACCGGGGGCATTTTCGAGAGCAACTTCGAGGAAATGGCCGACCAGATTCACCGGGCCGGCGGGCTCGTCTATATGGACGGCGCAAACATGAACGCCATCGCGGGATGGGTCGATCTGCGAGCCCTCGGAGTCGACGCCGTTCACAACAATTTACATAAAACCTGGACAATTCCCCACGGTGGAGGTGGTCCCGGCGATGCCATCGTGGCGGTGGGAGAGCGGTTGGTCGATTTCCTGCCCGGTTATCAGATTGAGAAAGTCGACGGCCGCTATGAACCGGTAAAGCCAAAATTATCCATCGGTTCTTTTCACCGGCACTGGGGAAACTTTGCCCACAAGATCCGTTGCCTCACCTACCTGCTGCGGTTGGGCCAATCGGGCATCCGTCGCATGTCGGGTGTAGCCGTATTATCGGCTCGTTACCTGCACAAAAAGCTGGGACAACATTTCCCCAGCCTACCGCCGAATTCCGTTTTGGCGCCCCGCATGCATGAATTTATTTTAACCTTGGAGGAATCCGACTTTGAGCGCCTGGCAAAGGTCGGGATTCCCAAAGCCGCCGCCATTCCCCGCATTGGCAAACTCTTCCTGGATTTTGGATTTCACGCACCCACCGTGGCCTTTCCGGAAGTTTACGGAATGATGTTTGAACCAACGGAAAGTTACTCCAAAACTGAATTGGACCGTTTTGCCCAAGCGGTAATAAAAATACTGCAAATCGTTCGGCAGCACCCCGAAATCCTCCACAAGGTCCCTCTATTCACTCCGGTAGACCGCGTCGATGAAGTAGCGGCCAACCGTCATTTGCAATTGCATGAGCCGCTTTCTCGCTTGCCCAAAATTCCGGTGAACCGGATCGCAGCCGACGAACTTCAGGCCAGTTCAATCGATGAAATTTACCAGAAAATCCTGGCCCAGGTATAGGGACGGGGCCAACGCCGAATGGCACTGCTAAGTTAGAGCCTATCCCAGACGCTTAAGCCATTGAGAGACAAGGTATTAGACTAAAAAAAATCGGGCGAAAGGAGGTGAAAATCCTCGATTCGCCCTAAATAGAGTCTCTATACATCAGGCTTTAGGGGTAGGGCGGTTTTGCCAAAACCGCCGCTAGCACAACGGCTCGCTCGGCGATCGAGCCCTACCTTTTCCAAGAAACACGACTTTGGTATGAATAAAAATAATGAAACTTATTCTACTGATACGGTAACCTTTCAAAGTTTGCTTCGTCCAGCTTTAACGCCGAGAGTCCCGCGGCCTTCTCATCAAAACTGAACCTGCCAGCAGTGGTAAGGCCGCCGCATGCCCGAAATCCCGCATTAAGCTGAATATATTGAATCCAGGTGAGTTTGAAAGACGCAGCAAGGCTCGAATCGAGCGTAGCTGAGAAAATTTAGGCCCTGCACTCCCTACTCGTTTTCAAATCCCGGGTTCTGGGATAGGCTCTAAGTTAAGGCCAGTTATTGAAAAATTATCGAACCAAGGCCGGCTACGGGGTCATTCCTTGGCATCTTGCATGTTAATGCTTGATGCAAGGTTTGACCCCCTCGAAAATAAACGGCCTGCACATCTTTCCAAAACCACCTTAACTTAGTGACATTCGGGTCAACGCCCTGACGCAAATTCTATAGAGACCTTATGCGGGCGCTTATCTGTTTTGATAAATTCAAGGACTCCATGTCCGCCCACCAGGCTGGCGCTATCGTCGAAGCTGCTCTTGTGGAATCCCACGTCGACATAACCGCCGATACGGTTGCTCTGGCCGATGGAGGCGACGGCTTCTGTGAGATATTGACCCGATCGCAAAAGGGCGCTTTGGAAACGCATATTGTTTCCGGGTCTTTGTGCGAACCGATCGAAGCACAACTCGGCTGGGTCAATGGATCGGGATTGGCAGCGACAACCCTTGACGAGCTGAAGCTCAAGGCCAGGAGCAAGGTTGCCATCATTGAAATGGCCCAGGCGACGGGACTGCAATCGCTGTCCCGGCGCCAGCGCGACTGCTGGAAAACGACCTCTTTGGGTACGGGGGAGCTCATGCGAATAGCGGTGGAAAAACAGGCTGACACGATTCTGTTGGGCGTGGGCGGCAGCTCGACCAACGACCTGGGTCTGGGAGCGCTCGAAGCCTTGGGTCTGAGCTTTTTCGATCGGGACGACCAACCGTTACAGCCCATTTGTCCTGAACTGTGGGCAAAGGTCGACCACATCAAAGGGGCCCTGCCCCAAAACCTGCCGCCTCTCAAAATAGCTTGTGATGTGCAAAATCCATTGTTTGGCCTTCAGGGAGCCGCGGCCATTTACGGCCCCCAGAAAGGATTGAAGCCCCAAGACCATGATCGAATCGAATCGCTTGGGAAGAAGATGGCCCGATTACTGTGCGACTTCCTGGTTCAGCCGTGGGATTTGACCCAGGTTCCAGGCAGTGGAGCCGCCGGCGGAATTACCTTCGGTCTCAGCGCCGCCTGCGACGTTGAACTGATACCCGGCTTCGACCTCGTCTCACAATGGTTGGACCTGCCGGGTAAATTGGATCGATGCGATTGGCTTATTACCGGCGAGGGCAAGTTTGACGCCAGTTCACTGGCGGGGAAGGGTCCGGGAACCCTGGCCCGGACGGCCTTGGCGCTGGGAAAAAAAGTCTCCGTTCTGGCCGGACAAATTGAGGTGACAAAGGCCGCTATGGGAGGCGGGGGCAAAAACCTCGATCTCATTGAAATTTCGCCCCGGGATTTACCCCTGCAGCTAGCGCTCGAACGGGGCCCGGAATACCTCAAAAGATCGGTTTTGAAAAACTTATGATCGCCACCCGCCTATCTCACCCATCTTCCACTGCGCTCCGGAACGTCGACACTGGTGCGGCCCTAATGGTTGTGGCTTGCGTTCAAGGAATGGCTTGATACATTTCTTTTCCACGAGGGCGCTGTTATCCAGGCGTTGTGGCCAGCCGGTAAATGTTTGGCTCTAAAGCAACATGTGGATTCGCGCCGCTGCCAGCTGATTCTATCAAAATGGAGAGGCTATCCGGTAAAGGGTTGCCCTTGGAGGGACAATTTCTGCTTACTGGTGTGCGCAAAGCAGGTATGATTTTTAAAGCGATCCCAACGATCTATAATTCAATGCGAACTGCTCTGGTAGGTATAGCGGTCTGTCTGCTTAATCACTCGGTAAATTTACAGGCTGCCAGGCAACCTAAAATCCTAATGGGAATCGACGTGTTGCAAGCAGAGGGTTTCAAGGTACTTAAAGGCAAGCGCGTTGGGCTTCTCACCCACAAGGCCGGGGTCAATCGCTACGGGATTTCCTCCATAGATTTACTGCACCAATCTCCCGTGGTTGAGTTGAAGGCGCTTTACGCTCCCGAGCATGGGATCGACAGCGCGGTAGTGGCCGACAAAAAATATGGCCACACCATTCACAAGAAGACGCGACTTCCCGTCTATTCCCTTTACGGTGAATACCGCAAGCCGATTCCGCAAATGTTGACGCCGATTGACGTCATGGTGGTTGACTTACAGGATGTCGGAGTTCGGTCCTACACCTACATCGCTTGCCTGAAGCTGACCATGGAGGCCTGTTTTGAGAACGATAAACCCGTCATCGTGCTCGACCGACCCAACCCGCTGGGAGGCATCAAAGTGGATGGCCCCATTCTGGAAAATAAATGGAAAAGTTACGTCGGCCCTTTCCCCACCCCCTATGTCCACGGCCTGACGATCGGAGAAATTGCCCGGATGGCTAAGAATAGGCCCGGGTGGCTGGATATAAGCGATAGGATCCGGCAAAGGGGAAAATTGTCGGTCATTGCCATGCGGGGATGGCGCCGGCACATGCTTTGGCCGGCAACCGGACTAGAATGGGTACCTACTTCTCCCAACATCCCCAATCTGTCCTCCGTCCTGGGCTATCCCATGACGGGGTTGGGCGCCCAGATCGGCGGTTTCAGACACGGCATAGGAACCGAATATCCCTTCCGTATTCTAACCTATCCCGGGATACCTGTAAAAAGGCTACAACAACGCCTGACCCAATTGAATATTCGGGGTGTAGTTTTCGAGGAAAAGACCTTTATTAATTCGCATGGAAAACGTGTGGCCGGGATATACACCACGGTAACGGACTACGCAAAACTGCGTCCCACCGAAGTCAGTTTTTACATGATGAAGCTGGCGGCTGAATTCAAGGAAACAAATCCATTCAGCAATATCGCTTTTTCGCAAGTGAGGCTTTTTAACAAGCACGTCGGATCAACGTCCTGGTGGGAAGCCATATCCACTCATGGATCGCGCGTAAACGTGGGGGCTTTTATCGATGAGTGGCAAAGGCAGGCCCAGCAGTTTCGCGCCGCCTCGCAACCCTTCTGGCTCTACAAATAGCCCGGAAGTCTTACGACCGAGCGAAAGCGACATCTTCCCAATCTTCTACTGCGCTGCGGAATGTCCGAATTGTTCCGGCGCAGCCGGATCAAGCGACCAAAGGGAGCGTTGTTAATAAATTCGTTCGGAAGAGGTCTACCGAGGAGCGGATGCGACGACACCTCAACGAGCATAGCGCAGTACCGAGTGCAACGACACTTAACATAACAACCTTGTTTCGAGCCGAAGGCGACATGCGAAGCCATCAGTTGACCAGGTAGGGCGGTTTCGCCGCAAACCGCCAATTTCAGGGCGGCTCGCTCGGCGATCGAGCCCTACCTTAACCCGAGTTCGACAGTTAGGAGGAAAAAACAGGAAAAATCGATGGGCAAATAGGCGGAAACCCCCGTAAATACAGGGGTTAGTGGGCCCAGAGGCGATGTAGTGGAGACCACAGCATTGCCAAGGGTGCAGAAAGCAGAGATGCTATGGGTCGATGTATTTACGCCGCAACCGTCGCCGCAAGGCAGGAGAGGATTACGACTATTGGACGTTAGTGCAATCGGTGCGCACGGCCAAAGGTCCGCGACAACGCATCGTGGCCTATATTGGCAAGGAACCTGGAGTTGATGAAGATCACCGAGTGGGATGGGAGCAGATTGGCAAGCTGCTGGATGGGCAGGATGGTGAGGGGGACGAGCAACTCGAGCTTTTTGGCTCCGAGCGAGTGGAGGCGCCGTTGTGGGCGCAGGTCAATCTGGGTGGGATCCGGGTGGAACGGGTGCGCCAGTTTGGCAAAGTGTATGTAGCTTTGGCACTTTGGAGGCGGCTGGGGCTACATCGTTTCTTTGAAGAGCATCTGGTGGGTGGGCGCGAAACGGTGGGCTGGGCGCAGGTGGCCTCGATCCTTTGTGTGGGTCGATTCTGTCAGCAGGTATCCGAACTGGCGCTGGCCGAGCGATGGTATGCCTCAACGGCACTTGAAGACCTAATCGGGGTGGATGTCGAAGCGCTCTACAACAACCGCTTATATCGTGGACTTGACCGGGTTTTACCGCTGCGTTCGGCACTCTTCGAGCATCTGCGCGAGCGCTATGCAAGCTTGTTTGGTTCGCGCTTTGAGTTTCTCATCTACGACGTAACGAGCACCTATTTTGAGGGGCAGTGTAAGGATAACGGCCAGGCCCAACGCGGCTACAGTCGTGATCATCGGCCCGATTGCAAGCAGGTGTGTATCGGGTTGGTGGTGAGCACCGAGGGGTTGCCTTTGGCCTATGAAGTATTTGCTGGCAACCGCGCCGACGTTACGACCCTCCAAGAGATGGTCGAGGTGATGGAAAAACATTACGGAGTAGCCGAACGGATCTGGGTGCTCGATCGGGGCCTGGTCAGCGAAGAGAATCTGGATTGGTTGAGCCAAAAAAAGGCTCGCTACATAGTGGGCACACCGAAAAGCCAGCTTAAGAACTTCGAGCGCGAATTGCTTGAGCAAACCGAATGGCAGGAAGTGCAAGCGGGCGTGCAGGTCAAACTTGTGACCCATCCGGATGGGTCCAACACCGAGAAGTATGTACTTTGCCGCAGCCAGGGGCGTGCCGACAAAGAAGGGGCCATGCTGCAGGCCCAACGGCAGCGTCTGCGCCATAAACTCGAACAGATCGATGCGGGTTTACGCAAACGTCCCCAGAGCTGCGACAAGGTGGAGAGGCGCATTGGCCGGTGGCTGGGGCGCAACACCAGGGTTGAAAGGATTTTTGGTGTAAAGGTGCGAACCGATGCCAAGGGGCGAGCCTGCGCCTTGAGCATCCGCGAGGACCACGACAAAGCCGCTTGGCTTGAAAGCTCCCACGGGGCCTATCTGTTGCGCACCAATTGCCTTGAAGAGGATCCTCGGTCGCTGTGGCGCTGGTACATTCAACTAACCCAGGCCGAGGATGCCTTCCGGTGTTGCAAGAGTGATCTGGGGCTTCGACCGCTGTTTCATCATCTTGAACACCGCGTGCAGGCCCATATCCTGATCTGCTTCATCGCCCTGGTGATGTGGCGCAGCTTCGAGCAATGGTTACAAGCGGATGGATTGGGTAGTTGTGCCCGACAGGTCCTTCATGAGCTGGATAATCTTCGAAGTATGGATGTAATCGCTCCGTTGCACGGGGGCCGTGAGGCGCGCTTGAGAATTGTGGGCAAACCCGAACGGCTCTGCGCGCAGCTGCTTAAAAAGATGGATCTGAAACTACCGTTACGGCCAAAAATCATCGAAAATGTAGTGGAGAAAAATGCCTCTTTTTAGCCGCTAACCCGCATAAACACTAAACTCATGCCGCTGAACTGTCGAACTTGGGTTAAAGGTGAGAAGGGGTCAGGCATTTATTTTCAACATGGAGACATGTCAAAAATCAAGGAATGACCCCGGTGGCGGGACAATTATTTTTGCCAATTGGGCGACCAACAAGTCGTACGGCCTCCCACGCGCTCGCGTATCAATGGACCCCCGGTTTTCGGGCAGGAGCCCCCGTCGCTCCAACGGTGATTAAAAAGCCAGGTGTCGGGGAAATCTCCCCAGTGATCCCCCACAATTCGCAGGGCATGACGACACACCCACCGAAGACGGTGAAAGAGAGCTTTAATCTCGTCATCTTTGAGTGATCCGGGCGTTCGCTTGGGATTCAACCTGGCTCGCCATAGGATCTCATCCGCCATCCAGTTTCCCACGCCGGGAAAATATTTCTGCATCAGTAAAAAGGTTTTTAAGGAAGTTTTGGGACGCCGGTCTGTGGCGGCGTGAAAATAATCCATAGTGAAGGCCCCCGAAAGTATTTCAGGGGGTAGGCAGGTCCACCAGCCCGGCGGATGTGCCGAGACTTCAAAGCGGATTCTCCCAAACTGTCGCGGGTCCGAAAATACCAGCCAACCGGAGTGCAATACCAGCACGAGATGCGCATATGGATCATGCAAGGGATCCTCTTGAGAAAAACTCAACTTACCCGTCATGCCCAGGTGGATTCCCAGCCACCCACTGGCTTCGATCTGAAACAACATCTGTTTCCCGTGAGTTTGCGAAGCCTCCAGGCGCCTTCCCTGCAGGTGTCTCACCAGATCTTTCACGGAACAATCCCGAAAATCTCTCACCCGGGAGTTGGCGCCGACACCGACAACCTCTTTCCCCAGACCCGGATTCCATTGTTTTCGAAAATATTCTACTTCGGCCAGCTCGGGCATCGTCTCGCCTCAATCCTCGGCAATAATGAGTCCGGCACTCTCCCGGTAAAGATCCCGATTGCTGGCATTGAATTCCATTTTCAGGCGGCATTCCAGTCCGTACAAGTCGAGCAATTTGAATCCGGTCAACCCATACAATTCATCTCCAATTTCTATGGTGGAGAAAGCGAGCAGTAAATGATAACCATCCCGAGCTACTTTGAAGTCATCCGAGGGTGAAATATAAAAGGTGCGTTGCGAGCTGTCCTGTGTCTTTGGCGAATAGGTTTTTATCTCGATGAAAAAGTAGGCGTCGGCGGATGATGCAAAAATGTCCGGATAACCGGCCGTTTTTCTGCGACCTGAAGGAGGCCTGGGGCGACCGGTTTCGAATCCGTGTGTTGCCAGAGCCTCCAGCACGAGGACTTCCACCGCATTGCCCGCCTCGTTGATGCGATTGGCTTGAATCGGAGCGGCCTTTGCATGGGCCAGGACGGATCTTGCCACCCCTCGCAGTTCATTCAGGGACTGCCCGTCCCAATCCAGCACCTCGTTTCCCGATATGATCCGGATCAAATCCGGCAACGATGTGTATTCGCCCTGCAGGTCCATCCACTCGTCCAGAGGTTTGGCAAAACACAGGTCCTTGAGGTGCAAACCGACGGTCAGCATGACCAATATGGGCAACTGCCATTTCATAGCCCTATTGTGAAGGTGGAATTAATTATGGCAATAATGAGTTTCCTGGTCTTATTCTCATTTTTTTGCATTGCCTTCCGCTAACCTGAATCGGCTTACTTTAGGCAAATCAACCCATCGGAATTAACCCAAGAATTACCTCTATAGGCATGTCGAGAAGCGTAACTTTATTTACCGGTCAGTGGGCGGATTTGTCCCTGGCAGAACTGGCACCCAAAGCAAAAGAAATGGGATACGACGGACTGGAGCTGGCTTGTTGGGGCGACCACTTCGACGTTCGCCAAGCCAACCAAAGCGATCAGTACCTCACGGAGAAATGGGAGTTGCTCATGGACAACGGGCTGACCTGTTTTTCCATATCAACTCATTTGTCGGGACAAGCGGTTTGCGATCTGATTGATGAACGCCACCAGGCGATTTTACCCGATTACGTCTGGGGCGACGGGGACCCCGAAGGAGTCCGGCAACGCGCGGCAAGGGACGTAATTGACGCAGGTAAGGCCTGCCGCAAGTTCATGGACCTCAAACCGGACCGTGGGAGTAGGGACGATTTTCCTGCCGTGGTAAACGGATTCACTGGTTCGAGCATTTGGCACCTGCTCTATGCTTTTCCGCCAACCAGCCAGGAAATGCTCGAAAAAGGCTACGCTGATTTTGGCAAACGTTTTACCCCCATTCTCGATGCATTCGATGCGGTGAACGTCAACTTCGCCCTGGAGGTTCACCCGACCGAAATCGCCTTCGACATTGCCTCCGCTTCCCGTGCCCTTGAGGCCGTAAACGGGCACAAACGGTTTGGGTTCAATTTCGATCCTTCCCACCTGGGTTACCAGGGCGTCGATTACGTGAAGTTCATTCGGGATTTTGCCAACCGCATATACCATGTGCATATGAAAGACGCATGGTGGGGTCACGGTGACGGCTCAGTCGGCGTATTTGGCGGTCACACCGACTTCACCGATCCCCGGCGCTATTGGGATTTCCGTTCCCTGGGTCACGGAGATATCAACTTTGAGGAGATTATAGTAGCTTTGAACGATATCGGCTACGCCGGACCCCTGTCGGTCGAATGGGAGGATGGGCGCATGGATCGATTCCATGGCGCTGAAGAGGCGGCCGATTTTGTTCGAGCAGTCGACTTCACCCCGAATGTGATGGCCTTTGATGCCGCTTTTGATAAGTCCAAACAATAAGGAGAGCCTTTACACCCGCATGTCTTACTACCGAGCGACACGACATCTCCCAATCTTTAACTGCGCTGCGGAATATCGGCACTGGTGCGGCCCTGGAAGGAAGGGGTCAAACCTTGAATTGTGCATTGGCACGCAAAATTCAAGGAATGACCCCGACGGGAATTGCAGGGTGCCGACCCAGTTGCACCCACAAATCAGCTTGATGCCCGCACCAGCACTCGATCTTCATTCGCTCGCTACGAATTTTGTCAGACAGGCGGGTTAAACAGGGAGGGACGATGAGCACTAAAGCAGGAATTATCGGCGCCGGAGGAATGGCGCAATACCATATCGCCGGATTTCAACAGGCGGGGGCTGAAATTCTAGCCATTGCAGACGTGTACGAGCCGGCCGCGAAAGCCGCGGCCGAAAAATTTGGGGTAGCGGCTGCCTTGGGCAGCGTGGAAGCATTGCTGGAAATAGAGGAAATCGAGGCCGTCTCCGTGATTGTCCCCAACAAGTTTCACGCCCCATTAGCCATCCAGGCGCTGGAGGCGGGGAAGCACGTTTTTTGTGAAAAACCGCCCGCTCTCAACGCCCCGGAAGTCCAGCAAATGAAAAACGCTGCTGATCGGGCCGGTAAAATCCTCATGTTTAACTTTAACAACCGGGCCCGCCCGGAATCCTACGCAATGATGGAATACATTGCCAACGGCACCGTGGGCAAAATTAATTCGGCCCAGGCCAAGTGGATTCGCCGGACGGGCATACCCGGCTTTGGCGGCTGGTTTACCACCAAGCACCTGGCCGGAGGCGGCCCTCTGATTGATCTGCTGCACATGGTCGATTTGGCCCTGTTTTTCATGGGATACCCGGACCCCGCATACGTCCTCGGCCAAACCTTCCAAGACTTTATTACCGATAAAAACTTTAAGGGTCCCTGGGGATTGCCGGATAATGACGATGGAAGGACCGACGTGGAAAGCGCAGCTCACGGGTTCGTTACATTTAGGAGTGGTCAGGCGCTCAGTCTCCAGGTTTCCTGGGCCGAGCTGGTGAAACGCGAAGAAGTCTCGGTGGTTTTCCAGGGTTCGGGCGCCGGTGGAAAAATTGAACGCCTGTTTGGTATTGATGGCCTGGATGAAACCTGCATCGACAGTTGCGAGCTCTACGTGCAGGAGGGTGGCAACTCGGTCAACCGGAAAGTCATCGTGGACGCCTGCGAGGATATGGGACGTTCGCGGTCGGCCGAAAATTTTATCCTTAGCATAGAAGGCGTGGAGGAACCCCTGAACACCCCAAATCAAGCAATTTCACTGATGAAAATTATCGATGCAATTTATGAGTCCGCATCGACCGGGAAACCGGTAGCCTGTTAACCACTCTAACTCGGAAGTGAGACATCCGGCCTAAGGAAATAAATAGTATGAATAGAAAACTGAGAATGGGAATGGTGGGCGGAGGCCGCGGAGCTTTTATCGGAGGCGTCCACCGCATGGCAGCCAACCTGGATGGCAAAATCGAACTTGTGGCCGGTTGTTTTTCATCCGATGCCAAAACTTCGAAGCTTTCCGGCGAAGATTTATTTTTGAATCCCGGCCGCGTTTATACCTCCTATCAGGAGATGGCCAAGGCCGAGGCGGCGCTTTCGGCGGAAGATCGGATAGATTTCGTCAGCATCGTGGTTCGCAATAACATGCACTACCCAGTGGCAAAATGCTTCCTCGAAAACGGCATCAACGTAATTTGTGATAAGCCGCTTGCTTTTAACTTGAAGGAAGCCTTGGCCCTGCGCGAATTGGTGCAAGAAACGGGGAAAGTTTTCGCCCTCACCCATAATTACACCGGCTATCCCATGGTAAAAGAAGCCCGCCAGATGATCAAAACAGGAAAGCTGGGCCGCATCCTGAAAATCGTTGCAGAATACCCGCAGGGTTATGCGGTTGGAGACGTCGATCGGGAGGGACCCACCCAGATCAATTCCTGGAGGACCGATCCCTCGATATCCGGCGCTTCCAATTGCATGGGAGACATTGGCACTCACGCCGAAAACCTGGGACGCTATATTACCGGGCTGGAGATTGAAGAACTCTGCGCCGAATTGACCACCTTCATTCCAGGGCGCGAATTGGACGATGACGGCAACGTGCTGATTCGTTACAAGGGAGGCGCCAGAGGCATACTATACGCCTCACAGATATCCAATGGGGATGAAAACAATTTGAATATCCGGATCTACGGCACCAAAGCCTCGCTTGAATGGCACCAGGAGGAACCGAATGACCTCCTCGTGAAGTACGCCGATAAACCGCGCCAGGTATACCGGCGTGGCAACACTTATCTCGGCAAAGCCGCACAGAGTAATTCCAGAACTCCATTTGCCCATCCCGAGGGATTTATCGAAGCTTTTGCCAACGTGTACCTGGCGGCGGCGGAAGCCATTTCCGATGAAGTGAGCGGCAAAAAACCCCGGGGCGATTACGACTTTCCCACTGTAGATGATGGCGTCTATGGAATGGCCTTCATTGAGACGGTCGTAAAATCCTCCAAGGGCAATGAAAAGTGGACCCAATTTCCCGAGCTTTAGGGGGGAAACGGGTCGCAGAGAGATTCTGAGATTCTGAGATTCTGAGATTCTGAGATTCTGAGATGCCGAGGAACTAAGATAGAGCCTATCCCAGAAACCGGGATTTGAAACTTCATTTCGAACCATCGTAGGAGCGGCTTTATGCCGCGATCCCATTGTAGGAGCGGCTTTATGCCGCGATCCCATCGTAGGAGCGGCTTTATGCCGCGATCCCATCGTAGGAGCGGCTTTATGCCGCGATCCCATCGTAGGAGCGGCTTTATGCCGCGATCCCATCGTAGGAGCGGCTTTATGCCGCGATCCCATCGTAGGAGCGGCTTTACGCCGCGATCCCATCGTAGGAGCGGCTTTATGCCGCGATCCCATCGTAGGAGCGGCTTTATGCCGCGATCCCATTGTAGGAGCGGCTTTATGCCGCGATCCCATCGTAGGAGCGGCTTTATGCCGCGATCCCATCGTAGGAGCGGCTTTATGCCGCGATCCCATCGCAGGAGCGGCTTTATGCCGCGATCCCATCGTAGGAGCGGCTTTATGCCGCGATCCCACGAAACAGCCTCGAAGCAATCGCGGCATAAAGCCGCTCCTACAACTTAAAACCATTACTCTTGAGCCTACCCCAGAATCCGAATGCCACTGCTTAGTTAAGGGGGTTTAGGACGAAATTTCACTTCTTTTTCCGCAACAACATTCCTTTTCGCCATTGCCTCCATAAAGCGGGTTGGAAAACCCGCTCTCCGTTAGCTCCGCGCCTATGTTGGTGGATAGGTTCGGCTCGCAAACCCGACGGCTCCGTTGGGGTCAGTCGTTGATTTTTGACATGTCCCCATGTTGAAAATTAATGCCCGACCCCCTTTCCCGCGCTTTATCCCCGCAATATCCCCGCTTAACTAAGGACCATTCGGGTCAAACCTTGTCGCGAGCCGAAGGCGACACGCGAAGCCATCAGTTGACTCCACAAGCTTCGTCAAGATGGCGGGGTGTCGGCCTACGGCCTCGGTAGCAAGGAATCACCCCACCTCACTTGGCCTCGTTCGACTTGCCAGGTTAGTCCCCCTTCAACCTCACCTCACCATCCTTAAACTCGGCTGATACGATGTCTCCGGGCTGAATGGATTTTTTCGAAACAATCGGCCTTCCAATATCGTCTCTGATAATGGCGAATCCGCGGTTGAGAACAGATTTGGGACTGAGGGATGCCAAAAGCGACTGGGCACGTTGGACACTCGATTTTTTCTGCACTAAACCGACCGTCAATAGATTTTTCAACCGATGAGCCATGGTATGTGCGGTTAATCTGGCATGCTGGATTTTGGGGCTCGGATCCATTTTCTGAATTTTATGGGAAACTTCAGACAACTGATGTCGCTTCTCCAACACTCCCGTTTCAACGGTACCATTGAGGCGAATTTCCAGGTCGTCCATTCGCAGGTAACCCTGTTCAATTCTGTCGAGTGGAGACAAAAGTTGAAGCCTGCGCTGCAAGCCATGGAGGTTTTCCTGCCGCGAATTAAGCCCATCCGACACCCAGGAGGCCAGGTTGAGGCGGGCCACATCGTAACGGTCGCGAACTACATGGTATTGATTGGAAATAGTTTCGGCGGCGGCCGAAGGAGTCTCGGCACGGAAGTCGGCCACAAAGTCCGAAAGGGTAAAATCCACTTCATGACCCACGGCAGAAATGACCGGGATCTCAGATTCTGCAATGGCGAGGACGACTTTCTCATCGTTGAAACTCCACAGGTCCTCCATGCTACCCCCGCCGCGGCCAATGACCAGCAATTCGAGCCCGGACAATTTTTGAGCAAGCTCGATCATGGCCACGATTTCCTCCGCCGACCCGGTTCCCTGCACCTTGGCAGGTAGAACCAGCACCTGGCCAACCCAACCGCGTCGTTTCAAGATCCGAATAAAATCCTGCACCGCCGCACCGGTTGGTGAAGTTATTATTCCGACGGCTCGAGGGAGCGGTGGTATCTCCTTTTTCCTTTCCTTATCGAACAGGCCTTTTTCCTGCAATTTGAGCTTTAGGCGTTCGAATTCCCGTTGGAGCCTCCCCAGGCCATCGAGCACAACCATGCGAATGATCAACTGGTAATTGCCCCGAGGCTCGTAAACACTTATCTGACCAAATACAATGACCTGAAGCCCGTTCTCCAGGTCAAGAGTTTGCTTCAGCGCATCATTTCTGAACAACACCGCCGATACCTGACTGCCGGCATCTTTGAGCGAAAAATAGATGTGCCCGCTTTGTTGCCTCCTGAGATTGGATATTTCACCGCGGATCCAGACCCCGCCGATCCCAGTTTCCAAAAGATACTTTACCTGCTGGGTAAGTTCAGAGACGGATTTGATCTCATCCGCCGGGGGTATCAACAAGTCTTGTCTTGGGTTGGGCATAACGTTTACGCAGCAAAGATATGACGATAAAAGCGACGACCAATACGGCCAGTCCAATCAAGGCCGTTCCGACCTTTCCCGAGACGAAAGACTCGCCGAACACAACGAATCCAACGACAAAAAAGGATTGTGTTGCCAACGAATAAATGACGTAGGGCCAGAACGGGGTACGAGCAAATCCTAGTATGTAATTCTGGACCGCCAATGGGGCGCCGGAGAGGCGAACCGCCACGATCCATTTCGACGCATTTTCCCGTTTGATTCTCGGTATGGAATAATTCCACCGGCCCAACAGTCTTTCAATAAATCCATGTAGAACCTTAGCGGATACCCAATAAGCCAAAACCAGGTTGACCGCAATAGCAGTGAACGAAAACGGAATTCCCCAGGCAACGCCAAACCGGATACTGGCGACGATGAACAAAGGTGATATGGGAAATCCCACCAGGGGCAGAAGGGCTGTGGCTAGAAAGAAAAGGTAAGCCGGCCAGGATTGGATTTCATCCACCCAACCGGAAATCCAGGTTTTGATTTCATGAAAACTCAAGCCTCCCCACCCGGCAAAGGCGGCAACCCCAAGCACCGCCAAAAGGAAACCTAAAAGAAGGATTTTGGTTTTACGTAATTTCAGCCATTCCATGTTATTCGCTTACTGGAGATCTGAACGGGGCAAGATAGCCGCATTTTCGGCCTGCTTGCCCTTCACGAACCGAAGGAGATTTTTATTGGGGATTGAGGATGAAATAAAAGATGACCGGCAGGGCGATCATTACGAACGCCAGGATATAGATTAGCCAAATTGTCCGCTCCGCCTTTTTGCAAACTTCCTCCGTTACTTTTTCGGGATTTTTAATCATTAACGGTCATTTATATAAAATTCGGGAGACAAAACGCAAAAGCGAAAACCAGCCCATCGCGATCTATAATTGGGAGCCACCCAGCGAGCAGGTTCCCGTATAACGGTGTCGAATTTATCTGTCCCGCTGCCACCAAACAACCCTACTCT
This sequence comes from Opitutales bacterium, assembly GCA_965250065.1. Lineage (GTDB taxonomy): Bacteria > Verrucomicrobiota > Verrucomicrobiia > Opitutales > UBA2995 > JAABVD01. The sequence continues at coordinate 3,704,034 of OZ252288.1, forward strand.
TTCCCCTTGGTCCAAATCCAACACCCATTCCTCAATATTTCCGTATAAATCAAACAGGCCTCCGACAGGCCGCGAACTTCCGACCGGGCGACTTCGAAATTGAGTGGAATGGGAAAGCCACAAATCCTCTTTTTGACCGGGTTGAAGCTCGGCGATCAGCAGCCATTGAACATAGGGCAGTTTTACCGGCTGGCCCATCATCCAGCTTAGCCGATCACAAAAAACCTTGGCTAGGTCAAAGGCGACCGAATCCACGGGTAAGTCATCTCCTTCCCACCGGCTCGGATTTTTGCCCATTACCCGATCAAACAGAGCCTGATCCACTTCGCTTGCAAACACGCGCAGTCCAGGGATGCGGGGATGATTTACCAATCTGTTCTGCACTTCTGCAACCAGACCGGGAATTTCAGCCTGCCTTTGTAACAGCCACTGAATGCGCTCGGGCAGAACCGAGTCCTGCAGCAGGGACGCCGGGAAACTGGTTTGGAAGGATTGGACCAATCCTTCAAGCTCCAAAAGCGAGCTAGTTGCCATGTCCCATTCCCCGGCCCGCAGGTAACCATCTAGAGTCCTCGTCTGCTGGGAAATCGAAGCCGCCTGGCCAGAACTTTGACCGATCAACTTACGCTTGCGCAAATCTTCCAGGCGATCGGGCCGGTTGAATTCGGTCGATGGAAATCGCTCATTGACCGACACCTGAAGGTTGAATGCACGTTCGAGCACGTCGACCGACTCGCCTCCTCCTCCGGCATCCAACAGGCTTTCTATTTGGTCATTCAACCTGGCTGCTTCGATACGTTGGAGATTTTTCTTTATTTCCTGCACCAACCTCCATCTCGCATGCCGGCTCTCGGGCGTATGAAAGTTGATGGATTCCTGGAGGGCCAGCGCCTGGCTCCAATGTTCCTCCGCATTATCCCAGTGGCGCCGTTCAAAAGCTTCCTCCCCCGCCGCCGCCAGCAAATCGATTTTTTTAGCCGTCTCCTCCGATTTCAAAATCCCCAACATTTGTCGAATACGTGAAACTTCACCGACGTCCACCAGATTACTAGTGTATAGATGCTGGTTTATCCACTCCTGCGCTGCTAGAGCCTCCTCCAACAATTCGATGGCAAGAAACGAATTTCCTTCGTTAACTAGCCGCGACGCCTCACTACTCAAGGCCCGCGCCTTTAGGTGCATGGATTTACCCTTGGTTTGGTCGAATCGGTCGATTAGTTTTTCGTAGCGGCTGGCCGACCCAAAGGAGTTGTCCGAGTCCAGCGCCCGCAATTTGGCCTGAATATCGATCGCCCGTTCCAGTTCTACAAAGACATTGGGATCGTCAGGATTTTTTTGCCAGGCCAGCTCAAATGCCTGTTCCGCCCGGACACTCGACTCCATCCACTTAATAACGGTAACTTCATCGACCTCCCAGTTTTGGGTACTTGGCAGCTCGTCCGGACCGACAATCCACAAATATACCATGCCACCCAGGAATAAACCTCCCAGCAAGAGTACAAGCACAAACAACCCGACGATGCTGCGCGGAAAATCTTCACTGGAAAAGCTGCTACCAGCGGACATAAATTTACCCTACACTAATTTTCCTAACCCACCTACTGTTAACTGGAGCGGTTTGGCTTTATTTTGTCGGATTATCGGCTATTGCCAAGGGGTTTGACAACAGTGTGGTGTCCCAGAAATAACTTGAAAAATACGAGCGTACCATGAATGGCTCGGCAAGGATGCTTTTGTAATGGTTTTAAGTTGTAGGAGCGGCTTTACGCCGCGATTGCTTCGAGGCTGATTCGTGGGATCGCGGCGTAAAGCCGCTCCTACGATGGTTCGAAATGAAGTTTCAAATCCCGGTTTCTGGGATAGGCTCTAGCGCAGGTCGCCAGGGCCTTCAGGCCCAAGCGACCTACGCCGCCTTGATGAGGCAGAAAAATCGCTGCGGTATTTTTATAAGGAATTTCTGGGACACCACACTAGCCCGCATTTCTCACTACCGAGCGAATGCGACAGCCCCCCAATCTTCTACTGCGCTCCGGAATACCGGCACTGGTGCGGACTTCGTTGGATTCGCGACTTTGCGGGGTGTCGACCCAGCTTCACCCACGAATCTGCTCGAAACCCACACCAGCACTCGATATCCGTTCGCTCGCTACGAATTTTCTGAGAAATGCGGGCTAGCGAGGGGGCCACGCCTTAAATCCCGCATTGGCGTGCAGGATAGCGGGGTGTCGGCCTGTGGCCTCGGAACCAAGAAATGACACCTTAGCCAGTGCATTTTTAATTTGCTCACCCGCCCGTGAGTTCCAACCTTTACCAAACTTCGAAGCAAATCCAGTGACGGAAAACGATCCTACAGATTTTACCGGCTACCTGCCACTTTCCCGCGTGTGTATTCTGGCTTCCGGATTGATCGGCGCTTCCGTGGGAATGGCCTGCAAGCAATACGGTGTGGCCCAAAGTGTTTCCGTTTGGTCACGGAGATCAACTACCCGAGCCAAGGCGAACCAACAAACTTGGTGCGACGCCGTTTATGCCACGCCCGAAGAAGCGGCCGAAAACTGCGACCTCATCGTCATCTGTTCCCCGGTTGAAAATATAGTCCCTCTTTACCGGACCATCCTGCCCTCTCTCAAACGCGGAGCTATTGTCACCGATACGGGCAGTACAAAAAGCGTGGTATGCCATCAGACAGCCACCGGCCACAATTCACTTGACCCTTTTATCGGCTCGCACCCCATGGCGGGTTCAGAGAAAACGGGGATGGAACATGCCCAAGCTGATTTATTCCAAAACCGCCCCTGTATAGTCACCCCCACCGAAGACTCGGACGGTGGGGTGGTAGATAAAATAGTGCGATTCTGGAGAGCTTTGGGAGCTGTTACCACCATTGTATCGCCGGAAGAACATGACGAAATCGTGGCTCACATTAGCCACCTGCCCCATCTCCTGGCAGCCAGTCTTTGTGCTTTTCTCAGTAGTAAGGACGCAAGTTGGGCCAAACTTTCCAGTTCGGGCTTAGAGGATGCCACGCGCATCGCATCGGGCGACCCAGCAATATGGAAATCGATAATTACAACCAACTCTGAAGAAATAAAGCGGGCGCTTTCCCTCTATCAGGAGGAACTGCAACAGCTCAACGCAGCTTTAACCAACGGCGATATGCTTGAAATCGTCAGAATCCTGAAGAAAGGTAAAACGTTTCGGGATCGCCTCTCCGGTTGAGACGATGAGCAACTACGTCCATTTGCCGGATCTGCTTCCCATAAATCCGTTTACAACCCCGGTCAGCGGAAGTGTTGAGTTACCCGGTTCCAAAAGCATAACCAACCGGATGCTGATTCTTGCCGCTCTGTCCGACAAAACCGTTACATTAACCGGGGCATTATTCAGCGATGATTCACGCCTCATGGTTGAATGTCTTCGAAGCTTGGGGATTTCTGTGGAAACTAACGAAGCCGAAAAAATCATGCGGGTCCGGGGAAGGGGTGGCTTCATAAATTCGAGCCAGGCAGAACTTTACGTGGGTCTTGCCGGAACCGCTGCTCGCTTCATCACCGCTCTTTGCGCAACGCGGAATAGTGGTGAATTCAAGATCGACGGAACCGAACAAATGCGAAAACGGCCCATGAAGGGCTTATTGGATGCTTTGCTGGAGCAAGGCTGTAAAATCGAATCGCGTAAAGGATTTCTGCCTCTCACGCTTCGGCCATCGGGCTTGAAAGGTGGATGCATTTCCCTGGAAGCTTCGGCTAGCTCTCAGTTGCTCTCGGCATTGCTACTGGTATCTCCATTGGCCGATGAGGATCTCGAAATCGAGATTACCGGAGGAGCGGAAAAGAAGCCGTTTGTGGCAATGACCCAGAAATTAATGTATCGATTCGGGCAACCCCCCCAAGATGTAGAGAAACTTGGCAATAACCGCGTGTTGATAAAAGTGAAGGCCGGCATAAAGTATTCTCTTCCGGATACCTTCGCGGTAGAGCCGGACGCGTCGGCCGCTTCCTATTATTTAACCCTCCCACTGGTGGTAGGTGGAAGCATCACTATCAAAGGACTCCATTTTGGTGGCCTGCAAGGGGACTTCGCCTACACCGAAGTGATGCGGGAAGTGGGAATGGAGGTTACGAACTCCGAAATCGGCACAACTGGGTCTCTGCCCATTAGACGATTACCGGGTATCGGCATACACAAAAATTTTTGGGCCATGTCGGATACTTTTCTCACCTTGGCTGCCATTACCCCTCTGCTGAAAGGGGATACCCTCATTGAGGGCATCGCTCATACCCGCCACCAGGAAACGGACCGCATCGCCGCCGTGGGAACCGAGCTGACCAAACTGGGACAGCGAGTTGAATCCGGTGAGGACTATATTAAAATTCATCCCGGCTTAATTGTTCCCGCCGAAGTTGACACCCACCTAGATCACCGTATGGCCATGAGCTTCGCAATCCTGGGATGCTTCAATTTGTATGCCGACGGTTCACCCTGGATGAAGATCCGCAATCCCGCATGCTGCGCCAAAACTTTTCCACAGTTCTTTAAGGTTCTCGAGGACCTCCGGAACAATCGATCCCCATGAATGGAGAAAATTTTTTCATTGTGGCAGTGGATGGAGGGGCGGCTTCGGGTAAATCGTCCACCTCGAAAATCCTTAGCGCCCGGTTTCGGTTGCTCTATGTAAATTCCGGGTCCCACTACCGATCCTTAACCTGGGCCATTCTGCGACAAGGGATTTCTCTCCACCAGGTAAACGAAATTCAAGTTTACCTGAACCGGATCCCCGTCGGAGTGCGCATCGAAGGGAACGAAGCATTTATTACCCTTGAAAACCGCATTTCCGGAGAGGAAATTCGATCCCAACCGGTCAACGATGCGGTTTCCCATATTGCCGCCATTCCGGAAGTCCGGAAATTTCTACTGCCCTATCAGCGATCTTATGTCGATGTCGCGCGCAAAAATAAGTTTCAAGGGTTGATTATGGAGGGTCGGGACGTCGGCTCAGTCATCTTTCCCGAGGCTGATTTTCGGTTTTTTCTGTTAGCCGATACAGCGGAAAGGGCAAGACGCCGCCAGCGCGAGGGGCAGGTAGACAGTATTCAAAAGCGCGATAGGCTCGACAAACAGCGTAAAACCGCCCCTCTAACCTGTCCGGAAGGGGCAATCCAGGTCGATACTACCTGTTTGTCTCTGCAAGAGGTAGTAGACAAATTGGCTGAAATCATACAAACCCGAAAAAATAGTCATCCAAATCGCCAGGATATTTGAGGTAAAACCTGAACTGTCCTAAGTTAAGCGCGTTTCCAAGGATTTCCGAAGCATTTGCGATGTCGGGGTCATTCCTTGCAATCCTGCATGCCAATGCGGGATTTACGGTGTGACCCCCTCGAAAGTCCTTTTAAAAGCAGTGTAAATCTTCAAAATTTAGATCGCCAAAACTTCGCGTCTTCGATACGGTTTCTGCACTCAAAATCGCCATTAAACTATTGAAAGCTTCTAGAAACATGAATCAACGATCCTATTGGAAACTAACTCTCACCGTGATCATTGCAATTTTCTGCGCCTCGGTGGCTTTGCTCGCCCAGGAGCTGGAAGATGAAAAGCTGGAAATCTACGAATTGGAGAGGCTGGCCATCGAGGAAATTCCCATCGAGGAGAACATCATGCCCACCTCCCGTCCGTTCAATTCCGTATACGGAACCAATCGAAGTATTTTGGATACGCCGCGCAATGTGACGATCATTTCACGCGAACAACTGGACGCGATTGCTATTAAAGACGTCCGGGATTTTTCCAAGCTAACCTCCAGCTCTTACACCAGGACCAATTTTGGCGCGCCAACCACGCCAAATTTGCGGGGGCAGGAAGCAGACTTGTTTGTCAACGGCATGCGCCGGGGCGGATCGGTCAATGGCAACGGCCTACCCATAAACTTCAACGCGGTTGAATCGGTCAACATTGTGAAAGGACCGGCCGGGGTAGTTTATGGAACAACCAACTACCTGGGAGGTTATGCCGACCTCATCACCAAAAAACCATTTTTCGATGGGCCGCATGGTGAAGTCGCATTCAGCGTAGGTGATTTCAACCAATATACCTGGAACCTGGACTACGGCGCTCCATTCAATGAGGGCAAAACCGCCTGGCGTGTTTCTTATGAAGGCAAGGATTGGGACGGATACTGGCAGTTCTGGAAACAAAACTCACACGCCATTTATTTTGCGCTCACCCACAAGCCCAGTGAAACCTACACCATCGAAGCAAATATTGAATTTTTCTTCGCCAATTATACGGAGAACTGGGGTATCAATCGCGTCACCCAAGACCTGGTAGACCGGGGCGAGTATATTCCCAATCGTCAAACGGACGCCGAGTATGCCAACTACGTGAAAAACATCCTGGGCAACGGCAACAACATGTTCGGCGGAGGTAGAGCCGGTGTAGATTTTGCCAGTCAATTTGGAGACCCCGGATTCGCTACCATTATTCCCGTCGCTTCCAATACTATCCCAGTCAATCGCCGCTGGAAACTGGCTGCCCCAGGAGATGATTCCCGGGGAAAATACATCTTCGGTGGCATAGACCAAACCTGGGACCTCCAGGATAATGTCATTCTGGTTAACAAAACGGCCTTCAGTTATAAGGACCGCGAGACCTTTAGTTCCTACCACTATTCCGAATACATGAAGGACAACATCCTTTTGGAGAATCGCACAGAACTTCGCATATCAGGTGAAGATTTCGCGGGAGACGGGAGCTTCAACATCAATATGGGGGTCCGTTTTCGTTACGACGATATCTGGGCGGTGAACCATTTCTTTAACGAGCCGGTTAACTTTTGGGATATGGCCCGGGACCCCAACCTCCGCCGTGTACCCGATCAGGGCTTTGCAGGCGCTCCTTACGTGTTCGACAAAGAACCACGCGGCGTGCTCAAACATTGGTATATCGGTCCGGATGTATTCGCCGACATTCCCACCCTCACGGGAGGAGATACCATAACGACGAATATCGGCCCGTTCATTCAAGGAGACATGGTATTTAATGATTACTTCAGTTTGCTGATGGGCGCCACAGTCGACTTCTTGAAGGCCGAGGTGAAGCATCCGGTTCTGGGCTCCAACGATACCTTCGACTTCAATGGAGATGGCGAGATTGCCGCTAACCAAATTGAAAGTGGATTTGTTATGAAGGAAAGACTCAGCCTGGTGAACTACAATATAAGTCCCCTTTTGAAAGTGAATGAAAATACCTCCTTGTATTTTACTATCAACTACAGCGAAACCTATCCGGTCGAAACAGGTGGCCGCCCGGTGATAGAACAATTTGGTGATTCCCAAGCCAGTGTTTTGAATGAACTCGGCGCCAAGTGGTCGCTGTTGGACGGCAAACTCTTCATCGGAGCGGCTTTAGTAGACCGTAAATTTACGGAGCGCAACCAGGATGGATCCGTAGACGATGTGTTTATTGACGCATATGAGATCGAGTTCAACTACCAACCCAATCGTAAACTTTTCATGACCTTTGGCTTCAGCCTGATCGATGCGGAAAGAACCGGAGGGTTTTTCGCAAGCTCTTACACAATCGACCGTGCCCTTGCAGAAACCGGTGGACTTTATATCTCTCCAGTTTTTCAAGGCGCGCCAGACGGGGCGCTGGTAAAAGCTCCCGGCGTTCCAGATAAACTGATCAACGCCTTGTTTCAGTACAAATGGGAAAATGGATTCGGTCTCATGGCCAATTTCTTAGGTTGGGGTGAATTGAATTCGGGTTATGAGGGATTCGATATTTCAGTGCCGGATTTGACCGATGGGTTCATTCCGTTCGCAAACTCCTTCGATTTAACCGCCAATACGGTTACCCTACCCTTCCAGCATGAGATCGACATGAGCGCTTTTTATGAATATGAAGACTGGGAGTTCAAAATCACCGCCTTCAACATTTCTGACGAGGAGAATTGGGACGTAAACAACTCCGGATACGGCAACGGCTCCATAGTTACCAGAATGCCCTTCCGCTTGGAAGCAACCATCAAGAAGCGCTTCTAGAAAGACAGAAGGGGTCAAACGCAAATAGCGCTGCTTAGTTAAGGGGGGTTAGGACGAAATTTCACTTCTTTTTCCACAAAGACATTCCTTTTCGCTATTGCCTCCATAAAGCGGGTTGGAAAACCCGCTCTCCGTTAGCTCCGCGCTTATGTTAGTGGATAGGTTCGGCTCGCAAACCCGACGGCGCCGTCGGGGTCAGTCGTTGATTTTTGACATGTCCTCATGTTGAAAATCAATGCCTGACCCCCTTTCCCGCGCTCTTTGGCCGTGAAGCGGGTTCATTCAGCGGCTGAATTCGCCGCTGAATGAATAAGAGGGTAGCCCGGTCGCGCGGATGGTTATTGCCACTTCCCATGGGCCGTCCGAATCGAATAAGCGCGATGCTAAATCGAGCAAAATGTTAATGTTTTGCGTTTGACCCCTTCTGCGGAAATTCTGTAGCGAGCACCTTATCGGCCTGGTTTTTGCGGAACTGAATCAAGGCCTGCTTTACGGCCGGGTCCTGAAGAGCCAGGATCGCCGCAGCCGCTAATCCAGCGTTGGTGGAACCGGCTTTACCGATGCCCAGCGTCGGCACCGGAATTCCTCCTGGCATCTGCACCATCGCCAGCAGTGAATCCAAACCACTCAGATTAGACTCCATGGGAACGGCCAAAACCGGGAGAAGGGTCAAAGATGCCACCACCCCTGCCAGGTGAGCCGCCCCTCCCGCAGCCGCTATAAATACTTGCACCCCGTTTTTTTCGCATTGGCCAATCCAGGCCTCCAATTGCCTGGGTGTGCGGTGGGCGCTCAAAACCCGTTTTTCGTAAGCAACCCCCAGCTCATCCAGTACTTGAGCGGAGCGCTGAAACACGGGCCAGTCCGATATACTGCCCATTACTATGCCAACTTTGGGAATTTCTGCTTCTGCCATAAGGAAAGTTACAGGTTAAATCGTAACCCTAGAAAAGCATTTGCGATGCTTCCAAGACTAAAAACCGGGAACCTTGTATTCTCTGACTTCCCATTCATCGACCAGTGTCTCTACCACCCGAGAGCCTGCCCGGTAAAGGTTTTCCAAGCTGGGAAGGTAGGCCGGGTAACGATCCTCTTCGGATCCCTCCGCAATCATATTTTCCGCTGCGGTTCTGCAGGGAGGTTGCATACAATAATTGCTGGCTGAACGCATCAACATAACCCGATTGAAATCCACCTTGCCAATTTCAGCTAAGGCTTTCAACGCGCGTAGATTGCCCATATCGTCCATATTGGTCGCGGCAAACGTTCCTGCACCTTGCGTCCACAAGTCGACCCAACGGCGGGCCCAATCGGTATGCCGTTCACCATGCCAGAATCGTTGCGCCGCCAAAACTTCGCCACGCAGGACAAAGGGCTTAGCCCTGGCCTGTTGGTAGTTCACGTATTCCTCCCGGTTCATTTTCATTTCCGGTGTATCCACCAAGGGGACGTTGCGGGTGAGATCATAACCCCATTCAAATATCCCGGAATTCAACTTCACTACTTCATCCCTCAAAAATACACCGTCATCGCTCCGGTAAGGCATTTCATAGGGGCGGTTCGATCCGAGCGGGAAAATTCCCGTGGGCCAGTCTTCGGGCATTTCCCGGGCATCGATATCGAAAGCCAGGTCGCCATCAACCACATATTTCGACCAAACCACCGAACCCAGAGAGCCCATTTTAGGATCGATCCCGGCGATTCCAGCGATGAGAAAATATGTATTGCGCAAATCGAACCGCGGATCGAATCCCAGGCTCATCAAGCTGATGGCCGGCTTGGTGGCTCCGATACCGACGACCATCGATCCCACATCGGCACTGTTGAGAAGGAGCGGGCAATTGGTGCCGGCGATTGAGTAGGTTTGGGTCAAATTTAACCGGTCCGCGAACAGTTTCTGTTCTCCGGGCAGGCGGCTGGTGGGCTCGAACATGCTCAGGATGATGACCTTGACTACAATCGGTTCAGGCATTTGGGAATCCTTGTCACAGCCCTGCATCGAGCAAGTTTTAATGTTTGGTCCCTGGGGTAGTGTGACAAAAACGGGCTTCCCATCGCTTGAAAAAGGCTGTTTGTTCGTAACTACTCAGGTATCTTAAACAATCGTCCGCATGGATGTTTTATTGATAACCTATTACGAAACTGTAGGAGGGGGTTTATCCCCCGATTGCGGTGAAGCCATTTGGAAGATCGGGGGATAAACCCCCTCCTACAGTGCTCTCAATCACCATCCCATGAAAATTTTCTCGTTTCTTCTTATTATCCTTCTGCCTTCATCCTTTATCCTTGAAGCAAAGCCCAATTTCATTCTCATACTGTCCGATGATCGAGGCTATGGAGACCTGAGTTGTTACGTTTATTCTTCCTCCTCAATCATTGGTGGAGTTGGATTTCGTTTCAATTGCTCCACTCCAATATGTCCTGAAAACCTATGAAAATAGTGATTATAGGCGCCGGAGAGGTGGGAAGCTACCTGTCGGAAGTTTTGAGCAACCATGCCCACGATGTCACCGTCATCGATCATGACAGCCAGAGGGCCGCCAAAATTGACGAGGAGCAAAATGTGCGCGTTTTGCGAGGCAAAGGTAGTTCGGCGCAAGTCTTAAATCGGGCCAAGGCGGGCGAATGCAGGTACTTTCTAGCCATGACTAGCGACGACCAGGTGAACCTGGTCTCCTGTTCCATCGCCAAAAAAATGGGGGCTGAAACCACGATCGCCCGCATTCATGAGGAGACTTACATCGATCATAGCATATTCAATTACCAGCTTCATTTCGGAATCGACGTGCTGGTGAATCCCGAAGCGCTTGCCGCAGTGGAATTGGCCAAGGTTATTCGAAATCCTGGACGGGTGGCGGTGGAATATTTCGCCCGTGGCAAGATCGAGGTGCAGCAGATTCAAGTAACGGCCAATGCAAAGGCGATCGGTCGCAACCTGATGCAGTTGAGGCTGGGAGAAGAGACAGGGGTGCGGATCGGTTTGATTGACCGGGGGGAGTCCTCCTTCGTGCCGGGGGCTGAAACCGTGATCGAGCTAGGCGATACCTTAACTGTGTTTGGCAACCCGCAGTCCATATCCAAAATTAAGGGAAAATTTTCTCCCAAGCTTAAGGCCAAGTCCGTTTTTGTGGCGCTTTATGGTGGCAGTGAGACCAACATTGCACTGATCCGCATGCTTGCCAATCCACGATTCCACATTCGCCTGATCGAACCCGACCGGAAAATCTGCCAGGACCTGGCGGAACGTTTTCCCCATATTACGGTGGTCCACGGCGATGCCACCTCACTAAGAGTCCTGGAAGAGGAGCGTATCGGGCGCGCCGATTATTTTGTAGCGGCCACCAAAGAGGATGAGGATAACGTCATGACCTGCCTGCAAACCGCGCAGTTGGGAACCAAGCACCTGCTACTGCATATAAGCCGTTCAGATTATTCGGAAATCATCAACAAGTTTCGTCTGGTGCTGGGCATAGAACTGGCTGTGTCTCCGCGGGTGGCAACCGCCAACGAAGTGTTGCGGACGGTCAACGAAACCTCCTGGGTTGAACTGGCCCCGGCTCCCGGAGGAAAGGGTAAAATCATTGAAATTCGGGTCAACCCGGACAGCGCCTGCGTGGGCAGACCGATCAAAGATATTCGACTTCCAGGTAATACAATTATCGTTGCATTGCTGCACAAATTCGATGCCAAAGTCCCCGGCGCGCGCGACACTATTATCGCAAACGACCGCATCGTCGCTATCGTGCCCGACCAACACCAGAAAGCGGTCCTGTCTTTGTTCATCTGAGAAGGAATTTTGAGAAAGCCATTCGTTCCCTAACCCGCATGTCTTGTAGGTCTTTCCGTTATGATTTTACCGGCTTTTGAGCACTTTCGAGAATGGGCCCAAACAACTCGTCGGAGAAAGTGCTCGAAAAAGCCTTTGATGGCATTAATCGTTAAAGTTGAAGGTGCCAGGAACCCCCTGCGAAGTGCTTTCAAACACTTCGCAGGGACTTCGGATGAGATCAACGCATGTCTCGAACCTGCTTACGCTGAGTTCATTAGTGAGCGGCGATCCTCCGAAGTATCCTGGCTTAATATCAAACAGTTGTTAGAGCCCCATGCTACGGCAGGTGAGCTCACCTCTACAAGACCGATATAAGCCATGGAAAATAAAAAATACGATTATATAGCCATAGACCTCTCCAAATCTGATTTGGAAGTAAGAACTCAACAGCACCGCTACAGCTTAAGCAATAACCCAACGGGGTTTAAGGCGTTGGTTAAGCTTGCTGGCCACCAGCAGCAACCCCTGGTGGTTTGTGAAGCAAGCGGTGGATACGAACGCGATATGATGGATTACCTCCATCAAAAGCAAATAGCGGTGGTTCGGGTCAATCCAGGTCGCATCCGCAACTACGCGCGCAGTGAAGGCATCAAAGCCAAGACAGATCCTATCGATGCCTTGATGATCCTGGGTTTTGCGCGCGAAAAACGGTTGCAACCCGGTTGTCCACCCGATCCCATTCGCCAAGAACTAACCGCTTTACTGGATCGAAGAAGCCATCTCACTGAGCAGTTAGCACGAGAGAAGAACCGCATTCAAAACAGTTCGAAGTTTATCAAACGATCCATTGAGCGGATGATGAAAATGATACAAAAAGAGCTCGAAGGTATTGATTCTCAAATCCAAGACCTGGTTGAAAATGATCAACAGCTCAGCGAAGAAGCCCAAATCCATCAATCGGTTTGCGGAATCGGCCCCATCACGGCCTGGACACTGATGGCATACCTCAGTGAACTGGGGAAGCTCAAGCGCAATCAAATTGTCGCCCTCGCTGGTATAGCTCCCTACAACAAGGATACCGGTAACTTCAAAGGCAAACGCGGGATTGAAGGTGGACGAGCCAAAGTCAGAAAATGCCTATACATGGCAGTCCAAACTGCGGCCATACATAATCCCGTAATTAAATCTTATGTGGAAGGATTGAGAGCCAGAGGTAAACCTTACAAGTGTGCCATGGTTGCTGCGATGAGGAAGATGCTCATTCACCTTCATATCCTTATTAAAAACCATCAATTAAACCTTGCTTCATGACACAGTTGCTCACTACCGAGCGAACGCGACAGCCCCCCAATTTTCTACTGCGCTCCGAAATGTCGGCACTGGTGGGGCCTTGAGAAAGGCGGGGAAGGGGTCAAACCTTGCATCTAGCATTAACATGCGAGATGCTAAGGAATGACCCCGAGTGTCGACCCAGCTTCACCCGCAAATCTGCTCGATGCCCGCACCAGCACTCGGCCTTCGTTCGCTCGTCACGAATTTGGCGGGGTGTCGCGTTCGCTCGGTAGTGAGAAATGCGGGCTAAGCCTGTGAATTATTCCATCATTTTCCGTTTGCTCGGTGCGATTCAGTTCATTCTGTGCTTGGCTTTTACGGTTTGCATGGGCGTGGCTTATATCTACCGGGATCTGGGTAATGAAGCAACCGCCATAGCGAGCTATAGCTATTGTGTAGTAGCAACCTTGATACTTGGCGGCTTGTTCCTCTACTTGGGCAGGGGTAAAAACAAAACGTTTTTTAAGAAAGAAGCGATCGCCGTTATCGGCCTGGGTTGGGTTACCGCCATTCTGGTAGGAGCATTACCTTATTGGATCATGTTGGATTCATGTGATCTGGCCGATGCTATTTTCGAATCTACCTCCGGACTGACGACAACCGGGGCCACTGTTTTCGACGAGCTCGAATCCTACCCCCACAGTTTATTGTTTTGGCGGTCATTGAGTCAGTGGATCGGCGGCATGGGGGTGGTGGTGTTTTTTGTGGCAGTACTCAGTTTCCTCGGAGCCGGAGGGAAAATTCTTTTTACCCGAGAATATTCCGGCACAGCCGCGGAATTGGATTTCGCACGCATTCAGACCGGAGTGTTACGGTTGTGGCTACTTTACCTGATTCTGAGCTCTGTCTGCACCACGGTCTACTTTTTGGGTGGCATGAGCTTTTATGAAGCTCTCAACCACACTTTTACCACCATCGCCACAGGAGGTTTCAGTACCATGTCCGCTAGCATTGCCGGTTTTGAGAGCCCCCTTCTGGAATGGTCGACCATCGCATTTATGACCCTGGGAGGAACCAGCTTCCTGTGGATGCTACTGGTGTTTAACAAAAACTGGCACAGTGTGAGGATGAATTCCGAAGTGAAGGCCTACTATGCGATTATTCTGCTGGCAGCCAGCTTGGTGACCTTTGTTCTCATCACCCATGAGGGGTATTCAAATTGGCATGACGCCATTCGCTCCAGCTTGTTTCAGGTCATATCCATCATGACCACGACCGGGTATTCTACGCGGGACTTTGAGAGTTGGAACCTCACGGCTCAAGTACTTCTGCTCGGTCTGATGGCAGTTGGCGGGTGCTCCGGGTCCACTTCATGCGGGCTTAAGGTCGTGCGCATTTTGGTCGGGGTCAAATCCGCCCTACGCATGGTGGGTCGTTCATACAGCAACCGCGTTATTCAACCCATTCACATGAACGGGCGCGTACTCGATAATGAATCCCGGGAAGGCGTGGTTACCTACATTGTGCTCAATGGCTGGTTGTTGCTGTTCAGCATGCCGATTCTGGCCATTCTGGAACCCGCTATCAGCTTCGAGGGGTGCTCCTCTGCGGTCATGGCCTGCATATTTAACGTTGGCCCGGCATTTGGGGAATTTGGACCGACCGATAACTACGGTTTCCTGCGCGATTACTCCAAGTACTTCCTCTCCGTGCTCATGGTTATGGGCCGTCTCGAGCTATTTGCTATACTGGCCCTTTTCATCCCTTCCTTCTGGAAAAGGTTCTCCTAAAATTTTAACTTTCCGGTTGAGTGGTCTCACTCCTCACCGTCGTCCCCTATGGCTTCAACCGGGCAACCTTCCAACGCTTCCATACATTCATCGATTCCCTCCTCGTCTTCGGGCTGTTTGAAGACGTAGGAATAACCGCCATCATCGTCGCGCATGAAGAAGTCAGGAGCAGTTTCTCGACATAAATCGCAGTCGATGCACTGATCATCGACGTAAAATTTGCCTCCCACATTTTCCGGCCATTTTGCGTCTGGATCTGCCATAATAAAAGCCACCCTTATCAATAAAAAATTACTGTCAAGAGCGATATAAAGGATAATCTGTTGCATAAATTCACCAAATGCGCAATTTACTTGCCGAAAAGATTGCACTTTGCTCCCCCAAGCAGGAAAGTAGTTTTTTTGTAGAATAGCCTGGGACCACCTAAGCGAAAATCAGGCGCCCTCCAGTTGACATCTCATGTTATACGACCGGTCATATATGCGAGAGCCCGAATACCGCCCCAATACGTACAAACTCCTCTATTGGCTGCTGGGTAGTATCGTCGCGGTGTTTGTCATACAAAATCTGGGCAGAAACTGGTTTCAGTCCGGGCAGTTTGATCTGTTCTTTTCACTTTCAACTTTCGCCATTATCAAAGGCTACATCTGGGCCTTTCTAACCTATAGTTTCCTGCACGGAAGCTTTATTCACATTCTTTTCAATTGCCTGATGGTTTTTTGGCTCGGGCGCACCATAATAGACCTGCTGGGGGTAGAACGATTTTTCACCGTCTACGGGATATCCGTTTTGCTGGGGGGTATCGCCTGGTTTGCCGTGAATTTTTGGCAGGGAGGAAATTCAATGATGTTGGGGGCTTCCGCCGGTGTTATGGGTCTGTTGGTTACTTATGCCATGCACTTTCCCACTCAGCCTATCCGGGTACTTTTGTTTTTCGTTTTGCCGGTTAAAATCACCCCAAAAAATCTGGTCCTGGTTTTGTTGCTGTTCGATGTCGCCGGTCTCCTGATCAGCGAGCTGTCTCCTTATGGCCGCATAAGTCCCATAGCTCATTCAGCGCACCTGGGTGGAATGCTGGGTGGTTGGTTATTTGTAAAATTCGTATTGACCGGGAAACTCCGCTTCGGGAAACCTTCGGTGGATGTGACTCCACCCAAGTGGTCTACCAGTAAAAAAACTAAAAAAGCCAAAACCGGCCGCTTTCGCATCAAATTCTCCAACCGTAGGGAGATGCAAAATGAAGTGGATCGCATCCTGGACAAAATAAACTCGCAGGGGTTTGGATCGCTTTCCAAAGAGGAGAAAAACACGTTGGACAAGGCCAAAGAACTACTTAACAGGTAACCCGGCCCCGCTTTGCCCAGTTTTAGAGAAAGCTTTTTACACCATTGGAATTCGACTAATCTTCCCGAAGGTGTAAAGCTCGATTCCTGGCCGCAGGAAACCTGGCAGCGGCTGGAATTCCTCACCGCGTTCAGTCCGATATACAAACGAACCCTGTTGGTTCATCCCCACTACATACCCTGGCTGGAAAGCGAAGAAAATCTGCATGAAGGTTTCAGGTACCATGCGCTGAGCAACGAATGGGCTGCAACCCGACCGCCCGGCGGTAGCGACGAAAAACAGATCCTCAATGCTTTGCGAAAATTCCGGCGCAAAATCAGCCTGCGTATCGCCTACCGTGAACTCCATGGCTTCTGTGGCCCGGAAAATTCCTTCAGGGAAATTACTCTCCTGGCCGAAATGTGTACGGAACTCTGTTTTCATCTCGCCCTCAATCGCTGCCAAGCCCGTTGGGGGATTCCCTGGAACGAGGAATCCGACCGTGCCGCCACGGGCTGCGTTATGGCCCTGGGAAAGCTGGGGGGTGGAGAACTCAACTTCTGTTCCGACATCGACTTAATTTATTTCTACGAAGGCTATGGCCATTGCCTAAAAGGAAACCGGACCACCCCTACCAGTATTGGAGAATTCTTTGGAAAGGTGGCACAAACCGCCTCGTCCTTCCTCACGGAAACCACTCGCGAAGGATTTTTGTTTAATGTGGATCTTCGTCTTAGGCCTCACGGGGATAAAAGTCCAATAGCGCCATCGTTCCAGGGTCTGGAAAACTATTATTACCAGGCCGGGCAAGCCTGGGAACGCGTGGCCTGGATGCGGGCGCGTCCCATAGCTGGGGACAAGGGATTGGGTGAGGAGCTGCTCGAAGTAATAAATCCCTTCCGTTATCCGCGATTCCCTTCTCCCTCCATCATACAGGAGATCTCACTGCTGAAGGACCGCAGTGAAAACGAAATTTTGGGATCCGAGCGCCGGCAAAGGAATATTAAAACCGGCTGGGGTGGTATTCGCGAAATCGAGTTTTACCTGCAGGGGCAACAATTGCTCTACGGCGGGAAAAATCCGTTTTTGCAAACCCATAGCACGCTGGAGGCACTGGAGAAAATGGAACGCTACGGATTCCTGGAGAGGTGGCAGGTTAAACTCCTGCGGAAAGCCTACCTTTTTCTGCGCGCGGTGGAAAACCGCCTGCAAATGCGGGAAGAAAAGCAGACGCACCTGCTTCCCGACTCCCCAGAAGACCAGTTAGCTATCGCTTTGTCCATGGGCTTCCCGGATTGGCAGACGTTTGCCAATCAGCTAAATAATTTCCGGGATCAGGCGCATGCCTTTTACCTCCAGTTTTTCCCGCAAAAGGTTACCGTGGAAGACTTCGAGCTGTGGTGGCATTTTCTGGCCAAAAATCAATTGGATGAGGCCTTAAAGCCCAAATTGGAAAAATGGTTCGGCACTGCTCCGAATATGCCGGAAGAAGTTCGAAAGTTCGCCCTGGGTCCGCAATTCCACCAACAGGTTACCCGCGAGCACGTCTCCCTGATCAGTGATCTGGCCAGCAACCTCGATGGCGCATTAAATGGGATATTCGACCCCTTGCAAACCCTCTACCGTATCAGCCAATTTGCCACGAAGTATGGAAGCCGCCTGGGATTTTTTAAAGCATGCGGAGCAAACCCGGGTTTTTTTAACGTGCTTTGCCAGTTATTTGACCGCAGCCGTTTTGTCTACCAACTCCTCTGCCAACATCCCGAAATATTCGCCGAAATTATGGAGCCGGCCAATCTGCGCCGCAAGAAAACCACGGATGAGATTCTGAATGAAATCGGGTTGCTGCCCGATGGAGGGAAATTTGTTGACTGGCTCTGGCTCTATGTAAAAGCGGAGCAGGTCCGCATTACAGTTGCGGAGGTTGTGGATGCATTCAATTTCGGGGAAGGCGAACAGGCTTTGACCCGGCTGGCCGACGCCGCTGTTGTGGCGGTGCTGAATCGGGTGGATCCCGAAGGAAAACTGGGTGTAATCGCTTTGGGCAAGTTTGGCGGAGAAGAGCTGACTTTCGGCTCCGACCTCGATCTGATGATGCTTCGAGACGGGTCGGAGGATGTTGTTGCCGCCAATCGCAAAATAAGGAGCTTTCAAAAAATCCTCTCCCACGCAAAGCCCCTGGGTCGTTTGTACGATATTGATTTCCGGTTGCGTCCCCATGGAAATGACGGGCCCCTAACGGTAAAACTTTCCAGTTTGGAGGTCTATCACAAAATGGAAGCAAAAATCTGGGAACGGCAAATGATGCTGCGCTCGAGAATGGTAGCCGGAACGGCGGAGATGGCTCAAGAATTTGAAAATCTGAGGTCCCGCATCCTTTTTGAGCATCCCATTACCGGGGGTGAACTCAGGGAACTCCTGCACCTGCGGTCGCGCATTGAAAGGGAGAGAGACCTCGGAATAGATCAAAAACTGAAGTTCAAATCGGGAGCAGGGGGAATCCTGGATATTGAATTTCTGGTGCAGATAACCTGTCTGGCACACGGCCCATTTAACCGGCACGAACCATTGTCGAATACCCGCCAGACCTTGAATTTTCTAAAAAACCAGAAACTTTTACCCATTGAGGATGTCGAGCGGTTAACGAGCCATCATGCGTTCCTTCGGCGGCTTGAAGTTTTACTTCGCCGCAAAACAAACCGGGGCGTGTCCTCACTGAGCGAACATCCCCGGGAGCAGAATCAATTGGCCTCCTGGTTGGGCTTCGCCAACCGGAGCAAATTTTTTGAAGCTTATGATAGTGTTCGAACCGAAGTAAGAAAAATTTTTGCACGCAACACCCAAAAATTGGAAAGTCATTTTCCAAATACCCCGGCTTAATGGCTGGACTTATGCCGTGGAGGCCACTCTTATACTGGGTTCAGTCATAAAGAAAACTTTGCCAGACCGAATAAAAAGCACCTTACATGTGTAATTATCGATTCATCCGCTGCCTGACCACGGCGCTCCTAATCCTGGGGATTTCCTCTCTCGCCAGCGCACGTGAGTTTACTTATACGCAGGCGATGAAGAAGGAGACGCAAACGGTGGTCTTTCTTCTGGAAAACTATCATTATTCGCAGAAATTTATCGAGGACTCGCAAGCCGCCGAATTGCTCCACGACTTCATGGAGGATTTGGATTACAACCATGTATTTTTCCGGCAAGGCGACAGTGATGAATTGGTGGCGGAGCATGCCGACAGGCTGGAACGGAATCTGAGACGAGGTGACATCGGAGCCGCCTTTTCAGTCTATGAGCGTTATGAGCAACGGGTTATGGAGCGCATCGAGTGGGTCAAGAACCGTCTGGATGGCGAATTCGATTTCACCTCCGAAGCCGAATACGTAGTCGATCGTGAAGAGTTTCCCTGGTTCAAAAACCAGCAAGAAGCAGATGACCTGTGGGAAAATCGCCTAAAATACGAGTTGCTTTTCGACCTGCTCAATGAAGAAGAGCATGAAGAAGCGGTGGCCACAGTGCGTCGACGCTACGAGCGTTTGGCCAAAAACCTGAAAGACCTGGAAGCGGTTGATGTGCAGGAGATCTTCCTGACCACCCTGACCCAGATGTTTGATCCTCACTCCACCTTTTTCTCCTCGGACACCCTGGAAGACTTTTCCATTTCCATGAGCCTCTCCCTGGTAGGTATAGGCGCTATCCTCACCCAGGAAGACGGCTATTGCACCATTCGGGAATTAATCCCAGGTGGACCAGCCGACCTGGACGGACGACTGAAACCCAATGATCGGATTGTCGAAGTTGCCCAGATTGGAGAGGATCCGGTGGATGTTATCGACATGAAACTTCGCAAGATTGTGAAAATGATCCGCGGGGAAAAGAATACCACGGTCTACCTGACTGTTTTACCGGCAGACGCAGCGGATCCGTCTGTTCGTGAGGTTATCGATCTGGTAAGGGATGAAGTAAAGATCGCGGCGCAAAGAGCTACCGCCAGCTTCTATCAACTGCCCGGAATGGGCGAGGAAAACCTGTCGATTGGAGTCATCCACCTACCATCATTTTACGGTGATATCAGCCTGAACGAGGGCGGAACTCCAACCAGCACCACAAGGGATGTAGAAGAACTGATCGGCATGCTGACGGAGGAAAATATTAGTGGGCTGGTGCTCGACTTGCGGGACAATGGGGGCGGTTTGCTCAATGAAGCTATCGATCTGGCGGGATTATTTATAAAAACCGGTCCGGTAGTACAGGTGCGCAACAATAGAGGGTTCATTCGTCGCGATTGGGATAGAAATGCGAAAATATCCTACCATGGACCGCTGGTCGTTCTGGTTTCCCGTTACAGCGCCTCGGCATCTGAGATTGTTGCAGGCGCCCTTCAGTACCATGGTCGCGCTTTAATCGTCGGGGATAAGTCCACCCACGGTAAAGGCACCGTCCAGGCCGTTTTTGAAATCGAAAAGCTCGCCTCGCCCTCGTTTTTCAATGACCAGCCCACGGGAGCGGCTAAATTGACCTTCCAGAAATTTTACCTTCCCAACGGAATCTCTACCCAGATTGAAGGGGTTATATCCGACGTGCCCTTACCTTCACACCGGGAGTCTTTACCCATAGGAGAGGCTGATTTACCCCATGCCATGCTGTGGGATGAAATTAAACCGGTTAATTGGACCTACTCGGTGAGCGAATTGTCCAAGGATTTCCAGCCTATTGATGAAACCATGAAATCTCACTTGAAAACTCTTAGTGAGACCCGCCAAAACGAACTGGAGGAATTTTCGTTTCTCAAAGAAAGCATAGCGTTCTTTAAAGAAAGGCAGGAAACCAAGTCGTTCTCCTTGAACATGGAAAAACGTTTGGAACTCAAGCAAAGCGATAAGCTGTTGCGTGATGAACTCGAAGCGCGGGAAGATGAGCTTGAAAAAAACTTCTTTCCCAGTGAAAAAATTACGCTCGTTGAAACCGAGGCCAGCCCCACCAGTAAGGTGGTGACAGAAGACCCTCTTGCGGTGGATCAGGTCAATGCCGAACCAGTGGATGAGGAAGAGCTCGAAGAGGATGAAGGCTCCAGTCTCGATATTCATTTGCGGGAATCGTTGAGAATTCTCTCCGACTGGATAGACGCCTCTAACCTCAAGGGCGCCGATACCGCCGCCACAGGACCTTCCCCGGATAAGAGCCGCGGGTAGTAGAGCCTACTTCATAAGCATAAGGTAGCGCTCGCGACGCGACAAATCCAGCATCGACTCCATGCCACTGAAGCCGGCCTCTTTAGCTTTTTCCCTCAACCGGTCGTGCTGCCCGAGGCCGGTTTCAAGTGCAAGTAAACTACCGTCTTCCAGATAACCCGGGCTTTCTTGCACGATTGCGGATAGCGCATCGAGCCCATCATTTCCCCCAAACAAGGCCAGCTCCGGCTCATAACGCGAAACCTCAGGCTCGGCCGACTCCATCTCTTCAGCGGTCAGATAGGGCGGATTGGCCACGATGAGTTGGAAGGTTCCCTCCACGGCGTCAAACCAGTTGCTCTGCAAAAAGGTTGCCCGGTCGGCCAGTCCCGTTTGTTCCCCGTTTTCCCGGGCCAGGTCGAGAGCTTCCGGCGAAAGATCGACCCCAATTCCGGAGGATTCCGGAAAAGTGTTCAACAAGGCCAACAGTATGGCGCCGCTTCCCGTGCCCAAATCTAAAATCCGGCCAGGTTCCCGGTCCAGAAATTTGTCATGCAAAAGCTCAACAAGGTATTCCGTTTCCGGGCGGGGAATAAGCGCACGTTTATCCGAGCTTAACTTTAATCCGAAGAAATCAATCCAGCCCAGCAGGTGTTGCAGCGGTTCCCGGTTGGCTCGCCTTTTTATGTCCACGCGGATTTTGGCCAGATCCATCTCCGGGAGTGGGCGCTCAAACTGCAGGAACAAATCGAGCCGCTTCAGGCCCAAATTTTGCGCGAGAATCCATTCCGCACTCAACCGTGCATCAGTCACCCCCCATTTGCGCAGAAAGGCGGTGCTTTTCTCCAATACTTCCAGAATAGTTAACATGGGCATAAAAGATTCTTGGGGGGAAAGAGGGGGTCAAACCTGAATGGTCGTAAGTTAAGCGGGGTTATTGCGGGGATAAGCCGCGGGAAAGGGGGTCAGGCATTAATTTTCAACATGGGGACATGTCAAAAATCAACGACTGACCCCAACGGCGCCGTCGGGTTTGCGGTCCTTGTTTCGAGCCGAAGGCGACACGCGAAGCCATCAGTTGACTCCGCAAGCTACGTCAAAATGGCGGGGTGTCGGCCCGGCTTCACCCGCAAATCTGCTCGATGCCCGCACCAGCACTCGACCTTCGTTCGCTCGCCACGAATTTTGTGAGACATGCGGGTAAAGGCAAATCAGGCCAATTTCCCCTGCAACAACTCCTCAAGCTTCTCCTTATACTCCGCTTTCTGCAGGGACTCCACT
Organism: Opitutales bacterium; assembly: GCA_965250065.1. Taxonomy (GTDB): domain Bacteria; phylum Verrucomicrobiota; class Verrucomicrobiia; order Opitutales; family UBA2995; genus JAABVD01. The sequence goes on from OZ252288.1 coordinate 3,726,685, forward strand.
ACCGGTTCGAGTTGACCTTCCATGACCTGCGGCAGGCTGTGCAACGTCAAACCAATGCGGTGGTCCGTCACCCGTCCCTGGGGAAAATTGTAAGTGCGAATGCGTTCGCTGCGGTCCCCGGTGCCGACCTGACTCTTGCGCTGAGCCGCGTATTTTTCCCGTTCCTCGAGTTGTTTCTTTTCCAGAAGCCGGGAATAAAGCACCTTGAGTGCCTTTTCCCTGTTTTTTAGTTGAGAACGATCATCTGCACAATAAACCGTCTCACCGGTGTGAAGGTGTATGATACGAACAGCGGAATCTGTTTTATTAACGTGCTGACCACCTGCGCCGGAGGCTCGCATGGTGGTAATGTTCAGGTCATTTGGATCAATATCGATGTCAACTTCCTCAGCTTCAGGCAGCATAGCGACGGTAACCGTAGAGGTATGAATACGTCCTGCCGATTCGGTAACCGGAATCCGCTGCACCCGATGGACACCTGACTCGTATCGCAATTTTTTGTAAACCTCATCACCCATTACCAGAAAACAGACCTCCTTGAATCCGCCCAATTCGGATGGTCTGCTGCTCATCGGCTCCACCTTCCAGGAATTTAACTCGGCATAGCGTTGATACATCCGGTATAAATCGCCCACAAAAAGACTGGCTTCCTCGCCCCCCGCTCCTGCGCGAATCTCCACGATGGTATTTCGCGAATCGGCGGGATCCGGTGGAATCATGGCAAGTAGGATTTTCTGCTTTAGTTCCTCGAAGCGGGTTTGCAGTTCTGGCAGCTCAGCCCCAGCCAGTTCCTTCAGCTCGTCTTCCTCATCCACATCGCCGATCATTTCCCGCACGTCCAATATTTCATTTTCCAGCCTTCGCAGCTCGGAATACTGGTCGATCATTCGGTGCAATTTGCGGTGCTCGCGTGAAAGCTCAGCCATACGCCTCTGATCTTGAAAAAAATCAGGTTTGGCCATCTCCTTGTCCAACTCCCGGTAACGGACTTTGTAGGGTTCAATGCTGGGTATGCCTTCCATCAATAGGTGTTCTTTAACCGGGTTTTAGCCGTTCGGAAGGGGTCAAACCTTGAATCTCGCACTGACGTGCACGATGCGGAGGAAGGGGTCAAACCTTGAATCTCGCACTGACGTGCAAAATTCAAGGAATGACCCCGACGGGCGCCAAGGAATGGTCCCGACTGGCGTCCTTGGTTCGAAAATTTTAAATAACTGGCCTTAACTTAGCGCCTTTCAGGTTTTAGTGTTGAAATTGAACCCCCGATTAAATGAATGGTATTTTCCAAAGCAAACCGTATAAAGGGGTTTCTTTATGACGGAAACAAGCCTTTACACCCAAAACGTGGTCGCCTGTATCTGGGATTTCGACAAGACTCTCATACCGGGTTATATGCAGGAACCTTTGTTCAAGAAGTTCGGGATCAAGGAAAAGACGTTTTGGGATGAAGTAAATGGACTTCCAGAAGCCTACGCGCGGCGGGGATTAACCATCTCCCCGGATACGATATACCTCAACCACCTACTCATTTACGTGCGCGAGGGAATTCTCAAGGGATTGACCAACCAAACACTGCAGGAGCTTGGACGGGAGCTGAAGTTCAATCCGGGACTGCCGGAGTTTTTTAATTCGTTGAAAAGCTTGGTAAAAATAAAGCCGGAATACGAGAAGCACGATATTCGGCTTGAACATTACATTATCAGCACGGGATTGGCCGCAATGATTCGGGGAAGTGCCATTGCCCCTTTTGTAGAAGACATTTTTGGCTGTGAATTTATCGAAGACCCCTTCACTCCGCACTACCTGGAACAACAGGACCTGGGCCTGTATACGGATCGCGAGATTTCACAAATTGGAGTGGTGATCGACAATACGATCAAGACCCGCTATATTTTCGAAATCAATAAGGGGTGTAACAAAAACCCCGAAATAAGCGTCAATTCAAACATAGATCATGCCGACCGGCGCGTCCCTTTCCAGAACATGATATACGTGGCCGATGGTCCCAGTGACATTCCGGTTTTTTCGGTGGTGAAAAACAACGGGGGCCGCACTTTTGCCGTTTACGATGCCGATTCGCAGGAGGAGTTTGCACAAAACGACCAACTGCTTCAAGCCGGACGAATTCACGCTTATGGTCCGACAAATTTTGAGGAGTCCAGCAACACGGCCATGTGGCTCAAAATGCATGTTTGTTCCATCTGCGACCATATTGTGGAGGAGCGCGAGAATGCCATGACACGGAAAGTCGGAAAACCACCCCAGCACATACACAAGGAGGAAGTGGAACCCCAGCCCGAGCCTCCCAGGCAGCATTATCTCTTCGAAGAAAAAGAAAACTGAATTATTGTTTTGGCCCCGATCTCACCAGCCTTACCAGTAGCCCGCATATCTTGCGGGCTAATAATTGAGGGTATTGCCGCACTCTTAAAAAAAATACTTTTCAAATGGGGACAAATTTCTACATTTACCCTCTCTGATTCATAAAAACCCTGTAAACATCAATGATTGAGGTTCAATCACTCTACAAAAAATATGGTTCTATCGATGCGGTTAACGGTGTTGATTTCGAAGTGAACCGGGGAGAAATCCTGGGATTTCTGGGTCCTAATGGCGCCGGGAAATCCACCACGATGAAAATGTTAACCGGGTTCATTCGCCCCTCTTCGGGAACGGTTCTGGTGGACGGACAAAATGTCCAGGATCACCCGGTCGCAATCAAGGGTAAAATCGGTTATCTTCCAGAAAATGGGCCGGTTTACGGAGAAATGACGGTACAGGAGTTTCTGACATTTATCGCAGAAATACGCGGTTTTCTCGACCCCTCGGAGAAAGAGGAAAAAATCGACAACGTTTGCGACCTCTGCCGGTTGAACACCGTGAGGCATCAGTCCATCGAAACGCTGAGTAAGGGCTACAAGCAACGCGTCGGATTCGCCCAAGCGGTATTGCATGACCCGCCAGTCCTGATCCTGGATGAACCGACCGATGGTCTGGACCCGAACCAGAAAAAAGAGGTGCGCAAGATTATCAAGGCCATGGCCAAAGACAAAGCCATTATTCTTTCTACCCATATTTTGGAAGAAGTTAGCGCCTTGTGTAGCCGGGTCATCATCATCGCCAAAGGGAAGGTGATTGCCGATGAATCTCCGGGGACCCTCATCGAACGAAACCGCAGTTTTAACGCACTGCACATTCAAGTCGCCGGCGTGAAAATCGAAACGGTTCAAAGCGCCCTCAAACAACTGCCGCAAATTGCTGCGGTTGAATTAAACGATGAACGTCTGGAAATTTTCCCCAAAAACAAGCGGGCTATCGAGGCGCTGGTCCTGAAAACATTTCGCGATAACAATTGGTTGATTACCCATTTCGAAAAAGCGTCGGTAGGGTTGGATGAGGTGTTTTGGGAATTGACGGCGTAAAGGCTTATATCCGCATCCATTCTTTTGATATGAAACAAATTGTGCCTGTTTTCAAACGTGAGTTTTTCGGTTATTTCCGGTCCCCGATTGCCTATGTGTTTCTCATTGTCTTTCTGGTAATTTCCTCGGGACTGACTTTTTACGTGGGGCGCTTTTTCGAATCACGCGTGGCCTCACTCGACACATTTTTTAATCTTCAGCCCTGGATCTACACCTTTTTTGTCGCCGCTGTAGGCATGCGCCTGTGGGCGGAGGAGCGCAGGTCCGGAACCTGGGAACTTCTGCTGACACTTCCCATTCGCACGCGCGAAGCCGTCATCGGAAAATTCCTGGCGGGATGGGTCTTTATAACCGTTGGTATTTTTCTGACCTTTCCCTTGCTCCTGACGGTGGCCTACCTGGGAAATCCTGACTGGGGGCCACTTTTTACCGGTTATTTCGGCAGCATCCTCTTGGCCGGAAGTTTCCTTGCCGTGTGCTCATTTACTTCGGCTTTAACTAAAAACCAGGTCATCAGCTTCGTCATCAGCGTGGTGATAAACCTGGGACTGGTATTTCTGGGCTGGTCGGTATTTACCGACCTGTTGTCCTTTTTACCCCTGGCCTGGGTGGACGGCTTGAGCAATTTTAGCTATACCACCCATTTCGTTTCGTTCACGCGGGGCCTCATCGTCTTTAAGGACATCATTTTCTTTTTCTCCCTGTCCTTTTTTTCCCTCCTGCTCACGGTTATCATATTGGAGCACTAATTCATATTTCCCGATCTCATGAGTATTACGCAAAAGTTTATAGCTGGATTTCTGCTCTTGCTGGTCCTTGTCCTGACCAACATGCTGGCCAGCCTCCTGAGCTGGAAGCTGGATCTGACCGACGGGAAACTCTTCACTCTGTCTTCCGGAAGTAAGGCGCTGGTTCAAAAGCTCGAGGAGCCAGTAACCCTGGATTTTTATTTCAGTCGGGACGCTGAAGGGTTGCCGATCCGGTTCAAAAACTACGCTACCCGGGTTGAGGAAATGCTGCGCCAGTTTGAAAGGGCCTCCAGGGGAATGATTAAACTCAACATCATCAATCCCAAGCCGGACACTGAGGAAGAAGAAGCCGCAACCAGTGCGGGAATCAGTGGCAATCCAATGCAGAATGGTCAAACCCTTTACTTCGGGCTCTCCCTGATTCAGGCGGATAACCAGGAAGCCATTCAGGTATTTGATCCCAGCAAGGAAGAGTTTCTCGAATACGATGTAGCTAAAGCCCTCTACACCGTACAACAGTGGGATAAACCCGCCATAGGATTAATCAGTGGCCTGCCCGTGGTAGGTACGCCCCAGTTCTTTCCCGGCCAGCAGCCACAAAACCCAGACTGGGTATTTGTCGAACAACTGAGACAAACATTTGAAGTCACCGAAATCAGCAATGCTGACAGTTGGCCTTCGCTAATCGATGTTCTACTGGTGATACATCCGGTAAATTTGGAGGAAGCGCTCCTCTATGAGATCGACCAATACCTACTAGAGGGTAGACCGGCCATCATTGCGGTAGATCCTGCCAGCAGCTTCCAGAAAGATCAGCAACGCCAGGCCATGATGATGGGACAACCAGCACAAAATGTTTCCAGTACGCTGCGCCAGCTCTTTACCGCCTACGGCATCAATTTTGACGACAGCCAATTGGTAGTCGACATGGCCAATGCGGCAAGTGTGCAAACGCAGACCGGGCCCATGCAATTGCCAACGTGGCTCAATTTAACCCAAAGCGCCTTGAATGAGGATGAATTCATTCTGTCTGGCCTCGATTCCCTGCACATCATCGAAGCGGGAAGCTTTGCAAAAACCGAAGAATCCAACCTGGAAATAACCCCGCTCATTCAATCTTCCTCCCAGGCGGGGACTTTCTTCGCCATGATGGCCGATCGCGTCAGCCCCATGCAGATTGCCTCCCAGATTACTCCTGGTGAGGAGCCATTGACCATCGCCGGTTTCGTGCGTGGAAACCTAAAAACCGCATTTCCCGATGGCAAGCCCGCTGAGGAGACCTCGGAGGATGAAGAAGAATCCTCGCCCCCGGCAGCTCCTCTCAAACCGGCCGACTTCCTCGCCGAATCGACCGGCCCATCAAATATACTTCTTATTGCCGACACCGATTGGTTGCAGGATCGTTACTCGGTCAGACGCCTGAATTTTCTCGGCATGAACGCAATTCAGCTCCTCAACGATAACCTTAACCTGCTGGGAAACGCGGTCGAATTCATGTCGGGTAGCAAGGACCTCATTTCTATTCGCGGAAAGGGAAATTCGATTCGGCCGTTTGTGGTAGTCGACCAGATCGAACGCCAGGCCCAAGTCGAGTATCAACAGAAATACAATGAAATAAACGCAGAAGTTCAGGAATTTGAGGCCAGAATCCGGGAGCTGCAATCCCAGCAAACCGAAAGTAACACCCTGATTATGACACCTGAGTTGAGAAAAGAAATCCAGGAACTCAACGAAAATGCGGCCAAAAAACGGACGGAGCGCCGCGAAGTCCGAAAGAAACTGAGGGAAAAAGTGGAAAGCCTCGGGTTTACCCTGGCCGTATCCAACCTGGCGGTTGTCCCCTTCCTGGTTTTTATGGCAGGGGTGTTCATCTTTATCCGCAGGCACAATCGCAAATAGGAATTTTTACCATGAAAATACGAACCCTATTAATCGCGGTAATTGCCTTGGCTATCCTGACATTCGCCGGTTACACAATCCGAAACTCCTCCCTCCATACACCCGAAGAGGATCCTTTAGTTGGCCAACCGATACTTGACACCGAAGCTTTGGCCCACCTCAACGCAATAGAAATTTCCAAGGGCGAAGACCGGGTATTATTGCAAATCAATGAGGAGGGGAAATGGGTGGTTAGCACCCTCTACAATTTGCCAGTAGATTTCGGAAAACTGAACACCTTCGCCAAAAACATCGTCGATGCCAGGATCGGACGCAAGATCACCGGGCGACAGGATCGATTGGAGCGGCTGGATCTCAACCAGGGAACTGTTAAACTGACTTCCGGTGACGGAACTTCTTTATTGGACATCACTTACGGAAAGTCCCTCTCAGGCGGAGGGAAAGCTTTCCGGTTGGGCAATGAAAAAACAGCCTACTTGGCCACCGCCAGTCCGTTTGTGGATACAAACTCCACCAATTGGGCGGTGAAAACACTCTACGAATTTGAAGCCGATGACGTAGCGGGTATCCAGTTTTCACTTGCCGGCGAAACGTGGGGTGTCAGACGAGATGACAAAGACAAGGATTTTGTCAGCACCACACCATCCGACGAAAGGACTCCCAAAGAAAGCAAGATTACCTCGGTGATCAGTCAATTCAGCAACCCGCGCTTTACCAAAGTCAATAAGCGGGAGGAGGTTGAGGCCACTGTGGAATGGAAAGGCGCACAGGAAAATTCCCGGTCATTGAGGGTTACGCTGTTTTCGGGTGAAAACATCACGGTAAAGATGAGCCAATACTCACCCCCAGAATCCGAGGATGAAGAGGATTCAACAACCTCGACCGCAGATGAGGTCACCTACCTGCACATCAGCAGCAGCCAGGCAGATCATCTCATTAACAGTCTTATGGACGAGCTTGTATTTGAAGGGTCTTCCTACACTTTCGGCAACATCCCGGCCGAAATTTCAGAACTGGCTGACCTCCCCGAAGAACCGGAACCAGGGGGCGAAGAGACACCGGAGGATACCCCGGAACCAGAGGGTCCTGCTTCTCTACCGGTTGAAGCAACTACTACGGTGGAAGAGATCGATGAGGACCAGGCTGAACAGGGCGGGAAGTAAGGGGTCCCGACGGTTTGCGGACGGAGAAATGGACTCTCGCAAAGACGCAAAGGACGCAGAGACAGGGATGAGAATTCCATCGGCAAGGAAGTGGTGGATGCGGCCATTACGGTGCATCGTGAGCTTGGCCCGGGGTTGTCTATTTAGAGCCTATCCCAGACGCTTAAGCCATTGAGAGACAAGGTATTAGACTAAAATAAATCGGGCGAAAGGAGGTGAAAATCCTCGATTCGCCCTAAATAGAGTCTCTATACATCAGGCTTTAGGGGTAGGGCGGTTTTGCCAAAACCGCCGCTAGCACAACGGCTCGCTCGGCGATCGAGCCCTACCTTTTCCAAGAAACACGACTTTGGTATGAATAAAAATAATGAAACTTATTCTACTGATACGGTAACCTTTCAAAGTTTGCTTCGTCCAGCTTTAACGCCGAGAGTCCCGCGGCCTTCTCATCAAAACTGAACCTGCCAGCAGTGGTAAGGCCGCCGCATGCCCGAAATCCCGCATTAAGCTGAATATATTGAATCCAGGTGAGTTTGAAAGACGCAGCAAGGCTCGAATCGAGCGTAGCTGAGAAAATTTAGGCCCTGCACTCCCTACTCGTTTTCAAATCCCGGGTTCTGGGATAGGCTCTAGTTAAGCGACTTTTCGGATATTTGACCACCTCGTAAAAGGAAGGGGTCAAGCCGTCAAAACTGATGCCTTACAGGGTCAGTCGTCTTTGAAAAGTGTATGAAGTGCAACGGAATACAGTTTTTAAGACCTGACCCTCTTCTTCCCAAAGGCATCACTTTTCAACGGCATGACCCCGGCTGGCGCCTATACCATCTGCCTCCACAATCACGCTTAACTAAAGGCCATTCGGGTCTACCGAGATTTCCACACTAGCTCCTGCGCCAATCCAACAGCTCCATTTGTATTAAACGGCGGCCATTAAAACGGTTCCAAGCCAGCTTGACCGCCATATCGATTGGACGATCTGATGGAGGCAAGTGGTCCGCCTTTTTCCAGGCGACTCCACTCAGAATGGCTCCCCTGCTGTTTCTCAAAAAGAATCGGAAATGATCCGTTCCAAATACTTCGGGATATTGAGCAAGTCGGACTTGCTTGATACCGAAAATGGGCACCGGATTCCCTTCGCCAAAAGGGTGGAGTCGATCGACCATCTCCATCAAATCTTCGGAGATGTCATCAATGCCCAAATAAGCGGCGATTTCGATTTCCCGCTTGTAGGGGGCACCTTCGAGGGCTTGTTTCACCGCCTGATCGAAGGCCAATTGGAACTCTGGCAGGTTTCTCTTGGGAAGAGAAACTCCCGTGGCCATTGGATGCCCTCCCCAGCTTTCCAGGAGGTTACTGCAATGCTGCAAAACCTCTACTAAATTTACGCCCTCTACGCTTCGACCGGAACCTTTGGCAAAATTTCCCTCTTCTCCCAAGACAATGGCGGGCACACTATGTTTGCGGGCCAGCCGGCCAGCTACAATTCCGACTACGCCCGGGTGCCAGTCAGGGTTATACAATACATATCCGGAAGCGCCTTGAAGCTCAGCTTCAATATATTGGTCCGCATCCTTCACGATCTGGCGTTCGATGTTCTGCCGGTTGCGGTTCATCTGGTCGAGCTGTTTGGCAACTTTCAGACAATTTTCAATGTTTTTGCCCAGCAACATCTCTACCGACATTTCTGCATCAGCCAGCCGACCACTGGCATTGATGCGCGGACCCAGCTTGAATGAAATGTCCACTGGGGTTATGGAAGTACCCATCCCCATACCGGATACGTGAAACAATGCATGCAATCCCGTCCGTTGGGTGGACTGGAGCACTTTAAGACCGGTATGGGTGAGTATCCTGTTTTCTCCCATCAGGGGTACCAGGTCGGCGACAGTCCCCATTGCCACGAGATCCAGGTAGTCCTTCAAACGCATTTTGTAAGCAGTGGGGTCACCTTCATTCCTTAAGTCCTTAACCAACCCATGTACCAACTTGAAAACCAGTCCAACTGAGCACAGGTCTTTCCAAGGCTGGTCCCCGTCATCATTGACGTGCGGATTAACCAGAATGGCGGAGACGGGCTGGTGGCTGGTAGACCGGTGATGGTCAATTATGATGACATCCACCCCCCTCGATTTGAGATAGTTAATTTCATCAATCGAGTTGGTGCCGCAATCCACCGCAATCACCAAGGCGGGAGTGCTGGTTTCCAGCGCCCGATTGATGACCGCTCGGGAAAGACCGTAGCCCTCCTCCAACCGGCGCGGTACCGTGTAGTTCGGAAAAATTCCAAACCGGTTAAGCGCATGAACCAGCAGCGTGGTACTGGTTACGCCATCCACATCGTAATCCCCAATAATGCAGATGGATTCGTTTTGCGCCATGGCAAGGCGAATCCGCTTAACGGCGTCCCCAAGATGGGTGAGTTTGAAGGGATCGTCGAGTTGCTTGAGGCGTGGATACAGGAAAGCTTTGGCCTGATCGGCGCTTTCGAGGTCAAGCCGGGCCAGAAGCTGGGCGGTCAGGGGTGGAACCCCCAGGGTTTTTGTGAAGTTCAGAACGCGTCGACCACAGACAGTTGCATTTCGCCAAACCATCGGCAATTAGGCGGTGGATTTGGACTTCGACTTCGATTTCGACCCTGCTTCCCACTCGTACTTGGGCAGGTTGTCCCTTTGAGATTCCACGTGCCGTCGATCCCCCTTATGCCACCAGAAAAACACCGGACTGGCGATAAAGACTGACGAAAACGTTCCGGTTAGAATGCCCACCACAAAGGTAAATGCAAAATCGCGGATGATACCGGTTCCAAATACCAGCAAGGAGACCGTTACCAGCAAGGTAGTCAAGGAGGTCAAGATTGTGCGGGATAAGGTTTTGTTGATGGCCAGATTAACCAGTTGTCCCAACTTCAATCCTGGATTCAGGTCCAACTCTTCCCGTATGCGGTCGAATACTACGATAGTGTCATTCAGTGAGTAGCCCACGATCATCAACAAAGCTGCCACCATAGGAGCGGAGAACTGGTTGTCGAACAGCACGAAGATACCAATGGTCATGAGCAGATCGTGGATGGTGGCAACCACCGCACCGACGCCAAAACCAACCTCGAACCGCAGCGCCACGTAAAGCAGAATACAGACCAACGCTATTGCAATGGACAAAAACGCGTTAAATTGAATTTCCTTACCCACCGACGGGCCGATCTTGTTGTTGCCGATCATTTCAAGACCGTACTCGGGATAAGCTTCCACCAGGGCCTTGTAGAGGTCATCTCCCTGCTCGAAGTTCGTTTGAACTTTCAAGATAGTCTTTCCTCCGGCGCTCAAGGGAGTCTGGCGAGTGAGGTTGACATTCTCAATTCCAAGCTGACCCGCCACCGATTCTACTTGGCCAATCGATAGGTCCTGGTCGAAGTGCAGTGATATTTCATCCCCCCCGGTAAAATCGATCCCGTATATGTCCTCTCCCCGGTAAATGAGGGTGCCAATCCCAACTGCCACGATGGCCCAGGATGTGGCGAATGCAACCTTCTGGTAGTTCAGGAAATTGATTTTGGGTTCCTTCAATAAAGTAATCGTGAACATGCGCTTGAGGAAGCCGGTGTTCACCAACAGGTCGAGAATGAAACGGCTGACCAGGAGGGCGCAAAACAGCGTCGCGCCAATACCAATGGCCAAGGTGACCCCAAAACCCTTTACCGGGCCCGTGCCAAAGTAAATGAGGATAAATGAGGTGATCAACGTGGTGACGTTGGCGTCCAGGATGGTCGACAGCGCTTTGTCAAACCCCCCCAGCAAGGCGTTGGGCAGCGTCTTGCCCGTGCGCAGTTCCTCACGCATCCTCTCAAAAATCAAAATATTGGCATCGACGGCCATGCCAATGGTAAGCACCAAAGCGGCCATTCCCGGTAGGGTGACTGTGGCGCCAATGCTGGCCAGCGTTCCGAGGACAATAATCAGATTTATCGCCACTGCGATCAGGGCTACCAAGCCGGCTACCATGTAATAAATCAGCATGAAAAGCACCACCGCAGTGGCGCCTATAGTAAACGCCTGAACTCCGGAGTTGATCGATTCCTGGGCCAGTGTAGGGCCAACTTCGTACATCTCGGCTACGCGAAGGGGTATATCGAGTGGATTGTTCAGTCCGTTGGAAATCTGCTCTGCTTCGCGTTGGGTAAAGGAACCTGTAATTCGAGCTGATCCACCCGGAATCGCTTCCCTAACAGTGGGAGCCGTTAGCAATTTCCCGTCCAGGGTTATGGCCAGAAGGCCCGTGCTTCTGGTAGTGTTTTGGCTGGCAATTTCCCGGGTAAGCCGGGCGAATTGATCACCCCCCGCCGATGTAAAATCCATCAAGACCTCATATCCGCCAAACTCTCCCAGCGAGGGAACCGATTTGGCGATAGCTTCACCGGTCATTTCCGGAATGCGCTTAATAAAAAGATAGGAGGTTTGAATGACTCCGTTACGGTCCTCCTGATCGAGCCCCTTGACCTCATAACCCAGCGGCACATTCGTATCGTAGGGTCCGGTGGGAACCTGGGTGCGGTGGACCAATTTAAATTCCAGCCGGGCGGGTTTCTTCAAAGTGTCCACCACATCGGGATTTTCAGTGGCTGAAATACCGGGCAATTGAACTTCAATACGGTTTTCCCCTATCGGGCGAATGAGCGGCTCGGTCACCCCCAGGGAATTGATCCGGTTTCGCACGATGTCGATTGCCTGATCGAGATTGCTTTGTTTTTGGTTAGGATCAGTTGCTTTCGACAAATCCAATTCCATGACAAACGCCACCCCACCCTTTAAATCGAGACCGGGCTGGAGGCGCGATTTCGAAGCATCGAGCAAAGCGTCGAGCAACACTTGGTTGCGGCGCTCCGTATTGCGCAAGGAGCTTTCCAGTTTCAAATGCGGAAAGTACTGGGACAAATCGATATCCCGCTCCAAAGCGATGGTTCGCAGGGCTACAAAAATACTGTCATGGTCGCCATTGTTATAGGCTGTCTCAACTTCCCCTACCAGCGAAACAAAGGCTTCATCCTGATTGCATTCCGCCAGTATGTATTCCTTGAATTCAGTATCCCGAATCGGATTTAGATAGAGAATCGCCACGAAGACGATGAGGGCAGATAACAGGAATTTCCAAAGCGTACTACCGGACATGGGCAAAATAGGGACCAGGAGGGTTTATTTGGATAAATTGGCGGCCGTATCGGAAGACACTTTAGCCTGAATGAAGGTTTTTTGGATCTCGACCTTCGTCCCTTCAGCAATGCGAACAATAAACCGGTCCTCTTTAACGTTGGTGATGGTTCCGAAAATGCCGGAAGAGGTGATTACATCATCTCCGGTCGATAACTCCTCGATCATTTGCTTGTGCTGCTTTTGTTTTTTGCGCTGGGGAGCAAACACAAAGAACCAAATGGCCCCAAGGATGAGAACCCAGAAGAAAAGCATGGTCATCCCGCCGCCGCCGGAAGCCTGGGCAAAATGCTGAAGATATTGATAGTTAAGTAGTGTCTCCATAATTGAATCCGAAAATTGAAACGGAACACTCAAGAAAACTGTATTTTAAAAGGCAAGTCATTAACCGGCATAATAAATGACCGGAGCAAAAGGATGTTAGCCCGCATATCTCACTAATGAGCGAAAGCGACAGCCCCCCAATCTTCTACTGCGCTCCGGAATGTCGGCACTGGTGCGGCCCGCGTTGGTTTACTCTTCCGTCAAAAGCATGTAATCTTTGGCCGAAAGCAAATCTTCCACCCCGGCCCGATCCGTAATGCGAATTTTAACGATCCATCCTTCCCCATAGGCGTCCTGGTTGATTAATTCGGGCGCATCCTCCAAAGCGGTATTTATTTCGAGAACCTGACCTGCCACCATCAGGTAGACGTCCGAGGCGGCTTTCACGGACTCCACCACGCTGAAACTTTCTCCTTGGGCAAAAGTATCTCCCTCTGCGGGCAGCTCGACGAAAGTAATATCGCCCAAACTGTTTTGTGCAAAATCGGTAATGCCGACTTGGGCGGTTCCATCGCCCAGCAATCGAAGCCATTCGTGCTCTTTACTGTACTTCAAGTCGGTCGGAACGTTACTCATGGGACAATATTTGCTCTTTCTCCGGGTTTACAAATTACAACTTCTAAAACCTATTTCCCATTTAAGTGCAAGGGTGGCTTCACCCGGCAAATCGCATAGCGTTTACCCCTTAAATCCACTTCAAGATTTTCTGACCCGACAAATTCTGCTCCCAGCAATACCGAACCGATCGGCTTGTTCAGGATGGGCGACTGAGTGCCCGAAACTACCTCTCCAACCCGGCGATCGCCCTCAAATACCGGCGTGCCTGGGCGGGCGATTCTACGGTCATCGACGGTGAAGTATATCACGAGGCGCGGAATGCCGCTGGCTTTCTGCTCGCTTAAAGCCGCCTTTCCCACGAAGTCCGACTCCTTTTTCAACTTTACCGTCCAACCGATACCTCCCTCAAAGGGAGTAAGGATATGGCTGATCTCCCTTCCATAAAGGGGGAAACCTGCCTCCAATCTCAAACTATCACGGGCGCCCAATCCAGCCAAAACCAATCCAAGTCCGGCGCCCTTTTCCAGGATCGCTCGGGCAATATCCGGTCCTGCCTCCCAGGGCGCATATACCTCAAATCCCGATTCGCCGGTATAACCCGTTCGGCTGATGGTGGATGAATAACCGGCAAATTTACTCTCGGTAAAATGATAATATTCCAACTCGGCCAGGTTTGCAGGCGTGAGCCACGCGGCAATCTCTTCCGCTTTGGGCCCCTGCAGGGCCAACTGGCAATAATGGGATGATACGTCCCTGGCCGAACAATCGAATGGAGCCGATTGTTGGGTTATCCAATCAATGTCCTTTTTGGTGTTGCCGGCGTTGATGCAAAGGAAAAAGTCATTTTCCCCTCTGCGGTATACCAGAAGATCATCGACTACGGTCCCTTCCGCATAACACATGGGTGTGTATACGACGCGCCCATCGGTCATATCGTTGATATTATTGGTCACGAGATAGTCGAGAAATCGTCCCGCTTCCGGGCCTTGCAACGAAACTTCGCCCATGTGGCTGACATCGAACAAACCGGCTGTTGATCGCACCGCCCGGTGCTCTGCCAGAATACTGGTGTACTGTATCGGCATATCCCATCCGCCGAAGGAGACCATGCGGGCGCCGTGGGCACGGTGGAAAGCGTTGAGGGAAGTTTTTTTCAGGATGCCGGGCATGATGGATGAACCCAGACATAGGAGAGGAAGGGGTCAAACCAACACTTGAAAGTTTTCCCATAATTATTAATGCTGGCAGCTTAATGAAAATTTTCTACCCAAAGCATTTGGCATTTTCAGGTTGCAAAAGTAGCGGGACTCTAGCGGGGCAGCATGCAATAGCTCCGGGCAAACAGGATCAGTGAGTTCACCCAAAACAGAACCGGATTCGGAGGACCCTCTTTCGAGTAGCCGCGGCGACAGCACCCGACAAACAAAGCAACCATCGCCCCAGAAATCCGCCACCACCGCCCGGAAATGTGACGGCATTCTTCAGTTAACCCGGATCTCTCCCCAATCCTCTGCTGCGCTCCGGAATGTCGGCGCTGGTGCAGACCTCGTTGGAAGGGGTCAAGCCTTGCATTTTGGCATGGCTGCAAAAATGAAAGGCATGACCCCGACGGTCGACCCAGCTTCACCCGCGAATCGGCTCGATTCCCGCACCAGCACTCGGCCTTCGTTCGCTCGCTACGAACTTGGTAAGCTGTCGCATTCGCTCGGTAGTGAGATACCCGGGTTAATTTCGTCCTATAGCCGCATTCCCTTCCCGGCAAAACATCCATGACTTCCTTATTAATTGCCGTAATTCTGACTATAGTTGTATCCGCATTTTGTTCGGTTTTGGAGGCTATGGTTCTCAGCACTACCGCCGCGGAAGTCGAATCCCTCAAACAGCGCGCCGCAAAGCGTGGAGTATCGCTGCAACAATTGATCGCGGAAATCGACGACACTATTTCGGCCATTTTGACCCTAAACACTATCGCTAACACGGCGGGTGCAACGATTGTGGGAACGCTGGCGGCCGCTCAATTTGGCAGCGCAGCCGCAGGAATCGTAGCGGGGGTAATGACTTTCCTGATTTTAATCTTTTCGGAAATTATTCCCAAAAACGTGGGGGTCGCTTACCGCAGTTGGATTCAGCCCTACTCCATCTACCCATTACTGTTCATCCGGTTTCTGATGAAGCCGGTAACTTATTTTACCCGCAAATTTGTTCGTATGCTCATTAAGGAACATGAAGGCACCAGTGAAGAGGCGGAGGAGGAAATCAAGCTGCTGGCGGAAAAAGGCGCCAAAGAGGGGAAACTGGGTCACGCCGAAGCGGATGTAATTAGCAATGCCCTTACCCTGGATGACGTGGCTATCGACGATATTATGACACCGCGGACTGTGGTATTCGCTCTGGAAAAAGACAGGACCGTCGGTGAGGTCTTTAAAGGCTTTAACAACCTACCATTCGCCCGAATTCCCGTCTATGAAGAAACAATCGACCAGGTGATAGGCATTGTTAGAAGACGCGATCTTTTACAGGTCATCGCCGACGATGACCACGACACCAAAGTTTCGGAATTGATGCAACCAGCCCTTTTTGTGCCCGAAACCGCCAATGGCGCCGATACATTGCAGAGCTTTCTTTCCAAGCAGCAACAGCTCGCGGTGGTCGTCGATGAATTCGGATCAGTGACCGGGGTTGTGACCATGGAAGACATCATCGAGCACATTCTCGGTCGGGAGATATTTGAAAAGGACGACGTGGCGGTCGACATGCGTGAACTGGCAAGGGCAAAAAACGCTCAAAAGCTCGGCCAGGAACAAAGGATGTTAGAATCAAGCGAGACTAATTCCTAGAATGACCGTCTCGTATCAGGGCTCCAAATACTGGCTTCACGATTGGGATCCATTTGTGGTCCAGTTTTCCGAGAACTGGGGAATTCGATGGTACGGATTTGCCTATGTGCTGGGATTTCTGACCGCTTCGTGGTTATTGGGGTATTATTTCAAGCGCGGAAGGTCACCCTTAAATACGGAACGGCAATTTAACGCACTTTTGATTCTCATCCTGGCGACTTTGGCTGGCGGTAGGCTTGGATACATGCTCCTTTACGATTTGCATACCCTACTGCTGACCCCCTGGAAATTCATCCAAATCTGGAAAGGGGGAATGGCCAGCCACGGAGGAATCGCAGGCTTGGTCCTCGCGGTCTTGTATCTAGCAGGCAAATACAAGTGTTCAAAATGGATCCTCGCCGATATCGTGGTAACTTTGGGCCCTCCCGGGATCCTCTTTGGCAGGTTGGCCAATTTTATTAACGGGGAGTTGTGGGGAAAAATTTCCACTGTCCCCTGGGCCATTGTATTTCCCCAAGCGGCTCCCTACGGAATTCCGCGCCACCCAAGTCAGCTCTACGAAGCTGCCCTGGAAGGCCTGTTTTTGGTGGTCTATCTGCAGTTTCGTTTTTGGAAGAGTAACGTTACTCGCAATCATCCGGGGCAACTATGTGGGGAATTTTTCCTGCTCTATGCCCTGCTACGTATTGTCGGAGAAGTATTCCGGGAACCGGATGCAGATTTAATACTGGGTGTGAGTAGGGGTATCTTTTATTCCCTTTTTATGGTTATTGTAGGATTGAGCTTTATCTATTTCGCCCGAAAACGATCAACGGAACAGCATTACAGATAGCTTACAGCGGCGTATCATTTCAGTGGTGGTACTACCGATGAGCAACCGCCGAATACGCGAATGCCCATAGGCGCCCATGAAAAGCATGGATATACCCGCTTCATCTACGTACTGCGATATGACATCCTCTGGAATTCCCGGAATCATCTGGCAAACAGGATTCATGCCTGAAGCTCTTAATAGCTGCTCGGCCTCCCGCAAATGGTGTAAAGCGAAATCCTCCCCTTTGTCTTCCGGAACCGTAACCAGATGAATTTCCAGATCGCAAAAAAGGCCCGACTCGGTCATGTAGTTGAGCGCTTTGTATCCACTGTTTCCTCCATCGAAGGCCAGAGCGATCTTCTCAATGGGTTCGAACTTCCGGGAAGTGACTAAACAAGGCTTGCTACTGGCTCGTACCACACGTTCGACCGTGGAGCCGATGTGATCCGAGGCATAAGCCGAGTTTTCACCTCGTTTACCCATCATCAGGATCTGATACGGCTTTTCAAATTCCCTGAGAATGTCCACCAGTAACCCGGTTTTATGGTGAGTGGTGGCCCGATCTGATTGTCCGGCTTTCTCAAAGACAGATAGCGCTGACTCCAATAGTACCCGCGCTTTTCTTTTTTCCAAATCTTCCAATTGGGATAAGATTGCCTGGTATGGCTGCATGCCGAGGCTGCCACTGAGTTCGGCCATGAACGGCGCCTCATACCGCCACAGATCACTGACATAAAGTATGTCCAACTGAGCATCTTTCAGCAGACTGAGCAACCAGGAACCGTATTCGCAACAAGCCCTTGTGTATGGGGATCCGTCGGAACAGAGAAGTATTCGCGTCATACTATACTACAGTATCATCCGGAATTATTGCACTCTTCAGCACGACGATTACTCCATCGCGCACGTAATAGCCCTCACCCTCTGTATTGTCCGAATGTGCGTCAGGGGATATTCGGACGTTGTCTCCAATACGCGCATTCTTATCGAGTATGGCGTTGCGGATCACACAATTCCTGCCCACACCAACATCTGGGCGACCCAGCTTGCGGTTTTCTTCGATTTCCTCGGTTGATTCGTAAAAATCACCACCCATCATCACCGTCCGCTCTAGCTTGGAACCCGCTTTAATAATGGAGCGGACACCGATGGATGAATCTTTCAATTCCGCTTGGTGCACGATGCAACCGTCCGCCACGATAGCGTGGTCCACCACACAGTTGTTGATTTTTGATGCGGGAAGATAACGAGCGTGCGTATATACCGGGTAATCGTTTTCAAAAAAGTTATAAGGTGGTTCCTCCCAAGTGAGGGAGAGGTTGGCATGAAAAAACGCGCCAACAGTTCCAATATCCTCCCAGTAGCCATCGAAAATATAACTGTAGAGTTTGCACTTACCCAGTAGCGAAGGAATAATCTCCTTTCCGAAGTCCGTCATGTCATTTTTCAGGGATGTTCGTAGCAGCTCCCAGTTGAATAAATAAATACCCATCGAAGCCAAGCAGTGCTTCTCCTCGACTTCCTTGCTAATTTTAGTTTCCAGAGCCTGCCCAATGGCCAAGCCTTCGATCACAGCCGGATCTGTAGGCTTTTCTACAAATTCTATGATACTCAGATCGTCCCGCACCCGCATCAGACCCAATTCTGCCACTTGACTGGCCGGTAACGCCTTGGCCGCAATCGTCACATCGGCTCCGGTTTCGTGGTGCTGCGAAATAAGGTCGTTGAACTCCATCCGGTAAAACTGATCACCCGACAATATGAGCAGGTAATCGAACTCGAAATCGTTGAAGTGATTGAGGTTTTGCCTCACGGCATCCGCAGTTCCCTGATACCAATTGGCATGCTCGGAAGTTTGTTCTGCAGCCAGGATATCAACGAAGCCCCCTCCGAAAGGATCAAACTTGTAGGACTCCTGTATGTGCCGGTGAAGGGATGCGGTGTTAAATTGGGTAAGTAAATAGATCCGGTTGAGCCCCGAATTCAAACAGTTGCTGATCGGGATATCCACCAAACGGTACTTGCCCGCCAGTGGCACCGCTGGTTTACAGCGTTCTCTGGTAAGCGGGTAAAGACGGGCGCCACGACCGCCTCCCATAATAACTGACAAAACCTTTGGGGTCATAAGAGGGTTGTTTATTAAGGCTTACACCGCGTATCATTCTTAGCCGTAATTTTAGGACAATATTAAAATGTGTGGAATTTTCGGATACTTGGGCCAACAGAAAGCCACAGGCATACTCCTCGAAGGTCTGAAACGGCTGGAATACCGGGGCTACGATTCAGCGGGCCTGGCCACGCAACACCAGGGCGCCCTGCAGGTCACCAGGCGTGTTGGACGAGTGAAAGAATTGGCTAGTGCGGTCCATCGCCAACCCAGCCATGCCAAATTGGGAATTTGCCACACCCGCTGGGCAACACATGGCGGGGTGACCGAAGAAAACGCGCATCCTCATCTCAGTTGCGACGGTAAGATCGCCGTGGTCCACAACGGGGTTATTGAGAATTACACCAACATCAAAAAGTTCCTGGAAGCAAAAGATTATACCTTTTCTTCCCAGACCGATACCGAAGTTCTTACCAATTTAGTTGCCTACCATTACGAAAAAGAACCGAATAACGAGGAAACCAGCCGGCTATTCGAAAGTGTCCGTAAAGCTCTGCGACACGTGGAAGGCACCTACGGAATCGCAGTCATCTGCGAGGATTGCCCCAATGAAATAATCGGGGCCAGGCACGGATCACCCCTGATTCTTGGAGTGGGAAGAAAAGAAATTCTTCTAGCCAGTGACGTAGCCGCAATGGTCAGTCGAACCGCGAAAGTTGTCTACCTCAATGACGGAGAGATTGTCCACATCCGCCACGGCGATTTTTCAATTTCCACCCTGGACTCGGAGGATATCATACCAGTCGTCAACGAGGTGGACTGGGATGTATCAGAGAGTGAATTGGGCGATTTCCAATATTACATGTTGAAGGAAATCTTCGAACAGCCCGAAGCGCTCGAAAATGCAATGCGCGGCCGATTCGCACTGGACAAAAGTACCGCCAAATTTGGAGGCTTGAATGTTACTCCCCAAGATTTACGGCAAATTGACCGAATCATGCTATGCGCCTGTGGTACCGCCTGGCATGCCTGCCTGACCATGGAATTCCTCATCGAAAAATATGCCCGTATCCCCGTCGAAGTGGAGTATGCATCGGAATTCCGTTACCGCAACGCACCGCTCGACAAAAATACCCTCTTCATGGTGGTGAGTCAGTCCGGCGAAACCGTTGATACTCTGGCTGCCTTGCGCGAATCGAAGCGGAAGGGTTACACCTCGCTGGCTATCACCAATGGGGTGGGCTCGACTATCGCGCGGGAATCGGACGGCGGTATCTACCAACATGCCGGTCCGGAAATTGGGGTCGCATCGACAAAGGCTTTTACCTCCCAGCTTCTGATCGGCGCCATGCTGGCCTTGTACCTGGGCCGCCTGAGGGACTTGAGTTTCAATGATGGAGTCGAGTTCGTAAACGGTCTCAGGGCTGCACCCGAAAAAGTAAGGGCTATACTTCAGCAATGCAGCCATATTCAGGACGTCGCTCTAAAGTATGTTGAGAAAAAGGATTTTCTGTTTCTTGGCCGTTTGAGCATGTTCCCCATCGCGCTGGAAGGCGCTTTGAAACTTAAGGAAATTTCCTACATTCACGCGGAGGGTTATCCGGCCGCGGAAATGAAACATGGGCCCATTGCCCTGGTAAGCGAAGACTGTCCTTCCGTATTCATCGCCACCGAAACGGATACTTTACCCAAAGTAATTTCCAATATTCAGGAGGTAAAGGCGCGCAGGGGGGATGTCATCGTAGTCCGCAGCGAGGCTTGCGAATTGCCGGACGGTCTAGCCAATGACGAAATTGTCATTCCGGATGCACACGGAGCGATAATGCCCGTTTTAGCTTCAATTCCACTACAACTTTTCAGCTACTTTATAGCGGTGCAGCGCGGTTGTGACGTCGATAAACCCCGGAATTTGGCTAAATCGGTAACGGTTGAATAATTGGAGACAGGGCAAAATACGGGCTACTTGGTCGCCTCGTCTAGAATATCACCTAAAGACATGAGGTCCCTCCCTTCTTTAAGCGTTTCGTAAGCAGCTGTTTCAGCAGCCAGTTCTTTGACGCTGTAATTGGCAGCTTTGATGCTCAGGCCTATGCGCCGCTCGTCGCGGTCAATTTTGATAACCCTTGCCGATACTTCCTGACCGGTTGAAATGACGTCATTGATTTTTTCGACGCGATCTTCACGGATCTGGCTGATATGAACCAGACCATCGATGCCGTCCCGGAGTTCGACAAAAGCGCCATAAGAAGTAATCTTGGCGACCTTGCCATTTACCACATCCCCGATACGGTAGAAAGTTTCGATGTTCTCCCAAGGATCGGCGGACAGTTGCTTGATCCCAAGCGAGATGCGTTGCTGGTCCGGGTTTACGTCGAGTACGATGGCTTCGATCTCGTCGCCCTTCCTCACCACTTCACTGGGGTGATTGACCTTCCGTGCCCAGGACATGTCGGAAACATGTACCATGCCATCGATTCCCTCTTCCAGTTCAACAAAAGCTCCATAGGTGGTAATGTTGCGGACCTTGCCGCGAACACGTGCACCGGCCGGATAGTTGTGACGAACCATATCCCAGGGATTTACGTCGAGCTGGCGGATGCCGAGAGAGATTTTCTGGTCTTCCTTTTGGATTCCCAGAACGACCGCCCCTATAGTATCTCCCACGCGGAGCATTTCACCCGGTCTGGAAATACGTTTGGTCCAGGACAGCTCAGTTACGTGAACCAGCCCCTCAACACCTTCTTCCAATTCGATAAATGCGCCATAGGGCACGAGGTTAACCACCTTGCCGTCAACCCGGCCGCCTATTGGGTAACGTATCTCGATATCGTCCCACGGATTGGAGGTGGTTTGCTTCAGCCCGAGTGATACACGTTCCTTTTCGCGATCCACTTCAATAATCATGACGTCTATTTTTTCACTGATCCTAACCATTTCACTGGGGTGAGAAATCCGCCCCCAGCTCATATCAGTAATGTGAAGCAGGCCGTCAAGGCCATCGAGATCAATGAATGCGCCGTAGTCGGTTATATTTTTGACCGTTCCACGGCGGATGTCCCCGGGCTGAACTTCGGAGAGCAGTTTTTGGCGTTTAACTTGCCTTTGCTCTTCAATTAGTTCACGACGGGAAATGACGATGTTTTTACGGTCCTGATTGATTTTTAAGACTTTAAAGTCGTAGGTCTGGCCCACGTACTGGTCCAGGTTCTGGGGGGGCTGAACATCGATCTGAGATGCGGGTAAAAAGGCGTCAACGCCGATACTCACGATCAGACCTCCTTTGACCTTTGCTTTGACCCGACCCGATACAACCGTGCCTTCACGGCATCTGGAGAGTATTTCTTCCCAGTTTTTCTTTTGCTCGGCCTTGTCGTAGGAAATAACCGGATTGCCTTCCTTGTCTTCGATCCTCTCGAGAAATACCTCGATTTCCTGACCGATTTCCAAGTCTCCCAGATCAACGAATTCCTGACCGGCAATATTTCCTTCAGATTTCGCACCGATGTCTACGACGACTTCATTCTGGCGGATTTCAATGATAGTTCCTTGAATAATGGAACCTTCCTTTAGATTTTCGAAGCTTTGTTCCCTGAGAAGCTCTTCCATTAAGGTGCTCATATGGGGCGTTCCTCGATTACTTGCCCTTCCGGAAAAGTAATCTATAATTGGTTAATGATTAATGATTTATGGCTTCCTTCAACCCGCTTAAATTGACTGGTTGGGCCGAAAAGGACACCAGCATGCCACGCAAGGTGTTGGTTTCAAGTATATTATTGGCCAATGACCGGCCAATTTCGCACAACCATTCAGGGTAACTTCAACTGGCCGAAGGATATGGACATGTCTTTTTTATAAAACATCCTGTTCCGGTGAAGCTGGGTTGACACCCGGCAATGCCCCGTAAACCGCCAATTTCACAACGGCTCGCTCGGCGATCGAGCCCTACCGTACGAAGTGAGAAGGGGTCAGGCATTTATTTTCAACCTGGAGACCTGTCAAAAATCAACGACTGACCCCAACGGGGCTGGCGGGTTTGAGCGCCATTGAGGCTTGTCCCCTTCCCCGCTTCCTCAATAGACCACTTTGTTAAGGGGATATTCGATAATTCCTTCCGCTCCGATTTCTTTGAGAGCCGGAATAATTTCACGAACCACCGTTTCGTCGATAATGGTTTCGACGGCTACCCATTGATCGTCACCCAGTGCAGAAATAGTGGGATTGCGCAAGGCCGGTAATTCTGCGAGGAGACGCTCCAGATTGTCCTTCCGTATGTTCAGCTTCAGGCCCACCTTGGAAGTAGCCTCCAGAGCGGCCCGTAAAAGCAGGCTGATTTGCTCGATCTTTTGCCTTTTTTGCGGATTCTCCCAACTTTCCTTGTTGGCAATCAATTTGGTGTTGGTTTCCAGAATCGTATCAACCACCCGCAACTTGTTGGCCCGAAGGGAGTTGCCCGTTTCCGTCAGGTCAACGATAGCATCCACCAGGTCAGGCACTTTTACCTCGGTGGCCCCCCAGGAAAATTCAATATCCGGCTTTATACCTTTTTCATCAAAATACTTGCGCGTGATATTGACCACCTCGGTGGCCACAAATTTTCCATCCAGGTCTTCCGGCTTCTGCACCGATGAGTCCTCGGGCACCGCCAGTACCCATCGCGATTTCTTGGTCGAGGCCTTGCTGTAGATTAAATCGCAGACCTCCACCACATTCGATTGATTTTCGACCACCCAATCCCACCCAGTCAGACCACAGTCAAAATATCCGTGCTCCACATAGCGGCTTATTTCCTGAGCCCGCACAAATCGGCCGTCCAGCTCCGGGTCATCCAACACCGGACGATATGATCGGGAGCTTTTGGTAATACTGAATCCAGCTTTGGCAAAAAGCTTGATGGTGGATTCTTCCAGGCTGCCCTTGGGCAACCCTAGCATGAGCAATGAGGTTTTCATAGCAATAATCACCCCGACATTGCTATCCGCAACGGGCGCCACAACAAAAAAATCTTTTCAACCACCTAAAGAGTCAGCCGGGAATGGTCCTTAGTTAAGGGGGTTTTTTGAGGGCATAAGGTATGGCGCCAGCCGGGGTCATGCCGCAGAAAAGTGATGCCTTCTGTAAGAAAAGGGTCAGGTCTTAAAAACTGTATTTCGTTGTACTTCATACACTTTTACAAGACGACCGACCCTGTAAGGCATAACTTTTTACGTCTTGACCCCTTCCTTTTCCGAGGTAGTCAAATGTTCGAAAAGTCGCTTAACTAAGCGGCATTCGAGTCAGCCGGGTTAGTGTGGTTTAAGTTTTAATTGTGGCAATGGCTGCCAGGATGAGACGCAAGAAGAAGCTTGGCACCTGCCGGCCTAAGGTCCCCGGTATTCCACCCCACCCGGAGTGGTCACGGCCTGATTCTGAAATATGGAATTCGGCTCCATGGTTCCTACACGCTGGTTCTTAAAGGATCCTCCGGGACTAACCATATTGGCGGTGACAAATATGAGTAGATTTCTTTTCTGCGTGGATTCACCCTTGGATCGAAACAATTGTCCGATTAGTGGTAAATCCCCAAAAAACGGAACTTTATCGTTTACCTCTTTCACTTCTTCGCGAGTCAAGCCACCCATAACTACGGTGGCACCGTCCCAAATCGTAACCCTGGTTTTCACTTCACGCACGGAGAAGATGGGTTGGTAAAAGCCTGAAGGCACTGAAACCTGCCTCCCACTGGAGATTGCGATACTGGGTCCACCATATTCAACGAATCCATCGAATTCCGTTACCTTGGGATGTAAATCCAGGGTTATGCTGTAACCGTCTTCTTCCACCCGTGGGGTTACGCTAAGTTCTACCCCGACATTGCGCACCGTAAAATCCTGCGGCGTGCCGGCAGCGATGACTACCCCTGCCGATCCGCCACTACCTTCGGTAAGCGATGAGCCGGAACCGACTTCCGGTTCGATATCACTGTAGGATTCCGGGTAACGAAGTTCCTGGGCCACCGTAATTGTGGCCAGGTCGCCAGAAAGTACCGTAACCCTGGAGGCGCTGAGCAGGTCGGAGCCCGATTTTTGCGACAATACCCGAATTATACCGGCCACATCAAATTCACCCATAGTGCTCGTCACAAAACCCAAGGGAGCAGTTGAGGCCGAAACTGCATTTTCACCGGGTATCTGAGGAGGAAAAATCATGTCAATCGTTTCGCCATCTATAAGTATCTTTGAGCCATCCGAAACCTGATCGAAAGCGCCGGTAACGGAGCGATTGGAAGTTGTCACAAATTGTCGCCCGGCCCTGCTAAACGCAGACCAATCAAAACCGAGCTCGTTCAAGTCTCCTTGGGCCACTTCGAGGAACTTGGCCTCTATTTCTACCTGCCGCACCTCGTCGTAGCGATTCAGGATATTCCGAATCCGGTCCAGATTGCGTTTGGTCTGGGTCACGATCATGGACGATCCGTCATAAGCCAGGCTGCTGCCCGGGTTACCCACAAAATCGACCCCCGCCTGCTGAAGGAAAGTCTGCAGAGCCCCCGCTTCATCGACTCCACCATCAGTTATTCCCCGGGAAACTGGCAAAAAAGGATCTTGCAAAACCGTTGCGGAATCGTCCCCGACTCCGATGCCCGTCATACGGATGAAAGTTGAGCGGGAAATGGGGAAAAACTCCGTTTCCAGGTTGGATGCCGCTCCTCCTTCCCCGGGACGAATTACCACGGCATCCACTTCCACATCGTATTGGAATCCCACCGAATCCACCACGAAGTCGAGAATACGCTTTAAGGACAAATTGCGCAGGGTGATATCGATCTTGGGATTCACCTTGTTGGGATCGATCAACACGATGTTGACCCCCTTCTCACCAAGTCCCATATCAAATCGTAGCGAGAGTTCATTGAGCGAATTGACCACGCGACTTAATTCCATATCTCCGTAACTGACTGAAGGAATAACGATGGAATTCAACTTCTGCATCATCGCTACCGGATCGGTTTCTCGAGACGAGCCCAATGAAGTCTGCACCGAAACCTGAGGCCTGCTCCAGGATTGATCGACCTCGGTTATCATTTCACCACGCAGGCCGCGCCTGTATCGTCCACCACGATTCACTCCCACAATTTCATAAAATTCGTTCTCGTTGCTGGAAGGAGCGCCGACCTCGGAGCCATAATTAACATTTGGCGCGGGCGATTGACGGAACGCGGGATTGTTCGCAACGGAACTGGAAGCAACGGAGGGATCGGTCCCCTGACCGTGGTTGAAAGCGGCTTTCAGTTGCACAAATCGTGGGGAATTGCCTTCCAAGGTAGCAAGGGCGGCCAGGCTCCCCCATCCCGCTTGTATGCTGCCATTTGTCAATAAAGTGTTGGCCTGGGCAAACAGGGCATCTGCTTTCTTTCGGTTTAAACGATCCCGGATCGATTGAGTTTTTACGTTATCCGGCAAGCTTTTCAGCGCAATGTAAATTACTCCAAGGGCTCGGTCGTAATTTCCGCCCTGAATCATCATCTCACTTTCAAGCACGGCCTTTTCGGCTTGGATTATAGCCTGCTTTTGCCGATCCATCTCATCCAGCACCAGCGAGCCGATCTCTGGATTGCCTACGCTCGGATCAGCAGGAATGCTGCCTGAGCGGGCTTCCTCGGCAGCAACAATCAAGTCATTTACGTCCTGAAGTGTAGACTCCACCAGGGAGTCGGATGGAAATTCACGAGCGAGAATCTCAAGCTTCTGTCGGGCAACGTAATACTCACCGACGTTGCGGGCTGCCAATGCCTCGATAAATAAGTTGATTTTTTCTTGCGAAGTCAGGGCCGCGTTGGCGGCAGAGGCGAAAATTAAACCTCCGAACAAAAGCCCAAATACAAAGTGCGGCCGAAAAGCCATGCCAATACATTTCATAAAAAATCTGTGTTAAAATGCCCCCGGAAGCGGATCGGACCCAGGGATATTGCGGATCGATAGGTCTGAGGAGTTATGGTTATCTACAGGTTGTAGTATTTTTTGGAGAATGTCACCTCCAACTACAGAAGATTTATCAACTGTTACTTGCCGGTTGTTGGTATCTATCCCTGAAAGGGTGTAAGTCGCATCCAATGAACGCCAACTTTCACCCGTTTTGAGGACTATTTCTTTGCCCTCCAAATCTGAGAAAACGGCACTCGGTTTGTCGAGGTAGGCTATGTGGTTATGGCGCAACACATGTGTCTGGTCCGTGCGAAGGTCGGTAATCGTTGCCTCCCCGACCAAGTCAAACACCTCCGTGCTTCCCTCACGCAATGCCGCCGGGACCTCCCGGTGTTCGGTAAAACCGTATACCTGGATTTGATGCTCTTCAAGGGTCTCCCCGGGTGTGCAAAAAACGTCTTTACCGGATTCCAGATTTTCAAGAGTTAGTACATACCTGCCCTGGGTCCCGGCATACGATACCAATTGAAACCGGTAGGGCTCTAGACTGATGCGCAAGAGGCTTAGCTCAAACTCATTCTCGATCTTTGCCGCTTCGGGGAAAGGAGGAGTAACGGTGAACGTCCCAGTCACCTCGTCATAATAAATAACTGGAGGAGTAAAAATATCGAAAATCCAGTTTGGACCCCCTTGCGGAGTAGGCTTCCCCCATTCCGCTTTATCGGATGTCCATTCCGAATTCCCATCCCTATGGCTGAATCCCTCGCTCGTTACTCCAGTCCCTGAAATTTCCGCCTCTATTGTGAAAGTCAATAAAACCCAGATCAAGGCGCCGGCAAAAGCGACACCGGCAATCAAAACCGCAATTTTTTCCCACCCCTTCATGTCATCCAGTCCTATCCTGCTTTCGAAGAACTACTTCCAAAATCAACGTGAAGGAAGAAAGGTTGTTGCGGATAATTGGCACCGGTCCTTCATCCTCAGAATCATCCTGAGCGGCACTTAATAATTCGAATGGATTGGCGAAAGCCTCTTCCCCAGGCGAGGAATCACTTTCCGCGTAACGCTCGAGCGGATCAACCTTGACGGATTTGACGAGGATGGGCACCGGAGCCCTTACCAGCCCGCTTAAATATTTGCGCAACGAGTCCGAATAACCTTCAAAGCTGATTTCAAAGGTATGGCAAACATAACCGGGGCGGTCTTCCTGTTTTGCAATCGTATCCACTGATTGACTATGCACTGTGCTACGGCTACCCGCTGCTTGCTGGAGCGCCGTTTGCGGAGCTTCATCTTCTTCGGCAATCCACTCGCGTTTAATCCCGGTCAACCGAGTCGGTTTTGCCGTGACCAACTGGCCCATCAAATATTCCGCTACTATTTTCTGTTCCATTACCGCATCCAGAATATTCACTTCCGGACCCCGCTGTACAAATTGGGAAAACCCCAATCGATCCCCCGGCTCAAAGCTGATCCCGTTGGCCTCTAATTTTGCATATGCACTTTCGACAAAACTCGCAATTTCGAAAAAAGCCGCGGTTGAATTACCCGATACGTCGGTGTTTAAAGAACCGAGACTTTCTTGAAAAAGTTCCAATTCATCGACGATCAATCCTTGTTCGAGCTCCGCGATCGATTGATTTAGAGTGGCAAGTGTTTCCAAATCCGATCGCACGGGGCCGGACTGGGACCAGGCGATGCGCCGATAGACGTCTTCCAGTTCGGCTAATTTTTCGCTCCTGCGATTCCCTCCCCACAAAATGAACACCCCTAGAAGAATTGCCAGGAGGCCAAACAGGCCCCCTGACTTTCTGGCGGGATTTTGGGATAAATTTAACATAACCGGCTAAAAATGCATTTCGGGGTTTAGCATTAGCGACACGTCAAACCTCAGGATTCCCGGCCGCGATGTGTCAAAACGCCGGTCGCCAACCGTCGCAATGAAAGATGAATTCTCAAATGAAGTCAGCAGGGATTCCACTTGCTTGCGCGAGTCTGAGCTGACCATAGATAACGGGTTTGCCCGGTCCAACAAACTACCCGTCAACCGTAACTGCCGGTTGTTTTCTCCAGCCGGGACCGCCTCGAAGGATTCAAGCCAAACGTTTTGGACCTGATTGAGCCGGCTCTGAAGATCCGCCAGCAACGAAACATAATAAATGCGTTCCTTGAGAATCTCGGCCTGGTTATCGTGGCGGGACTTTAATGCGTTAAATTTCTCGTAGGCGGCCCGGACATCCTGACCTAGTGACTCCATCGAACCGACCTGCTGACCAACCTGATTCAATTCCAACTGAAGCTTCCAAGTTTGGACGTGGAATTTTAAACCGACCAGCAACCCAGCGGCCAAAAACAGTCCTGCTGCTGCGGTCAGCCACGGCTTTTTCTCGGAAAACGCAAAACGCCAGGAATGCGATTCCGGCAGCAGATTAGCGTCGATCGGAGAAACCCCAGTTAGGCGGGCCGCCAACCCGACGCGTCCGGGAAGCGAAGCCGCGAGGTCCGCAGCGCTACCCCGATCAAACCCGGCGCCCGATTGGATGTTCCGAAAAGGTTCGTAAAAGGATATGGGAATACCCGTTGTCCGCTCCAGGTAATCCGCCAATCCCGGTAACAGGCTGGCTCCTCCCGATAAAAGAATCCTCGATGGATTTTCGACCTGATTCTGGCGCCGATAAAGCGCCAGCGAACGCTGTACTTCATTAACAAGGCGCTTTACGAATGCCCCCGACGCCTGGTCGAGCAGCTGCAGATTGGCCGTATCCTCCGGGTCACTCAGCCATCGAATTTTAATCTTCTCAGCTTCCTGAAAATTTCTGCCAGGCTCTCCCGCTAGTGCCTGGGTGATTTGACTGCCTCCAAAATTGAGGCTTCTCATGAACGGAACATCGCCATCCCCTACAATCGAAAGTGAAGCAGATCGGGCTCCGATATCGAGAAGCAAGCACCGGGTTGTCTCTCCGCCATAGTTGTATGTGTAGGCATTGAGATGAGCCGACACAAAAGCATCGATCAGGCGCGGACGGATTTCAAAGGATCGGAGCATATCGAGCAATGAATCCAGGAATTCGGACTCCACTGCATGCACCAGAACATCGCGCTCGATGCCGTCGTCATTTAAAACGCCATAGGCCCAATGAAAGCCTTGCAATCCGTTGGGAAACGACCGGTCTGCTTCAAACCGTACCACTTCCTTTTGCCCCTCACCCTCGATACGCGTAACCTTCAATTGCTTGGTTAGCACAGCCCACTCGGGCAGAACCAGGGCGTGCACACTTTTTAGTGGGAACCTGGATCGCACCTTGGTCAATTCGACCCTTACTGCCGACAACCAAAGCTCTCTTTTTTCGGGATCGGAATCCACCAGTTGACGCATTACACGGTTTAAAACCAGCCCGCCGGAACGACTGCTGGAAAACTGAGCCACCGAAACGTGACTCGCTCCCAAAGCCATAACATTTTGCTCGGTTATTGCCACGGTTGACTTAAGGGTGATGGGTGAGAATTTATTTGGGGAAACTCCATGAATTGCGGATCATCTTAGACTTAACCGGGATATTTCATAAAATTCGTAGCGAGCGAACAAAGATCGAGCGTTGGTGTGGGTTTCGAGCAGATTCGCGGGTGAAGCTGGGCCGATACTCGGGGTCATTCCTTAGCATCTCGCATGTTAATGCTAGATGCAAGGTTTGACCCGAATGCCACTTAGTTAAGGGGGGGGCTAGGACGAAATTTCACTTCTTTTTCCACAAGGACATTCCTTTTCGCCATTGCCTCCATAAAGCGGGTTGCAAAACCCGCTCTCCGTTAGCTCCGCGCCTATGTTAGTGGATAGTTTCGGCTCGCAAACCCGACTGCGCCGTTGGGGTCAGTCGTTGATTTTTGACATGTCCCCATGTTGAAAATTAATGCCTGACCCCCTTTCCCGCGTACAGAATCCGGGATTTAAACTTCATTTCGAACCATTGTAGGAGCGGCTTTACGCCGCGATCCCATTGTAGGAGCGGCTTTACGCCGCGATCCCATTGTAGGAGCGGCTTTATGCCGCGATCCCATTGTAGGAGCGGCTTTACGCCGCTATCCCATTGTAGGAGCGGCTTTATGCCGCGATCCCACCAAACAGCCTCGAAGCAATCGCGGCGTAAAGCCGCTCCTACAACTTAAAACCATTACTCTAGAGCCTACCCCAGAATCCGGGAATTGATAAACGAGTAGAGTTTGCAGGACTTAAAATCTCTCACCTGCGCTCGATTCGAGCCCGTGCTGCGAAAAGCAGCCTTGCCAGGCAATCCATGGCACGTTCGTATTTTTCAAGTTATTTCTGAGACACCACACAAGTGTAGCTATTCTTAAATGAAGCGGTTCGTCCTTACTATCCTGATGGCCTCAATGTTGTTCACCTGCGCCGTCGTTTTGGTCATCATGGCCATCGAGCTTTACAAGACGCGCAACCAACTGGCTTACCTGCAAACGCGGGATGCAGATTACCGCCAACGGATCCTGCAAATTGAACAAGACCTGGCGGCAAAAGACGAATACCTGGATAAATTATTGACCGACCCGGTGTTCCTTGAACGAGTAGTGCGCGAAAGATTGGGCTACACTAAACCCGGAGAATGGATTTATCGCTTTCCCCAAGAAGAACAGGAAGCCGAAAATTGACCGTGACACATCCTCTGATAACCGTATTTGAAAACGCCGGGCAGGAACATGTTTTCAAATACTGGAACGAATTGAGTCCGCCAGAACAAAGCGCCCTACTGAAACAAGCCCGGGAATTTGACCTCGGAGAAATCAGCTACCTCAACGATACCATCATCCAGAGTTCGGGTGCGGGGAAGCAGGACTTTTCCGGCCTGCGGCCTGCCCCCTACATTCCTCACCCGTCCCAGGGTGGCGACCAGCATTGCTGGGATGAAGCGGCCACCATCGGCGAGTCGGCATTGCGGGCAGGTCGAGTAGCAGCCTTTGTGGTGGCGGGAGGTCAAGGCACGCGGCTCGGTTACGATAAACCCAAGGGATTGTTTCCAGTGACTCCAATCAAGGAAAAATCCCTCTTCCAGGTTTTTGCCGAGAAAATCAAATCCGCCCAAAATAAATACCAAACTTCCATTCCCTGGTTTATCATGACCAGCCAAATAAACCACGACGATACGGTGGCATTTTTCGGGGAAAGAGACCACTTCGGCCTGTCACCGGAACAGGTCAACTTTTTCCGCCAGGGCAGGATGCCGGCGGTCGATTTCAATGGAAAGATTCTTCTCTCCAGCAAAGGTAGTATTGCCATGAGTCCCGATGGGCATGGTGGCTCACTGAGGGCTCTGGTCCGAAGTGGCGCCACCAAAATTATGGCCAAAAACAATATCGATTTTCTCAGCTATTTCCAGGTGGACAACCCCCTGATCAAAGTCATCGACCCAGCCTTTATCGGTTTTCACATCCAATGTGGAGCGGGCATGTCGAGCAAGATGATTCCCAAAGCCTATGCCGAGGAAAAGATTGGCGTATTTTGTATTCAGAATGACAAGACGCTCGTCATCGAATACAGTGATCTACCAGAGGACCTGATGCATGCCAAGGACCCCGACGGCAATTTGAGATTCTTTTCCGGAAGTATTGCGATTCACATCTTGTCCCGTAGTTTTATTGAACAAATGGGAGGAGCCGGCAATTCATCTCACAACCTCCCATTTCACCGGGCCAATAAGAAGATCCCTACATTGGACGCCGCAGGTAAATCTTTCATTCCGGATTCGCCCAATGGCGTGAAATTTGAAATGTTTGTATTTGACGCTCTCCCCTTTTCGAAGGAAACGGTCGTGGTGGAAACCCAACGAGCCACTGACTTTAGTCCGGTTAAGAATAAGGAGGGCTTGGACTCACCCCAAACTTCCGCCCAAGATCAAATGAAGGAATTTGTTTCCTGGTTGGAAGCCGCCGGTGAAACCGTCGCCAAAGCCGAAAATGGCGTTCCCATTCAACCCATCGAGGTGAGCCCGCTATTTGCATACGATGAAGCGACTTTTATTCAGGCCTGGAAGTCCCTGACCGAAAAACCGGATCTCACCCAACCACTTTATCTGCAATAGCTGATCTTAAGGAAAATGAACCTCATAGAATCCATTCGAACATTTGGAAGGGATGGCCAACTTCTCCAATCCACCGTTGAAAATTTAATTCAGTGGATTTCCGGGGACTTTCTTCCGCCCTGGGCCATGCAAAGTCTGGAGGAATTGGTGCAAAACGAATGTTTCGGAGAATTGAACGACCGATTTTACAAGAACATGGAGTTTGGTACCGGGGGAATGCGCGGTCGCACCATCGGCCGCCTAAGCGCCAAGGCGGAGATGGGAACGCCGTCGGAATTGGGAACACCGGAACATCCTGCCATTGGTTCCAATGTGTTGAATGATTTTAATATCATTCGGGCAACTATCGGTCTATTCAATTACTCGAAAGACTATTTACAAAGGAGCGAGATCCACGATAAACCGAAATTGGTTATCGCACACGATGTTCGCCATTTCTCCCGTTACTTCTGCGAACTTTCCGCCTCGACCTGGACCCGGCTCGGGGGTCTCGCCATGATATTTGAGGGTCCCCGTTCCACTCCGCAATTGAGCTTCAGTGTTCGTAAACTCGGTGCCACTGCGGGAGTAGTCATAACCGCCAGTCACAATCCACCCCATGACAATGGATTCAAAGCCTATTTTAGGGATGGGGCCCAGGTGGTGGAACCGCATGCATCCGGAATTATAGGCCAAGTCAACCGGGTCGACTTGGCGGACACCGCAGTTCACTTCACAGTAGAGCTCGAGGATGTTGTGGTCCTGCCCCAATCGATGGATGAAGCTTATCAATCCACGGTTATGGATGTGGTTCTGAATAAATCCCTTTTCGAACTCGGCAAAATAAAAGTCGTTTTCAGTCCCCTACATGGAACCGGGGGGGTCGCTGTGCTACCCATTTTGCAAAGGCTGGGTATAGAAGTGGATACGGTTGCCGAACAGCATGTGTTCGATGCGCGGTTCGAAACGGTAAAATCTCCCAATCCGGAAAACGCAGCGGCGCTTGCCATGGCAATTAAGCAGGCAGAATCAACCGGGGCGGATATAGTTTTGGCCACCGATCCCGATTGCGACCGCATGGGAGTCGCCGTGCGGGTTGGCGAGGGCAAAATGCAACTGCTCACTGGAAACGTGATCGGTGCGGTTATGGCCGAATACCGCATCAGCCAAATGAAGGAGTTGGGTATCCTTGGGCCCGGTGGATCACCCCATGCGGCGATCATCAAAACCTTTGTAACTACGCCCCTTCAGGATGCTATCGGAGATACCCACGGACTCAAGGTTATCAACACCCTGACCGGATTCAAATGGATTGGTGAAAAAATTCACCATTACGAGCAGATCCTGCAGCACAACTTGAGGGTCAAGGAGGGCTACCAAATCGATTACGACAACACCAGCTACCTGAAACGCGCCGATCTTTTGCAGCAATTCAGCACGTTTTTTGTATTTGGTAGTGAAGAGAGTTACGGTTACCTGGGCAGCGACACAGCCCGTGACAAGGATGGCAACGCGGCCGTCGTCATGTTCTGCGAGATTGCCGCCTACCTAAAGCACCGGGGACAAACATTCCTCGACTACCTGGATTTGTTGTATTTAAAATATGGATACTTTTACGAGAGCCTGGGCAATTTGTATTACGAGGGCGCAGCCGGCGCTCAGAAGATAAAAAAAATTCTCGACTCCTATCGATCGAATAGGCCCAGGGAAATCGGCGGAATTGCCGTAACCGAAATGAAAGACTTCGGCACCCAGGATTTCGTGGATGCCGATGGCAAACAAATCCCCAAGCAGGACTTCTTCTTCCTCTTCCTGGAAAACGGTTACAAGTACGCCGTACGTGGCAGCGGGACCGAATCCAAAATCAAGTTTTACCTCTTCGGTCGCGAAGCGGTCGAAGATCCATCGGACCTGGAAGATAAAAAGAAGCTTACCCGGAACACCGTCGAAGCGCTTCAGGAAGCCATCCTCAAAGATGCCGACTCGAGGGCATGAAGCCAGGGGTTGCACAGACGGGATGCAGAGCTACTCTAAATTGGTATTACCTAATATCGACGCCGGCGTTTCCAGGATTTCTCGCAGGGCCTTGAGAAACTGAGCCCCCACAGCGCCATCGACCACGCGATGGTCGAAGCTTCCACCGACGGTCATACGATAACCGACCGCGATCTGGTCATCTTCATCAACCACCGGTTGCTTGGCAGCCCTGCCCACGCAAAGAATACCGGCATTGGGCTGGTTGATGATTCCAAAAAATCCGGTTACTCCAAACATACCCAGGGTCGATACCGTAAATGTGCTGCCAGTCATTTCCTTCGGTTTGATTTTCTTGTCCCTGGCTTTTCCGGCCAGTAATTTTAGTTCGGCGCTGATCTGCTTCAAGCTTTTGGCCTGGGCATGGCGAATTACGGGAACAACCAACCCGTCGTCCACTGCCACTGCCACACCCAAGTGTACGGCTCCATGCTGGAGGAGGTGGTCGCCACCCCAGGACGCATTTACTGCAGGTACCCGGCGTAGAGCCTCGACGGTGGCCTTTAAAATAAAGTCCGTAACGGTCAGTTTCACATCCCCCTGCTCGGGGGGCAAATGACTCAAACGCGCGTTCAGGTCCTCCCTCATTTTCATCAAAGGACCCATCTCCGCTTCGGTTTCCAAGTAGTAGTGTGGCACCTGGGATTTGGAGTCCATGAGACGCCGAGCAATAACCTTCCGCATATTGGACAAGGGTATACGGCCTGCAACAGCAATAGGGCTGCGGGCTGCTGGAGCGCCCGCTGGCGTCGCGACGGGCGCACCTGCAGAGGCGGCGGGTTGATCCGCAGCCGGTTTGGATGCAGATTCTACATCCGCTTTGACGATTCGGCCACCTGGGCCTGAGCCTCGGATCGTCCTCAGATCAACGCCCATTTTTGCCGCTAGACGTTTCGCTAAAGGAGATGCTTTTATGCGGCCGATGGTTTGGACGGGTTGAGAAATTACCGGCTCCGCCGCCGCAGTCTCAACACCTTCAGGCCCACCGGTAACCGATACCAGAATTTCCGCAGTAACCTCAGTTTCGATTTCCGGCTCTTCCCGGGCCAATTCAGACTCTTTTGGTGCTGGGGAAAACACCCCTAGGGCTTGCAAATCTACCGCTTCACCCGCTTCACCAATTACGGCAAGAGCCCCACCGATGGGCACTTCATCTCCCATCGAAGCAACCCGTTTAAGCAACACGCCGTCATCGAAGGCTTCCAGCTCCATGGTGGCCTTGTCCGTTTCCACTTCGGCAATGAGGTCCCCGATTTCAATGGTATCGCCTTCATTTTTGAGCCACTTGACCAGCGTTCCCACCGTCATAGTGTCGCTCAACTTCGGCATATCAATTACTGTGGCCATTTGAATTTAGGGAAAAGAAATACAAACTACTTCAAAGCATCAAGGGCGCCCTGCACGACTCGTTGCGGATTGGGCAACTGCAATTTCTCCAGCGGAGGTGAATAAATAGCCGGCGCATCCACGGCCGACACGCGGTTGATCGGTCCGTCCAGATAGTCGAAGGCCTGGTCCTGTATCAGGTAGGCAATCTGGGCATCCACTCCGCAAAAAGGCCTGTTCTCTTCCACCAGCAAAACGCGGTTGGTTTTCTTAACGGATTCCATGATGGTGGCTTCATCCAGGGGACGAATGGATCGGAGGTCCACCACTTCCGTCGAAATGTCATGATTCTTCTCCAACAGATCAGCGGCGCTCAGGCTGGTCATAGTGGCCCGGCCATGGGCTACGATGGTCAGATCGGTTCCCTCCCGTTTTACATCCGCCAACCCAAGAGGCACGATGTAATCTTCCTCCGGCACTTCCCCCTTATGGTTGTAGAGGATGGTGTTCTCCATGACAAAAACCGGATCGTTGTCGCGTATCGCCGCTTTGAGCAGCCCCTTGGCATCGTAGGCGGTTGCCGGGCAAACCACCTTCAGTCCCGGGGTGTTAGCGGCAAAATTTTCCGGGGTGTGCGAGTGAGTTGCCCCTACATTGGTGCCGCCGTTGGCCGGGCCCCGTATGACGAGAGGTAGGCTTACCAAGCCGCCGGACATGTAACGCAAATTGGGGGCGTTATTAAATAGTTGGTCAAAGGCTACGTAAGAAAAGCTCCAGAACATCAGCTCACAAATCGGGCGCAAACCCATCATAGCTGCCCCAATCGCAAGTCCGGTAAACCCCGCTTCACTAATCGGCGTGTCAATCACCCGTTTTTCGCCAAATTTCTCCAGCAGGCCTTCGGTCACCTTATAGGATCCTCTGAATTGAGCAACCTCTTCGCCCATGATCATGACCCGCTCATCGCGTTCCATTTCTTCGGACATCGCCTGCATGCAGGCTTCTCGATAGGTGACTACAGGCATGGCTGAAATTGGTCGGGCAATCGCGCCCCCGCAATGCCGGTTAACCCGGATGTCTCACAAACTTCGTAGCGAGCGAACGAAGATCGAGTGCTGGTGCGGGCATTTCGGAGCGCAGTAGAAAATTGGGGGGCTGTCGCATTCGCTCGGTAGTGAGACATCCGGGTTAACTGTTGATTTAAGCAATTTCTCATCAATCTGCCCTCAGTTCGGGGGGTCTTGGAAAAAGATGCGGCCCTGGGAGACTTTCTGGCCGGGGTTGTCTTCCTCCCAATATACGTCGCGGGTTATTTCCTCCACCGGAGGGAAAGGGCTGTGTTCGGCAAATTGGGCTGCCTGCTCAGCTTCCTGGCGGGCAGCCACGTCGATCTCCCCGGCCTCCTCTTCGGTGAGAATACTTTCATCGATCAGCTTTTGGCGGTAAAGGTTGATCGGGTCTTTGGTACGCCGATATTCGGCAATCTCATCCTTGGTGCGGTAAGTTTTGTCGGGATCGGCTACGGAATGTCCGCGGTAACGGTAAGTGTCGATTTCCAGGATGGTGGGTTTACATTCGTTGTGGGCCCGGGCAATAGCCTGAGCGGTTTTTTCGCGCACTTCGTGCAAATCGTGTCCGTCGCAAATGTCCCATGCGATCTGATAGCCCTCCGCACGTTTGGCCAAAATTTCTCCGGCTGATGAACGCTCCTGGCTGGTCCCCATGGAATATTTGTTATTTTCAATGATGTAGATCACGGGCAAATCCCAGAGGCCGGCCAGGTTGAGGGACTCGTGATAGGCGCCCTGGTTGACCGCACCGTCTCCCATGAAACACAGGCAACTGCCCCTTATTTCCTGATATTTGAGAGCAAACGCGATGCCCAGGCCCAATGGAGTCTGACCGGCGACGACTCCATGGCCTCCCCAGAAATTTTTATCGGGGGCAAAAAAGTGCATCGACCCACCCTTACCTTTGGAACAACCGGTATATTTGCCGAAAAGCTCGGCCATACACTCATTCATCGACATACCGACAGCGAGGGCGTGACCGTGATCCCGGTAAGCGGTAATGACGTGATCGTTCTCACCCAGCACGGAAACTGTGCCGACCGCTACGGCTTCCTGCCCAATGTAGAGATGGAGAAATCCACCGATCTTTCCTTGCTGATAGGCTCGCAAGGAGCGCTCTTCAAAGCGGCGGATGCGCATCATCCCCACGAGAAAGCCTCGTTTCTGCTCCGGCGTGAGACGCTTGTTAAGGTCCCGTTTCTCGGCTTCAGCCGCCCTTTGAGCAGGTCTTTTTTTTGCCGCCTTTTTCTTATCCTGCATTTCTCACAAAGTTGTTCCCCAATTACCTAAATTTTTTCCGCCTTCAATCTTTGGCCTTTTAATCGTTGCTCTACAACGACTTCCTTCGGCATCTCCTGGTAACAATTGGCGCGCATCACCGAAAAGCCCTCCCGCTCTTTTCGATAAATGGGCCACAGCAATTGACGGTCCGTTTCGGGAACGGGCAGGTTTTCGATCTCCGTTTCCGGGAAAAAACGAAAGCGGCCCTCCTCAATCGATGGAGGCAAGGTATCGAGCGGCTTTAGGCAATCGAACAAAAACATCAGCCAGTGGGTGGATGCCTCATATCCCTTTTCTGAGATCATACAAAAGAGGTGTAGATCTCGCTCGGATACTTCCAATCCCGTCTCCTCGCGAGTTTCCCGGATTGCAGTCTGAAATGGAGATTCTCCGGCGGACATTTCCAGCTTACCCCCGATCGGGCTCCAGCAACCGCGGTTGGGCTGCTTGGCTCGTTCGATGAGAAGCAGTTCATCTTCCGAATTGCGCAGAAACACCAGCACACTGATTTTAAAAGGAAGCATGGAGAAAAGTTATGTTTTATTGGTTAATAGTTTTCGCAAGGTGGGTTCCAATCTGCCCTTGCGAGAACCCTGCCAGCCGGTAACATGTGAAATCGTTTCTCAATTTGACCTCTACAGTGAACTTAAGAATTAAAATTGCTAGGGAATTTCTCCTGGGAAAATTTCTAACTTTGCATTGTCCATTTGGGTGCGGTCTGCTTTGCAATTGGTCTTGTCGACGGCTTGATGCTCGGAACGTTTTTCATCGACGCGGGCTCATGCTCGCAAGGGCGTGTAACGCCGTTTCTTTGATTTGGAAATTGTTTGATTGTAACCTGCGGGAACACCTGTCTCAACCTGCAACGCTATTGGTGATCGGCTCCCTGTTCCTCATACCCTGTTTTAAACTCACAGCTCAAAGTGATCTCCGCATAAGGGATGTGAGTTTCAGCAAGGAGCGCTCTGTGCGCGGAGGCGATCCCTGGTTGGAAGCTACCGTAGAGGTGCAAGTGCGCGGAAACTCCGATCCTGCCGCAGCCAACCCCCAGTACCTGGACAATGTGCGGGTCTATGTAGCGCTGGCCTACAATCTCGGTACCCGTTCGCGTTCGCGCCTGGAGTATTATTGGTCAGAGGTGGAAACAGCCACGCTGGAACGCGGAACTCACGGGTTTCGTTTTTACCTCTCCCCCGACCTGATCAGGCGCAATAACGTAAGCAGTGGCGAACCTTATGCTTTTCACATAGAAGTGAGCACCAACTCGGGCGGAGAGCCAACTCCGGTGGTGGCGGTATCGGACAATCTGCGCGATCCGGCCCGGCTTGAGCGCTTTAATGCTTTGCTCGAAAGGGTAAAAGACAAACAGTCCGGCATCCTGCTTCCCCAGGCCGAATCTCCCTTCCGCGACATGTACCGCGATGAGACCCCCACAGTTAAAGGTTATGACCGATCGCGCGAGTAAATCCGCTTCCTTAAACCTGATCCTATCTTCCCGGCCAAATTATAACAACGCTGCGCTTGATCCGGCTTCGCCGCAACATGATCCGTTACACGGAGCAGGAGATTTCAGGAATAGAGTCTTTTGAATTCAATCTTCGGAGCTCCAAAATTGATTAAGAGTCCGGTTTTGTATTTGCCCGCCTTCAAATAGTTTATGAGCTGTGCTGAGTGTTCCGGGCATAATTCCTTCACCGCTTTTAACTCCAGTACTACCTCATCCTCAACAATCTCGTCAGCAAAATAAGGTCCTATCGGTTGATCTCGAAACGTAACCTCAACCTTCTTTTCGAATTCACACCTCAATTCATATTGTTCAAAAACAATCCTCAGGGCGTTTCGATACACTTGTTCCCAAAACCCATGACCCAGTTCGTTATGCACTTCATATAGGGCTTTAATGATTTTGGAAGTAAGATCTTCTTTCATCAATTCAATCGTGCACAAACAAAGGAGATCCTTCAATCGTTTCCTGTTGGAGCTGTGCTCCAACAGGAATAACATAATAAAAATCCTATTCGCGAAGCGATCCTGTTGCGGCGAAGCCGGATCAAGCGACCAAAGGAAGCGTTGTTATTTAATCAACTCTTTTCCCTATCCGTTTCATCCGTGTAATCAGTGGTTTATCAAAAGCTTGACCACGGATGGGCACGGATTGACACGGATGAGATATTGATTGGTAAGCTGTCGCATTCGCTCGGTAGTGAGATATGCGGGCTAAAGAGCGACGATAGAGGTGTGCTGGTTCGCCGGGGCAGTGGTGATGAAATAAAAGAAACGCTGGCCACAGAAGAGTAATTGGCTGGAAAAAGGACCCGTTGTCCCCATACTCGTAACAAATTCATGGAATCATGGAAAAAGCTGATGGCGCCGCCCTTTTTCGGTTTTAACTTTGGTTTTCAACCCATGGGAGCATTCCTCCCGACTCGTGCAAATACTTTCACAAAGCGAAAATGCATACCTGCCCGCCTGCTTGCTGGCGGCAGGAATAGCCATTGGGGCGAGTCGGTGTAGTCGATATTGCTTGAAAAGAATCGCTCAAATGTAACCAATAGGGAATGGTTGATAATCTGATAGGGAGGTTGGAAGCCTGGTTCAATCCAGTCGAGGGAAGTCTGACGGCCTTTTCAGGCGGGGTGGACTCCGCCTTGGTGTTATACCTGTCGAACAAGTTTCTCGGGGACAAGGGTGTAGGCGTAATCGCGGATTCGCCCAGCCTGAAGCGAAGAGACCTCAATCAAGCCAGGGAATTTTGCCGGCAATTTGGCATAGTATTGAGGGTGATCCAAACCGGCGAGCTCGAGAATCCCAATTACGCCAGCAATCCTTCCAACCGCTGTTTCTTCTGCAAGGACACGCTTTACCAAATGATGGAAAATATTCATCGGCAATATCCCGGCTACTATGTGCTCAACGGCACCAACCTGGACGACCACGGTGATTACCGTCCCGGCCTGCAGGCGGCCAAAAATCACCGGGTTCATTCACCGCTTTCTGATTGTGGAATCGGTAAACGGGAAGTCCGGCTCCTGGCTAAACATTTTAAGCTTCCGGTCTGGGACAAACCGGCCAGCCCCTGTCTCAGCTCTCGCATTCCTTACGGTCAGGAAGTGACCGAAGTAAAGCTGCAGCAGATCGAAATGGCGGAGACTCTGCTCAATCAACTCGGCTTCGAAGAGGTGCGCGTGCGGCATTTCGGCGAGGAGGCGCGGATCGAGGTTCCCGCAGATGAGGTCGAAAGACTCTTAAAATATAAGACCCGGATTAAGAAATCGTTGGTGGAACTCGGGTTCGCTACTGCTACCATCGATACGGAAGGCTTGGTCAGCGGCAAATTAAACCGGGCGATTCTATCCCATGGATGAATACATTTTGGATATGGATCGGGAAAACCGTCTCGGTTTCCCAGAAGTCGTTTACGGAAAATCCAAATCAGTAGCGCTGCTCACGCGAATACTACGCGACTACCAGAAAGAAAATCGCAACGCCTTGGCCACCCGCCTTCAGCCCGAAAAAGGGGAAGCGCTTTTAAATGAATTTCCCAGTAGCTTTTACGATCCGGTCTCCGGGTCCTTTTTACTGAAGAAAAACGAATTGAATGAAGCAGATGCCAAAGTTGCCATCATCAGCGCCGGCAGCTCGGACCAGTTCGCTGTTAACGAAGCCCTCTATACGCTGAATTTGCTGAACGAGGCCTCGGTTTGCATCAACGACGTAGGGGTTGCGGGTATAC
Organism: Opitutales bacterium; assembly: GCA_965250065.1. GTDB lineage: Bacteria > Verrucomicrobiota > Verrucomicrobiia > Opitutales > UBA2995 > JAABVD01. Next base: position 3,769,172 of record OZ252288.1, read on the forward strand.
ACCGCCTGCTCAAGCGGCTGGAAGACCTCAAAAAGTTTCAGGTCCTCATAGTCGTCGCGGGATTTGAAGGGGCATTACCCAGCGTAATCGGTGGATTGCTCAAACAACCTATTATCGCGGTGCCAACCAGCATCGGTTACGGTGTGGCCGAAGGTGGTCAATCAGCCCTCCACGCCATGTTGTCCAGTTGCGCCAATGGAATAACTGTGACCAATATCGACAATGGCTACGGCGCGGCCATGGCCGCATGCCGAATTCTTCAACTTCTGAAGCATAACCTATGAACGTCCTTTACATAGAGCCCTTTTCCGGAATTTCCGGGGACATGTTTTTAAGCGCTTTGTGCGGATTGGCAGACGCTTACGACGCGATTGAGGAGTTACCCGGCAAGCTTCACCTGCCAGACGCCAGAGTCGAGATCAACCAAGTCGAAAAAAACGGCATAGTTTGCCAACACGTAAAAGTGATAGATCTCAATCCGCAAGAGACGCATCGTCACTCACACGACCACCATCACCCGCATGACCACGACCACGGTCACGAGCACAACCACCCGCACGGCCGCCATTTGCGCGACATCATTCACCTTATCGACCACGGTCATATCTCCGCCCGGGCTAAGAAGATCGCCAAAGAAATCTTTCAACTCATCGGGGAGGCGGAATCCACCGTTCACGACATCCCCATAGAAAACATCCATTTTCACGAAATCAGCGGGGTCGATTCCATTGTCGACATCGTGGGCTGCGCCGTATTGCTGGACCGGCTGCAAATTGAAAAAACCTACGCCGATCTAATCTGCACTGGCTTCGGCATGGTGAAAACGCAACACGGGCTTCTTCCCGTTCCGGCTCCGGCAACTGCACTGCTGCTGGAAGGAATGCCGGTCTATAAAGGCCAGGAGGAAGGCGAACGCGTCACTCCCACCGGAGCAGCCGTTCTGCGTTATCTCAATCCCGACTTTTCAACTCCTGCCTTGCAGCTCTTCAAAACAGCCTACGGTCCCGGCCAAAAAGATTTTAACGGCCCCAATACCGTGCGCGTATCTCTGGGTGCCAAAGTAAAGTCCACCTCCAAAAAAGCTCTTTACGTCATTGAAACCAATCTCGATGACTGTTCTCCCGAACTCTTGGGCGAATCCTTTCAGGAGGGGTTGGTTAAGGCCGGCGCCATCGATTTTACCTTGACGCCGGTCACCATGAAAAAGGGACGGCCCGGGTTAAAGCTGTCCTCGCTTGTTTCCGAGGCGAACCGCCAAGCGGTTTGCGACTATATCTTGGAAAACACTACTACCATTGGGGTTCGATATTACCCGATCCAACGCGAGGAGCTCCAACGCGAGACCGTGTCAATGGAAACCCAATACGGTCCCATCCGAGCAAAACGCGTCACCACGCCTTCCGGCAAGTTCCGGATCAAAGCCGAGTACGACGACCTGCAAACGATTTCCAGCAAGATCCACATACCCCTAATCCGCCTCAAGCAAGAGATCGAAGGAAATCGCAATTAACCCGCATGCATCCCCATGCACGATGGCAAGTTTTGACTCCATCAGCCGGCAAAAGGCACGGACGGCAACCCGGTGGCACCCGGACGGCAACGGTACAATCCTCCGGCATGGGGATACCTTTGGAGTTCTTCTTCGGTCATGTTGCCGATTGCAGTGGTGATGTAGAGATCCCGTAAATCATCACCGCCAAACCAACAGGCCGTCACATTTTTGGCCGGCACCTCAATTTTATCCACAATTTCACCAAACCCCGGATCAAAACACACCACCGAGCAACCTTGCCACAATCCGATCCAGAGCCGGCCCTGATCATCCATCGTCATACCATCGAAAGCGCCTTCACTACGGTCCAGTGGTTTGGAAACCAAGACCCGGCCATCATCGATACCACCCGTTTCAATATCGTATGCAAATTCCATCACGTTGTTCTTGTTGGTATCGATATAGTACATGCGGGTTTCATCCAGGCTCCAGGTTATGCCGTTTGAGCATCCTATTCCGGTCAGCATTTCATGACACTGAAAATCCGTATCCAAGCGGTAAAGGCTTCCCACTGCCACCCCGTCTTTCCGGGCTTTAGTGCCAGCCCAAAACCGTCCACGAGGATCGCATTTTCCATCGTTGAAACGACCGGCCAGAATTTCAGCCGGAGGGTTTGGCAAGGACGTCAACTTTTCGGTTTTCGGATCGAAAAGAGCAAGCCCGTTATCGAGCGCCAATACTAGCCCCCCGGAAGCCCTGGGAACTACGGTTCCGATTTTATGAGGCAAGTTTACCGTCAACCGCTCATCGGTTTTCGGGATGTAAGTGTACAAATTACCCGCTGGTATATCCACCCAATAAAGGCGGTCCTCCCACCATAGGGGGCCTTCGCCGATGTCGGCGTGGGCGTCCCAAATTAATTCCAATTTCATGCCGGAAAACTTAGTACGCCTTTTATTTCGGAGCGCAGTAGAAAATTGGGGGGCTGTCGCATTCGCTCGGTAGTGAGATTTGCGGGTTGGCAGGTCCTCCAACGCAGGCTCAGCCTTGCTCGGGCTCGTAAATGACCGGATTCCAAATGTCCGGTGAAGGAATTTTACCCGTTTCCTGTTCAAGAAAATCGAGGAAAAATTCCTGTTCGGTTTGACCCCTGTCCCGCAAAGTGGCCATTAGTTTTTCCTCCTGGCGTGGGAGCAAGGTCAGCAAGTTCATCTTCCACAAACCCTGGTGCCGATAAAACTCCAGTCGCTCATCGGGTATTATACTGTTTAGGATGATGTCGGCCATGGCCTGATTGCCTCCCGGAAGCATATCCACATAGTCTATGCGCACATCGGGTTTATCACCCACGTAAAACCATCCCTGAACCACGGCCTGTTCAAAGAGACTCTCCTCGGTGATTTCCACCAAGTCCTGAGGGTTCTTAATATGGCGCAAGGCCAACACCTGAAAGCGGTCTATCGGTTTTAACTTTTCCAGCACCTCCCGATTCGCCGTCAGGGCCAGGTCCTTGAGGTCGGAAAAATAATTCCAGGTTCGCTCATCGGCCAGAGGGAGAACTGTTTTTGCATTTCCCTTCTTCAAAGCGCGCATTATCAAATAAAAGGTTTCCTCGATTTGCTGCTCCGGCCCCTTGGCTACAGATTCGGTCGGTGGTGATTTTGGCTCCCCCCGCGGTAGCGGTGGTTTTGCTGGGGTAGATTTAGGTATTCTTACCTGTTGTATTCGCCGAAATTCCCGTAGGGGTTTGGCCTCGATAAAATCGTATACATAGGCGGCGTTTTGCCGAAATGATCGAGGAGCGTTTTGAAGCGAGGTTATCCAGAAGGCCGAAACAATCAGAGTGGAAAAGCAGAATGCTAGCCCGGACACCCAGGGACGTCTATTCAACTGCAACCAGACTACCAGCGAAATAACCCAGGCAAAAAGGAAATCGATCAACAACCGGATGAAATAGAGTTTGGCATAACTCCATCCCGCCTCCTCCAAGTAAGCCAGAGCCAATTGCACCTTCGGTAGGGAAAGGACGGCAAATAGCAGTAGGCAGAGTGCGCCAGGGATGATCAATCGTTTCATTACAGGCCAGGAAGATCTTTGCTGTATAAGACTCCGGTAGAAGCGGAAAATTCAATAAAACCGAAAGCGCCTGCAACCATAACAGAAAAGTGGCCACAAGCAAATGATGATTGGGAAGTGTTCTCTTTCCAGGGCCAGGGCGTCATTCGGTCCTTCCTTAAGCTTCTTTGAGCACCGGCCTGAAAACAGTTGCAATCAAGGATTTACCCCAGGGATGTTCACTTTTTGCCCAATCCCCAAGTAGCGTGGTTGAATCCCCGGATTCGCTTGCAGAAGGGCGTCCACGCTGATTCCGAAACTGGCTGCCACTTTGCCCAGGGTGTCACCTTTTTTGATGGTGTATTGCATGGCGCCGGATCCATCGGAAGCGGGTGTAAGCACACCGGGCTCAGGAGTTCCCGAACCAGTGGGAGAAGAGGTCGCACGCGAAACCGTATCTCCAATTCCCAATCTAGCCTCCAGCTCAGCAATTTTGATGGTGTCTGTTCGGGCTTGCGTCCGTACTTTGGACAGTTGTTCAGCCAATGAATTGAATCCTCCCTGGGTTTGGTCAATCACATCCTGCAAGTTGGCAAGGGTGGCGTATTTTTTATCCAGGTTCGAAACGGCTTCCTGAATGCCAGCTACATTTTCGCTGATTGTGGAATTGGCATCCTTAATATCAGACACCGCATCTAGTTGTGAAGATTTTTGGAAAGCTACAATTCCCAAAATCAAACCTACCAAGCCAAACACCAATGCAACGGGAGCAATGATGGGGGAATATTTTACCAAGTTATCCATTTACTCAGTAAAGAGTGAAAATTTGCCGGATTCAAGTCGGTAAACGGATCATTTGAAAAGTATTATACCCATTTGGAATTGAAATGACAAAATGGTATTAGCCTGCATACCACACTAGCTGATTCGTGAGTGAAGCTGGGTCGACACCCTCGATTCGTCCGTCGTCAGGGTCAGTCGTCTTTGAGAAATGTATGTAGTGCAACGGAATACGTTTCTTCTGACCTGACCCTTTCTCCCGCACAACGAGGGCCGTACCAGCGCCGGCATTCCGGAGCGCAGTAGAAGATTGGGGGGCTGTCGCATTTGCTCGTTAGTGAGATATGCGGGTTAGGCCCGGAAATAAACTCCGCATGGTCGGGGTGGGCGGATTTGAACAAATCCCTATTTTACGGGGGTTTAGAGATTTTGGTTCGCGTACGGTTCGATTTTAGGCGGCTTTTTTAGCCCAAAACTTACCGATTTTATAATTAGCCAATAGGCTGGACCCCGTCAAGTTTTAGCTGCATTGGCAATGGAAATCTCTTGTCAAAACCTTAAGATGGATGGAAGCATATCGGGAAAAATGACACTCAATTATCTAAAAACTGGCCAATCTTATACCGCTCGATCATTGCTCGCCCTGAACTTGCTGCTCGCTGCCCCCCACGGTGAGGCAACCCACCCTGAAAGCTGGTTTATCGATCGAACTGCTGCGAAATACAATGGGACCCCAGAAGTCCGAATGCCAGATGGCACGCGATGCGACGTAGTCACGGTACGCCATGCGATTGAAGTGGAATTCGCCTCCAAATGGAAAGAGGCAATCGGCCAGTCACTCCATTACTCACTCCAATCTGGACGGATACCAGGGATTCTGCTCATTTTGACCGATCCAAAGGATGAGCATTATCTCTCTAGCCTCCGCGAGTTGATCGATCACTACGACTTGATCATCGACGTGTTTGCAATTCGCACCTGGGAGGATTCTAAATTGGGGGATTCAGAGCGGCCCTGATGCGCGCGGGCGCAGGCAGCGCGAGGGTAAAACCGGATCTCATTGGCCTTGCTCCGTTGAAAGTTTTACTGCTGTTCCGCTAGCCACGACAAACAGCATTGATTTCCCATGGCCGGAAAATTGGCTATAGTCCATGCGGACTCCTATAACCGCATTTCCGCCGCATTCAAATGCCTCCTTTTTTAGCTCATTTAAAACAGATTTCCTTCCGTCACGCAGAATCCTCTGGGTTGCTTTACTTCTCCCACCAAAAAAATCACGCATCCCAGCAAAGAAATCTCTAAATATATTCATTCCAAAAGCACATTCAGCAGTTATAACCTCTAAACGCTCCTCTACTGTTAACCCTTGTGGATTGGTTTCGGTAGTAAGCATTAAAGATGAATACGGTTCATCCAAATCCCCTTTTTTTGCCCTCCCGCTTACGATTTTCGGAAACTGGCTCTTCAATGAGAAAAACAGTCCTCCGCCTTCGGGGCGACAGCCGTCGTCCTGTGAAATCTTTCCTTCGAGAAACATTTCATTGATTTGGCCCTCGGTAAAAGGGCCAGACTTTTTACCGCTTATTCTAAGAGTATATTTCATTTTAAGATTTTAGGTTTGGGTCATACATCCGGCCATTAACAACATGGGTAACCCCAGAAAAATAAGGCAACCGGATCTCATTGGCTAGCTAACCCTTAGTAAGCATGCCATCCTTCATTGTAACCCCTATGGTATCCGGCAGCGTATGCTTTTTTATTTCCGCTGATTGTTTGGCTGAGTCTTTTCCCATTTTCCATGGCCCAAATTCCTCGTCTTTTTCTGCCATCTCTTTTGTCTGCTCTACCCACTATATTACCGTCGCTAAATCCAGATTTATACGAAGCGTCGTTGGTCATAAAATGACCTGAAATATTTATTCCTCCCCGATCTTCTGAATCGTCTTTTTTCTTTGCTGATTTATTGGATACGCTTTCCCTCTGTTTCGATACAGAGCTTCCATCGTATATTGATTCGCTTTGCTTCTGATTCGATACACCGTTCTCGTGGTAATTGGTGAGGAGTAATCCACATCCAATAATTGCCAAAAAGGAGACTAAAAAAATGATAATTCTTCTCTTCATGATTTTTTATGGTTTTTGTTTAGGGTACGAGTTCGTTTAAAATTAACCAGTTAAAGCGTGCCATGCCGAGCCTTGAGTAAGGTAAAGCTCCTCAATTATCATAGAAATGTCTGCGCACCCCATACTACTTCGCCAACCACTTCGGCATCATCGGGCCAAGGGACACTGCCGTGGGCGGGATGGTCGCTGATAAGTAACCAGCCGCCATCCTCGCTCTTGCCAGCCCGTTTGACTACGAGGCCATCGCTTGTGCGAATGACGTAGATGCGCCCGTTGTGCTGGCGCTTAATGCTGCAATTTACTACTATTGTAGACCCCTCTGGCAGGGTGGGCTCCATTGACTCGCCGGTTACTATGATGGAACAACATAGGTCTGGATCCAGACCGTTTTTTTGTAGCCAGTCCCTGCGAAAAAAGATGTAGCCGTCTAATGACTCATCTTCAATTAGCGCGCCGCCTCCTGCCGCGGCGGCCAGGTCGCGTTTGGCGATCGGGGCTACTTCTGGGTGAGATAAAGATTCTGACAAAAACTCCAGTTTCCCATATAGGGCCTTCCATATCTTGTTGGATGCTTCCAATTCTTCGGTTTTTACTAACTCGATATAATACTGATCTTGCCTGCCTGTCCTAGCCAAGTAGGCAGGGAGGGCGGCCAGGAGGGCTTCAAGGACGGCTACTTGGTTGATTTCACCTACTTCGCATATTTCCTGAATCTCCTTTTCGGCGGACTTGCGGTAGCCAGATGCTAAGTTAGCCAATATCGACGTAGAATCCCCAGTGGGGATTTCTCCTTTTAGGTCCTGTTCTATTAGGAAGCGAATGTATTTTGAGCGATTTCCATGTTTGGTTTTTCCTCGAATAATTGCCCTTTCCCAAATCGAATCAGGTAGGCTAACCGTCTTTGTAACTGCCTTATCTTCCTGCGCTGGGTTGCCCTTCATGTAGGTATCTGAACAGAAACTGTCTAAAATAGACAGAAAAAGAGGTTGACATAAATAAATTAATAGTCGTTATTAGACATTAATCAACTATTTATGACTATTATGCTAGGTGTATCAGATAAATCCGAAACGCGGACAGTTTCACTTCCAAGCAGTCTATGGGGGACGATTGAAAGTCACTCGAAGGACATTGGCGAAAGTAGATCTTCCTATATTAGGGGGCTGGCACTAAGGGACTTAAAGCACATAGGGAAACTTCCAGGTTCAGAAAATGAGGCAGTCACCATCGAGGCCCTCGCGACCGTTCAATTAGTGGGCTCTGAACGTGTTTTGAAAACCCTAAAACGCCTTCGAGGAAGAGCCGCAAAAGAAAGAGGGGTTGCCCATGCTGGCTAATAATCACCCCATTCAACTCGTATTAGGCTCACTTCTTATTCAAGAGGAGCTGGCCACCAAAAACCGGCAAATGACCTTCGGGGTAATTGCCCGCGACGCCATCGAGTGGGCTACCGTCAGCCGAGATGTATTTGGTGAAATCGCCACTGATGCGCAGGTCATGGGATCCCGGATAGATCTCTATGCATCGGACGGGATTTTTGACCGGGCCGAAAGAGACCAGCTCTTAAAGGATGCGCGGGAAATTGAAATCGAGGCAAGGGAGGGGAGGATCATTTGACGACAATCGAACAGATGGCCAACCACCTGGAGCTACTGACTGAATTTTCGCTTTACGAGGAGATCGGCGTTCGTGAGGCGGCCCGGATTTTGGGGATTTCCGAGGAGACACTGAGGCAGCGATGCAGACGTGGAGAAGCACCGTTCATCCCCGATGGGGGGCCGCAGTGGAGGTTCATCAAACGCGATATTGTTTTTCGCCGACACCGGTCTATTTGGGGCAAGTTGAAGTCTTTATAACCTAAACCAATAATGTAATGACCTGGAAAAACCAAATTGAACAAAGCCCTAGGGAGAGGAAGAAATACAGCCTTCTCTGGGAAACGGCCAAGGTGATACAACTCCCCCACAGAGGTTGGACGGTGTCGGTCCCGATAGAGACCGGAAGCACCCTTTATTGGGGAATGTTTTCGACGCAGGGGCGGGCCGAAATCGCCCTTGCCGAGAAGCGGGATGCGGGGAGGCAGCTAGAGCTGGGGACGTGATGATTACTAAGGAACTTGCCCTGTTTATTTTCGCTGGCGGAGTCTGCATAGCTGGGGGACTCACCCTCCTGTTTCGTCTCTGGATTCAACACCAGGATAAAAGATTGAGAGAATTTTTTGAGCAATGGGAGGAATACAGAAGGTGATCATCAAATCAGCGGTTAACCAGGTCGCGGGAGGTCTAAACGTGGAAAAAGCTTCGACTGATCGGAGATTCAGCGAGCTGAAGGTTCTCCTCAATACCCCAAAAGTGGATGAATCAAGGATTAAACCTGCTCTAAACTTCAACTGGGGAAGCCACAACTTCCGGTGGCAACGGGTTTTAATGCGAAACGAGACCCCCCACCCTCGTGACGAATTTCAGGGCCATACGGTTCTCTTTAAAAATAGAAATACAACCTAAATAAAAAATGATGAAAAATAACCTAGCGGTTTATGACCGCATAAACGAACAAATCGAAGTGATCACTGTCCTTGGGAAAGCGATCACTCATTCCGGAATGTTTGGCTGCACCAAAGAGGAACAAGGGCTGGTGCTTGCGCTACAATGTATCACGGAGCGAAAACCGCCTCTTGAGATGTGCAAAACCTACCATATTATCAAGGGACGACTCAGTAAAAGGGCTGATGCGATGCTGGCCGATTTCCGTCGCACTGGAGGGAAGTTCAAATTTGGAGATTTGAAGAACGTCTCGGTACAAAGTGCGGTAGTTGAATTTGAGAATGAGACCTACAATGTTGAATACTCACTCGACCAGGCCAGGAAGGCCGGATTGATCCGAAAGGACAGCGGGTGGGTAAAGTTTCCCGCTGCCATGCTCCGGGCCCGCCTGGTCAGCGAGACCCTCCGGGCAATCGCGCCAGAACTTGTGCAAGGAACCTATACACCGGAGGAAATAAGCGACTTTGGCGAGGAAGACCCCTTGCCCAATTCTTCCCCGGTGAAAAACGTCACTCCACCAGTTGAGGATAAGGACGAGGTCCCAATGGATTACAGCGAACCGGCAACGTTTGAGCAGGTGCAAAAGCTGGAGACTTATTGGAGGGCTCTAAAGAATCCACCGGTAACCGGGTTTGGATCACTGACCTCTGCCCAGGCTGGCAAGTTGATTCACGAACTCCAATCCGAAATGAACGAGTTGGCTAAAACTCAATCCACCGCGATGCCAGAGAGTGGTTTTGAACCACCACCCCCACCGACTAATTTCAGCAAGGCCATTGGGGACTGGCTGGCGGACCATGAGGACCGGGTAAACAGCTACCTCATCGAGATCAAATGGCTCAAGGCCGGTCAAACCTGGCGGGATCTACCTGTCAATAATGCGGCGATCATCCAGAGTAAAACTGAGTCGTTTGCCCTGAACTGTGGAATTCCGGTTTTAGAAGGGCCGGCAGCATGAACAACCTAATCCAATTTGGAGAAGAAACCGACAACTTCCGTAGTGCTGACCAAGAAATAAAACCTGTCCTAAAGAAGCTTTTGGAATTGTTGGAATTTCACCACCTGAACAGTTTCAGGATCAAGTTCCTGTTCGCAAAAAAGGAAATGAAAAAGGCGGGGAAAATTGTCTTGGGCAAAGCATCCAAGTTCGCTGAAAAAGACAAGCTAATTCACCCGTATCACTTCTTGATAATCCTAAGCCTGGACTTTTGGGATGAGAGTCCGGAGTCCCGTGAAGCATTGCTTTACCACGAACTTTGCCATTGCGGTGTCACTGACGAATTCGAACCAAAGATGATTCCCCATGACCTTGAAGAATTCGAGGCAGTCGTTCGACGATACGGGTTTTGGAGGGAGGATATACGGAGGTTCAATCGACAGCTTGAATTGTTCGGAGAAGAGGAAAGGAGGGCTTCCGGTGGATGATTCAATCCTAGAAATAAAAGGGATCCAAAATGCAGATATTATTGTATCCGAATCCTATGCTCGAACCAGAGCCGTTGCACTGATCGACGCGCGAGGAATTAAATCTGTAAGAGACGGGTTCACGGCTGAAATCGCCACGGATACGCTTAAAAGGCTTAAAAAAATCACCCGTGACGTTGAGGCGGCAAGAAAGACCGTCAAGGCGCCTGTGCTTAAACTTTCAAGGAAGATTGACGGGGCCGCAAAGGACTTCGTCGATGAACCCAGCCAGGAAGCCAATCGCTTGAGTCGATTGATCGGAGCCTGGCAGGCAGCAGAAAGAGAAAAACAGGCCAAGGCTCGGCGCGAAGCTCTTCAAAGGGAGCGGAAAGCGCGTGAGGAAGCGCTGAGGAAAGCCCAAGCGGCTGGAACCCCGGATGAGGAGCAAACGGCGGTGGTGGAGGGGGCAAATGCCGTCCAGGCGGCCCGGCAGGCTGTAGCGGCCACGAAAGCGGCTGAGCCGCAGGGAACCAGGCTGCTTAAGTTCAAGAAATTTGAGGTTCTGGACATCCAGGAACTTTTCAGGTCTCGGCCTGAATGCGTCCGGCTGGAGCCAAATGGCGATGTCATCCGATCCTTGATCAAACATACCGACGACATCCCAGGTCTCCGGATCTGGGAGGAAGTCAAAACCGTAGTTTAACCTAAAACCAAAATAAGAAAATGCCAAAAATTGATATACCAGGTCGCTACTCAGTAGCTGCCGTGGAATGTAGCCTGGGGGAGTCGCAAAGCGGGACTCCCTTCATTCAGTTGTCCTTTGAAACGGATGACAAAAACTATATAACCGGATGGCTTTACCTGTCGGAAAAAGCCATTGATCGAACCTTTAAGGTCCTCGAAGATGCTTTCAATTTCTCGGGGAATTTCGAGGTAATTGAGGCAGAACTTCAAGGCAAGGAATGCTCGATTGTCTGCGAGGAGGAAGACGACCATCAGGGCAATCCGAGGATGCGCGTCAAGTGGATAAACCCAGCAAGGACCAAGCCTAAAGCAGTGGAAAATGAAATGGATTTCCGAAAAGCTCTAACGTCCAAATTTGCAAGACAGTCCCAAGCTCCTGTGCAACCCGAATTGACGGGTGTATCCTCAACCAAAGACAACCTCGACGAAGTCCCCTTTTGATCATGCCTGAATTTCGACAATCCCAACGAACAGAAATTGCAGTTACCTTCAATGACGTAATTTCGGAAATAAAACGAGAGATCGCAATACGGCGGTCTTGTTACCGGAAGTGGATTCGAGGGGGAACTATGACCGAGGAAGATGGAGAGCGGCAGCTTGCCAGAATGAAAGCGACTGCACAACTCCTGGAAGAGCTTCAGGACTCGAAGTTTGAAATTCCTCCAACCCTTTTGAGACTCCGAACGATTGCTTTTGATGGCCTTTCCAACTAGGGAGATTTCTTTTTTTGTGGAAGGAATTCCTAAGGCTCAACCCCGTCCAAGAGCATTTGCCAGGGGTGGGCGAGCCCATGTTTATAATCCCTCAACAGCGGAAGGATGGAAAAGCCAAATCGCGATCGCGGCAAGGTCTCACCTTCCGGGTCGTCCAATCGAAGGACCATTAAGGGTCGATATGTTTTTCTATTTCCCCTACGTTGGGAAACACTATTTAAAGCGTAAATCGGGACGGGTATTAAGAGGAGATGCGCCCAAGCGGCATATAGTAAAACCTGATCGCGATAACCTGGTGAAGTCCTGTCTGGACGCGCTAACAACCCTGGGGATGTGGAGGGATGATTGCCAGGTTTGCGATGGAGAAACCAGGAAAATTTATGTTGAGGAAAACCCTGGGGCATGGATTCGAATCAGGCGGTTAGGAAATTAGATTGATGAAGTGGACTGCGAAAATTTACCAAAGTGGGACGCAGATAGTTACGACTAAGGACGCCAAAAAACCACATTATCACATTGGTCATTTGGCTTCTGACAGCGAAGGCGATCCGGGCCGCTATGACGTCACCAAACAATTGGAGTGCTGGCTAAACGGTGGCCCGGAGCCATGGTGGTTGAATCAATTACATAGAAAAACCGCGGATACAGTCAAGTTGCCTAACGGGTGCAATATACAGGCGACTGGCCCAATGATAGGATGTGCAGAACCTCCAGGTTGGGGTCACTGGATGGAGGATCAGAGTGACGACGCAATAATAGCAAGAGGACTGATGGCTGATGCATTATGCAAGAAGCAGAGACCAACCTTCTCGAAGCTATGAAACTCCGTCCCTATCAATCGGATTTTGTCACTGACACCCAACGATCATTAATTGAATACGATCGGATCCTGGGTGTGGCGCCCACCGGATCCGGAAAAACGATAACCTCTGCGGAAATTGCCAAACGATGGAGGGGTAAGATTCTATTTCTGGCGGATGCAAAGGAGCTGGTTTGGCAAGCGGCAGATAAAATCACTAGTTGGACTGGGGAGATTTGCGCTATCGAGATGGCCCAAAACAAAATCGACCCGCGAGATGATCCTCGTATCGCAATTGCAACTACCCAATCGATTGCTCGCCGGCTGGACAAATACCCGCGCGACTACTTCGGGCTAATCATTATTGACGAAGCGCACAGGAATACGCTGGGGACCTATCCGCAAAGAGTTTTAGGTCACTTCAACGAGGCCAAGGTATTGGGGATTACAGCGACGCCTTTCCGGTCCGATAAACAAGAGCTAGGCTCTTTCTACGAAGCAATCACCCATGAGATCGGATTGATTGACCTGATCAAAAAGGGGTACCTCTCTCGGATCACGGTCAAATCGGTCCCAGCCGGCATATCAATTTCCAAGGTCCGGACTACGGCTGGCGATTACAATGAAAAAGACCTGGGCAACGCGATCGAACCGCACTTAATTGAATGCGCCGAGCTGCTCAAGGAGCATGCCTCGGATAGAAAGACAGTTGTTTTTCTTCCTCTGATCAAGACCTCAAAAGCATTTTGCGAAGCTTGCAACAATATCGGGCTAAATGCCGTCCACGTCGACGGTGTTGACCGGGAGGACCTGGAGCTATTTCGAAATGATCAGGCGCGGGTCATCTGCAATGCATCGTTGTTAACAACCGGGTGGGATCAGCCCGACGTGGATTGTGTCTATATCCTTAGACCAACCAAATCCTTTGTTCTATATTCGCAAATGGTTGGCCGTGGCACGCGGATTTTTGAGGGCAAGAAAGACCTGCTCCTTTTGGATCCAATGTTTCTGACCGAACAACAGAATTTGATCCGTGCAGCGCGCTTGATTGCCAGGGACGAAGAAGAAGCACAATCCATACAAAAGCGGTTGGATCTGGGGGAAGAAAAGGACGTTCTTGAGGCTTCCCATGAAGCGAGGGTTGAACGGACAAATGCCCTCCGGAAACGGCTCGCAGAAACTGCGAAGCGCAAGAGCAGGACGATCGATTATATACAATTTTGCCTGACCCTGAATGAGGACGATCTTGCCGATTACCAACCAGTAATGCGGTGGGAGTCTCAACCCATGTCGGAAGGTCAGAGACGGGTTTTGGAGAAAAACGGTTTCGACTGTGAACAGATCAGATCCAAAGGTCTAGCATCCAAGGTTTTGGACGTGGTATTCCGACGTATGGACCTGAAACTTGCCTCACCCAAGCAAGTAAAATGGCTGATTAGATTTAACCACCCAAGACCGCACGAAGCGACGTTTCAGGAAGCCTCTGGGTTTTTGGATAAGCGGTTTAATGGAGGGAGGAAGTCGGCTTGAATGAGAATAATCGATTACATAAATGAAAAATGAATATAACGGTGAAAAGTGACTTCTGTGAGGAGGTTGAGCTGGACTTGGAATCTGAACCGAAGGGAATGAAGAGATAAAAATCAACTTTATGGCTCATAATACCACGAAGGAAATGAAGAGATAAAAGTCAACTTTATGGCTCATAATACCACGAAGGAAATGAAGAGATAAAAGTCAACTTTATGGCTCATAATACCACGAAGGAAATGAAGAGATAAAAGTCAACTTTATGGCTCATAATACCACGAAGGAAATGAAGAGGTAAAAATCAACTTTACGGCTCATAATACCACGAAGGAAATGAAGAGGTAAAAATCAACTTTACGGCTCATAATACCACGAAGGAAATGAAGAGGTAAAAGTCAACTTTATGGCTCATAATACCACGAAGGAAATGAAGAGGTAAAAATCAACTTTACGGCTCATAATACCACGAAGGGAATGAAGAGGTAAAAGTCAACTTTATGGCTCATAATACCACGAAGGAAATGAAGAGGTAAAAGTCAACTTTATGGCTCATAATACCACGAAGGGAATGAAGAGGTAAAAGTCAACTTTATGGCTCATAATACCACGAAGGGAATGAAGAGGTAAAAGTCAACTTTACGGCTCATAATACCACGAAGGAAGCGAAGAGATAAAAATCAACTTTATGGCTCATAATACCACGAAGGAAATGAAGAGGTAAAAGTCAACTTTATGGCTCATAATACCACGAAGGAAGCGAAGAGATAAAAATCAACTTTATGGCTCATAATACCACGAAGGAAATGAAGAGGTAAAAGTCAACTTTATGGCTCATAATACCACGAAGGGAATGAAGAGGTAAAAGTCAACTTTATGGCTCATAATACCACGAAGGAAATGAAGAGGTAAAAGTCAACTTTATGGCTCATAATACCACGAAGGAAATGAAGAGATAAAAGTCAACTTTATGGCTCATAATACCACGAAGGAAATGAGGAGATAAAAATCAACTTTATGGCTCATAATACCACGAAGGAAATGAAGAGGTAAAAATCAACTTTATGGCTCATAATACCACGAAGGAAACGAGGAGATAAAAGTCAAAACCAAAAAGGAATTAAAAATGAAAACAAAACCAAAAACCCTAAAACAGGCCATTATCTCGGCTGACGCAGTATACACCATAGTCTCGACGGATCGAAAAACTCACTCAATACAGATATCAAAAAAAGCGGCTCTGCAATTGGTTTCAGAAGACCCGGAAGGGTTTTCGGCAAAACTTTGGCATGAAGAAAATAAAGCGAATCATTCAATGGAAATTTTACCATTCGGTCGTTATTCCAAACACCAGATCTTTTACGGAATGCAAAATAGGTGGGGGTAAACTGAAAAATAAAATATCAATAGATATTCAAGATAGCCGTAGATTCTGGGCCCCCAAGCCATTCCGATAACCATTTGAACTTCCCTACTTATCCATCCTTGACACCAACTTTAAAAACCGCCTTAGAACTCCGAAAGCAGGGTTTCATTTGTATCCCTGCTAACCTGGACAAGACGCCTTCACTGGATAGCTGGAAGCGTTGGCAGAACCATATGCCTGACGAAATTTTCCTCCCAGTTTGGTTCGGGAATGGTGCTCAAATTGCATTGGTCGGAGGCAAGGCTCAGTGTTTGGATTTTGACGACCCTTCCCTATTCCCGGAGTTCTGTAATAGAGCAAATCAAACTGGGCTAGCCCCTATCATTGACCGGCTCATTTGTCAGGAAACCCCGTCAGGGGGACACCATTTGGTATGGTGTTGCGAAGACACCTCTTTGCGGAATATGAAGCTCGCTGAACGGGAGAACAGAGAGGTTCTGATCGAGACACGGGGCAAGGGAGGTTATTTCCTGATTAGCCCTTCCAAGGGCTACAATTTACTTTTCAGTGATTGGAAAAACGTTCCCACAATCACGGTTGAGGAAAGAGAAGCACTTATTGAGCTGGCCAGAAGCTTTAATGAACGGGTGCCCGAAGAACGCGAGGTAACAGGTCCAATCGACGGCGGCGAATCGCCTGGGGATGATTATGACAAGCGAGGTGACATAGAGAGCCTACTGATGAGGCACGGTTGGGTGAAGGTCGGGAAGGTCCATTGGAGGCGACCAGGGAAAGCCAAAGGGATCTCTGCGTCATTTGGACATATTCCAAGCCGGTTTTGGGTGTTCTCAACGTCTACTCAGTTCGATCCTGAACATCTTTACAAGCCGTGGCATGTCTACGCTGTTCTTGAACATAAGGGAGATTGGAAGGCGGCGGCAATTGAACTAAGCAAACAGGGGTTCGGAAAAGCTCCAGAATCGCCTGTAAGGGATTTTACCTCAAAGGAAAGAGACCAGGTAGGACCTAGCGCGGAAGTTGAGAACCAGGGTAAACCACGTTTCGAATTGCCGCCAATTTACGCCTGGAACGAAGAGGAAGAACAGGACTGGCCGCATCCACCAGAATTGGTTAAAGGACTTCTCTACCAAGGCGCTAAAGGCATGATTGCCGGCCCCTCCAAGGCAAGAAAGACATTTGCCCTGACAGACCTGGCAGTTTCAATCGCATCCGGTTATCCCTGGATGGGATTTCCCACGGCCCAGGTTCCCGTTTTATACATCAATCTTGAGATTCAAAACTTCGCTTTTCGAGATCGCAGGAGGGCGATCCAGAAAGCAAAAATCGGGAAGGAAGAACACATTCCATTATTCACCTGGCACCTCCGCGGCCATGGCGTTTCCCTTCCAATGATAGCTGACAAAATCCTCGATGTTTGCGGGCTCGAAGGGATTGGATGCATAATCATTGACCCGACCTACAAGCTCAATCAATCGGGTGAAGAGAATGCGGCTTCCGATGTCGGAGCACTGCTTAACCAATTTGAAATGATCGCTCTAAAGGCTCACGCGGCTGTCGTGTTTGCTCACCATTTCGCTAAAGGTGATTCGGGGCGGAAGGATACCATTGACAGGGCGTCCGGGTCAGGGGTTTGGGCTCGTGATCCAGATGCCATTATTACCCTCAATAATCACGAAAAGGATGAGCATATGATTGTTGAAATGGCTCTCCGGAATTTTAAAAGCCAAGAGTCATTTGTTGTAAAATGGGATTATCCGCTTTGGAGCAGGGCATCAGGGGAAAACATTGAAGCTCATAAGAACACAAACCGGGGAGCGGGTTCTTCACGTATAGGACGGCCTAGAAAAGCCAATGCTGAAGACCTGGAAAGGCTGCTCGAAGAGCTGAATGATGAGGTCGTTCACAAGGGGAACAAGGACAGGATTATGGCCATTTTGAATATCAAACAAACCACCTTAAAAACCCTCTGGAGACAGGTCAGATTTGCCCGTGAAGAACTTGAAACTCTCCTCCCAGAAGACCCAAAAATTAACTCTAAATATCGTGAAAAATAGAAAAGGTCAAAAAGGTCAAAAAGTAAGGTCAAAAAGTTTTCGGCCAAAGTTAGAAAGGGAGGTCAAAAAAAAGGTAGTTATATATACCCCCCTAATGGGGGATATATACCCTTTTTGACCCTCTACTTTCTTGGGGTCAAAAAGTCGAAATAGAAAGAAGTTAAATGAAGCCTGCTAATCAAAAACCAACCCGGCCACTTTGTCGTTATTATGGGGGCAAATGGCTGCTAGCACCGTGGGTGATAAGTCACTTTCCAAAGCACCAAAGATATGTCGAGCCATACGGAGGGATGGCATCGGTGCTGCTACAAAAACCGCGAAGTCAAATAGAAGTATACAATGATATTTACGGAGAAGTGGTAAACCTTTTTCGAGTCGTGAGGGACAATGGAGAAGAATTGCAAAGACTGTTAGAAGCTACGCCGTATGCCCGTGATGAATACGTTTTGTCCCATGACTTCACGGATGATCCAGTTGAGAACGCGCGGAGATTCGTCGTCAGGATTCAGCAGGGGTTCGGAAGTGGAAGCGGCTACAAAAAGCGAGGATTTGATGCGTTTCATCATCAGAATGGACGTCACGTCAGATCCTGGAGAAAGCACTCCGAAGTCATCCCATCCATCACGGAAAGGATGAAGGACGTAATAATAGAAAACCGGCCAGCAATTGAAGTCATTTCCCAACAGGACCGGCCCGAAACTTTATTCTACGTCGATCCGCCATACCTTCTGAATGAGCGAACACGAGAGAAAGTCTATGCCGTTGAAATGAGCGAGGACGACCACCATGAGCTAGCGCTCGCCCTGAATAAAATTAAGGGCATGGCAATCGTCAGTGGTTATTCTTCCTCGTTGTATGATGAGGAACTTTACTACAATTGGAGGAGAGTAGAACGGCAGCATTTGGCAGGGGGAGCAGCTAAAAGAACGGAGGTTCTCTGGCTTTCGCCAAACACACCAGAGGTTCAACTGAGCCTGGACTTTGGAACTGAAATGAAACTAATTATATTCAAAGAACAAATAGATTTTAATGAATAAACATCTAGAATCAGCAAAATATTATGCTTTAGCGGGACTATTCCCATTAAGCGCGCTAGTGGGATTACATATAGATAGTATTGAAAAACTAAAGATCTTATTCGGTGGATCAATTCAAAATAAAAACATGTATCAATATAAGGCGCAATAAGATGAGTACACTAATTATGAAGATCGACATTGAACCAACCAAAAAGCCGAGCGTTTTGATCCGCAAGATGATCGAAGCAGGAGGATCGTTAAATCGGGAAATTTACTATCCCAATTACACCTATTTGCATACTCCCTCGAAGGATCGTCCTGGGGTTTGTAAGGTATGTGCAGCCGGCGTACTAATTGCTCATTTCGGAAACGTTAATCCGACTGAACCTTTATCTTGGGGATCACCCAAATTCGGTGGATTGTTAGTCAATAGCTGGGAATGGAAATTAACTCGCTGCATGGATTACATCCGCAAAGGAAAATATTTCCAGTCGTTGAATTGTTTACATTTCGAGTCCCATGAAAAAACTGCACTGAACCACTTAATTTTTAAATTAGATGAAGTAACTGAACCGAAGTATGGTGAGTTCTATGGTTGGGACCAATTCGATCAATTCTTGGACGAAATGGAACATATCGCTACCGAATTCGAGGAGCTAGAATTATGTATGAAAAATACGGATAAAAAAACATTACTGGCCAACGCATTAAAAAACGCAGAAAAGCTCTGGGGATGACTCAGGAGACTTTGGGCAACGCTCTAGGCGTGGATCGGTCTATGATCTCTTCATTGGAACGCGGACGATTTCTACCCAGAGGTATACAATTACGATTGCTGTCGAATCATTTGAATGTGACCAGTGATTACCTTTTGGGAATTGATTATCGGGATAGACAAGAAGAACAATCCAAATTGGTTGAACTAAAAACTATAGCTCATCAAACCAATGCTATTCTGGGTATTTATCCCGTTAGTGAAAGACATGGAAAATGAGTAAAAACAAAAAAGACCTGGAAGACCTGAAATTCCTTACCGAACTGTTTGGCAACGAGGACTTAGCAGCACCAGAAGGAGGTGTTGTGACGTTAGAAGAGATTGAAACCCAATTGACTTTGGAGATAAAATTCAAAATTACGGCTCATAATACTACGAAGGAAGCGAAGAGATACCAATGCCAAATAGACCAAGGAAAAAGATGAGAAAAACCAGAATTACGGCTCACAATAATCCGAAGGAAACAAGGAGATAAAAATCAGAATTACGGCTCATAATAATCCGAAGGAAACAAGGAGATAAAAATCAGAATTACGGCTCATATTAATCCGATGGAAACCCCCAAATATTTTTTGAAATTAGGTCCCCCGGCAAGGAATCTATTAGCAAAATCGAGCCCCGGAAGGGTTGTTGGCAAGGCGAAAAAAAATTGTTTGTCAAAAAATCTGAAATTTTCCACCCATTCCCCTAACTGATGAATGATTCCAAAAAATGGCTTTTTGTAAGCGAGGTGGCTAAAATCTTTCGTGTGCATCCTAGGACCGTCAGGCGGTGGATTAGTGAAAATTCCTATGGACTGATTGTGCGGAAGGTAGGTCGCCAGCGTTACCAGATCCGTGAAGACAGTCTGGAGGGGGTAACTACATTGATCGGTGATGAGAATAATTTTGCAAAATAATTGAAAAACCCGGGACAACCTAGGACAACCTGGACAACTGGGTATAGACAGAGTCCAGGAAATGCGTTAATGTCTATGGGTGGCTGAGCCAATTAAGCTGTCAGTTCGGCAAGCCGCCAGTGAGTTTAAGGTCACTCACACAAAGTTGTTCGGGCTATTGAAGGCTGCTGGAATCCAAACCGGCAGAGGAATTAAAATTTCGATTCTTGATGCTCACCGGGCATTAACGGAGGACACCCAGGACATCAACAAGGCTATGGCTAGGGCCAAGCTAAAGAATCTTGAGGAAGAGGGGCAACTCAAGGAGATCGAGCGACGTTTGAAGCAAAACGAGGTGGTGCTTCTTTCTGAGGTCAATGATCTCATGATAAAGGTCTGGAATCCGGTTGCTAGGTCGCTCAAGGACATGGATGCAAAGCTAGCCCCGAAATGTAATCCAAGTGATCAGGTGTTGGCCAGAGAGGAGCTCGGGAAATTCAAACGCAAAATCTGCAAGGACATAGAGAGAAGATGTTCGCGTCTCAAAAAGTAGCATTGCTCGAATTGGTTGAGGCAATGGTGCGGCTTCCACCACCTATGTCCGTTACTGAATGGTGTGAGAGCAATCTCTATTTGTCTTCCATCCAAACGGATATGGTGGGGGAATACTCAACCAATTTGACACCCTACGTTCGGGCAATTCTCGAAGACTTCAAAGACCCGGATGTTGAGGTTGAAACTCTTTGTTTTGGAGCGCAGACGGCAAAGACCATGACGATGATGGCTGGAGTTGCCTGGGCGCTTGCCAACAATCCGAGACCGACACTTTGGGTTATGCCTAACAAGGATTTGGCAATGGCATTTTCGGACACTCGGCTTCAGCCCTTGTTTAGCGAGTGTGAGGAGTTGATGCAACGTAAGAACGCTGACCGGCACCGATGGAAAAAGCTTCAAATGGAATTTGTCGAGGCAGTGCTTACCCTAATTGGTTCGAATTCTCCCGCTAACCTTGCTTCTCGTCCGGCTGGTCTGTTGATCATGGATGAAACAGACAAGTTTGCGGAGGCCACCAAGAAGGAAGCTAGCGCGATTGAGTTAGCGGAAATGCGAACCCGCACGTTTGCCAGCCCCAAGATTTTCAAGACCTCAACTCCGTCCATTCCAGAAGGGGCGATCTGGCAGTCATTGCTTGCAGGGACCATGCATCGATACTTTTTACCCTGCCCTAAATGCGGAAAGGGAATTGTATTGTCGATGAATCCTGAGAGGACTGCTCTACCTAGAATTGGATGTGAGGCAATTTTGAGGTGGGATCCGAGGGCAAAGGGAGCCGATGGGTGGGACTTCGAAAAAGTCGAAAGGACAGCTCATTATGAATGTCCGCATTGTAGAAAAGCTATTGAGGAGCGACATAAAACTTCAATGCTTAGAAAGGGCAGATGGGAAGCGACCAATCCGAATGCGGAACCGCGTCATATCTCGCGCCATTTGCCCACCTTTTACGCGCCTTGGAGAAAATCCTCTTGGGGCCGGTTAGCAGTTGAATTCCTACAGGCGAAACGGAGTCTGGATGGGCTGAAGGGGTTCATCAACGGCATTTTGGCAGAGGCCGATATGGGGCAATGGGACGGCGGGGCGGGGGAGCGCAAAGAAAGAATCGTATCCTCGCCCGAACCGCTCGTTAAGACCCATAGGATAATGACTATTGATAGGCAACTTGATCATCATTGGTGGGTTGTCAGGGAGTGGGCTCCAGGTGGTCATTCTCGTTTGGTTGAGTGGGGGAAATGCGATACGACCGATAATTTGGAGGACATTCGAAAACGCTTAAAAACCGCTCCTGATCTTACTGGGATTGATTCGGGGTTTGAGGGCGCGATTGTGTATCGTGAATGTGCTCGTTTCGGTTGGTTTGCGATTCGCGGAGATGACCGGGAAAGCTTTCCGATGAGGGATCGCGAGGGAAAGCGCATAGAAGTTCCCTACACTGTTAGGCAATTTGATCCATTCATTGGAACTCATGACCAGGGGCAAACAACGATTGCTGAACTCCGTTGGTCAAATCCGACGATTAAGGACATCTTGTTTAAGCTTCGCGATGCGGAATCTTCGCCGGTCAAGTGGGAAGTTCCTGAACAATGGTCAACTAACAAATATTGGAGGCATTTGGACGGAGAGTATAAGGGGAGGGATTTCAACGCGAGAACCGGTAGGGTGATTTACACTTACAAAAAACGCTCCCGGTATTGGCCAAACCACTTGCTCGATTGCGAGGCAATGAATGTTGCGGTTGCCATTAAGATTGGGATTTTGAAGACGAAAGGGGAACCCCATGGATAGGTTGCTGAGCGTTAAAGAATTGGCAGGGGCATTGAGGCGGTCTGAGCGGTATGTGTGGTATTTGAGGGCATGCGGATTTCGAATGCCTGGGGGGAGAGCATATTTGAGTGAGGCAAGAAAGTTTTTAGGAACCTGTTCCCATCCTTGTTCCGAAAAACGGTTAAAAAAATAAAATTCTGCGTGATTCTGCGCATTTCTGCGTGATTCTGCAGATAGACAGGGGCCAAAAGTTGGGTTATTCTTTAGGGAATGGCGGTTTCCTCATCAGTCATCAGAGAGTTTATTCGCAAGGTTTACCGGGCTGCGGCTGTGGCTAATCAGACGAATTCCGAATATTTGGATGGTCTTGCCGATGCGGCCCTTGCCGCTATGAATTCCGGCAAGGGCATTTCCTCAAGTTCGGGTAATGGAATCTCGGTTTCCTATGAATTTTTTTATGGATGGCGCCCTGAAGACCTTCTGGATACTATCAGTAGGGCTCGGACTCCATGCGGGGAAGCAACAGTTGACTTGGCATTGGCCTTAGTCGAATCCATTCGGCACGTTTCGACCGATTTCCAGCGGATCTGCAAATGAAATTACTCGAAAATACACGGTCGGTATTGGGTCAATTCTGGGATTCTCGTTGGCTATCATCTGGTGGATCTGGATATGAAGCCGCAAAATCAAATCCGAATCGATCAACGATTTATCTGAACGTCCAAAGCGCACGGCAGGATATTGATAAGGTAACACGCAAGGAACTTATTAAGAAAGCCCGTTACCTGTACCGCAATTCTCCGATTGTGCGCGGGCTTGTCGAACGACTGGTCACTTTCACTATTGGAACGGGATTACATCCTTCGCCTGTCACCACAGACGAGAAGTTCAACGAAGCAGCCCTCAATTCTTGGACACAATGGTGTAAGCTCCCTGACATCGAGAGTCGAAATCGCCTCGAAACCATTCAACAAATCCTTTTTCGGGCTATAATTATCGATGGCGATATTTTCACGGGCAACACTTTCGGGCCTTCGGGTCGCCCGCGGATCCAGTTAATGGAATCACAAGACATCTGTCACAAAAATTCCAGTATGGGAGATGTGGATGGTATTGAACTCGATGTATTAGGCCGCCCTAAGTTTTACATTTGGCGTGAACAAGAAAAGCTTCCTGCTGATGGTGTAGTGCATTACTTCTTGCCAGAACGAGTGGGACAAAAACGCGGTGTCTCGATGTTGGCCGCAATCATCAACACAGCTCACGATATCGATGACATTCTTGCACTTGAAAAAACGGCGGTAAAAGACGGCTCCAGCAAAACCGACATCATCAAAACCGGTTCCGGCGAACTCTACTCGGATGATTATATAGGAAAAAGCATTCAAAAAGCCGACAATACCAATAATATAGAGGCCATAACCCGGCATTACCGCGAATCGATTAACCCAGAAGCCAAGGTTTTGCTGAAGGGAGACGATATGGTCCCTTATGTATCCAGACGGCCTTCTCCTGCTTGGCAGGGTTTTATGTCTTTCTTGGCTGAGATGATTTGTTTTGGTTCCGGACTTCCTCCTTCGCTGTTGCTCGGAACCAAAGTCGGAGGCGCTGATACCCGGCGCGAAATGGCAACTGCTCAGAGGGTAATTGATAGCTGGCAGCTAACTTTTGCACATAACCTGCAACAGGTGTATGAATACGTCATCCGGGAAGAGATTAATTCCGGTTTCCTAAAGAATGCCCCCAAAGATTGGCGCTCTGTTGAGTGGCAATTCCCGGCAAAACTCACTGTCGACTCGGGGCGTGAAGCAGAAGCGGATCGCGAAGATGTGAAGCTCGGTCTGCTGACTCGAAGAGAGTATTTCTCCCGTTGGGGGCTAGACTGGAAAAAACAAACCGAGCAAGTCGCCGAAGAAGCAAAATATATATCTGACCTGGCTAAAAAACACGGCTTGGATCGCGGCGAAATCTCACTACTTGACCCGAACGAATTAGCGAGCGAGAGGAGGGTTAAAGCACAATGAATAAGCAAAAGGTTTTGTTAAAATGTGCTCAAGAACCGGTCTCTCTGGAGACGAACTCAATTGAATACGCGCCCGCTGGGCGTCATACGGTTTATGCATCGCTGAACTATGAACCCGGAGTTGTAACTGTTCTGGTAGACGAAAACGCGGCAAATTTTTTGAACGAACCTCTCCGAAGCTGGATTGAAGAAGCCGAAAAGGGGAAAGTCTCTAGACCATTTATAGATTTTGACCATGAAGGGAAAATGGCGGCGGCAATTCCGGTAAAATTTTTCTGGGATGATGGAATCCGCCTGGAAGTTGAATGGACCGACGCAGGGCGGGAAGCGATTGAAGGGCGGAATTATTCATATTTTTCACCTGAAATGATGGTGGATTGGGAGACAGGGCAAATCCTGGGGCTCCCAAACTCCGGGGCAATTGGGTCCCTTGTAAACACACCAGCATTTCAAAACATCGAACGGCTTGCTGCTGCAAGCTCTCAACTCAACCAACAAAATCGAAATATGGAAAATGAAGAACTCCAACAAAAGCTGATTGCAGCAGAGGCTAAGGTTGTCGCTACCGAAAAAGATAAGGCAACCCTTCAAGCTTCTTACAATTCAGTTGTTAAAGAGAGGGATTCTCTAACTTCAGAGCGTGACACTCTCGTGACAGAGCGCGACAAACTGAAGAACAAGAACGCTACTCTCCAAGCATCAGCAGAAAAGATCCGTAAGGAAAAAATTTCTGCTCAAATCGAAGCCAAGGGCATCAAGGAAGAAAATCGCGAAGCAGTTTTGAAGGCGTGTCTAACGCAAGAAGATGACGGCGCGAAACTCCTGGCTGCATACGAAGCGCCGATATCAGGGGGCATTCCGCCCGTAAATAAAGGCAAGAAAACGGAAGTTAAAACTGGGATTTCCCGTGTTGCTGCCGCTTTTGCCCAATCAACCAACTAACGAAAAATGCCAAAATTAAATCTATTAGACGTAGCCAAATTAAACGGTTCTGATGCGGTTGTTGGTCTCATTGAAGAGATCGTCGACGTCGTGCCTGAACTCGACGTTTTCCCGGCTCGGCCCATTACGGGAACGAGCTATAAAACAGTAACCAGAACCGGACTTCCAACCGTTGGGTTCCGTAGCGCCAATGAGGGGGTTACTCCTTCAAAATCCACCTTCAAGGACGAGATTATCGAGATGTATATCATCGATGGTCAAATCGAGATGGACAAGCGCGTTGCTGACGCTGATGAGCGAGGGCCCGCCCACCTTCAGGCTTTGGAGGCGGTAGGGGTTGGTATAGCGGCTGCAATTGAGCTTGCTTCGCAAATTTGGTATGGACTCGCCAACGATAACAAGGGCTTTCCTGGTGTTAAGTCGTTTTGTCCTTTTGGAGGAGCGTATACCATAGATGCGGAGGGTTCAATGGCCAATGCCGCGTCATCCGTATACAGCGTGAAATTTGGTGAAAAGAACGCTACAATGCTCTGGGGTAATAATGTGACCTTGACCCTCGGAGATTGGAGAACCCAACAACTCACCGATGCCAAAGGCAAAAAATATACTGGTTTCGTTAACGATTTGGGCGGCTGGACTGGTCTGCAACTCGGCAACAAATATTGTGCTGGCCGTATTGCCAACCTGACTCCGGAAGCTGGAAAAACTCTTACGGAGGATCTTATCCACGACTTCCTCGACTTGTTCCCAACTGCCTACAAGCCAGATGCGTTGTTCATGTCTCGCCGCTCTATGTCGCAACTGCGAAAAAGTATTGCTCCCAGCATTACAATTAAAAGTCAGTCTGCTGCCACAGCAACCAAAGGGACTATGGCCGCCAAAGCGCAAATCGAGGAATCAACCGGTGTTCAAATCGTTGTTACCGATGCGATTAAAGACACCGACGCAATTGAATCTTAATCCTGAAAGGAAAAATCATGAGCAGAAATATTACTGATGCCGAATTAGTGAAGTCCGTTGCACTCGCTGCCGCTGGGTCTTCTTCTTCTACAGCTTCGATTGATCTAGGGGGGGCCGGCGTTGCCGCTCTTGAGGTCATCGATCTTAAAATGGATATTCCGGCGCTTCCCGCGCTGGCCGATACCAAAACAGTCAGTCTAACTGTCGAAGACTCTGAAGACAACAGCACTTTTGATGCCGTCGAAGGTCTTGCAACGTTGGTTGTGACTGGCGCAAGTGGCAATGGCTCCGCTGCCGCATCCCGCAGGGTCAAACTCCCTCCTTATACTCGAAGATATGTCCGAGTGAAGGCGGAGGTTTTGGCCGCAGCGGGAGACAACACAGGGGAGTCCTTTTCCATGTCAATCTTAACCTAGGTGATTTAATTGACCGACCTTGAAAAAGCATCACTTGAGGCTTTCAATGATCTGCTCCTCCGCGCTGGTAAAACGCTAAGGGTGGTGGGGCAGACGGTTCAAGGGTTGGTCGAATTTATCGAACCTGAAGACGCCCAATATACACTGTCGACGGGGGAAGGCCAGGATGCTCAAGTTCGGGTCTTAAAATCGGAATGGCCAGCAGTGAACAAACGACGGGGGTCTTTATTCACAGTGGGTGACCTGCACTTCCGAATAAAGTCATGCAGGGCCGATTCTCAATTTTATGTTTTCGGATGTGAGGTCTTTTAATCAATGGCAACCGACGCTAAAGAACTTCAGGAATTTTCCAACGCGATTTCCGCCTATATAAACTTTCGAAAAATCCCGGTCGAAAAAGCGATGGGGATACAGGGGCGCTTGTTGCTGAAAAACATTATAGCTTTCACTCCGCCTAAGACTCTGAAACAAGGCCGAGATCGGGTAAGGAAAGATATCCTGAAGTCCGTCGCTCTTCTCGATCCGGTTCAATTTGGAAATCAGAAGATCAAAAGCCTGATAGCGAAGAGAAAGGACTCCACGCTGACCAAGGTCTTTTCTCGTTTCCCTTCTGGCAAACTGAGGGGGGTGAAAGTGGAAAACTTTGGATCTTCCCACATCAAGCAACACCAAAGAAGTCGGGATAAACGGGGGCGAGTCAGGAGAAAGATCAACAAAGTCACAGTGGCTACCACTGACAAAAGAGCGGTGAATGCATATGTTAGGCGAGTCCAGCAACGCGTTGGTATGGCGAAAGGGGGATGGGCAAAAGCTTATATCGCTTTGGGGGGCCGTCCGGCAGGTTGGTATGCCAGGCACTCGAATCAAGGAATCTTCCGAGACGAGTCGAAAAACAAAATAAATCCTTACATTCTCATTCGAAATAAATCGCCCTGGGCGGGGCCAAAAGAGTCCAATCGAATCGTTCAGAATGCTATTTCGGCCCGAACCCGAGCGATCAAGTTTGCGATAGCAAAAGCACATGAAACCGCTATCAAGAGCCGATTGAGGAGATTGTCAGCGTGAAATTAGAAGAGGTACAGTCAACCGCGAAGGGCTTGCTTGATAAGCATGCTCCATTAACTGGAATTTCTATTTTGGCTGACGATGGAACGTATCCCCAAACTCCCAATAGGGAGGCAGCCCTGGCGACCGAGGGTATTGTGATTATTGTTTGGCAAGTCACCGGAGCTGACTTGAACGATAAAATCCGATCATCAAGCAGGCACTCTCAAATCGTCGAATTACCTATTTCTATCGAGGAAAACCGAACTGTGAATCAGTCAAATACAGGGTTAAAATTATCTGCTGAAAAGGCGGTTCGACTCACACTTTCCGCGCTGTGTGGGAAACCAGATGATAATCCTTTCACGCCCGCAAATCCACCTTGGGCCAATTTTGGCAACGTCGATGGAGTTTCCCAGTGGATCATCAATTTAACCATCAAATCCACCATTTAATCTAACCCAAATAAACCCAAAATAAATCATGACTATTGCATCAACTATTCCAACTGTTGCCGCTGTCCCAGGCGACACAATTCTCGGTCAAAAGTGCATCTTCGGATTCGAAGAGGCTGGGGGTTCACAAGAAAATATCCGGGCAAAAATCGCGGGTCTCACACCCACAATTGAAAAGCTCGAACGCCAGGCGCCTGACTCAGAAGGCATTCTTGCAACTGATCGAACGGTTGTAATTAGCAAAAAGTGGTCAATTCGTCTCACTACGGATGAATTTTCCGCCAACTTTCTAAAGTATTTCAATGACGCATATCGCAAGGGGAAAGGCCGTATCTGGATTGAAGATCCGGACGATGCTACCGACACGGTCTCATTGCTCTCGAATGAGTTTGAATGCACCTGTTACCCAGATAGTGAGACCAGTTTCGCGGCAGACCAGTTCTCAGAAGGCGCGATCATCGTAGATATCAATGGCACCTTCACGCTCACCCGCGACGGTGACGTTTCTTAACCTGGATAGAGATGAAGGACGCGCTCAATTTATACCCATTTACCCTTCAGACTTGGGACGGGGAATCGACAGACGTTGGTTACAGTCTCCCCCCTTTGAGGGAAATTCCCCATTATGTGGATAATCTAGCCAGCGAGGCTAAATTACTGGAATTTATCTGCAAAGAAGAAGAGGGGTGGTCAGACCAATTTACTGATGAATCTATCTATGCATTGCTCGATGAGGTTGGCGAGCAAATGGACCCCAGAGTAACGGCCTGGATCGACCGTCAGGCCGCAAAGCTCGAAAAAATAAATGCCGCCCGAGAAAAATTAGGACTCCCGACCAGCACTGGGACCGCCTCATTGCTGATATCGCAATCCAAACCGGATGGCCCTTCGCAAAAATAGTTAATCTTACCGTTCCACAAGTGAAGCAATTACTCGGTTCAATCGCGCGTAGGGATGCGTTGGAAGATATCCGGTTGAATGATTCGATGAATGCGTCAATCGGGCCGGTCGTTAATCAAAAAAATAAATCACTCAGCGCTGAGTGGTTTAAAGAAAAGGATGCGATTTTAGATGCCTGAATCCAGAATAGACGTTCTCTTACAAATCCGCTCAGACCTGGCCGGGTTAAAAAAGGCGCAAACCGAGTCTAAAAAGCTTAGCAATCTGTTGAAGACCGGTCTCGGTGTAGGCGTTGGATTTGGGGTAACTCAGGGAATTGGGAGGCTTGTTTCCGAGATTACGGGAGCCGTCAGTGTCGGCGTCCGATTTAATGCAACAATTGAACAGCAAACCGTAGCGTTTCAAACCCTTTTGGGGTCCGTTGAAAAAGCCGATGAGCGCGTTAGGGAATTGGTCGATTTTGCGGCGAAAACACCGTTTGAATTACCTGAGATATTAGAAACCAACAAAGTACTTGAGGCGCTATCAGACGGTGCTTTGTCAACCTCTGAGGGGATGCGTCTGGTTGGAGACACTGCTGCTGCTTTAGGCAGACCTATTCAGGATGTATCCACCTGGTTTGGCCGTTTATATGCGGGGCTTCAAAGCGGCACTCCAGTTGGGGAAGCGACCCTTCGATTGCTCGAAATGGGGATTGTTTCGGGCAAGGCAAAACAGAAACTGGATCAATTAGCAAGGACTGCTCGATCGGGATCTGAATCCTTTCAGATAATGGAGGAGACCTTCAGCAAATTTTCCGGCTCGATGGAACTTCAGTCTCAGACCCTTAACGGGCTGAACACCACTTTGTCAGATACCTTACGCACCCTAGCCGGGAGATGGACGTCGGGCTTATTTGAGGGCATAAAAGAAAGCATTCAGGGCATTTTGGTCGCTTTGGACGCTCTCCCGTCGAGCACGGAGCGTGCGGTTGAAGCGATTGAGCAACGATTGGAGAAAATGCAAGAGCGCGTGGCCCAGACAATTTCACCTGATGAAACGCGGGCTGAGCTGCTTAAAGAAATTGAAGCGGCCGCTCGTGTGGGCAAAAAAAGGACTGAAGAGCTTGAGGAAATTCAAAGGAAAATCACATTTCGCGGTAGAGTGGAACTCGCACGTTTGGCAACGCTCGGAATACCACTCGAACAATTTCGCATAATGGAAGCAGAACTTGATACTTATAACAAACTGCTTCGGGGTTTACGTGAAGAATTGGTCAAGTTTGATGGCCTTTCGGCTGCCCCTCACTTATTTCCCATAGAGGAAATACAAGCGCGCCTGAAGGGGTTGGATATACTTTCAAAAACAATGGTTGATCTCAGTGAAACCTCTAAAAATGTGGCGAGGGGGACACTGCGGGAGCGAGGACTAACCGAAGAAGAGGACGCGGAACGCATCGAGCTACTCCGGCAACGGGAAGTGCGTTCCCAGGCCAATACTGCGGAGGCTTTGGCTAAAACAAACCGCGAAAAGGAAAAGCAAAATGCTCTTGATAGGAAAAACGCTGCCCTGCTGGCCGCCGCTAACAAAGAAAACGTGGGACTTACCGAATCAGTCAAAAAACTGAACGAGCAAAAGCTCAAGGCGACTCAAACCGACGAGGAACGCTCCGTTTTCTTAAGACAGGAGCTAGCCACCCTGGCAACTGCCCAAGCGGCAGAAGAAAATCGGGCTAACCTCTTCGAAAAATCTTCGGAGCAAGCGGTGATACTTGAGAACATTCGACTAAATTTTGAGAAGCGAAGAATCCCCCTTATTATCGAAGAAGCGGCGCTAAAAAAGAAGATTTCTAGGGCGGAAAAGGATCAGGCCAAATCCTCAGTAGAACTCCAGGCATCACAGCTCGAACGACAGATTGATCAAATCCGACACCAAAAAGAAATAATAAGTCTTTCCGGCGATACAGTAGTTACTCGTAACGCAATTATGGGGTTGGTTGATCAGGAAAAGGAAATCCTTTCGGAGCTAATTGCCCTTTGGACAGATTACGGGCTCACGGTAAAAGATCCGGAGGTTTTAGAATCCATCGCTAATATCACCGAGGCTTTGGAAAGGCGTAGGGATACAGCGGGACAAGGTCAAATCCGGCAAACTCCCCTACAGAGGTCTCAGCAGAATTTTGCTTCGCTTTCTGACCCTTTGCAAAGTTTCCAGAATCTGGGAGATGCTTCGGAGGCGGCAATTCTTGATTATCAGACTCAGGTCGGCTCCCTTTTCGACCAGATTCATGAATCACTGCTGATCGTTCAGCAAGATCTTTCAGGTGGGATAGCCCAGTCAATAGAGGGTTTGATAAAGCGGACCACTACATGGGGGGAGGCATTTGAAAACGTCGGGTCGGCCATATTAAATTCCGTCATCAGGGCTTTTGCCCAAATGCTGGCGAACTGGATTACCACTCAGTTGACCATGCTTGCTCTTGGTAAAACTTTTGGAAGGACTGCTACCAGAGATTCAGTTCTCCAAGCGATCACTCTCGCAAAGGCTTGGGCTCCTGCTGCTGTTTCTGCGAGCATTGCAACACAAGGTGGGGCCGCTGTGACCGGCACAGCCGCATACATTGCTGGTGTTGGTGTCTCTACCGCCGCTTCAGTTGCATTGGCCTCGGTTGGAACCGGAGCTGGAGCGACATTTGCCGAGGGTGGATATACTGGGCCAGGGGGGAAATATGATCCTAGGGGAATAGTCCACGCGGGGGAATTTGTCATGCCCTCCGATGTGGTCTCCAAACGCGGCCCGGGGTTCTTCTACGAGCAAATGAGTGAGATTCGCAGCGGCACTGACCCAAGAGGGGGAGCGACCCTCAACCTAGCTGTTTTTGATTCTCGCAAATCGGCGGAACGCTGGGCGGAATCCCAGGAATTTGAAACCCGAGTCGTTGAACTCATGGAACTCAACAAGGGGAGCTTACTGTGATCGCTTCAACCACCATCGGGGGCATTGAAGTTGAACTGATCCTGATCGAACCGGATTGGACAACCCCACCGGTTTTAGAATTGGGAATCGCGGTTGACACCGACGAGGGCGAGACCGGGAAGGAAACTCGTTTGCCTGAGAGTTTACACCCACGCTTTAAAATGACTTTTACGCCTGATTGGGAGGCGAGCGACTCGGAGGATATAATGACCCTGAAGGCTACCATTGGAAAGAAGCGCGTAGCGATTCCCTTATTTCCCGATCAGCAAGACGATATTACCGATACCTTTCTTTTTGAGGGAGCGCACTATGTGAGCTACAACGGTTCTGGGAGCTACGCCGTAAACGCCAACACCTACGACAAAGTTGCCCCCTTGGTCTTTGGTTACTTGCAAAGCAACACTTTCCAAGCCGCCAATGAAGTTACTGGGAAAACGCAACTTAATTTTATCGAGGACTGCCCTTTTTCGCATCGGGTAAAAATAAAGCATGTTACCACTACTTCGAATTTTACCCTTAAACTCGATTGGAGCCAGGTTCAAGAAACTCTCAAAACCCCGATTGAACACCAAAAAATCGGGCTGGGCAGGGAGCGACAAGTTGAGAATGAAGAAAACGTTTTTCGGTACGAAGTGGACGCGAATTTCACCCTGCTTGACCAGGAAGAACTCGCTTACCTGCTTTCATTCTGGTACCAAAAGAAAGGCCGGCTTCATCCTTTTGTAGTGCCTGCTTGGTTTCAACCTGCCGGCAATACACCCGAAACGCCTGATGTATTTCGGGTTCGATTCAAAGGTGAAAGACTGCGGCTCTCTTTCCAGACTCCGAGTGTTGCCACGATCAAATTAGGGTTTATCCAGCTCCCCTGGGAGCTGAACGACTCAGGAATCGAGCACGTGACCGACAAGCAGTTTGAGGATTCTTCGCAATGGGTCGGATTATCCGATGGGAATATTTCGGTAGTCGATAACATTGTGGGGTTTCCCCCGGGTTGTGTTCGTATTGCTCCGAGTAGCTCATCAGATAAAAGCTTTCGCACCGCCAACATTTCTGGCGCGGAGGGTGATGAGGTATTAGTCTCAGCTTTGGCTTCAGTCGCAGCGGGAACGAGTAACGATTTACAATTGGGGGTCGAGGCCTATAATAGTAGTGACTCTTTAATAGGTTCAACTTATCCGAGTTTGGATGAGACGGAAACCCCGACCAGCTTTGAGGCGATTTATACGCTACCGGCGAACACTGCTTACTTTCGGGCGCTATGGATCATGCCCACCGATGGAACAACGGGCGGATATGCGTATTTCGGGGATTGCTCGGTTATTCAGTGGAAATCAGGCGCGGAAGTTCTCAGTGAGCAACCCATACAATCACCGTGTTGTTACGCTTTCGACATTGCTTTTGAGGTGCCTGGCAAAAGCAATCTTCGTTACATTGATTGGGAGCGCTCAATTACGATTTTTGACAATGCGTATTCACCATACAAAATGACCATGCAAAGCCTTTCGCTCGGCACCCGTTTATTCAATGAGGAATGCAAAGTTGGCTACTCTCACCAGGATGATAATCCGTTTATGGAATTTGTTTTGGGGGGGATGGAACGCCTGGTTACTTTGGCCCTTTTTGAGGGGAATCCCCAACGTCCGGACAGCTTTAAAAAGATCTTTGTTGGTAAGCTCAAAAGGCTGCGTGGCAAAGGCCGTTCATTGACTGCTGTTTTTACGGCTTTTGGTGGGGTCTTTGAGAAGAGGCTTCCTGGGTTTTTGATTCAATCGAAGTGTAACTACACCTTGGGGGATGCTAATTGTAGAGTAGACTTGCCAAGTCTCAAAGCCGAAGGGAGCGCCGACAGTGGTGATCTCACTGAAAGTGGGACAAAGATCACGCTTTCCTCCATGACTGGTACGCTCACAACTGTGAATGATCCTAATAATGATCCTGGGGACCGTTTCGCAGGAGGTTATCTTGAAGTCGGAACCGGTGACAATTACCAGATACGCTTCATTCGCAAAACCACAATCGGGACAGGTACAGAAAGAACTTTCACTTTAAATCGCCCCTTGTCCGCAGAAAAACTCGATGATTCTGATGGCAATGTGGATGTATACCCTGGTTGTGGCGGTTCTAAGTGGGAATGCATAGGGTTTTTCAATAACTATGTAAATTTTGGTGGGCATCCATTCGTGCCCGATCAACTCGAAACCGTGCAAGGAGCAACACCACGTACAGGCAAATGAACAAGCCTTTTTTCAGTGTGCACGAAAATCAGACCCGACTCAGAGAAGCTGCAATTTCCTGGGTCGGGACACCCTTCCACGAAAACGGTCGGGTGAAAGGGCCAAATGGGGGGGTCTCCTGTATTGGGTTGATCTATGCAATATCGCTAGAAATCGGATTGATACAGGAAGGAGAGATTGATCTACCTGATACACCAATTGCATGGTGTGATCACAACGATTTTTCACTCCTCAATGATTTTTTTCGCGGTCCTCAAGTGAGATCCCGAATTAAACATTATGGCCTTGAGGACGGGCTAAGGGTAGGCGATTTAGTCACGCTAAAAATTAAACGGACAGAACATCACTTATGCTGGTTGATCGAACTCGATAAACTGGTGCATTGTCATCGCAAAAAGGGGGTTATGATTTCCGATATTGAACAATTTAAACCTCTGATGAAGAGCCTTTATCGCATTTTTTAAATGAGCTTTTTATCTCCAACAGTCAACCTACCCTTATCCCTGACTCAACCAGAGTTAGATAAAAATTCGACTTATGAGGAGGCCAAACCACTTCCCGATATTCGTGGTAACGGGAATCTTGGGTTACATTGGATTTGTGAAAATACTGAGCCTCAGCTGACCAACACTGGTGGCACGCATCGGCATTATCATGCTAATATTGCAGGGCTCCTAGCACATGGAGTCGTTGCCTGGATCGGCGTAATCTCCATTGGCGGAAAAGCTTTAGTCAATTTGAATTACAACTGGAACGGTGTTGAAAACTATCGCGATTTCTCTATCGATACCGATGGTGGACATACCAATGTCCAAACCAGATTAAGGGTGTATTTCGGCACCGAAACGCAGACCGCCGACCCCATCCTCAATCAGTTCCATCCTGGGCAAACACATCCCGGCTATCGGGGGCAGGCCTACATTATATTCCGCGACCTGTACGGAGGAGATGGCTCCTTCCGCGTCCCAAATGTTTCGGTGCAGTTCAGAACCCGAGCTGAGTTTGATTATAATTCAACCACCTATGGTGATATCGTTTTCGGCCAGGGTTGCAATGTGGTAAATATATTACACCACCAGATAACTCACCCACGGGCAGGCTTAGGCCTAGATGAGAATGTCATGTTCAACATGGCCGACATGACTGCAAAGCATCTCGCTTTTAACGATCAGGGGACGCAAGGGTATGGTGAAGCTCAGCGAGGTTACGTTTCTCCACAGTTTACCAGACAGCGAAAAGCGAGGGATTGGATTAAGGAGCTGCTTTCATACTTCGATGGCTTTGTCACGCTCAAGAATGGGAGGGTCAACCTCGATTGGTTTCCCCATGAGGTGGTTTCTGAGTCCACCCCGTCTGAATATACCACTATTTACCAAGCGGATTTGGTTGATAAACCAGACATTAATTTGCCGGTTTGGGAGGATACGATTTCCGCTGTAGCAATTGACTACATAAATATCCAGAAATCATCTAGAAAAGCCTCTTTGGTCGTTAATTCTGTGCATGGGAACACCGTCTTGGGCGAATCACGCACTGACCGGTTGACCCGCAATTGGTTTTGGTGGACGAATCAGGTTCAAAGCTTTGGCGAAAAGTACGTCGCAACCAAAGGGATCCCATCGTTTTCGGGATCCCTGTCCATCAAGAGAGATCGGGCCGTCAATCCCGACAATAGCAATGTTGAGGCTTCCATCCGCGGGGCAGCCTTTATGCCTGGTCATCTTTTCCGGCTAAATTATTCACCGTATCAAATGAATGTTCTCTGTCGGATCACTGAGATTAATCTACGTCCTAATGTCTACGAAGTTCGCTTTGTTCAGGAGCGCGGCACTTATCCGCAAGAATATGTTCCCACCCCTGATGAAGTACCAGATTTGACTCTGCCGGCTGCAACTGCTTTGGCAAATTGGGCCCTCGTCAACCTGCCATCGGCGCTAACTGGTATGCACAAAAATTACATCGGCATACTGGCTGAACGCTTTACCAAATCGATTATATCGTGGGATATTACTTTTAATGATTCCGATACATGGAGCAGTGAGGAAGCATATCTATCCGAGCAGGCATCTTTTGCGGCCAAGTTTGCCCTCCAGGAAGACGTTGCCGAAGAGGCCGGGCCGACTACTTTTGAAATCTTAGGCTCAACCTCCAATGTCGATATGACCGACATGATGCAGTCGAAAGATGAAAAACAAGCCGAGAATAACGAATTGCTCTTATTCATGGGCGATGAGGTTATGTCTCTTCAGACAATTGCCCTCCTAGCATCCGCAAAATATGATGTAACCGCTTACCGTGGCCGATATTCCCCTGGAGGCTCGGGTTGGAAAGCCCATTCAAATGGTGACACTTGCTGGGTCATCAAACGCGCAGACCTCGTGCAGTGGTTTCATGAAAAGTTTGATCTAGTATATGATTCAAACGGAGATTATGATTCTAGTTTAGCAACTAAATATTTTAAAACCCTCACTCGAAATGCTTACCAAGAAGGGTCTTGGTCGAGCTCGCAAAGCCATCTGTTCCCCAACCAAAAACCCAGCATCCCAACTGGCCTAACGGTCACTGCCCGTCCGGAGGGGCTGGAAATTGACTGGACGCGGATCGAAGATCTTGATCGTTCCCGCACCTGGATCCAGATTGACACCGCCAGTGACTTTTCCTCCAGCCCTACCATCCTCTCAGTAAACTGGGACGGCAACCCCTACACCATCCCCCACCTAACCGCCGGGACCACCTACTACGTGCGCGTTCGCAGCGTCGACACCAGCGGCAACACCAGCGACTGGTCTGGGTCAGTGAGCGGAGTGCCGGAGGCACTCCGCTATTACATCAAACCGACCGACGGAACGGCGATCAAAAACAGCAGCGGCACCCTCACCATCGAAGCCCACAAATTGGCGGCGGGAGTCGATACGCTGCTATCGTCGGGCACAATAAAACTTTATGATCCCTCCGATATCGAAATTACTGTGGCGAACGGTTATGCAACCGGTTCAGACGGTTATACCGGGGTGCTCGATGCTAATGACATCGGAGGAGCCAAGGTTATCACGCTCAAGGATGGAACGAGTGGCGACCCCCTAGACACCATAACGCTAGCCGACGTCTTTGACGGGGGGGATCCTCCTATTGGATGGATTGAACCCTCCGGCCCGCTGGCATGGACGCGCGCACCAAATGCTGGAGCTTGGAGCCCGTCGGAAACCTTCCTCGATCTCGATGTTTATTTTCAGCAGGCCAATGCCGACGTAGCCCGCATCGCGCATCGAATCACCCGCAGCGCCGCCGGGGTTTTGACCGGCGCATCGACCACTCACAAGGATACTAATCTCAACACCAGTCGCGTTACGGTGACCGAAATCAACGAGAGCACGAGCTCTATGTCGGTGAAGTTTGCCTACAGCCACGGAGGATTTTCCTTTGCCGTGGTTGAAACGGTTTTGACGTCGGAGGGGGGTAGCGACGGAGCTGACGGAGCTGACGGAGCTGACGGAGCTAACGGAGCTAACGGAGCAACCGGCCCGACCGGCCCCGGCTTACTCTTCCGTGGCCCGTATTCCAGCTCAACAGTCTACTATCACGACAGCACCCGGCGCGACGTGGTCAGCTACTCCTCAAATTACTACATCGTGAACAATACATCGAAGAATGGCCTGTCGACGTGGAGCACGCCGACCGCAAGCAATTCGGATTGGAGCCAGCTCTCCAATTTCGAATCCGTCGCCACCGACATTCTGTTAGCTCAGGATGCAGCGATCCTCAAAACCCTGACAATCGGGGAAAGCGGCAGCACTAATGGCATCATAAAATCATACGATTTCAGCGACACATCGGGATCGGAAGCGGGGTGGCAGCTAAAAAAGGGGTCACTGAAAATGTATGATGGGATCATAAAAATTCAGGATTCCAATCAGAGAACAATAATAGAGCCAGGATTGCAAGTGACTGGGACGCTTGCCGATGGATCGCTTTCATCCCCAGGTGCCTCGGGAGGAAACCTTCCGCGTGCATATCTGTCGGTTCAGGCAGCCAGCCCAACTCAGCCGGCAGTGGTCGGTGTGTTCCGTGCAGAATCGCCCGATGAAACTGATAGCCAGGAAATCCAGATGGTAGCCTCAAACCATAATTCCGGTGGTATAGCCCGCTATACCCGGATCATGTTCATTGATGATCTCACGAATATGATCCTCCTGCAGGCGGGTTCGAGCGGGAACAATGGCATTCGAACAAACGGGCTACCAATTCAGGTAAGAAGTTCAATTTTTGGTGGGTCAGTCCTGGCCGAACTCGACGGCAACGGAAACCTGGAGTTCGCGTCCAAATTAACCGCCCAAGGCGACCAATACACCTGGCCGACGGCTAAGCCAAGCACCAGCGGCTACGTGCTGACCTGCTCAACCACCGGTGTTTTGACCTGGACAGCCAAAGCAGGTGTCGACACCAGCGGGACGCCGGCAGATAACGACTACGCCAAATTCACCGATTCCAACACTATCGAAGGACGCAGCTACGCGGAGATGAAATCGGATTTGGGAGTCGTCGATACCAGCGGAACACCGGCAGATAACGACTACGCGAAATTCACCGATTCCAACACCATCGAAGGCCGCAGCTCCGCGGAGATGAAAACCGACCTCGGCTACATGACCGAGCTCACCGACGACACCAGCCCGGAATTGGGGGGCGACTTGGACGCCGACGGCAACGATATAAGTGACATTGGCGAACTTGGCATCGGCACCACCTCCCCGGCCACTGCGCTTCATATTTCCAAATCCACGGCCAAACTCCGAATTCAGGACTCCGACGGGACAAACCAGTATACGGATCTTCACCATAACGCGACTGCTTTTTACCTCACGGCCCGCAATGGTAGCAGCGATGCCGCGATCTACTTTCGGCAGTATGACGGCACCTCCCTCACCTACCCGTTGATGATCTCAAGTGCGGGAAGAGTGGGCATCGGCACCACCATCCCGGGCTATCCACTGAGCGTAAACGGTAACGCCTGGTTCGGCAGCCATATTGTAATCAATACCACTACCGTTCACCCGGGTGTTGGCTCTTCGGGGTCGGTTGGGGGCGCACATTTCGAAGCCGCCAGCACAGCATCTAATGGCACTACACTGTTAGTCAATCGCAAAGACAATACGCCGCTGCACCTAAACACCAACGGGGACCGCGCGATCCAGCTCATCCGGCGCTCAGGGACCGTGGTTGGGTCGATCTCCGTAACTTCAACCGCGACGGCCTACAACACTACCTCAGATCGTAGGCTGAAGGAAAATTTAGTCCCGCTGGCCGACGCAATCGAAAGGGTGAAAAAGCTCAAAATTTACCGATTTAACTTCAAGGCTGACCCTTCCAAAGTGGTCGACGGATTGATCGCCGATGAGGCTCAGCAGGTCGTGCCCGAGGCCGTGACCGGCCAGCCCAACCAGGTGAAAACCGTGACCAAGGAAGTGGATGGCGTCACCAAGGAGGTCGAGAAACCAGTTTACCAGGGCATCGACCAAGCCAAACTCGTCCCGCTCCTGGCCCAGGGCCTTAAAGATTCTTTCAAAATAATTGAATCCCTCGAAACGCGAATAACTACCCTCGAAACGGAGTAACCCTAAATCCAATGAAAAACACAAAATCACCCAACGAACTCTTGCGCGAACGGCTCGTCATGCAAATCGGGGAGTTAGTCCTCGGCAACCTCGAAAACAGCGTCAATATGGAGGCCAAGCAGGCCGAGATTATGGCCCTGCAGGCCCGCGTAAAGCAGATTGAGAAACCAGAAGTTGGTTCCCCCACGGACAACGAAATCGGCGAATTGAGGGATCGCGTAAACGAGCTTGAGAAACCAGAAGATGGTTCCAGCACCAGCCCCCATGGCGTCCCAGCATGGTAATACAGAATACAGCGAACGTTGAAATGCAGGTCATGGAATTCATCCTGGCCTATCCCGGGATGTTTTCGAGCGTCTTGACTATCATTGCCATCGGGTGGGGCGTTAAAAAGTTCGCCGCTCTGAGCAAGTCGATCGCCGACCTCACCCATCTATTGGTGGGTGTAACGGGAGAAAATGGTGTAGTCGCTGGCGTGAAGGAGGTCAAAAAAACCCTGTCGGATCACGAAAAACGCCTGACCGGGCATCGCGTTAGCCTTGTGGAATTAGAAACCAAACTCGAAACCTTAACAAAATGATAGCCGAAGCAGGAAGCATTCTCGCCGCCGGAGCATCCGGAGGAATCCTCGGACTAATCACCAATGGGCTTCGGCTCATTTTCCAATGGAAAAAAGAGAAAGCGGAACTCGACGCCTCAACCGAGGCCATGAGGCATCAGAAGAATCTTGAGATCATCGAAGCCGAGAACGAATTCACCCGCCCCAGAATCAAAAAATCTTCAATCACTCGGAACATTATATGGAGGGACAAGAAATATGGCTATGAAAGAAAAAAGACCCTGGATAACTCTTCTTACAATCACCTGGCTGACTCTCGCCGGATGCTCACACACTACCTCACTCTCACCTTTTGTGCCGTTTGCATCCTTTGGTCCATCTACCCCGAGACCCTCATCCACACCAAGGACTATGGAGAAAACCCCGAGCCCTTCTCTTTTCTCTTCGGACTCGTTACTATGCCGATCAAGCCTCATTCAGTCATCCAGGTCTCCACCGGCTCCGTGAGTTTCGGGTTACTGCACCTCATGAGTTTCATCGCCGCCTTTTTCTATACCCAGATCCGGCGGTGATTGCGAAAAAAGCGACCTCTTGAAATAGCGCACAAGCCATTTTTACAGGTCCGCCTAGGGTATAACCCCACCCAAGCATTTCAAAGGCCGTGTGTAGGATCGATAAGTGCTTGATTATCAATGGTTTATAAATCATTTCTTCAAGCGTGCAATAAAAGCAATCGGGGCAAATCTGGGTAACTTGGTAAGTGGTTGAATAGCAACAGCTTATGAATACGCAGATTTATATAACCATTCTTATAAAAACATAAAGAACCTTACAAAAAAACAAAGCTTTCTGGGGTTAATGGGGGGGGAGCTGCAATGTTTTTAACCAGGTTGCCTCTACCAAAACTCCAAAAAACTGCTTGACCTCTCATATCCGGATCTCCAATTTTGGGGTTGCTTCAATGAGGCCGCCCTTCCGAAAGGGCTGAAAGGCTTTGGAGGGAGGCGGCCTTCCTCCCCACCTTCGTGGGGATTCAATCTTTTCCGCGATCGAAAGATCGCGGCCTCATTGAAGTCTTGTAGTTGTCTTTAGATCCAAGTAAACATTGGAGCATTTCCGCGTCCTCCGGGACGCGGCCTCATTGAAAAGCCGCTCCTTTCGGGGGGTGGCTTTTTCTTTGGCTTACCTACTCGGAGGCCTCCTCCGGCACATACTCCAGCAGGTCCCCAGGCTGGCAGTCCAGCACCCGACAGAGAGAGTTGATCGTCTCCAGGTCGATGCGGGTAGTCTTTCCTCGCGCAATCCTGCCGGTGGTCCCCTCAGACAAACCAATTTGGCCGGACAACTCCCTTAGAGTGCGGATCCCCCGCTCGGCCATTTTCAAAAATATCTTATTTTTTAGCATACCTGAATTGTAAAGATTTTCACCCAAACTGCAAGAAAAAGTTAAAAAAAGTTAAAAAAAGTTAAAAAAAGTGCGATTTTTTGTTGACTTTTCAAAAATCCTCACTATATTTGTAGGTATAGTAAGATTTATTGAAACCAAAACTAACGAAAGAGAAAAATGAAACAACTAACAGGATCACCAAAACAAATCGAATGGGCTGAATACATCCGTGATATGTATATTGTCCAATTTCAAAGCATTATAGACGGCACTAGACAGCCACGGCTCATTAGAAGATTCCTGAGAAAAACGGGACTCGGTGATGATTATCAAGAGCAGCTTCAAGACGTCATCAAATACCTCAGCGACGAGATTGACAACAGTAGCTGGTGGATAGATTACCGAGACGAAGGCATCTATTTTTTGTTCGACAAAGCAACCAAAAAATGAGGCCAAAAAATATTTTAGTCCACGAATAAAAACTAACGAAAGAGAAAAATGAAAAATACGATCAAACAAAAATACGAACAAAACCACCGCAATCTCGAAACCCCAAAATTCCAACTGGGCCATCCAGTTCTGGTTTTTGAACTAGATGAGAACGACCAAGATAAGGTTTTCGTCGGCACCGTAACCGGCCATACTGGAGACGGAGTCGGGGAATTGAAACATAACCCTGATAGATATATAGTCGAGTATCAGAGGGGCGGATCGTGGAACCATTATCTGGTCGATGAGTGTGAAATGCAGCACGCCGATGAAAAACTCCTGGGTTACGACCTGAGTCCAGAAGAAGAAAAAGGATTGATATACAATTTTCACCATCCTGAAAACTAAAATCGAAACCGGCCTGACGAGAAGCCACCTCCCCGGGGGTGGCTTCTTTATTGGGGCACCTGCCAGTTTTTCAAAAAAACTCAAAAAAAGTTAAAAAAAGTCACCTTTTCTGTTGACATTGTAAGAATCCTTACTATTTTTGTAAGCATAGTTAGATTAATCAGAACCTAAAACTAATAAATACATGAAAAATAACATGAATCAAATCAACGAAATGAAAAGCAAGAAAAGTCAAAAATACATAATCATTCTGTCGGATGATCTCACGGGTCCTGCGTATGGAGTTGGTCGGACGATGGTCGAGGCACGGGCGGACGCGGAAGCGAGCGGATTTGGGAGATCGGGAGTGGCTCGTTACATTACAAAATCGAGCTACGATGCGATCCGGCTTGGTAACCCGGATGCGGTTGAATTCGATGAAGATTAACCATCCATCTCCCCACCTTCGTGGGGACCCATTGAAAAGCCA
Source organism: Opitutales bacterium (assembly GCA_965250065.1). Lineage (GTDB taxonomy): Bacteria > Verrucomicrobiota > Verrucomicrobiia > Opitutales > UBA2995 > JAABVD01. The sequence goes on from OZ252288.1 coordinate 3,812,577, forward strand.
CTCCTCCCGGGGGGTGGCTTTTTTATTGGGGCACCTGGCAGGAGGAGCATCTGGCCAGGATCAACCACAAGGATGCTTGCAGTTTTTTAAAGAAAACTAAAAAAAAAGTTAAAAAAAGTAAAAAAAAGTTAAAAAAAGTGCGATTTTTTGTTGACTTTTCAAAAATCCTCACTATATTTGTAGGTATAGTAAGATTTATTGAAACCAAAACTAACGAAAGAGAAAAATGAAACAACTAACAGGATCACCAAAACAAATCGAATGGGCTGAATACATCCGTGATATGTATATTGCCCAATTTCAGAGCATTATAGACGGCACTAGACAGCCACGGCTCATTAGAAGATTCCTGAGAAAAACGGGACTCGGTGATGATTATCAAGAGCAGCTTCAAAACGTCATCAAATACCTCAGCGACGAGATTGACAACAGTAGCTGGTGGATAGATTACCGAGACGAAGGCATCTATTTTTTGTTCGACAAAGCAACCAAAAAATGAGGCCAAAAAATATTTTAGTCCACGAATAAAAACTAACGAAAGAGAAAAATGAAAAATACGATCAAAACAATCTATGAAGATGGAGATTACAAGGTGAAGATCGCTGGAAATAACCTTTATGTGGGAATGCATAGCAAGTGTTATCATCGCGTTTCCTTGACTGCTTACTCAGAAATTGAACCGCCTTTACCGGTTCACATACGTGCCGGCGCTAGCCCAATCGGGCATATTCGGGTCGAGCGCGGATTATATCGGATCGGGGCCGCCGCGGGCATTGAAAATAAAATCGCTGAGCTTCGAAAGATCGAGGAGCAAAGGAAAGCAGAAAGGGAGGAAAAAAAAGGCAAAAACCTTCCGGGTCTAGACGAACTTCTGGGAGCTGAAGCCGACGAAGATCGGTACCACTGGGAATTCCGAAAAATGATGGACGATGAATACAATGATGGTGTTCATCCACCGAGACGGCCTCGGGTAAGTCTTGACCGTTTGAGGCAACAATATCCCGCGGCGGCGGCTTATCTTGAGTGCAGACGGATTGAGAGGTCCTCGCATTGGGCTAGCACTCGGGGAAGTCATTTCCGCGCCGCAGCCGAAAGAATTCTCAATGGTGAAAACTGGGAGGATGCCAGGGCAAAAGCATCCGAGGCGTGGAGTGAAGACGCTCAACGTGCAGCCTGGAACTCCTAACCATCAGCTAAAAATCGAAACCGGCCTTGTGCCGGTCGTCGGACCGTGGCGGGTCCGGCCTGACGAGAAGCCGACTCACCTCAACGAAATGTACGATGAATGAGAATGAAATAGTCGATCCCCCCATTCGGGTTGTTCTTCGCCGCAGCAAAGGATGGCGGCTCCCTCTCAATACCGTTTCGGTGGCTCGGCCAACCAAATGGGGAAATCCGTTCGTGGTCGGCGAGCATGGAACCAGAAAGCGATGCGTCGAACTCTATCGCCTGCTGGCGGCTGGTTATATTTCCCTCACCTACGATGACCCTGAGCGCCTCCGGGCAAGCAGGGCGGCAATGGAAGATGCGCCAGGGGAGTTGCGCGGGAAAAATCTGGCTTGCTGGTGCCCGATGGATAAACCCTGCCATGCCGACACGTTGCTCGAAATCGCGAACCGATAACTATCAATTCAAAAAATGAAACTGAGTTATATCGATGGGGTTGTCATTTCCCCCCAAAGCGAGGAATTTCATGTTCGAAATCTGCGGCTCTGGTGTGAGGATAATCAGGAACGGTTTAAACCTGATCCCTGGCGCCTGGCGTATGCCGGACTTTTAGCTGTCAATGCCTGGCTCTGTGGTCAACGTAGTCGCAAAGTTGGACAATGGAAAGGGCGGGCACGAGATATTCCTTGACCAGGCAGAAAATCAACTACTCCGACAACATGTTATCGGCAAACCGCTCCAAAAATATCCGGGCGATGTTATCATTCGGCGCATCCAGTATGACAAATAATGAGCAGCCGTTCACCTCCTCCTCATTATCAGACTGGATTCTCCCGAACCCAGTCTGATTCAAGATGATCGCACTGTCACCATCTGCGGTCTTGAAATAGTGCTGATATGTGTTCATCCCCGGCGGAATTGTAGGGAAATCGAATCCTGCCGACTGGTAAACTTCAAGGCTCTCGTTGTGATCAAGATTTACTATAATTTTCATTTCTGTTATAGTTGAGGTTGCTTGCTCACCATACAACCCTCAAGGCCGGATCTCAAACCACTCCAACCCCTGCCTGTGTGTCGCCATCCCCCGGTAATGTCGATTTAGCATGCTCAAATTCGTATGGCAGAGGATCGTTGCCGTCTCGCCAACATTTTTGAACGCAGCCACATGGTAGGTTGCGAACGAATGCCTCAGACAATTTTTAGGATGCGGAATCATGGCACGGGCAAAAGCGTATCGCTTCCCCTCCTGGTATTGCCTGGGAGTCATTTTCCAGCATCCTTCCGTCACGTGGTTTATCCACAGCCATAAATTATCCGGGAATGAATCTACGTAAAACCGTTTGCCCGTCTTAATCCGGCCTGCCGGCAACGAGATCCCGTGGTCCTCAAAGTTTATATCCCTTTTCACCAGTCGCTTGGCCGACGAATAGCGAAACCCGCCGAATGCCTCCAGCGCCAACCTGCCAGCAACCGGCAAATCCCGGTTGGCCTCAAAGAGCTTTCGTCCCTCCTCCGGCGTCAGGATCCCGACCGGCTTTTCAACATCGCCCCAACGCTCAATCGAGGAAACTGGATTAACTGCCAGCCATCCCCTCCTCACAAAAAAAGCAAAGAGCGTATGCAACATTACTCTCCAATTATTCCGGCTCACTGCCGAATACGCCCGCCCATCCGGGAGGCTCAAAGACTCGATCCACTCAATGAGCAAATCCGCTTTGAAATCCGCCAATAATACCGCGGGAAACCTGGCTTCCATTCGGTCGATCATCTTCTGGTACCGCCTGAAGCTCTCCGTCGAAATTGCTTCGCGTTCCTTCGCCTTTAAAAAAGACTGTCCCGCCTGCTTCAAGTGCATGCCACCCCGCTTGATCCCCGATGCTTGCCAAAGCGATTCAACTTCATCGAGGTTCGCCATCCCCCCTACCCGCTCCTCATGCAGCAAAAACCGCTGCCACTTCTTCGGGTCAAAATTGAGAATCATATTCCCCTCATCGTCCCGCCGTTTGGCTAACCGTTTGGCAAAGCGAATCTGGTCCTGCTCAGTGGAAAAACTTTTCGAAACCAATTTGGAACTGCCTGGTTCCCTCCATTGAACGAGCCAAGGACGGTTAATTCGGTCTCTCCTGAAATAAACTCGTATGCCTCTAGGTGGCTTCCAGTTGCTCTGCGCCCTTTGTGTGGAGTTCATTGGTTTTCGTTTGGTTTTAAAAGTGGTTTGCGTTTGGCATCGATTTACCATGCAAGAAAAGGTGTTTTTTACTAAAAACTACATCCCTAACACCTTCAACAAAAATCGCTGTAACCCCCTAAAAATCAGCTTTTATGCCACTTTCAGCCCATTTTTCCAAGGGCAATTGGTCGGGGTGGGCGGATTTGAACCGCCGACTTCCTGCTCCCAAAGCAGGCGCTCTAGCCAGGCTGAACTACACCCCGATGTTCAGGAGCGCGTTATCACACGTTTTTTCAAATTATTGTCAACCGCTTAATCTGAGACTAGCTGATTCGTGGGCGTGAAGCTGGGTCGACACCCTGCAATTCCCGTCGGGGTCATTCCTTGCTACCGATTCCGTAGGCCGACACCCCGCCATCGCGCCAGTCGGGGTCATTCCTTGCAATCTGGACGTCGCTTGCGATGTCAACTGATTCAAGGTTTGACCCCCTCGAAAGTAAACGGCCTGCACATCCGTCCCTTCGCAAAATGTCTTAACTTAGCTCCATTGAGATCGGGGCGCAGTTTAACGACCGACAAAAAAGCCTAACAATGGTTTGCCAAATCATCCGCTTGGATTTAGTCAATCGCTCATCCTTGCCATGTCTTTAATCCGGTTCAGGAAATTCCATATTGTACCAGTACTGATAATGCTTCTGGCTGGGATGAGAATAGGTGTAAACGCTCAGGAGGGCTTGGAGGGATTGATCTTTCGGGATGCCTTGCAGGTGTGTCTGGCGGCAGTAGATGAGGGAGATTTGAGGAAAGCGGCAGCTCTGTTTGAAAGATTGGAACAAATTTTCGGTGGCGAGGCGGAATACCTTGATGAGGTTATTCAGAGACTTGTGCTTCCCGTTAAGGGGATAGCTGAATTGGCGGCTAGTAAGCCGCTGGCGGCTATCGTTACACTGGAAAGGGTCTGGAAGCAGTATCCTGACTTGTTTTCTGAGAACCATACGCTGATCTACAGCCTGGCCCAGGCCTATAAAAAAACCCAGAATCTGGAGAAATCCCGCCAGGTGCTCAATTTTTACCTGGACCAATTCCCCGGCGACCTTGAAACCGGTTTTGCCTATCTCGAGCGTTCGGACATTTACTTCCAGGAAGGCCTTATCGATGCGGGACTGGAAGGGTTGGAGCAACTTTACCGATCCGAACTCCCCCAATCCCTGAAAATGCAAGGCCAGTTAAAAGCGGTACATGCTTGCCTGCAAAATGGGCGAAAGGATCAGGCTACCCAGTTGATGCTTCAGACCGACTGGTCCGTCGCAGCTATGCCCGAACTGGCCCAGCTTACATTTTCCGCGCTGGAAACCGCTGAGCACGCCATGGCTGAAAACCGCACTGAAGATGCCCTAAAGCTCTTTTACCTGGTGCCTGCCAAAACGACGCTCGTTCAGCTCCAGCGTGAGCGGGTCGAAGAACTGAAACTAGGCCTGGCCGACGGTAGGGATCGGACGAAGGTAAAGCAGGGCAGTCATCGCCAACAATATCTTACCCAGATGCAGCGCAAACTGGAACAGCAGCTTAAGGCCCTTGAAACTACCGGGGATTATACACCCACTTTTTATTTGAAATATGGACAGAGCCTTATGCTGGATTCGCAATTTTATAAGGCTTGGTTGGTTTTTAGATACATTGCCCTGAATGATTCCTATCCTGCTGACCTTCGAGAACAGGCGCACTACCGTTGGGTGCTCTGTGCTCATCAGATGGAGGAATGGGATGAAGCGCTCGCCATCGCCCGAGATTTCGTAAACCCTTACCCCGATTCCCCTCTGGCTCCGCAAGCCCTTTACCTCATTGCCCGCACCCATCTGGAACAAAGTCGTTACCAAGAAAGCAATGAGGGTTTGACCGATTTGATCGATTCGTTTCCCGACCACGCCCTCTCTCCGCGCTGGCTGTTTTCACGTGGGGTTGTCCAGGTTATCCTGGAAGACTATTTGTCCGCCCGCCGGGATTTCGCCGCCTATCTGTCACGATTTCCCGACGGGGCTTTAAAAATTAATGCCGGGTTATGGGATGCCCTGACCTACTTTTTTGAAAAGAACTACGCAACTTGCGCAGACATGCTGACGACCTTGTCCGGCACAGCCCAAAATCACCCGCTGTATCCGGAGATTCAATACCGGCTGGCAGCCGCTCAATACGCCTCGCGCAGTTACGATGAAGCCCTGTCGACCATAAATCGTTACCTTAGCGAATTTCCCCGTCACTTCCGGGTCGGTGAAGCGCGCGTTTTGAAGGGGGATATACTGATGAGAAAAGGTGAGCTGGCCGAGGCATTGAACACTTTTTCAGGCATTGAGCCGGAAGTTGGCGACCTCTATCTTTACAGTCTATTCCAGGCCGGAAAAATCCTGCGTGCTTTGAAGGAATATACCGGCATGGTTTCCCACTTCAGCGCTTTCCTTGAGAACGAGGAAGCCCCGCGAATCCGTTTGAGCGAAGCTCTTTATTGGCTGGGTTGGGCTTATCAACAGCAGGGCGCGTTGGGCGAGGCCTTCCCCATTTTTGAGCAGGCCCTCGCCACTTATGGCGACGATCCCAAATCTGCGGAGACCGGCAGCATCCTCAAAGCATTACAGAATCTAAAAGGTGCGGAGGCAGCTGCAAAATATACTGGTAAGGTCGACCGCCAGAGCGCTCTGGTGGAAGCTGAAAATTTTTCCTCCTGGATCCTGCACGAGATCAGAACTGCAGATCAAAACAACCAACTCACCTACTACACCCGACTGGTCCTGTTTTTCATTGAACAAGTCCGCCAGCCCGAAACAACTGAATTATCCTACCAGGCTCTGGCGCAACGTGTGCCCCTGGAGAAAATGGACGCGGAATCACTTGGGCGGGTGGGATTGGCTTTGTTGGATGCAGGGGATGAGCGAGCGCGCAATTTTTTCGATCAGCTGTTGGTTAGATTCCCATCTTCCCCCGCCCGTTCCATGGCCTATCTTGGGTTGGCGAAATTGGATTTCGAGGCAGGGGAGTATCCTTCGGCCAAGTTATGGCTCATTGCCTCCAACGATCAAATTCCCATACATGCCCACATGAACGAAACACAATTGCTCATGGGCAGGACGCTTTCCGCACTCGGACAGTTGGTGGAATCCATCGCCACCTTCGAAAAGCTCTTGCGGCGCAAGTCCGCTCGTGGCCGTGCCCACGCCCAGGCACTGGATGGAATTGCGGAATCCTACACTCGATTCGGAGCCATCGACAAGGCCATCGCCTATTATCAACGTATCTACAACATGTACCGGGCCTATCCGGACCTGGTTTCCTCCGCCTATTGGAAAAGTGCAAATCTCTTTGAAGCGGCCGATCGTCTGCCTGAGGCGGTTGCTACGTTAAGGGAGATGTTGTCTCAACCAAAGCTGAAAGGCCTACCGGAATGGGGATTGGCCGAAGCCCGTCTGGAATTACTTTTACCCTTATTACCCGAAGAACCCACAATTTCCGAAGGGGAGGGAGGAACCGCCAATGAAAACTAACTTCGATGCTTTGCCAATAGCGTTGCTGGGGGGTTGGTTTTTGACCCATTTCCCATCTTTACTGGCCGTTTCAACCGGAGTCCTCACCAATACCGATGGGCGGCAATTCGAGGGAAGAATGATGGTCTTGGCCGATGATACCATTAGGCTGGACGTTTCCGTCGATGAAGGCTCCGCTGCCTACCTGTTTGGAAAGGATAAGATCGAAAAAATCGATTTTTTCGACGCAGAGCAAATTGAAGAGGGATTGGAAGCGCTTTCCAACGAGCAATATGAAGCAGCCATCAAGGCCCTGGAACCGGTTCATCAGCAACGCAGTCCATTTATCCGACTATATCCTCTCCTAACCCTTGCAGAACCAAGCTTGGGACTGGGCGAAGCCTACTTTCAGGCCGGGCGTTTCGTCGAGGCATTGGGTGTAGCCAGCACGCTATTGGGTATTACTTTTGAGGATGCCCAGATCCACGCCAGGTCCAACGAACTCATGCTGCGATCGTTTTTCAAACTCGAACAGTGGGAAGAGACCACAATCCTGGCGGAACGCTGGTGTAAAAATCACGATCCCACCGTGGACTCCGCCTTGGGCTGGTGGATTCTTGGAGAATCACAACTGGCAGCGGGAGATTCGAAAAATGCGCGGTGGACCAGCCTTCAGCCCATAACCTTTAGCAGCCAATATCCCAAACCCTATTTGGAAAACTGCTACCCGGTAGTCATCCAATCCTGGCTGGTGGAAAAGAATCCGGAAAAGGCGCTCGATTTGTACCGAGAATTTCTCGACCGGCAATTAACCTGGCCGGCAGAAAAGGCCGAGCTCCACTCATTCATGGAGGAAATCTTGCGGGAACGAGACCATCGGGAAGAGACGCAACCGTCTGAGACAGCCGTGGAAATTCCTGCAGGCCAGCCGGAAAAAGGTTTAAATTTACCTCGGGAATCCGTAAGGAAGAATACCGCAAAAACAGAAAACTCTATCGCACCATGAACCGTTTACGCCTATCAGCCATCATTGCCAGTTCGCTTGTTCCCGCCCTTTTGCTGGGGCAAACGGAGCCCGCACCTGAAACATCCTTGAGTCTATGGGGAATGATCAAGCAAGGAGGCTGGGCTATGTATCCCTTGGGACTCTGTTCGCTGGCTCTACTCTTCCTGATCATTCATTGTTACCGCGAAACTATCCGTAAGAAATTTATTCCGGAGGCGATGCTCAATTCGGTTGCCCAATCGCTGGCAGGGAAAAACATTCAATCGGCGGTAAACCGCCTGAACCAAGCTCCTTCTGTTTTGTCGCGGGTGATGGGGATGGCGTTGAGTCGAGTTCGGGCGGATGCGGAAGAGGAAAACCGAAGCAAGGTGGAAGCCAGCCTGGTCGAAGCCTTGGAGGGGGAAGAAAATGCGGTGAGCCAGTGGATCAATTACCTGAACGTCATCGCGACGGTGGCGCCCATGATCGGGCTGCTCGGAACCGTTAGCGGTATGATTGGAGCGTTTCAAACGATTTCCCAAAGCGGGATGGGTCGGCCGGAATTGTTCGCGGGTAATATCGGGGAAGCGCTGATAACGACGGCCACCGGACTGGTTATTGGTATTCCGGCCATGGTATGTTTTTTTATCATGCGCAATCGCCTGAACAACATCATGTTGGCCACCATACAATCGGCCAATACTCTAATCGACTACCTGGAGGGGGATTTGGAGCATTTGGAAGAGGAATAATTGGGAGAAATGCGGGCTAGGGCTCCAATATGGCGCCCAGTCCTTCAGCAGCCGGTTCCTCGTTCAAGCGCGCCTCCACTAAGACTTTCAGTTCCGCAACGGTGCGTTGCAAACTTTTAGCTTGCGATTGCCAAAGACCCGGGCTGCCCAATTCCTCGATCTGGTCGTGATAGCTCAACATAGACGCAAAGTTTGATTTTTCCCATTCGATAACCGAGAGGTGATAGAGGGCCTCGGCTTTGGCCACATCCAGATAATCACTATGGTTGGCCAAGGACTGCAGGTCGTTCACCGCGATGTCCGTATTTCCAGCTTGCAGGTTGGACAAGGCCAGGCCCAAGTGTGCTCGTTGCATGAGGGGAATAAGGTCCAAAACCTGAAACGCTTTTTCATAAAAGCCTGTGGCTTTGGAGAATTCGCCATCGGAATAGGCCTTATCCGCCAGTTCCAGGTAAGCTGTTCCACCAATATTTCGGCCCGAATTTTTGTCGGCAAAAGCTTCTTTCTCCGCGTCGGTTGTGGCAGCGGCATATGTTTCAGTGCGGTCACTGAGTGATTGGGCGCTCCACCACTTCGCTACCTGAACTCCGGCAATGGAGACCAGAACAGCCAATACCAGCAGAACCACCTGGTTTTTATAACGGTTCCAGTAAACGACCAGCTGATCCTCCAGGTTGGATGCCGCAAATGCTTCATCTAACTTCCGGATTTTCTCCTGCTCTTTCCGCCGTCGTTTCTTGGGTTTGGGAATAGTGGCCATCAATTTGGAAAACTGTCTGACATTTATGGAAACATCTCGCGAGTCAACTCCATAACCAAGGGACCCCAGCAGGCTCGCGGTTTAATCAAAGACGACCGTTTTCCGCCCGTAAACGAGAATGCGATGCTCGAGATGCCACCGCACTGCCTGGGTTAGGACCCGCCGTTCAAGCATGCGGCCTCGAACAATGAGGTCTTTCACGGTGTGCCGGTGAGAAACCCGACCTACGTCCTGCTGAATAATGGGCCCCTCGTCCAGAATCGCAGTGGCGTAATGGGCCGTAGCTCCAATTAATTTTACGCCACGCTGATGAGCCTGATGGTAGGGCTTACCTCCAGCAAAAGCAGGTAGAAAGGAATGGTGAATATTGATGACGGGGTTACCGAACTCGTTTAAAAAATCCTCGCTGAGAATCTGCATGTAGCGGGCCATCACTACCAAATCCACCTTGCGTTCCCGTAAGATTTCCAATTGTCGCGCTTGTGCTTTCTCCCGGGTTTCCGGAGTAACCGGCACATGGTAGAAGTCTACTCCGTAACCTTCAGCGGCTTCCCTTAAGTCCTGGTGGTTGGATACCACACAACTTATTTCACACGGCAGCTCCCCCGATTTTTGGCCTAGGAACAATTCATGAAAACAGTGACCGTAGCGTGAAACGAAAACCGCCACCTGTGGCTTAACTGAGGACACTTTACAATCCACCCGCATATTGAATTCCCGGGCAAATTTAGCGAACGCATTTCCCTCTTCCCGGCAATCGGACGACTCGTCGGATGGGGTCCATTCAATGCGCTGGAAAAATACCTCTTCCTCCATGTCACGGTGTTGATCGGCATGGATGATATTGCCGCCTCGTTCAAAAATCCAACCCGATACGCGGGCAACGAGTCCCGGTTGATCGGGCCCGTGTATGAGCGCAATTATGGTCTCCTTAGCCCGCATCTCTCACTACCGAGCGAACGCGACACCCCGCCAAATTCGTAGCGAGCGAACCGAGATCGAGTGCTGGTGCGGGCACCAGTGCCGATATTCTGGAGCGCAGTAGAAGATTTGGGAGATATGTGGGTTAGTTCGTTTCACGGTTTCGGTAAGGTGTTAGTTGCCCCTATAGTAGTCCTGGAGGGGTTTTACATCGAGTTCAAAGGAATGCAAAGCTTCTATCGCTTTCACGGAGGTCTGGGCTGCGGAAATCGTAGTAATGATACCCACATTCATATTTATGGCTTCCATCCGTATGATATTTTCATCTCTACGCGGTATCATGCCCGCACTGGGCGTGTTGATTACCAAGTTCATATCTCCATTCTTGATCATATCCACCACATTCGGTCGTCCTTGATCAATTTTAAACAGTCTTTTAACCCTTGCTCCGTTTTCACCCAATACCTTGGCAGTTCCAGGTGTGGAATAGATGGTGAATCCGCAGGCAATCAGGCGGCGGGCTATATCGATGACCTTGGGTTTATCGGTATCCTTAACGCTTATAAAGACTTTGCCCGAAGTAGGAAGCGATGGTTGGGCCGCCATTTGAGCTTTGGCATAAGCCAGTCCATAGTTAAAATCCAAACCCATAACCTCCCCGGTGCTGCGCATTTCAGGGGTTAACACCACCTTGGCCCCGGGAAAGCGTTTGAATGGAAACACCGATTCTTTAATGCACCAGTGTTCAGGATCGATTTCTTCTGAAAATCCCAGGTCCGTCAGTTTCGATCCGGCCATTACCTTGGCGGCAAGTTTTGCTAGGGGAACACCAATCGCCTTCGACACAAAAGGCACGGTACGCGATGCCCGGGGATTTACCTCAATTATAAACAACTCATCGCCTTTGATGACGTATTGAACGTTCATCAATCCGATTACATCCAATTCTCTGGCCAAGGCATAAGTCGCTCGCTTAACCTGATCGATCATCGTCTCAGACAAGGTGTAGGGAGGCATCACCATGGCGGCATCCCCACTATGCACGCCGGCAAACTCAATGTGCTCCAAAATACCCCCAACCAGTATGGTTTCCCCGTCGGAAATACAATCGACGTCCACTTCGATCGCGTCTTGCAGGAACTGGTCGATCAATACTGGTTTGTCGGGTACCACCTCAAAGGCCTCGGAGACGACTTTTCCCAGTTCCTCTGCCGAGCCCACAACAAACATGCCTCGTCCACCTAGAACAAAAGATGGGCGTAACAAGATGGGAAAACCAATTTCCTCAGCCATGCGGTGGGCCTCTTCCGGACTCATTGCCGTTCGGTTTTCCGGCTGTTTCAATCCAACTTTGTCCAGAATGGCGGCAAACAGTTTTCTGTCTTCCGCAGCCTCGATGCTTTCCGGGGTCGTGCCTATGATGTTGACTCCATTGGCTTTTAGATCGACCGCAAGGTTGAGCGGAGTCTGTCCGCCAAATTGGACAATGGCTCCTTGGCAGTTTTCCTGGTGGTACACCTCCAAAACATCCTCCAGGGTGAGCGGTTCAAAGTATAAACGGTCGGATGTATCGTAGTCGGTAGATACGGTTTCCGGATTGGAGTTGACCATAACCGATTCGTAACCGGCTTCCTGCAAGGCATAGGAAGCGTGGACACAGCAATAATCAAATTCAATGCCTTGTCCGATACGGTTGGGCCCTCCCCCAAGAATCATAATCTTGGGCTTGTCCGATTTTATGACTTCATTTTCATCCCCATAGGATGAGTAATAGTAGGGGGTAAATGCTTCAAACTCCGCCGCGCAAGTATCCACCAGGCGAAACTGGGTACGGATCCCGAAAGTTTCGCGGCGCCGCTTTATCATTTCACGCTTACAGTGCAATAAATGGCTCAATTGCACATCGGAAAATCCCGCCTGCTTGGCCTCGCGCATGAGCCCCTCATCAATGGTTTCCAATGTTTTTCGCTCAATCTTCTGCTCCAATTTCACGATGTCGGCAATCTGGCGGATAAACCACGGATCAATGGCAGTGAGCTCAAAAATCTCCTCCTCCGAAATTCCGGCCAGCAGGGCATACCTCATATAAAAAATCCGTTCCGCATTGGGATTTGCAAGTCGGCTCCGGATTTCCTCCAAATCCACTGCGGTGGAATCTCCATATTTGCCTCCTCCTCCCAACCCATGCGCTCCAATCTCCAGGGAACGCAAAGCTTTCTGGAGCGATTCCTTGAAGGTCCGCCCAATGGCCATGGCTTCACCCACGCTTTTCATCGAAGAAGTAAGGGTGGTATCGGTCCCGACAAATTTTTCGAATGTGAATCGCGGCACCTTGGTTACCACGTAATCAATGGTGGGTTCGAAACTGGCCGGCGTTTCCCGGGTGATGTCATTTTGTATTTCATCCAGGCTGTAGCCGACGGCCAGCTTCGCCGCAAATTTCGCAATGGGAAATCCTGTCGCCTTGGAGGCCAGCGCGGAGCTGCGGGATACCCGAGGATTCATCTCGATCACCACCAGCCTCCCATTTCGCGGATCGACCGCAAACTGTATGTTACTGCCACCGGTTTCCACACCAATTTCCCGGATACAGGCAAAAGATGCATCCCGCATGAGCTGGTACTCCTTGTCGGTCAGGGTCATGGCCGGTGCAATGGTTATGGAGTCTCCCGTGTGGACTCCCATGGGATCCAGGTTTTCGATGGAGCATATAATCACGCATTGGTCTTTGTAATCCCGCATCACCTCCATCTCGTATTCCTTCCAACCAAGCAGACATTCCTCAATGAGCACTTCATTGACCGGGGACAATTCGAGTCCATTGGCAGCTATATCATCAAATTCCTCCTTGTTGTAAGCAATCCCTCCTCCGGATCCTCCCAGAGTGAATCCTGGCCGGATGATCAGAGGAAATGGACCGATGGTGGTGGTGGCGGCCCGGGCTTCTTCCAGCGAGTAGACGACTCGGGATTTGGGAACATCGAGGCCAATCTTAATCATGGCTTTTTTAAAGAGCAGCCGATCTTCGCCCTTTTTAATTGCCTCAGATTTAGCACCGATCATTTCCACCCCATATTCGTGGAGAACACCGCTGTGATGAAGGTCGAGAGCCAGATTGAGTGCCGTTTGTCCGCCCAGAGTAGGCAGGAGGGCATCGGGCTTTTCCCGTTCAATAATCTTGCCGACCATTTCAACCGTAAGCGGTTCGATGTAAGTTACATCGGAAAATTCGGGATCGGTCATTATGGTGGCCGGATTACTGTTGACCAGGATAACCTTATAACCCTCTTCCCGCAACGCCTTGCAGGCCTGAGTACCGCTGTAGTCAAATTCGCATGCTTGCCCGATTACGATGGGTCCTGAACCTATGATGAGGATGGATTCTAAATCAGTACGTTTTGGCATAAAGGATGGAGCTCGCTACAAGAAACGCTTGGCAGCAATGGCAAAATTTGCACTAACTTGGAGAATCCCCCAGGGCTTGAAAAGCGAAAAAAGGAGTCGCCGGAAGGCGCCGTCCATAACCGAAAGCGGTATGCGGGAAAACAGATCGTGCAAAAGGTTGGGGAAATATCGATAGGTCAGCTAGCCGAAGCGCAAATTTCCACCTCCTTCAGGGAATGATAAAAGTTAAAAAAGTGCTTGATCAAAAAAGGATTATCGCGCGAAATTGCCACCTTTTAGCCCGGTAGTGAGATGTCCGGGTTAGGCGGGTGTAGTTCAGTGGTAGAACTCCAGCCTTCCAAGCTGGTTACGTCGGTTCGATTCCGTCCACCCGCACCACATTACCCCAAACGAAGTGCGAGCGCATGCATATCATCGCTTGGGATCTGCGCCAAAGTTGAGGGGAAGAGCGCCGAGAAGATAAGCCATTGACCCGAATGTCACTTAGTTAAGCGCGTTTGTAGAGGAATATAGTATGGGCGCCAGCCGGGGTCATGCCGTAGAAAAGTGATGCCTTCTGGTAACTACTCAGGTATCTTAAACAATCGTCCGCATGGATGTTTTATTGATAACCTATTACAAAACTGTAGGAGGGGGTTTATCCCCCGATTGCGGTGAGGCCATTTGGAAGATCGGGGGATAAACCCCCTCCTACAGTTCTCTCAATCAACATCCCAGGAAAATTTTCTCGTTTCTTCTTATTATCCTTCTGCCTTCATCCTTTATCCTTGAAGCAAAGCCCAATTTCATTCTCATACTTTCCGGCGATCTAGGCTATGGAGACCTGAGTTGTTACGCCTTCTGTAAGAAAAGGGTCAGGTCTTAAAAACTGTATTCCGTTGTACTCCATACACTTTTACAAGACGACCGACCCTGTAAGGCATAACTTTTTACGTCTTGACCCCTTCCTTTTCCGAGGTAGTCAAATGTTCGAATAGTCGCTTAACTAAGCGCCATTGGCCATTGACCTCTTGGGTTTAACCAGCAAGGTTTCCGGCTACTTTTAGGACCTAGTCTTGTAAAACCGATGGATGACACACCCATGAGCAACCCGATTCCAGGTTCGCAATCGAAGCCGAACCGGGAATATGATGCCTCGTTCCAATCGAGTGAGGCCTATCGTCAGTCACTGCCCGATATGCAGAATGCACATGCAGATCACATCTCCGGAGCCCAGGTAGCCATTAACCAGGTGGGAATATCCAATTTCAAATTGCCTTTGAAGTTTAAGACCCGGGCCGGGGAGATTATTTCTCTGGAAACATCCGTTACGGGGACGGTTTCTTTGGATAAGTATAACAAGGGTATCAATATGTCTCGCATCCTGAGGGTGTATTATGAGTTCAAGGACGACATATTCACCTGGGGGGAGATCGAAAAAATCCTCAGCACTTACATTGACCGGCTGGAAAGTCAGGAAGCCCGATTGAAATTGTTTTTCAACTATCCGCTTACCCAGACCAGCTTGCGAAGTAAGCTGCAGGGGTATCAGTACTACCAGGTGATGTGGGAAGGGATGTTGAGCGCCGGCGGACATCTGCACCGCTACGTCCAACTGGATTTTGTTTATTCTTCCACCTGCCCTTGCTCGGAAAAATTGTCGGAACACGCCCGTGAGGAAAGGAACGCCTATTCCATTCCCCATTCGCAACGCAGCAAAGCACGTGTCCTGGTGGAGTTGGACCCAGGGTCAGAAATGACGATCGAGGATCTGGTCGACCATTGCGCCAATGCTTTAAAGACGGAAACCCAAGTGATTGTGCGGCGGGAAGATGAGCAGGCCTTTGCGGAGCTCAACGGCGCCTATATAAAATTTGTGGAAGACGCGGCCCGTCTCTTATTTGAAGTATTGGACGCCGATGAGCAAATCGTCGATTTCCAGGTTTCCATTGCTCACCTGGAATCGTTGCATTCCCACGATGCGGTTGCGGTGGTGATCAAAGGCATTCCCGATGGGTTCCGGGGCCAGTTTGACGATTTCCGGAATTTGATTTGTTAACCCGGGTGTTACATTGTCATTTTCCGCTCACTTGCCTTTTTTCTTGGCCAGTTGCTGGACCAAAGCAAAGCGGATTTTTGCTTCCAAAGCTTCGACTTCGTCCGGATGCAGCTTTTCCTCTTTAGCCTTGAGCAACGCCTCCTCGGCCCGGCGCTGTGCTTCTTCCGCTGAGGCCAAATCGATATCCTCAATGTCAATAGCTGCTTCAGTAAGTACCGATACCGTATCGCCGTAAATTTCAGCAAACCCAATGCCCACCGCCAATAGATCAGTTTGCCCCCCCTTGACCACGGCAAGCTCCCCGGTTTTCACCTCAGTAATCAAAGGGATGTGCCCTGGCAAGATTCCAATTTCACCGGAGGTGGTAGGCAGCACCACGGAGTCTACTTCTTCGCTGTAGACCTTTTCTTCGGGTGTTACTATTTCGAGTTTTAAAGCCATTGCCACCTATTCGCCCTCTGCACTGGCGATCACTTCATCGATCGACCCCTTGTAAACAAAATCATTCTCATTGATGTAATCCAACTCGCCATCGAGAATCATTTTGAATCCCTTTACGGTTTCTTCGATGGAAACGTACTTTCCGCTAAAACCTGTAAAGACTTCGGCGACGTGGAAAGGTTGGGACAGGTACTTCTGGATTTTCCGTGCCCGGTAAACGGTTAGTTTGTCCTCGGGGCTCAGTTCGTCGAGGCCGAGAATCGCGATGATATCCTGTAGGTCCTTGTAACGTTGCAGCACATTTTGTACTCCACGAGCCACATTAAAATGGTCTTCCCCCACCACCGATGGCGCCAAGGCAGTGGAAACTGAACCCAAGGGATCCACCGCCGGATAAATACCCAACTCCGCTATGCGGCGCTCCAAAACAATGGTGGAGTCAAGGTGTGCAAACGTGTTGGCCGGAGCAGGGTCGGTCAAATCGTCAGCAGGAACGTAGACCGCCTGGAAGGAGGTGATGGAACCATTCTTGGTGGAAGTGATTCGCTCCTGCAGAATTCCCATCTCCTGGGCCAGGGTCGGTTGGTACCCTACCGCAGAGGGCGAACGCCCCAACAGTGCCGATACTTCCGATCCCGCCTGGGAAAAGCGGAAAATGTTGTCGATGAAGAGAAGCACGTCGAGGTTCTTTTCGTCCCGGAAATACTCGGCCATTGCCAGTCCAGACAGACCAACGCGCATGCGTGCGCCGGGCGGTTCATTCATCTGGCCGTAACAGAGAGCCACTTTGGAGTTCTCGATATTTTCCTGATCAATCACCCCGGCTTCGGACATTTCATGATAAAGATCATTGCCTTCCCGGGAACGTTCACCAACTCCACAAAAGACGGAATATCCCCCATAAGCCTTGGCGATGTTGTTGATGAGCTCCATGATGACCACCGTCTTGCCAACTCCGGCGCCGCCAAACGCGCCGACTTTGCCTCCCTTGATGAAAGGACATATCAGGTCGATCACCTTAATGCCGGTTTCCAGCATTTCTGACTCCACGCTTTGGTCAACCAAGGCGGGCGCCGGACGGTGAATTGGATAGCGCTTTTCATATTTTGCATCACCGCGCTCATCGACGGTATTTCCGGTCACATCAAAAATGCGTCCCAGGACACCTTCACCAACCGGAACGGAAATCGGCGCCCCCGTATCCACCACATCCATACCGCGGACGAGACCCTCCGTCGACGACATGGCCACCGTTCGCACAATAGAATCTCCCAAATGCTGTTGCACTTCAAGTACCAGGGAGATGTCGGCTCCCCCCACCTGAAAATTAACTTCCAGCGCCTGGTAGATTTCGGGAACTTTTCCCGGATCGAACCGGACGTCGACTACCGCGCTGATTACTTGCACAATTTTGCCTGTGTTACTCAATAAATTATCTTTCATTTACTGCGGTTGCTGCCGCAATTTCGAGGATTTCTTGGGTGATAGCCGCCTGTCTGGCCTTATTGTAGTCCAAGGTGAGATCATCCACCAGGTTGTTAGCGTTATCGGTGGCCGTTTTCATCGCCACCATTCGGGCGCTATGTTCCGAGGCTTTGGTAGCGCGAACCATAGCGAAGAAATGACGCCGCACATAAAGTGGAAGCAAATCTGTGAGAATCGCTTCAACCGAAGGCTCGAAGTTCAATTCACGGTCATCTTCAGCTCCCGCTTCTATTCCCAAAGTCTCTAATGCCTCGGTGATTCCCGCCAGCGGCAGAAGCGGCACTCGCTTGGCAACCTGTTTGAGGGTGTTGACGAATCGCGGATAAAGGACTTCAATTGAGCCCACCGAACCATCGTCAAAGGCCTTTATGGCAAAATCAATAACAACGCGGGCTTCGGCGAACATGATTTTGTCCGAAACGGTAAAGTCAGCAATCAGGTCCCGCTGCGTGCGGCTTATGAATTGGGCCGCTTTTCGCCCCACCGTAATGTACTTCACATCTGCGGAAATTTCAGGAAGCTCCCGAAACAGGTTTGCATTTAATGGACCACAAAGTCCCCTGTCCGTACTTAACAGAATGATACCCCGCGTGCTCGCGCCGCCCTGCTCCAGAAAGGAATGCCTGAAATTGATCACCCCTTTGGCAACGGGAGCGAGAATACGGGCCAACAATTCGGCGTAGGGCCGGCCCGCCAATGCTGCATCTTGCGCGCGCTTCATCTTTGAGGCGGCGACAAGCTGCATGGCCCGGGTAATCTGGGCCGTGTTTTTTACCGCTTTAATTCGGCGTCTGATGTCATGTAGATTGGCCATCGCTATCTATTATCCAGCGTATCCGGATTTCCAAGACTCAACGGCTGCCTGGAGTTCTGCCGAGATTGCCTCGGTGATCTGTTTTTCAGACCTGATTCTTGCCAGCAGCGATTCTCGCTTCGTCAGGAGATTCTCTTCCAGGGCGGCAACAGCCTGAGTAACTCCCTTTACCTCGATGTCGTCATAATAACCATTTTGCACCGCCCACATGAGCGCTACCTGCACTTCCGCCGCTTTGGGTGAAAAAGCCGGTTGCTTAAAGAGTTCAACGATACGTGATCCCCGATCGAGCTGGGCCTTGGTCTTGGCGTCCAAATCCGACCCGAACTGCGCGAATGCCTGCAGCTCGCGGAACTGGGCAAGCTCTAGTTTCACCGTGCCCGCAACTTGCTTGATGGCCTTAATCTGGGCCGCCGATCCAACGCGCGATACGGAAAGCCCAACTGAAATGGCCGGACGGATTCCCTGGTTGAACAAATCTGTTTCCAAAAAAATCTGACCATCGGTGATCGAGATCACGTTGGTGGGAATGTAAGCAGATACGTCACCGGCCTGGGTTTCAATGATAGGCAAGGCGGTGAGAGACCCATTTCCATTTTCCGCATTCAACCGGGCGGACCGTTCCAGGAGTCGCGAGTGCAAGTAAAAAACATCACCCGGATAAGCTTCCCGACCCGAGGGGCGCTTGAGGATGAGGGACATCTGCCGGTAAGCCACCGCCTGTTTGGACAGATCGTCATAAACAATGAGAGCATCCATCCCATTTTGCATAAACCACTCGCCCATGGCGCAACCGGAATAGGGAGCCAGGTACTGGTTGGCCGGATTATCCGCCGCCGGGGCGGCCACGATAATTGTGTATTCGATCGCGCCGTTGGCTTCGAATGTTCCCAGGGTTCTGGCGATGTTGGAATTCTTCTGCCCAACCACCACATAGATACTGTATACGGGACGGAAGTCGTCGGGAAATGTGCCGTCCGCTTTCTTGGCCTGGTTATTGATCTTGGCCTGGTTGAGAATGGTATCGATGGCGATGGTGGTCTTACCGGTCTGGCGGTCTCCAATGATAAGCTCGCGCTGGCCGCGGCCAATCGGAATCATCGCGTCGATCGGCATAATTCCAGTTTGCAGGGGCTGGTCTACCGATTTGCGGGGAATGATTCCCGGAGCAATCTTTTCGACCGGGTAAAACTCACTCGCTTCAATGGGCCCCTTTCCATCAACCGGCTGACCTAGGGCATCCACCACGCGACCGAGCAATTCTTTCCCGACGGGAACAGAAAGCAGCCGGCCGGTGGTATTAACTTCATCGCCCTCTTTGAGGTGTCTGGTGTCACCCAGGACAACGCATCCCACTTCTTCCTCTTCGAGGTTCAACGCGATGCCGGTAAGACCCCCGGGAAATTCGATCATTTCATTATACATGACTTCAGAGAGGCCGTCGATTTTGGCCACTCCGTCTCCCACCGATAGGATGGACCCCGTGTTCTTCCTTGTCGCAGCGGTTTCGAGATTGGCGATTTCCCGTTCGATTTGTTCAATTATCGAGCTCATTTTACTGCTTAAAATTTATTTACCGCACGGACTTTGAAAGATTGTCGAGACGTCCCGACACCGAGGCGTCGTAGACGTCATCCCCCACGGCGATGCGAAAGCCCGCTATTAAGGACGGGTTTTCCCGCGATTCAATGGTAATGGCCCTATGGTAAGTTTCCGTGAGGCTCTTTTGTATATTGGAGGCGCTGAAGGCATCCAACGTCCCCGCATATTCTATAACCGCCTTGCTGCGGTTGATCTCACGCTTTATGTAATTGAGGTAGTGTTTCAAAACCGTTTTAGGCTTGCGGGGAGGACTTTTTCTCAGCGCCTGCAAAACGGCTTCAACCTTCTCAGCCGAAACAACTCCGTCTTTCAGGGAAAGTTGAGCCAGGCCCTTGGCAAACTTCTGCAGCTTTTTATCCGTAACCACGTCAAGAACCTACAGAGGTGAGTTCTTCGGTCGCAGATCTGCTGAAACGAGATTTTTCATCTTCAGACAAATCCTTAGTTAATACTTTGGAGGTGGTATCGATGACCAGCCGGACGACTTCTCCGCGAACCTCGGTCAGCATCTTATGGCGCTCCAGCTCGATGGCTTCCTTGGCCTTGGCGATCATTTCCTCGCCCTTTCTCGAGGCTTCCTCGGTTTGCTTTTCGAGATACATTTTGGCGGTTTCGCGTGCCTCCCCTAGAATCACTTGCGCTTCCTGCTGCGCTTTCTGCAGGGTGGCGGTATGCTCTTTTTCAGCGTCGGCCAACTTCGCTTTCATTTCCTCGGCATATTGAAGTCCGTCGGAGATCTTGCTCTGCCGTTCCTCAATAGTCGCCAGCACGGGCTTGAAAGCAAATTTGTAGAGCAGAGTGGCTACAATTCCAAAGTTGATGATCTGCGCGATTAGAAAGCGGATATCCAAACCAAAAAGATTAAATAATTGTACAATCTGGTTGGCCGATTCCTCGCCCCCTACCCCTTCGGTGGCAGCGACAATAAATACGTTTTCAATCATCACAAACGAGTAGACGTGGCGCGGCCTCTACAAAAGCCGCGACACAAAATTTTACTTAATTAACAAGGCATAGAAGGCCACTGCTTCAGCCAGGGCCATACCGAGAATCGCCTGAACGAGAATCTTTCCTGAGGCTCCGGGATTGCGGCCAACGCTTTCCGCAGCTTTGGCGCCGACCAGACCCACACCGATTCCTGCTCCCAGACATCCCAGGCCGCCTTGAATACTTCCGGTCATTTCAGCTAGAATTTCAATCATTTCTATATTGGATTTTTAGTTTAACGGTTGTCTTGGACACCCCGACATCGCCGCCAGATGACGGGCTCGGTAGCGACCATAAAAGTTATCAATGGGCATGCTCCTCCGAATCGTGATTACATATGAGTCCGATATAAACCGAAACCAGCACAACAAAAACGAGCGCTTGCACAAAGCCGATGAGCAGCTCTAAGAAATAAAAAGGAACGGGGAAAACCCACCCGATGAGGTTGGTCATGCTGTAAAGCAAATTTTCTCCGGCAAAGACGTTTCCAAATAAACGGAATGGCAGCGACACATTTCGGAAAATGATCGAAACGACTTCGATGACCCCCACAAAGAGAAATATTACCGTCAAGAGATAAAAAAGAGCAGTCGGGGTCTCCTTTTTGTCTGCCTTGTTGCCGAACAGGTCGTAGATCAACACCCGCGGGCCCGCGTAACGAAGTACAAAATATAGCCAGGCGACAAAATGAATGATCGCCAGGGCGAGAGTCATATTCAAATCGGCGTTGCCCGGACGAATGAAGGATTCGAAATGGCCTTGATCATCCACGTATCCAACCGTCCCCACCCCGGGTAAAAGACCACTCCAATTGTGAAGAAGGATAAACGTAAACAATCCCGCCAACAGCGGAAAGGTCGGTTTGACTAGACGCTTTCCCACAATCGGTTGAATCAGACCTCGGATACCCTCAACCAGCGTTTCGACCATGTACTGACCCGCGGTGGGAATTAATTTTGGTTTTTTAACCAGCGCTCGTACAACTATAATTATGAGGATGGAAAGCACCCAACTCGTAATCATGGAGTTGGTAATCGGAAGGCCAAATACGCTCGTAACCTCAGATGCTTTCGGGCTGAGCGCAGCGCTGGCCTGAGGTGGCGCAAAAAGGCACCCCACCAGTGGTAGACCCAATTTGAGAACGTGCTCTTTAGACAAACGGTATAGGTTAAACATGCGTGACAACCAGGTCAGCGAATTAAAAAGCTAATTTGATTGAAGAATCGCCCATTCAGGGTCAATCATCATTTAAGAAAAATAACGCGGATGCCCTATAAAATTAGCTAAACTGGTAGAGAAAGGCCTATTCAGAAAACTGATCTTATTCTAATAAACGTATTAGCACTCTTAATTCATGCCTCGGCCAACGGATATTACAGACGCGCTTTACCAAAGCCGACCCCGGGGTCATACCTTGGCATCTTGCATGTTAATGCTTGATGCAAGGTTTGACCCCCTCGAAAGTAGATGGCCTACACATCTTTCCAAAATCACCTTAACTTAGATGACATTCCGTATTAGCACTCTTAATTCATGCCTCGGCCAACGGATATTACAGACGCGCTTTACCAAAGCCGACCCCGGGGTCATACCTTGGCATCTTGCATGTTAATGCTTGATGCAAGGTTTGACCCCCTCGAAAGTAGATGGCCTACACATCTTTCCAAAATCACCTTAACTTAGATGACATTCCGTATTAGCACTCTTAATTCATGCCTCGGCCAACGGATATTACAGACGCGCTTTACCAGAGCCGAAAGTTAAGGCGAAGGCGCTCCGTTAAGGTTCAATCTGAGACTCAGGTCAGAAACCCGACCACACAAGTGCAGATGAGGCGGTTGACCTTTAGCAGCTTTTCCTTCGCGGTGGGATTGACCCTGATCATCGTCTTATGTGGTCAATTATTGATCATGAGCCTCTTCAACTGGCTTTAGTGTGGTGTCTCAGAAATTTCCTCGCACGCCCGTCGGGGTCATGCCGTAGAAAAGTGATGCCTTGCGGGGTCAGCCGTTGATTTTTGACATGTACCATGTTGAAAATAAATGCCTGACCCCTTTGCACCCGGGCGGGAAGGGGTCAGGTCCGAAATCCTGCACTAGCGTGCACGATTTTCCGACCTGACCCCGAGGGACTGTATTCCGTTGTACTCCATACACTTTTACAAGACGACCGACCCTGTAAGGCATAACTTTTTACGTCTTGACCCCTTCCCCCGCGACCCAGTTTGTGTGAACGAATTAACGAGACACCACACTAGAGCCTGTCCCAGAAACCGGGATTTGAATCTTCATTTCGAACCATCGTAGGAGCGGCTTTACGCCGCGATCCCATTGTAGGAGCGGCTTTATGCCGCGATCCCATTGTAGGAGCGGCTTTACGCCGCGATCCCACCAAACAGCCTCGAAGCAATCGCGGCGTAAAGCCGCTCCTACAACTTAAAACCATCACACTAGCTTTGCCGTTACCTCGTAGGACTTTCCACGGGTTAAGGCTTGGAACACCGTGGTGGCCACTTCGGGCCAGGTTTGAGCCCGACACAGTTGCCATTTATCCGATAACAATATTAGCTCTTCCGTCCATTCGATAAAACATGCCTGGTCTGATTTTACGTAGAGCTTCGCTGAGCTCAGGGATACTTCAGCCAAGGTCTCCAGAAAGGCCTCTTGGACTATCCGATTTTTAAAATGCCGCTTTTTCGGCCAAGGATCCGGATATAGGACCCAGATTTTTTCAATTTTCACATGCCTTGGCAGGAATTTCAGAAATTCCATGCCTTCCGCACAAAGAAACCAAAGATTTTCAGCCTCAGACCTATCCGATTTGATCGAAGCCTTGCTGATGCGGGATCTATTGACGTCGATTCCAATGCAAAACTCATCCGCAAAGCGCTCCGCATAGGCGGTCAGAAAATGTCCATGACCACAGCCAATTTCTAGAGTAATCGTCGTGTGTTTTTTCAGGCGGAATTCGAGCGACGCTCTTAAGTGTCGCTGGCGCCTTTCGACTCGCTGCCGAACTTTCGGATTCATGCGGGCCGATAATTCGGGATTCGTTGAATTGATAAAAAGGCGTGTAGCCATAGTTTACTGAACCGGTAGTTTGAAAGTAATGCGAAGCCCCCCACCCTCGACGTTCTCCCCTGATAAACTGCCCCGGTGAAGAGCAATGATTCGATTGACGATGCTTAGGCCCAAACCCGTTCCTCCTTTTTCACGTGACCGGCCTTTGTCCACCCGATAAAAACGCTCAAATATTCGGGGGAGATCCGCTTCAGGGATCCCCGGACCGTTGTCTTCTACCCAAACGGTCACCTCCTGGTTATCAAGCCGCGATCCAATTACCAAAGTGGAATGTTCCGGAGTATATTTAATCGCGTTATCCACCAGATTTTCGATGACCTGCTCAAGTTTACTCCCATCGGCCAAAACTTGTATTTCATTTTCAGACAGTTCAAGATTAAGGGTCATTTCATGTCCTTCAATCCGATCGATGAGATTGGCAAGTACCTGCCGGATTATTGCATTTAATCGGACTTTTTCCCAATTATGTTCTGTTTCGGTCGATTCGATCTTTGTTAGGGCCAGAAGGTCTATCAGCAGGTTGTACATTCGATCGACATTCTTCCCTAACTTGTTGATAAACTTAAGTTTATGATCTTCTGACATCAAGTAGAAGTCTTGGTTGAGGGTGTCGACGTAGCCCTTTATAATTGTAATGGGCGTTCTCAATTCATGGGAGACGTTGGCCACAAATTCCCGGCGAACTGCCTCGAGCTTCTTTTGCCGGGTTATTTCGTAAAATATGAGCAGGGTTAAATCATCGGATTCCGGATCGTCCCTTCCCATATGAGCGCCTGAGACGCGGACCCACCGGCTTTCATTGTCTTGCACCAATTCTATTTCACAGGATTCCGGCGCTTTACCCTGTTTTATAAGGCTGACCGTGGTCAGGAGATCGGAGCTGCCAAAAAGTACTTCCAAGCGCTGCCCCTCAATTTCGGAATCCTTGATCCAGTCAGAAAAAGAATTCCTCAAAGCGTTGTTAGCCAAAATGATACGGTTACCCTCATCCAAAATCAACGCTCCCTCCAACATGTTGGCCAAAGTGGCTTCCAATTGCTCCAAATGGCTGGCTCGCGCCTGGTGTAATTGGGTGTTCTCCTCGATCATCTGGTTGATGATCTTGGCTAACCGCAGCATGTTTTTTGACACAAGCAAGGAGTTACCCCCTTCAAAGAGGTAACTTTGCTTAGCCTTTAGGGACTCGGACAAATTCTTTACGTAACTGCGGTAAAGCAGGTATCGTCTAAGAAAGACCAGTAGCAGAACCAGTAATAGTACAAACAGCAATAAATCCATTCACTTACTTATCTACGACTCTATATCCGACTCCCCTGACTGTTTCGATAATGTTTGCCTGGGCTCCCAGCTTTTCTCGCAAGCGACGAATGTGGGTATCCACAGTCCGGGTTTCCGTGTCGCTTTCATAGTTCCATACGTCTTGAAGCAGGTGCTCCCGTGTCTGCACCCTGCCCTTACGCTCGATCAGTATTTTAAGCAACTTGAATTCCGTCGCGGTCAGTTCCACGGGATCCCCGCCGACCTGGAGCTGATAATGCTCCTCATCGATAAGCACATTCCTCACTTTTAGAGACCGGCTTTTGCGATTGTTGTTATTAGCTTGAGAGCGTTTGAGAACAGCCTTAATGCGTAACACGAGTTCCTTGATATTGAAAGGCTTACAAATATAATCATCCCCACCAGTCTCCAGACCTAAAATACGATCCTCCTCCTCGGTTTTTGCGGTGAGAAAGACAACCGGAACTTCCTTTAACTTGCTATCGGCTCGTATCATCCGGCAAATCTGAATGCCAGTTAGCCCCGGCATCATAATATCGAGAATAAAAAGATCCGGTTCAAAATCCCGGCCAACTCCTAAAATGTAATTCGGATCGTTAATTGTCTCTACTAGAAGTCCTTCTGACTCAAGATGATAGCGAACCAAATCTGTCACGTCCTCTTCATCGTCTACTACCAAAATTTTCCCTTTGCTTTGATCCATTTTGAAGCAATGCGTTTGTCACTGAATCGTAAAAGAGCAGGACTAAGATCAAGGCAATACAAATCCTCGATTCAGCGCAATTTTCCTGCTTCCAATAGCACCATGAGAATACTGATGTCGGACGGGTTGACTCCACTTATACGCCCCGCCTGACCCAGAGTGATTGGACGAATGGCATTCAATTTCAAAGCGCTCTCTTTTCTAAGGCCACGAATATTCTCATAGTTAAAACCAGTTGGCAACCGGACTCGCTCCGAGGAGGACATCCTTTCAATCAGGCGCAATTCACGCTCCAGGTATCCCCGGTAGCGAATCTGATAAAGCACCTGCGCCTGAATTTCACCGCTCTCGGATAAGAATTTCGCCGGAAGATTGTCTTCACTTTGTCCACAGCGAACCCCATCTGCAAAAGTCCCGCATTTAGCCTTTTTATTCTCGAGAAATTTTATCCACTTATTTATGGCAGATATTTTGTAACTTATTCTATGCCAGCGTTTTATAGGAATTATCCCCGCTTCCTTTCCATAACGGGACAGCCTCAACTCGGCACTTCCGTGATTGAGCAATAGTCGATGCTCAGCTCGGCTGGTAAACATGCGATAGGGTTCCGAAGTTCCCTTGGTAACTAAATCATCGATGAGAACGCCGATATAGGACTCGTGCCTTCCCAACACCAGAGACGACTCACCTCTACTCTTTTTGACTGCGTTTATCCCGGCAAGCAAGCCTTGTCCCGCAGCTTCCTCGTAACCTGAAGTCCCATTAATTTGTCCCGCGAAAAATAAATTTTCAACATTTTTGGACTCCAGCGTCGGAAATAACTGGGTGGGTGGGGCAAAATCATACTCGACCGCGTAAGCCGGCCGCATCAACTGGGCATTCTCCAGTCCGGGAATCGATTCCAACATTTCCTCCTGAATCTGAAAAGGCAGGCTTGTAGATAAACCATTAATATAGTATTCGTTGGTGTTACGGCCCTCTGGCTCGAGAAATAGGCGATGTCTATCCTTATCGCAGAATTTCACGATCTTGTCCTCAATACTGGGACAATAGCGCGGGCCGATGCCTTCAATGATGCCGGAATACATGGGCGATAAATGTAGATTTTTCCGAATAACTTCATGAGTCTCCTCGCTGGTATACGTTATCCAGCAAGAAACCTGCTCATTTCCCGGCTTCCAGCCTATCTTCTGTTCTCCAGAATGTTCCACGTGGAACAATTCCTCCTCATCACGCGTGTCATAAAAACCGAACAGGGTGGGCTCAGGATCCCCTGGTTGTTCCTCGAGACCCGAAAAATTAATGGATCTACCTAAAATACGGGGTGGGGTGCCCGTCTTAAACCGTTCTAACTCGATTCCTGCTTGCAGGAAACTCGAGGAAAGACTTTCGGCGCTGAAATCTCCCATGCGGCCACCTCGGTTTTTGCTCTGCCCGACATGCATTAGAGCTCTTAAGAAAGTGCCGGTAGTCACCACCACGCATGCCCCCATAAACTCTATCCCCAAATTTGTGGAGCAACCAATAACACGATCCTTTTTAAAAATAAGCCCAGTCACCGTAGCCTGAAATAGCACAAGATTTTCTTGGTGCTCAATGGTGTGTTTAAGCCGAAATTGGTACGCCTTTTTGTCGGATTGAACGCGAGGAGCCTGAACGGATTGGCCTTTGGACGCGTTCAAAAGCCGGAATTGTATACCCGTTAAATCGGCATTAACGGCCATTTCACCTCCCATAGCGTCTATTTCTCGCACAATATGGCCTTTAGCCTGTCCCCCAATAGCCGGGTTGCAGCTCATCTGTCCGATGGTGTCAATGTTACCACTAAGCAGTAAGGTGTGTGCTCCCATGCGGGCGGAAGCCAGGGCGGCTTCCGCACCGGCATGCCCGGCGCCGCAAACAATGACGTCAAAGGGCCGTTTGTCACTGATCTTCATTTATATCAAATTAGATTTGAAATGACCAATTGGTGCTGCTCATTCCGGAAGCAGCGCAAGACGCGTCTGCCGAATTGTATCGGGATACTGCTCGGTAGATGGAACGTGGCGACCTTCCAGAAGGAGCGCATCCCTTAGGACAGATGGCTTTTTGGCTGCAGCGGCGTTCGTTGTGCTTGCCAGGGCCTCGGCCCAACCAAGAGCAGCAGCCTTGCTGACGCCAAAAATTCCATTCCGCCATTTTCTCATTTGAAATCCAATTTGGTATTACTTGCCAATACAAAAGGAAGCAAACAGCTTGTCCAAGACGAGCTCATTGTCAATCTTACCAACAATATCCTCCAAATGCTTGAGCCCGTCTCGGAGATGACTGGCGACCAGCTCGGCCGGTTCCGATTTGTTGAGCAAACCTATAGCCAGCCACAGTTGTTCTGAGGCGCGTTCCAAGGCCAGGTGATGCCTCGCGCTAACCGCAACGACATCCCCTTTTGTGGAAACTTTGGGGTTGCCCGCAATTTCGAGTATAGCCGATTTCAACCTTCCAATTCCATCACCGGTCAGGGCGGAGGTAGAAACGGTTCTGAATCCGTTCCATCCGGCAACGGTAGCAGGATTCATGTTCAAATCATTCTTATTCAATACGACCAGGGTGTTTTCTTCAGAAAGCAAATTAGTAACCAAATCTGGAAACAGGGGAGCAGATAGGGAAGAATCCACTGTTAATAGAATTAAGTCGCTCAACGCCACCTGCTCCAAGGTTTTATTGACACCTGCTTTCTCAATAGGGTCCTCCGTATCGTGAACACCGGCTGTATCCAATATGCGAATACGATAGGGGCCTACAAAAAACGAGGCTTCAACGTAATCCCTCGTAGTACCAGGCGTTTCACTTACGATAACCCGTGATTCCCCCAACAAACAGTTTAAAAGACTGCTCTTCCCCACGTTGGGATTTCCAATAATAACGGCTTTAACACCTTCTCGGAGAAAAATTCCTGTTCTGGCCGTATCGGATAGTTTAGCGATCTCCTCCACTAAGTCCTTTAGTCGGCTTCGGGGCGCGTGATCCCCCTCCACCGGCAGGTCCTCTTCGGGAAAATCGATGTAGGCCTCAACCTCCGCCATGACTTGCAACAGCTTGTCTATTAGCGCGTCTATTCGCCTTTTTAAACTTCCCTGCAGCTGTTGGGAGGCTGCTTTGAAAGCCAGCTCTGTCCTCGCCCGAATCAAATCAATTACCGCTTCGGCCTGACTCAGGTCCATCTTCCCATTCAAAAAGCTTGTTTGGGTGAATTCCCCCGGATTTGCATGCCGGCAACCTCGTTGGACCAAGTCCTGCAAAATCCGCTGAATTATAAAAGGATTTCCATGGCATGAAATTTCCAGCATCGGATCACCGGTATAGGATCGATCCTTCTCAAAATAGGTGAAAACTACACTGTCTAGAAAATCACCGGTCAGGTTGATGAAGTCGGCATAGTAAGCATTTCTCGGGATTGGGGTCGATATCCCGAAAATTTTTTCAACCAACTCTAGGCAAGCATTCCCACTGCATCGAATCAATCCTAGAGCCGATTCGCCATGCGGAGTGGAGAGTGCGACAAAAGTATCCCGCTTAACCTGCATGTCTCAAAATATTCGTAGCGAGCGAAGGAAGGTCGAGCGCTGGAGTAGGCATCGAACAGATTTGCGGGTGAAGCTGGGTCGATACCCTCGATTCGTTCGTCGTCAGGGTCAGTCGTCTTTGAGAAATGTATGTAGTGCAACGGAATGCGTTTCTTTTGACCTGACCCTTTCTCCCGCACAACGAGGGCCGCACCAGTGCTGATATTTCGGAGGGCAGTAGAAGATTGGGGGGCTGTCGCATTCGCTCGGTAGTGAGAGATGCAGGTTTAGCCATGCGATAAAGGCAATCTAACCTTCATCCTCTTCACCTCGGCCGGATGCGCCAACATTTCTTTCACCGAGGTTAACTTTCTCAAAAATTGCCTTGGTTAATTCCTCCTGGAGTTCCGGATGTTCCACCAGGTGTTGCTTGCCGGCCTCACGGCCTTGACCAATCAATTCTCCCTTGTATGAAATCCACGGCCCTCTCTTATCAAGAATTTTGTGTTCCACCCCCAAATCAAGCAACGAACCGGTTTTGGAGATTCCCTCGTTATACATAATATCGAATTCACAATCCGTGAAGGGTGGGGCAACTTTATTTTTAACAATCCTCACCCGCGTACGATTGCCGACAATCTTACCGGTGGGATCCTTAATTTGACCTATTCGGCGAATATCTATCCTTATAGAAGCAAAAAACTTCAATGCTCGGCCACCCGGTGTTGTTTCTGGATTTCCAAACATTACCCCAATTTTCTCACGAATCTGGTTCGTAAAAATGCAGACGCACTTACTCTTATTGATGGCCGCCGTAAGCCTTCGCATGGCCTGGCTCATCATTCGCGCCTGCAACCCAACCGTCGCGTCACCCATTTGACCGTCCAATTCGACCCGGGAAACCAGTGCGGCCACCGAGTCGAGAACCACTACATCCACAGCTCTCGAGCGAATCAATGTTTCGGTAATATTCAGGGCATCTTCCCCGCTTTCAGGTTGGGATATCATCAATTCATTCAAATTGACCCCTAAAACCCGGGCGTAGCGCGGATCAAGCGCATGTTCCACATCAATAAAGGCCGCCGTTCCACCCTGTTTATGTGCCTCGGCGATGACAGCCAGGCATAAGGTGGTTTTTCCCGAAGACTCCGGACCAAAAACTTCAACTACCCTCCCTCTGGGTAATCCACCTATGCCCAAGCACAAATCAATGGCGACCGATCCGGTGGAAATGCTGGCGACGTCTAACCGGGGTGATTCCCCCAAGCGCATGATCGTATTGTCTCCGAACTGCTTGTTAATTGCAGACATGGCCAGCTCGATATTCTGTTTCCTATCGCTGCCGAAATCGGGTTTTGTTCTAGCTCTTTTTGCCATAATCAAGGACGATAAAAATGTTTAAGGACGGCCAAATATAACACAGACTGGTTACTGTAGAACTGCAAAATTTTTAGAATCTTTCTATTAGTGAACAAAGTTTCACTTGTTGTCCACATTTATTTATTCGCAAAACAAAAAAATTAAGTGGCCGGTAAACAGGACTCCCAAACGCAGCTCCAGGAGCTGAAGAATAAGATAAAAGCCTTCGCCAAAGAACGCGACTGGGAGCAGTTTCACACCCCCAAGAACTTATCCATGGCCATCGCGGCCGAAGCCGCTGAATTAATGGAGCACTTCCTTTGGAAGGATGGCCAAGGATCATTCGATGTACTGAAGCATCCTGCCAAACGGAAGGAAATCGAGGATGAACTGGCTGATATTCTCATCTTCTCCCTGGAATTCGCCAATATCACCGAGCTCGATATCACCACTATCATTGAGGAAAAGATGCTGACTAACGCCCTCAAATATCCGGTGGAAAAGGCAAAGGGTAGGGCGGACAAGTACACCGAACTCTAGCCCGCAGGTCTACCACCCCCCACCGTGCCTGCCCGTGTGTACCACAGTCCCTGTGTGCCTTCGTGCCTTCCTCGGCACCTCAACAACTCAAAGGAAACATGGATGCTCAGGATACACAGGATTTGGATCGATGGATTTGTATTTTTGAAGTTTTTTCTGAGACACCACACTAGGTTCGGAGATGCCCCTCTGCCCCTTCGCGCCTTTTTCTCAGAAACTCAGTACCTTGATATCTAAGCAACTCTTCTTTTTTCCTGTTGGACTCCTGTTTTGACCACGGATTCCACGGATATGAGATTTTAAGCCCTGCAGGCTCCACTTGTTTATCAAATCCCGGATTCTGGGGTAGGCTCTAGAGTAATGGTTTTAAGTTGTAGGAGCGGCTTTACGCCGCGATTGCTTCGAGGCTGTTTCGTGGGATCGCGGCATAAAGCCGCTCCTACAATGGGATCGCGGCGTAAAGCCGCTCCTACGATGGTTCGAAATGAAGTTTCAAATCCCGGATTCTGGGATAGGCTCTAATTATCGCCAAGGCGCCAAACGGAGAGCGGGTTTTCCAACCCGCTTTATAAGGGTAATGGCGGACAGGAATGTCCCCCCTCCTTTTTCAATCCTCAAGCCTATGTCCGGTGAACCACTACCGAGCCTGTAAAGGCGACATGATCACCGGAAAACAATAGCCCAGAGGTACCGAGTTGCAAAGTTGCAGAGATGCTGAGGTTTATCGTGATCGTGATCGTCATCGAAATTGCCCAAAGAGGAATTTTCTTCCAAATAAATGAAACATGGATGCACAGGTTTTGGATCGATAGATTTGTATTTTTAAAGTTATTTCTGAGACACCACACTAGGTTCGGAGATGCCCCTCTGCCCCTTCGCGCCTTTTTCTCAGAAACTCAGTACCTTGGCATCTAAGCCACTCTTCCCTGCGTGCAATCTTACTGGTGAATCTGGATAATACAGAGAGTGTGTTTTTACTTACTCTGTTTCCTCCGTTACCTCCTGTAAAAAGTTATTTTTTTTGCCGACCTGTCACGCCGTAACTCATTGGAGGCGGACCTGTCACGCCGTAACTCATTGAAGGCCGACCTGTCACGTCGTAACTCATTGAAGGCGGAAGGCATCCAGCCGCAAAGCGGCGATGTTTTAGGGTTTTTTTAAACAACGCTTCCTTTCGGCGATCGAGCCCTACCTTAATTAACTTGAGCCCTACCTTTATTAACTAAACCGGTAACAACTCAGGTCTCCATAGCCTGGATCGTCGGAAAGTATGAGAATGAAATTGGGCTTTGCTTCAAGGATAAAGGATGAAGGCAGAAGGATAATAAGAAGAAACGAGAAAATTTTCATGGGATGTTGATTGAGAGAACTGTAGGAGGGGCTTTACGCCCCGATTCTCCAAATGGCCTTAAAGCAATCGGGGCGTAAAGCCCCTCCTACAGTTTCGTAATATGTTATCAATAAAACATCCATGCTGACAATTGTTTAAGATACCTGAGTAGTTAACTAAACCGGTAGGGTGGCTTTGCAGCAACAGTTCCGAAGGAGCGAATGCGACCGACTACCGAGGAGCGGATGCGACGACACCTCAACAAGCGAAGCGCAGTTTCGAGCGGAGCGACACCAGCATAACAGTCCGGGCATTTATTGAACCGGAACATTCGCTTCGCGAACTCCTCGGTAGACCCCATTCCAAAAGCCCTGTGTGCCTCCGTGCCCTCCTCGGCACCTCGGTATCTCAGTACCTTAGCAACTCAACACATCCGTGTCAATCCGTGCCCATCCATGGTCAAGCTTCCATAGCTTTAGCGCCAAAATGTTATGAATATCCGAGGATAAGATAAACCACGGATTAAACGGATGCGCGCGGATGGTGGAAATCCCCCGTAGTGCCAGGATCTTTGCAGGAAGGGGTCTACCTGATAGGTCGATAGTTAAGATCTGAGCTCTTTCCCCTTGGCCTGAAGAAACGGATTAGTAGCCTTTACACCGTTATAGTCCTGATCGTGACTGAAGTCCTCGGAGATAAGTTTGACGCATTTGCAGCGATTCGCTGAAGCCACAATCAGACTATCCCAATAACTGGTTTGAAATTGCCGATGCATGGAGATTGCCTCTCGAACCAAGGCACGATCTACATCTAATATGTTTAAAGCGCTCAAGCTGACGATAGCCTTTTCCGCTTCTTCGGAGGTCATTAGTTGTTTTCGGACGACCGTCACATGAAAGAACTCTCCAAGGACTTGAACCGAAATCCAGCCCAAACCTGTGGCCATGGAATTAGCTATCAAATCCTGAGCAATGGTCTGTTTCTCCCGTTCCGAGCTGTCGAATGCATAAAACAGGATGTTCGTATCAATAAACAGTGCTTCATTCATAGAGATCGTCACGCTTCCAGTCCCGTTTCCCCATGGGTCGACTCAACCGACGAAAGGTTTTGCGGAGCGCTTCAGAATCCTGCAAATAACGAACGTCAAGCGAATCCGCCATTTGATTCAAATAATCGCGGACCAAGGCAGTAAGGGTCGTATCCTTCTCCAAGGCGATACGCCTCACTTTCTTGACTACCTCTTCATCGACTGAAAGCGTTATGTTGCCCATAATAAGGATTAACCTTAACCCGTACTTTGAAAAGGCAAGGAAATTCTACCGCCCGAATAAGGTCATCCATCCATATAAGTTCTGGGCTTGAACCACGGGTTAAGCTATCCAAAGCCATACGGCTATGAGATATGATTGAGATGATCTGCGCCGAGCGTTAAGTTCCGCCAAGCAAGACATCCAGAACGATTCTCCTCCCGCCTTCCCTTGCATAACCTCCATTTATTTTGTTTAAATTCGAAAAATAACTTAAGCTATTCCAGAACCGATCAAATCATGAAGCCTGCGTCCGTGTCTCGTCGCCAATTCATCAAATCCGCCACGGTGGCAAGCCTTGCCGCGCCTGGGGGCTTTTCTGCAAAAGCCTTGGCTGATCCACCTCAGGGCGTGGCCGGGCAGAACTGGGCCGAAAGTTTCACTTACGGAGCAGCTCGTTTCCACCAACCGAAAACGGTAGATGAACTGCGAAAATTGGTGCGCCAGAGCCGTCGCGTGAAAGCGCTGGGCGGCCGGCACTCGTTCAGTCGCATCGCCGACACCGACGCCGATCTGATCGCCACCTCGCAGTTCAACAGGCTAATAAAGTTGGACGTCAATAAACGCACAGTCACCGTAGGAGGTGGCAGGAAATACGGTGAGCTTGCCGAACCACTGCATCGTGCCGGATTTGCCCTACACAACCTTGCTTCCTTACCGCACATCCAAGTGGGAGGCGCCATGGCGACGGCGACGCATGGCAGCGGAGATGGCAATGGCAACCTGGCAACCCAAGTCAGAGGGCTCGAATTAGTCAACGCAGAGGGTGAACTCATACGACTGAAGCGCGGCGACCGCCACTTCGACGGCGCAGTTGTGCATCTCGGCGCACTGGGTCTGATCACCAGCGTGACGCTCGACATTGTTCCCACCTTCGACCTGCAGCAATACGTCTACACCAGCTTGTCCCAGGACCAACTTCAGGCCAACTTCGACGCCATCTTCTCATCGGCCTACTCCGTTTCCGTATTTACCAACTGGCAGGAGGATCCACGTCTAAGCACGATCTGGCTTAAGCACAAGGTGGACGGCAAGGCTTTCAAAGCGCCGGCGGAAATGTTCGGTGCAAAACGGGCCGATCGTCACGTCCACCCGATTGTCGGTTACGACGCCAAAGTCTGCACTCCGCAAATGGGTGAAGTGGGTCCCTGGTTTAATCGCTTGCCGCATTTTCTTATGGGCTTTCGCCCCAGTACCGGTGCCGGGCTGCAGTCGGAGTTTTTCCTCGCACGAAAGCATGCCGTTGCTGGGATACGTGAACTGTACAGTTTACAACCCGAAATGGCCGAGGTCTTGCAGATTTCCGAGATTCGCACGGTCAAGGGCGACGATTTGTGGATGAGCACCGCCTCTGGCGGAGACCGTGTGGCCTTCCACTTCACCTGGATCAAGGACTGGTCTCGGGTTCAAGCCGTGTTAGCGCTGATCCAAGACAAACTCGCATCCCTCGGCGTGCGACCTCATTGGGGCAAACTTACGACTTTGCAGCCCGAAGTTGTACAGGGCGGCTACCCGAAGTTAGTCGAATTCCGCCAACTGGTAGCCCAGCTCGACCCCACCGGCAAGTTCCGCAACGATTACCTGGATAAGTACGTCTTGAAGTAGAAGTAGCAGCCATCTACCCAAACAAACATTCATGGCCCACCGACAGGCGTGAGGGGGGCTATTGCGTTCGCTCGGTGGTGACATGCGAGTTAGTAAACAATGTTGTTGCGAGCATTAAACGGTTGAAGTCAAGTTGGCCGTCTCAATATAGGGGCTACGGAGAAGAAATGGTAACAACTCAGGTCTCCATAGCCTAGATCGTCGGAAAGTATGAGAATGCAATTGGGCTTTGCTTCAAGGATAAAGGATAAAGGATGAAGGCAGAAGGATAATAAGAAGAAACGAGAAAATTTTCCTGGGATGGTGATTGAGAGAACTTGTAGGAGGGGGTTTATCCCCCGATTGCGGTGAGGCCATTTGGAAGATCGGGGGATAAACCCCCTCCTACAGTTTCGTAATATGTTATCAATAAAACATCCCTACAGACGATTGTTTAAGATACCTGAGTAGTTACAAGAAATGAAGAATTAAGGTCACTCTGTATGTATTTCCGGCTGGTTTACGGGCTGATTCTCCCTACAGTCCGACCTAACACATATGTTTAGAA
This sequence comes from Opitutales bacterium, assembly GCA_965250065.1. GTDB lineage: Bacteria > Verrucomicrobiota > Verrucomicrobiia > Opitutales > UBA2995 > JAABVD01. Next base: position 3,848,907 of record OZ252288.1, read on the forward strand.
CCATCTTCTTTCACTTAGTTGCAGTCGTTTTGGCCTTTAAGGCATCCTTGTCTGCCTCCGACGTTTTTTGGCCCGGCTGGTTGGGCCCGAATCGGGACGGGCGAGTGGACTATTTCGAGCCCCTGGCCAAATGGCCGAAAAACTTGAAGCAAGACTGGAGCCTCGAAGTCGGCTGGGGGGGTGGCACGCCGCTCGTTGTCGACGATCGCGTCTACCAACACGCTCGCCAACGAGGCGACGAAGTCGTATTGTGCCTGGACTTGAAATCCGGCGAGGTCCTTTGGGGTAAGAAATACCGTGTGGCCTATGGGATATCCAGCCCCGGCGAAAGGCACGGCAATGGTCCGAACTCCAACCCGACTTTGGCAGACGGCCGCCTCTTCACATTAAGCATTACGGGTATTCTTTCTGCTTGGGCAGCGGACTCCGGCGAACTGTTGTGGCGACGCGACTATGCAGACCGCTATAGGAATACCCATCCCTCTTGGGGGCATTCCACCTCACCACTGGTCGACGGTGACCAGGTCGTAGTGCACGTCGGCGGTGAGGCTGCGGGAATGCTTGTTGCTTTCGATGCCGCCACCGGAGAGAAAGTGTGGACGGAGGGCGAAGACGGCTCCTGCCATGCCTCGCCAATCCTCGTAGAGCTTCAGGGCGTCCGACAAATCGTCGAGTGGAATCACAATGCGGTCGTTGGGGTTGAGAGCCAAACGGGTCGTCGGCTTTGGTCCTATTATCTGCCTCATAGGGGTTCCAACCAAAACTCGCCAACCCCAGTCTTTTATGAGGACCGGGTCCTGGTGGGTGGCGAAAACAGGGGTATCCGCAGTATCGAGCCGAAACTGGAGAACGGGGAATGGAGCGTTAAAGAAAATTGGCATCAGCGGGACGTCTCACTCAACATGGCCAGCGCGGTGATAAGCGGCGACAGCCTCTATGGAAAGTCGCAGTATAAACAGGGACAATTTTTCCGCCTCGATCCTATGACCGGGGAGATCATCTGGCTGGGCCCTCCCAGAATGGGTGAATACGCAACCTTCCTCACCATCCCCGGCCACATCGTGGCACTCCGGGACCATGGCATCCTGGAAATTTTTTCATCTGGCAAAGACGCCTACCGCCCGGTTGCTTCTTACGAAGTGTCCAACCTTCCGACCTGGACGGCACCGGTGCTGCTAACGGACGGATTTCTCATCAAAGACCAGACAAGGCTTACACGGTGGAAGTATTGAGCCTTTCTCTTTTAAAATGAGAACTTGTTCGAGACCCACCAGAACCTCTCGTTGGGGATACGGATCACCGCTACTTGACCATCGGGATTAATCTTGAAGGGAATGTCATCATTATCTCCGAAGGCGTTGCGGACGTTCAGTTGAATCTTCCAGTCGATATTGTCGGTCAACTTCCGGTTATAGGAAAACCACACGTCCCCATTCAGCTCACTCGGTGCAAAGTAAGGTGTGTTCAGGTCCGGGATTACGGAACCATCATCGGGGGAGACCAACTGTCCATATCCAACCGCAGCCTTATCTTGCCAGCGTATAGCGCCTCCAAGCGAAAATCCTTTAAGAGATGAACCTTGGTCGAAGGTGTAGTTGGTAACCAGATTGGTACGCCACTTCCTCTGTTCGAGCGATTTGGTTCCATCTTTGGCCAGCACGGAATTCAGGGGCGCCAGGACGCTTTCGGACCAGCGACGGCCGTAGGTGGTGATTTCTCCGACAACGGGGGAATCGCTCAGCAGCCAAAGCCCACTGGCATCTATCCGCTGTTGCATCATGTCGGCCAACCGCTTGTATTCGACTGCAGAACCGCTTTGGGTCGTTTCCTGTTTGCCAATATTGAGCATGAGCCGCCAGTTGGGGGTAATTTGCCCGACTAGGTCTATTTCGAATCCCTCTGCCAGCAATCCTGCCGTCGCTATCTGCGCCGGAATGCCTTCCCTCTGTAATTCCAGAGTCCCGTCAAGGTCTACGATCCGGAAATTTTCCTGCGCCAGGATTTCCGCTGGAACGAATCCCAGCAGAGTGTTATATAAGTCATCATAGGAATTGATGTTAGGGATTACATCTCCGGTCACCTGTGTCATAAAAGCCTTGGCCTCTTCCCAGGACATGTCTTCATTTTGGGGTTGAATAAACCCCCGATTAACCCAGGCAGCGACCAGTCCAACGGCTCGAGACACATCGAGACCAGCATCAGCGTTATTGAGGGTGGTTTCGAACCAATTAAAACGAGCAATAATTTTGTCGCTCAATTCCACGCTGAAACCATATTCCTCGGTCGTTCCAGTGGGAGGTTCAATCACTTCTCCAAAAGCAGAACGCCGCAGACCGGCCGGATTGAAATTCTCCGATTCACCGTAGTGTAAGCTGAGACCGGAGTTTCCCGGAAGGGCCGCGACCCATTCATCGGGTAAATGGAGAACGACGCTAGAGGTGAACGTATCCCCCTTGGACACCGCGCTGGGATCATCCTGCAGATTGAAGTTCTCCTCCTTCAAAGCGCCGGCTGCATTCCTGCGATTGGAGTTCCCAGTCAGTTCGGCTATCTGCGCCTGGGTCAACTGTTCGAAAGTTGTCGATTCATCGTTGCGCCATCCGAACAAGGTGACTAGATGATCGTCCAAAAAGCGGCTTTGAACCGTTATGGCGCGGGAATCGATTTCTCTCCCTATGATATTGCCGCCATTCAGCATGGACTCCACTGCGAAGGTGCCAGCCTTATATACATTGTCCGTTCGATCCTGATACCAGAGCGTGAATTCATCGCCCTCTTCCGGAGCAGTTATGTTCATTTGCTGAATCCGAACATCTTGCGGCCCGCTGGTGTTCCGAAGGTCGTCCGATACGTAAACAAATCCCTGAACGCGGCGTCCCCAGCCACCCTGCCGGCCCCCGAAGGCTTGGGTGCGCATATTCACCCTGTCGCTGATCCAGGTGTTGGCCATTCTTCGATTCTCAATGGTAAATTCCTGGCTGCTTAAGAAACCGGTAATTGTATGATGGCCCAACCATTGGCCGAGTATATCGCCGTACTGGGTTAAGTCCAACTCGTAGAAGGCCGTCGCCCTGACGGCTTCGCGATCCACATCGCGCAGGTTGAAATCGCCCAATCGATCGAGGCGAACCACAGCTCGGCCCACATTTGGATTGGGGTCGCCGTTGCCGTGAAACTCCGATATATCGATGGCGATGTCCTTATTGCCAAAAACCGCGGCCACCTCGCTGTTCACGATCAAGCGCGAATACCGGGACCACTCCTGGTGATCGAAGGCAAGTTCGATGCCCGCGCTCTGATCATCGAAAAACAATTGCTCAAGAGTGGCGTTATAGGCGGTGAAATCTTGCTCAACCCGGTCCAAATTCCCGGAAAACAGTTTATTGCGGTAATCGAATATCTTGCGGTCATTAATGGACGGCGTAACGAATCCAGCCGAATACCTTTCCAGCTCGGGGCTTCTGGTGAAAAAGATATCAAAGATACCGCCGCTGGGGTGCACGGGTATCCGGCCCTGGAAACCATGGGCGTTGGGGAACATGGCGGAAAACCCCGGGGTGGGGCCTTGGCTCGCATCTCCATAGACCAGGGCGGCTTGGATAAAGTTGGGAATATCCGCCACCGTCAACATATCGGGTACCGATGTTTGAACCATGGTGTTGGCGGTAAATTTGGGAACAAAGTTTGGTGGCAACAAGCGATCAAAGACGGCTACCCCGGTATATTTTTCATAATCGACCTTAACACCGGTCCACCACGTATGATATATGTTATTGGGTGGTAAAACATTGGCCGGGTTGGATACGATTTGACCGTTTTCAACGTGGCCCCTGAGGATAGTTGGCCCCAATAACTCACTGTCGTCATTTTTCAGCAAAACCGCTTTCAAAGAGGCGTATATCCTGTCATCGCGCTTAAAGGCGGGATCCTGCTGATAGAAGGTCTCATCGTGTAATGAGGAAATGCGCAACGCAATCCTGTCCTCCACCAGAACGCGGTTGATGTCAATCGACTCACGGTGCGTTTCGTTTTTACCCAGGCGAATTTGAATTTCTCCAAAATTATTTCCGAGATTGGCAGTGTTCAGGGAATTGTTGAGGATGCCGCCCGGGGTGCCTACGCCGAAGAGGATGGCGTTGGGGCCACGGTTGATGGTCACCCGCGATGAATTGTAACTATCGAAAGGTATTTCCGTCAGGTAAAAGTCCCGGGTCAGGGTAGCTACACCCAAGCCGCGGATCCGCTGGTTTCCCTGAGGATTTACCCGGGTATCATCAGTGTCCGAACGTTGATTCCTGCTGTCAAAACCGGATCCGGCAAAATTACCGAAAACGCCTCCGATTTCGGTATTGAGTCCATAGGATAAGGCGGTAGCAGCATCGGTTGCACCGGTATCTTCAAAGAATTGGTCCGTCAGAATGGAAATGGCAGACCCCACGTCACGCAAAGGCGTTTTCAAACGGGACCCCGCCAAGGTGTTCGTGGCTTGGTAACCTTCAATTTGATCGGCTTCGACCGTAAAAGGAGACAATTCAAAAATGTCCTCCGCCTCATCCTGGGCCAGAAGCCGGGATTCAGTAGTGGCAAGCAAGACGACTGAAGCACAGCTTAAAAGCCGACCAAACAAATTTTTCCTTTGAAAAGCCTGGCCAAGACTGGTTTGCCGAAAGGGGTATCGTATATCGATTAAATAATTTTTCATTTCCGGTTTAGATTGTGTGTTAATTTTTTGGGTTAAATCTTCATGCTCCCTAACGATCTGGATATAGCTGAAAACCGCTTTGCGAATCTAGCGCGAGAAAAGCTTTGAGGACCGCTATGGATTACGGTGAAGATATATGAGTTTGCATCTACACACTAATTTTCCATAAGATAAATTGTCAAGCCTGAAAAAGCCATGGTTAGTGGGCAAGGCGCTTTGTTTTGGCGTCCCGTAGGGGATTGCATAGCTCTTCGAGCTACCTCTACGAGGCGACCTGTGGTCGTGCCATCATCGGTCGCCAGTCCGCATATATCACCCAATTCGTAGCGAGCAAACGAAGATCGGGCGCTGGTGTGGGCTTCGAGCAGATGCGCGGGTGAAGCTGGGTCGACACCCGGGGTCATTCCTTAGCATCTCGCATGTTAATGCTAGATGCAAGGTTGTTATTCTCGCTATGCTCGTTGAGGTGTCGTCGCATCCGCTCCTCGGTAGACCCCTTTCTCCAGTGATGTCCGCACCCGTGCCGATATTTCGGAGCGCAGTAGAAGATTGGGGAGATATGCGGACGAAGCTCCCTACGTCGAACCCGGGTTCTCATCCCCTACCGGTCCACCTACAAAAGAAGCGCCAGGAAGGGGCGCTTTGTTTTGGCGTCCCGTAGGGGATTGCATAGCTCTTCGAGCTACCTCTACGAGGCGACCTGTGGTCGTGCCATCTACGGTCGCTATGCTCCCTACGTCGAACCCGGGTTCTCATCCCCTACCGGTCCACCTACAAAAGAAGCGCCAGGGCAAGGCGGCTTTGTTTTGGCGTCCCGTAGGGGATTGGTGCCGCAAGCGGCATTGCTATGCAACCAACGCTGCGCGTTGTCCCATCTTCAGTCGCTATGCTCCCTACGTCGAACCCGGGTTCTCATCCCCTACCGGTCCACCTACAAAAGAAGCGCCAGGGCAAGGCGGCTTTGTTTTGGCGTCCCGTAGGGGATTGGTGCCGCAAGCGGCATTGCTATGCAACCAACGCTGCGCGTTGTCCCATCTTCAGTCGCTATGCTCCCTGCGTCGAACCCGGGTTCTCATCCCCTACGGTCCACCTACAAAAGAAGCGCCAGGAAGGGGCGCTTTGTTTTGGCGTCCCGTAGGGGATTGGTGCCGCAAGCGGCATTGCTATGCAACCAACGCTGCGCGTTGTCCCATCTTCAGTCGCTATGCTCCCTGCGTCGAACCCGGGTTCTCATCCCCTACGGTCCACCTACAAAAGAAGCGCCAGGAAGGGGCGCTTTGTTTTGGCGTCCCGTAGGGGATTCGAACCCCTGTTGCAGGGATGAAAACCCTGTGTCCTAGACCTGACTAGACGAACGGGACGTTAAAAGAAATCGGAAAAGTGCCGGATTTGCGGGACGGATCAAGCAAATTCTTCGAAAAATGCGCTCTGCGACTGCGCGCGCCGGGATGGAACCTTGACAAGCGGTGTGGCCGACCTAGCGTATGACTCCTTTTTTGATTCAAAATGAAGCCGACATTCCATCCATCCAAACTTCGCCGGGCCCGTAAATTGGGATTCCGCAAACGCATGTCCACCAAAGGTGGGCGCATGGTGATCGCCGCGCGTCGTCGCAAGGGTAGGAAACGCCTGTCCGCCTAACCCATGTGCTGAGCCGGATGCGCTTTCGATTTACGGCGCGGCAACGATTGCGTCGGGCCAGGGAATTCGACGCCGTCCGAAATTTTGGCCGAGCCTTTCAGAGTGCCCCTTTTATTTTTTCGATTTATATTTCGAAAGCAACTGAGGAAGGTGATCCGGTCCGCCGACTGGGTATCATTGCTTCCCGGCGCGTGGGCAAGGCTAACACCCGCAACCGCAGCAAACGCATATGCCGCGAACTTTTCCGCCTGCATCAGCATGAACTCCCTGAAAAATGCGATTGTGTGCTGGTAGTGCGGTCAAAATTTCCAGACTTTACATTTGGAGAGTTGGAAAAAAGGTTTATCCAAGCCTGCCAGTATTTGAACCAAGATAAGAACCAGCCATGAGCGCCCCGATTCGAAAACAGTTTAAACGAATACCCCGACTGACCGCGGTCGGAGTCCTGCGGATCTATCAGGCAGTCATCAGTCCCATTCAGAACGTGTTTTTGTGTCCGGGAGGTTGTTGCCGATTTTTTCCGTCGTGTTCGGAATACGCCATTCAAAGCATAAAACTGCACGGCTTGTTTCGAGGCGGGTGCTACAGCTTGTGGCGCCTGGGCAAATGTCACCCCTTTAACCGCGGAGGCTTTGATCCGGTAAAAGCGGCTAATACACCCTACCAGACCCTTTCTGGAGAGGACTAGCTCCTCGATCTGACCAGCCGTTCCCAATAACTTTTCATGGATAAGAAGAACACTTTAATAGGAGTCTTGTTTCTCTTAGCTGCTTTTGCGCTGATTCCCATCATGAACCGGAATCAGCAGCGACAGCAACCACCCGCAGCTCCGCCACCTTCAACCCAATCTGAACCCGCCCAACCGGCGCCGCCAGAAACATTGCCCGCTCAATTTGCCCCGGCGGCGCGGGATGCAACTGATGCCACGGAAGCAGTGGTCGAAGCCGCTACGGACATCTTACAAACCGCAGCTGTTCCGGAAGAGCTCTCCTACCTGGAAAATGAACTGATTGAAGTCGCTTTCACCAACCAAGGGGGAGGCATCAAAAAGGTGGCGATGAAGGCTTATCCGGACGAAAAGGATTCGGATTTTCCCTTCCTTTTTAACCACTATGGCACCAACCCGATGCTGGGACTTTCAGTAAACGACAACGCCTTTGATAACAGTTTCGTCAAAAGCTATCAAAGCGACCGGGAAATTCACTTCGAACGCCGCGAGTCGAACGGGTTGCTGGTCCGCAAAAAATTCTGGATCAATACCAGCCCCGACGAAGGGGAATTGTACTCGATCCGACATGGGGTCGAATTTGTCAATACCACCGCGAACACACTTTTGTTAAACAATTACAAGCTTCACCTGGGCACCTTGGAACCGGCCCTGCTGGGAGGCGGCACATTCTTCAGTGGCTTTCTGAACGTGGGTTATTACGAGAATGACGACGAGGAGTTTATAGCCTCGTCCAAATTTATTGCCTCCAATGGATTTCTCGGCTTTGGCGGCAATCAGAATCCCCCTCCATTCATCATTGAGAAATCGCGATTTGGCTGGGTGAGTCTGAAGAACCAGTTCTTCGTATCGATCTTGACTCCCGATCTGCCGGGAGTTGGGGTCACGGTGGCGCCCAGCACCCTGGACTTTCTCAACGACAAGGGTGAACCGGTGGTGGCGCTGAGCGGAGATGCTCACTTTGAGCTTTCTGGCTTGGGCCCCAACGAGCGGGTAAGCAATGGCATGGAATTTTACGTGGGGCCAAAGGAAATTTTCCGCCTGCAGAAAATGGACCTCAACCAGGAAAAGGTTATGCAGTTTGGCTGGTTTGGCGCGGTCAGCAAGATCCTGCTGCTGGGCATGAAACTCATTCACAACGTCCTGCCGAACTGGGGTGTCGCCATTATCCTTATCACTATCGTCCTGAAAATCTTGTTTTGGCCGTTGACCCAAATTTCCGCTCGGTCGGCCAAAAAGATGCAGAAAATCCAAGGGCCCATGAAAGCGTTGCAGGAGAAGTACAAGGATGATCCCAAGCGCAAGAACGAGGAGGTAATGAAATTGTACCGCACCCATAAGGTAAATCCGCTGGGGGGTTGTTTACCTATGCTGATCCAGATTCCGATTTTTATTGGTTTCTTTTACATGCTGCGGACTTCTTCGGAACTGCGCTTCGCCGAATTTCTCTGGATCGCCGATCTTTCCCAGCCGGAAAAGTTGTTTTCCTGGGGAATCAGCATTCCCTTTATGGGCCAGTACTTCAACCTGCTGCCCATACTGATGGGAGTTACGATGTTCTACCAGATGCGTATGACCCCAACCGCCGCTTCAGCCGAGCAACAGGCTATTTTCAAATTCATGCCCATCATGATGGTGGTGATGCTCTACAATTTCAGTTCCGGGTTGTGCCTATACTGGACGGTGCAGAATTTAATGACTATACTGCAGCAAACCATTACTAACAGAAGAAAGGATCCGGGTGAAAATGGGGGGGAGCAGAAAGCAAAATCAGGCACCCATCCTCGGGAGAATCCCTTGATTCGCAAGAAACCAAAACGTAAATCCAAGCACTCCTAATAAAAACTTCTCATGTCAGGTCACAGTAAATGGGCAACTACCAGGCGGCACAAGGCGGCCGTCGATGCCAAGCGGGGTAAAATCTTCTCGGTCATTAGCAAGGAGTTGATTCTCGTCGCCCGGGCTGGGGGTAGAGATCCCAACCTGAACCCGAGGCTTCGCACCGTGTTGCAGAAGGCCAAGGCGGCCAATATGCCCAACGACAATGTTCAACGGGCTATCAAGAAGGGGACGGGGGAACTACCGGGGGTTGTAATTGAAGAGGTCACTTACGAAGGCTATGCGCCGGGTGGGGTGGCGTTGATGATCGAAGTCGCCACTGACAATACCAATCGAAGTGTGAGCGAAGTTCGCAGCGCCCTGACTAAAAACGGCGGCAAACTGGGTAGTCCGGGAGCAGTCGCTTTTAATTTCGAACGCATGGGTCAATTCACCATCGCAGTGGAAAAGACCTCCGAGGATGCGCTAATGGAAATTGTTCTGGATGCTGGAGCGGATGACATTTTGGACGAGGAGGATCACTTTGAAGTTCGCTGTTCCATTTCAAATTATGAGAAGGTGAGTCATGCATTGGAGGATGCCGGCATCGAGCCGGATTCTTCGGAGATCGCCTACATGCCACAAATCTTGGTATCGATAACCCATGCGGAGGACGCCCATAAAATACTGCGGCTCATCGATGTTCTTGAAGAACTGGAAGACGTACAGAACGTCTATGCAAACTTTGATATCGCTGATGATCTGCTATAAACCGCCCGTGAATAAATGGCGCTTCTTTGGCCTTTCCAAACCGATCGGGATGACCTAACCTGCACTCGTTTTGTTTCGATTCTTCTATAACCTGGGTCTATTACTCCTGCGTTTGGTAACGGGAGCCCTCATAGCATTTTTTGCGGCGCGGGAGCTGGCAGACCGATCCGATATTATTCTGCAATCCCTGGAGCTTCTTAATATCGCTTCTGCCGATATCCTTCATGTGTTCCTAGCCTGTATAATTTTGTTTGCGGGCGTTTTACTGCTCGTCGGTTTCTGGACCCGCATCATGGCGCTGGCGCTTTTACTGCTCTTGGTTATTGGGGGATATTGCTGGCCCGCACAGGATAGCCAGTTAAACTTCCAGATCCAAGCGCTCTATGGAATACTATTTCTTTACCTTTTGCTGGTCGGAGGTGGTAATTGGGCAGTTTCCAGACGCAAAAATGCCGGAAGTCAGTCTCTGCTCGAGGCCGAACAATCCATTTTTTCCAGTGAGGACGGGCCTTCGATATTTCGGGAGATTGATGGTGAGCGAAATGACGCGTCCAGCAAGGAAGCGGAGATTGATGAATTCCTCGAAGAGGAGGATGAGATTCAGGACACTATTGAAGTCGAGGAGGACGAGGAAGACACAAAGCCCAAGGGCACCTCATTTTGAGGGTCCGGGTTGAGTCTCCTCAATCGCCTGCAAAAGGTTCTTCTTATTGGCATCCAAGTAGGGATCATTGACGCGATCGAGCAGGACAGTAGCGACTTGCAAATGCTTTAGCTTCAGGTGACAATTGGCCTGCTGCAGCAGAATAATCTGCTTATCGCGTTCATCCCCAACCCGATCGTAAATGCGATCCCATACGGCCAGGGCTTCTTCGAGGTCGGCAAATGGATGATCGTAAAACGCCTCGGCGTAACGATACTGGTAAGCCATGTTGTCGGGAGCCAATTCGGCGGCAATTTTGAAAGCGCTAAACATCTGGTCTTCCAAATTCTCCTTTGTAAGGATCTCATACTCTACAAATTCGTCCCTGAAATAATAAAGGAGGTTGCCAATCTGGTAGTGATAAAGCGGTTCCTTGGGCGCCAAACGAATCGCTTCGAGGTAATAGGGCAATGCAAACTGAAAGTTGGCCTGTTCGGTCATGTAGTTACCCAACTGGTTTTTTACTTGGGGTATGGTGGGGTCCAGCGAATCTGCCTTGAGCAATAGCTTAAACGCGTCCTCCTCCTGGTCGATCTGGGCCAGATACAAGCCATAGGTGGCAATTACGGCCGCATTTTCCGGATTTTTCGCCAGAAGGGACGCATATTCGGTGCGAAGCGCAAACAATCGGAACTCCAGGGATTCCTTGTCACTGGGATTGGTTTCCTCACGGTAGGCTTCGATTAATCGTTTTTGTTTCTCCTGGATTTCCTCCAGCCTTATCTGAGCGACCGTTTTTCCTGCCACGGGCGAAACAATGAAAATCGTCAGGAGAAGTACTGATAAACATCGGGCCATGACGGTCCAAAGTGGTTAGAAATGGGATGAGGTCCAAGAAAAAACAAAAAGTAACAACTCAGGTCTCCATAGCCTAGCCCGCATGTCTCTACCGAACGAATGTGACATCACCCAATTTTCATGGGATGGCGCTTGAGAGAACTGTAGGAGGGGGTTTATCCCCCGATCTTCCAAATGGCCTCACCGCAATCGGGGGATAAACCCCCTCCTACAGTTTCGTAATATGTTATCAATAAAACATCTCTACAGACGATCGTTTAAGATACCTGAGTAGTTACAAAATTTAAAATCTTATTTCTCCGTTCTCTCCGTTTCCTCCTGTTCAAACAATCGGCACTACCGAGCCTGTAAAGGCGACATGATCACCAGAAAACAAATACTCAAAACTCATCTTATGGCCTTTGTGCCTAAGCATCTCAGCATCTCACTCGGCAACTCTGGGAAATTCCTGTTCCGGCAAAGCCGGACCTGTCACGCCGTAGACCCTTGGCGAAGGCGGATCAAGCGACCAAAGGGAGCGTTGTTAAAAATTGTATTTTGAGGTAACTAGAGTCACACCCTGAACCACCCCAATTCAAATCCCCGTAATTCCCAATTCCTAATTCTTCTCCCTCCCTCAGCGCCATTGGCTCTTGACCCCTTGGAATGTCTGGGAGTAAACCATCTGCCGGCATAAACCCTGAGATGAAAACAATTCTTCCGATTATTTTTCTGATCACACCACTGTTGAGCGCGGCGGAAACGCTGGATGTTTTTTTTGGTACCATTGGGAAAATAACAAGAGGCATCTACTATTCGTCTTTTGATACTGAAACCGGTCGGTTGAGTGAGGCTAAACTCGTCGCTCAAATAGCGTCCCCTGGATTTCTGGCGATGGATTTAAATAAAGAAATCCTCTACTCCGTCGGTGTTAAGGACAAGATGGATCGGTATTGTGTCGCCGCCTACAAGATGGGAGAAAACGGGAAACTGGACTACCTCAATTCGAGGGCAACCGGCGATGGAATGAGCGCTCATCTTGCCGTTCATCCATCCAATAAGTTTCTGCTGACCGCTCAATATGGAGGCGGCTCGGTCAGTGTTTTCCCAATTAAACCCGATGGTTCGCTTGGGAATAAATCACAGCACATCGAACACAAAGGTGGATCGAATGTGGTGGCCTCCCGCCAGAACAAGCCATACCCGCACTGGACGGGCTTTTCACCGGACGGAAAATTCGCATTGGTGCCCGACTTGGGGTTGGATAAAATCGTGATCTACAAGGTGGACGCATTAAATGCTTCCATCAGCCCACATGGCCATGTTCAAACTATAGCCGGGGGAGGGCCACGCCATATGCGTTTTTCTGTTGATGGGAAATACATCTACCTACTCAACGAACTAAGTCTCTCAGTTACTACCCTTGCCTATAATCAAGATACCGGAACCGCGGCTATTAAAACCACCACCCCAGCCTTGAGCGAGGAAGCGAAGTCCAGGCAAGCTTTCAACTCATCCTCGGAAATCCTGGTTCACCCCGATGGCAAATTTGTTTATTCGGCCAATCGAGGCGATGACAGCATAACCCTGTTTTGGGCGGACCCTCTGACCGGTAGCTTAACTGCCAAACAAGTCGAAAATGTTCGTGGCGCTTTTCCAAGAAACATCAATTTGGATCCCGATGGAAATTGGTTGCTGGCGGGAGGCCAACATTCCAATACCGTTTCGGTGTTTGCCATTGATCAGGAATCGGGGCATCTGATTCACCAAACGGCCAAGGGGATCAACATACCTCAACCTACCTGTATTTTATTCAGGCCCTCCGGAGTCAAACCACTTTAATCGCCTAGATGAGAGCGTTATTGAAAACGAACTCCTTTTTCACGGCGTTGTTCCTCATTGCCGGACAAATCTCGTCGCTCAAAGCCGAACCCGCCCTCTGGCAAAATTCGCAATTCAATGGAGTAAAATTTACCCTTCTTTCGGCCGAACATACCGGTGTGGAATTCAACAACTTTCTGGTCTGCGATGAGCGAAACAATCAGCTCATGTACGAATACATAACCAGTGGCGCCGGTGTCGCGGTGGGCGATGTCAATAACGACGGCTTGGCGGATCTCTACTTTGCAGGCAATATGACGGCAAACCGACTCTATTTGAACAAGGGGGAAATGGTTTTCGAAGATGTTACCGAATACGCTGGAGTTGGGGCCGAAGATGGCTGGTCCGCTGGCGTTACCATGGCAGACATCAATCTTGACGGGTTTTTGGATATTTATGTGTGCCGTTCGTTTTATCGCAACGACTACGACAAGCGCAGAAACCTGCTCTTTATAAACAATCAGGATGGTACCTTTACGGAAAGTGCGGCTGCTTATGGACTGGACGATCCAGGATTCGGCATACAAGCCGCCTTTTTTGACTACGATCGCGACGGCGACCTCGACCTATATATAGCCAATCATTTGCGATACATGGATTATCCAACTGAGACGAGATTGCCGCTTGCCCGTGAGGATGATCTGCCTGACGACGAGCGCGACAAACTCATGCGCAACAGTGGGGATGGCCATTTTGAAGACGTATCCCGAGAGGCGGGAATCTGGAATTATGGATGTGGTTTGGGTTTGGCAATTGGAGATCTCAATAGCGATGGATGGCCCGATATTTTCGTGGCGAATGATTACCAGGAACCCGATTTTTTATATTTGAACCAGGGTGACGGAACGTTTGTTGAATCCGGGGTTAAGGCGCTTAAACACAGCTCTTATTTCGGTATGGGCTCGGAACTTGTAGACCTCAATGGCGATAGTCTGCTCGATATCATCGTTTTGGATATGTCCGGTCCCGATAATTACTCGAGAAAGACCAATATGGCTACTATGGCCCCCGACGATTTTTGGCGCCTGGTGGATTTTGGATACGGCCATCAGTACATGCGCAATACCCTGCAAATTAACAACGGGAATGAGACATTCAGCGAAATCGGATATTATGCCGGCATAGCCAGTACCGGTTGGAGTTGGGCGGTCCTGGCGGCGGACTTTGGAAATGCCGGACGTAAAGACTTATTTATTACCAACGGTTTTCTTCGCGACCCCAGTAATAAGGACGCCAAGGCCAAGATCGATGAGATTCTTGCCCAACAGGGGGGACAGGTACGCGAGGGACAACTCATGCAACTGGAGTCTCTATATCCCGTTAACAAGTTGGCAAACTTCTACCTGGCGGAGGAGGCAGAATTGAGGTTTGTCGACCAATCTTCCCGGGTCGGTTTGTCCCAGCCCAGTATTTCCCACGGGGCCGCCTATGCGGATCTCGATAACGATGGCGACCTCGACTTGGCGGTGAACAATATGCAGGACCCCGCCTTTCTCTACCGCAATGATACTTCCCAGTATTCGAAAAATCACTACCTCCGACTGAAGCTCAAGGGCAGCCCTTTGAATCCGGCCGGTATCGGGTCTAAAGTCACCCTTAAGCAGGGCGACCACCTCCAGTACCAGGAATTGTACCTGACCCGCGGATACATGTCATCGGTTGAAAATATACTGCACTTTGGATTGGGGGACTCCAATGTCGTAGATAGCCTAAAGGTTGTTTGGCCAGACGGAAAAACTCAGGAATTTACGGATATAAAAGGGAATAGAGTGTTGGTTCTGGATTATAGCGATGCTGCAAATCCTTCGGCGGTGAGGGGACAAAATAGGGGTTCCCCGCTTTTCGAATATCTTACTGAAACGACACGGGTGGAATTTACCCATCGTGAGAACCATTTTAATGACTTCGTCACCGAAACGCTTCTTCCCCACAAAATGTCTCAGTTTGGACCGGGCCTCTCTACTGGCGATGTCAACGGTGACGGCAGGGAGGACTTTTTTGTCGGTGGCCCAGCGAATCAGGCTGGCTCTCTCTTCATACAATCGGAAAGCGGCGAGTTCAAAGCGACTTCCAACCAACCTTGGGAAGACGACCGGATTCAGGAAGATATCGGCTCGGCTTTGTTTGACGCCGATGGTGACGGCGACCTGGACCTCTACGTGGTGAGTGGCGGCACGGAATTTAATGTAACCTCCTTCATGTACCAGGATCGGCTATATTTCAATGAGGGTGGCGGCCGGTTTTCCAAGGCCGAGGGGCACCTTCCGGTCATAGGGGGCAGCGGTTCCTGCGTTGTTCCGGGAGATTACGACAGTGACGGCGACCTGGACCTCTTTGTCGGGGGCCGCGTCCAGCCCGGCAATTACCCCCACCCGGCCAAAAGCTACCTGCTCGACAATGATGGCGGAATATTTACCGATGTAACGCCTGAGTTTGCCCCCATGCTGGCGAAAATCGGCCTGGTTACATCGGCGGTGTGGGCGGATTTTGACCAGGATGAAAAACTGGACCTCGTGGTGGTGGGAGAATGGATGCCGATCACATTTCTGCGCAACACCGGGGTGGGTCTGGTCGATGAAACGGCCTATTATGGAATGACCGATACCACCGGCTGGTGGAACAAGATTATTCAGGCCGACCTGGACGGGGACGGAGATCAAGACTTCGTGGTGGGAAATTTGGGTTTAAATTACAAATACAAAGCCTCCTTGCATGAGCCGTTTCAAATTTACGCCCAAGACTTCGACCAGAATGGAAGTAATGACATCGTCCTGGGTTATTGCGAGGCGGGAAATGTGTTTCCGGTGCGTGGCCGCGAGTGCTCCTCCGGGCAGATGCCCTTTATAAAGACGAAGTTCCCCACCTACCACGAATTCGGTCTGGCGACTTTGACCGATATTTTTGGTGGGGAGCTGCAACGCAGCCTGCACTATCAGGCCAAGGAATTTGCCAGCGTGATTCTACTAAACCAGGGCAAGGGGAAATATCGGATAAATCGCCTGCCTGTCGAGGCCCAGTATGCTCCGATCTACGGAATGGCGGCGGGTGATTTCAATAGGGATGGAATCCTCGATCTACTGGTAGCGGGAAACTTTTATGTCTCGGAAGTCGAAACCGGCCGCGCCGATGCCGGCACCGGGTTGTTTCTGGCGGGCAATGGCGATGGAACTTTCGCGCCGGTTGTCTCCCGGCAAAGTGGGTTTATTGCCGACCGGGACGTGCGGGACATGGCAAGGTTGCGCGGCGCAGCTGGGGAGACCCTGATACTGGTGGCCAATAATGACGATCCTTTGCAGATCTTCGGAGTTCGGTAAGGGGTCATTCCCGAATGTCACTTAGTTAAGCGCGTTTGTAGAGGATTATAGTATGGGCGCCAGCCGGGGTCATGCCGTAGAAAAGTGATGCCTTCCGAAAGAAAAGGGTCAGGTCTTAAAAACTGTATTCCGTTGTACTCCATACACTTTTACAAGACGACTGACCCTGTAAGGCATAACTTTTTACGTCTTGACCCCTTCCCCCGCGTTTCCCTATCCGTGTACATCGGTGTAATCGGTGGTTTATCGAAAGCTTGACCACGGACGGGCACGGATGTGTTGAGTTGCTGAGGTACTGAGGTACCGAGGAAGGCACGCAGGCACAAAAGGCTTTGGGAATGGGGTTTACCGAGGAGTTGGCGAAGCGATCCTGTTGCAACTCTATGAATAGCCACATAAAGCACAAAAAACCCAAAACTCATCTTATGGCTTCTGTGCATTATGGTTATGCCGGCTCTGGCCGGTTCTCCAGTTCATTGTAAAGTATGAACCATGTCAATAGATCGTTCAACATGTAGCGACGCCCCGGCCTGTGGAGGCGACAAAGCACGTGAAACGGAGCGGTCTGCCCTTTTGGCAGGCGAAGGGGGGTGGAACCCCCCCGAATCGCAAAGGTGCGAGCCTTAGCGCAAGCGAACATGATTCGGCCTCGTTACACTAGAGCCTATCCCAGAGACCGGGATTTTGAAACTTCATTTCGAACCATTGTACAACTTAAACCCAATCATTTTTGTTATTCATACCAAATTAAAGAGACTTTATTCAGGGCAAATCGAGGACACTCTTGCTGTGATGCCCATATTTATGACAACGGGTAGGGCGGCAGCGTCCTCGCTGCGCCGCGTATTTCTTGGAATATTTTCGGCAGAGCGAGGACGCTCTTGCCCTACCTAGAGTCTACCCTAGAATTATTTTTATTCATACCAAATTATAGAGACTCTATTTAGGGCGAATCGAGGATTTTCACCTCCTTTCGCCCGATTTTTTTTAGTCTAATACCTTGTCCCCCAGTAACTTAGTCGTCCTGGGATAGGCTCTACACTACTCCCAGTGGCCAACCTTCCATGAGTGGCGAAGCCTGCAACCCTCAATGAAGCAACGGTCATATGCATTTGAGGGGCTGGGCGGGGTGGCTGATGAAAGCGCGCACCGAAAGAGAACCCGAGCTAACCGGGAAGCCTCCCCGGTGTCCTCTCGCCCACGGTCGGGCGTTGGACAACGAAGCATGGGAAACCATAACCATGCCATCGGCCGGAGTGAGGTCGCGGAGGGGTCCATAGTAGCAAGGAAGCGGGTGAAAGCCCGTGGAGCAAAGGGACCCTACTGTATACACGCTACTATCAAAAGGAAGGAGGCCGCTTGAGAGCAAAACTCTCCACGACGGAAGTAGCTGAATACCTGGTCTGGGTTCAAACCCATGGCCGGAAAGTCAGACAATCGCTCAATCTTTTGCGATGGAAGCTCTACCGTAAAGCGAAGAACGAGAGGAAGTTTCGTTTATACCCCGTGTTTGACCGCGTAGACGGGGTATACTACTGCGAAATGACCTCGAACCTCGACAGCCCTGCGGTGAAGTTTGCAGGAGAGCCGTCAACTGGAAATCTGTATACTCGGTTCGATGAGGGTCGAGGCGGGCTGGCCGATGGGCCGGCCCCCTCGTCTACTCTACTGGCTAATTTCCCTCTCTATCAGCCACTACCGAGCCTGTAAAGGCGACATGATCACCAGAAACAAAGGCATAAAAGTCACAAGATGGCTGTTTGTTGTTTTAAGCACAGCCGAATTACTTCGGTTTGGTTTTTCACATGGATGAACAGGATGCCCAGGATTTGAAGCTTTTAACCTAATCCTGCCTATCCTGCCCATCCATGTTCATTCCTGTATTTGTGGGGGCCGGGGTCATTCCTTGCTACCGAGGCCACGGGCCGCCATCCCGCCATCTTTCATGCCAATGCGAGATTTAAGGTGTTACCCCTCGAAAGTAAACGGCCTGTACATCCTTCCAAAACCGCCTTAATTTAGATCTATTCCCGGGTGACCCTTTTCCCATAAAAGCCGGCCTGCTTTTGAAAACAGGCCGGCGAAATAATCGGGATTCAGATTGGTTTAGAAACTGAAAGTATTGGTGATGTAGATATCCCTTGGATTGGGATTGCGCACCACCGACAAAAATCCAGTCGGATGATAGTGCACCGGTATATAATCATCGTCTCCAAGGGCGTTGCGAATGTTGAGCTGAATTTTCCAATCGATCCTCTCGTTGTCGATAAAGGGGAGTTTCCCCGTGTAGTTCACCCACAGGTCGGCGTTCCATACAGCGGGGCCGAAGAAAGGTTTGCTCACGTCATCGATAATGGTGTCGGTCTCGGGATTTCGAATTTTTGCGTAACCGGCCGCCACCTTGTCCTGCCAGCGATAAGCGCCGCCGACTCCCCATCCTTTCAGAGTGCCTTCGGTGAAATCGTAAGCCGTGATGAGGTTGATGCGCCTGTTGCGCTGTTCGTCCGAAACGGTGCCGTCCCGGGCCTTGACATTGAGCAGTGGATTGAGAACCCAATTCTCGAACACATCGCCGATGGTATTCTGCGAATTCATAGCAGGATTGGGATCGTGCTGCAGGTTATAGAGATTGAGGTTCCTCAAATTCTGTTGCGCCTGCAGGACGACTTCCAGCGCTGCCGGAATCGAATTGTCGATTACGGTTTCCTGTTCGCCGTAATTGACGGCTACCCGCCAATTGCTGGTGAGGTTACCCACCAGTTCGAATTCGTTTCCCTCGGAAACCACTTCACTTTGGGTGGAAATATTGGGAATGCGATTCACCGTGAAGGTGGCGCCCGAGTCTGGAAGCGCCGGCTCAAAACGGGGATTGCTCAGGCCTCTCAACGGATCGGGCAGATAGGAACTCAGCGCATTGAAAACATCCTGGTAGGAGGAGAAATTCCCCGTGTTGCCGAAGCGGGCCGACTGGGCGTAGACCTCGTCAAAATCCAATCCCGCAATCATAACTCTTGCCCATTGTTGGTTTCCGAGGCCTCCGTCCAAGACTCCCGCCAAGCGTTCAATTTCGGAAGACCCCAGGCCAGAGGTGTTAAATACCACCATTTCATAATCGGATATGCGCAGGGAAAGGTTGCCTTCGAGGAATTCGAAGGTCACCCCCATTTCTTCCGTGGTGGCGTTTGGGGGCGCCAGTATTTCCCCGCGGATATTGCGCCGCGAAGGAACGGGTTCAAAGCTTTCCGACTCGTTGAAGTGGAGGCTTATGCCAACTTGATCTCCCGTCCAGTCTTTGGGAACGTGGACCACCAGACTGGCCGTGCCGGTATCTCCTTCAATTTGCGGGTCCTCGTCGCCCAATTGATACTGGGCCGGTAGGGGAAATCCTTCAGAATCGCGAGCGGCGCCGTCCAACTGGGAAGCGGAAATGGATTTGTCCTTTCTCCAGCCGAGCAATCCAACGACGTGGCCGTCGAGCCATTTGCTTTGCCAGGCCAGAGCGGTGGTTTTTATGATCTGCCGGTTTCTGGCGCCGACTTGGACGGTAATATCCCGGTTTTTAAAGTTGTTGTAAAACAAGGGGTCGCCCCCTCCAGGCACGTAATTGATTTGCGGACCGTCGGTGTCCCCCCCCGGAGCATCCCGCCAGCCGAGTAACCAATCGGTGTTGTCATCGGGGATTCGTGCACTGGTGTATTCGGTGAGCCGCACATCTTCGAAGCGGGAAACGCCCCTCAAATCGGGCCCGAGATAATATTTTAACAGGGCGGCACGGTCACCGCTCCGGGAAATCAGGCCTCCGCCAAAGATGTCTCTCACCGTATGGGTGGTGGGAGCATTGCTGTCAGCAATACCCCAGCGATTGCGATTATCCAGATCGAGGAAATTGATTTCCTGTTCGTTCCACAGGCCGGTGAAAATATGTTTGCCCAGCCAAGCCAGTGCTCCTTCCTGTTCGGTGAAGTCGAATTCATAGAAAGCGGTCACGCGTTCGGCTTCCCTGTTCCACGTGTTTTGCCTTTTTTCTATTTCGGCGGCCATGACGGGTCGACCCACATTGGGATTGGGCTGTTCATTGGGAAGGTACTCCATGATGTCGATTTGTATCCCAAACCAGTCCCCATAGGGGAAGAGGGATTTGTTATAATACTCCTGTTCATCGTAAACAAATTCGATTCCTCCCTTGCCGTTGAACAGTTGTTGTTCCACGGTGATGTTGGAGGCGTCGAAAGTGCTGGTCGATCGGTTGAGGTTACCGCCTAGCAGAACCTTGGTATTGTCCAGAACGTTCCTGTCATTCAGGGTGGGTACCCCTGTGTTGTTGGGACCGTAACCCCTTCGCCAAGGTCCATTGCCGCCATTTCTATAAATGCTGTCCGAATAGGTGTGTATGTAACTGTGTCCCCAACCATTCCAGGCGATGTATTCGAAAAACCCGTTCACATCCGATCCAGCACCGACGGTCGGGTCGGGGCTGTTCATATCGGCAAAGGTAAGGCTGGCGCCCCAACCGCCAGCTTGGAGCACCGCACCATTGCTATGTGAGCAGCAGGGAGAGGGGCTAGTATCGCCATGGGTATACTGGGATATAAACGTGCCGTCCTTATCACTTGAGCCATCGACGTAGTCAGGAATGTCATATCCGGTTTCGGCCTCGACTTGCCCTACATATTGCGCATGGCGCGATACACTCCACCAGTCGCTCATCTGGTCTGGGGGAGGCAAAACCTTCACCGGAGTTCCGTCCAAATCCGCTGTTTCAATATTGGCCCTTAATAGGGTCGGGCCCAATACGTCGGAATTCTCATTTTCAAACAACACGGCGGTCAGGGCGGCAAAAAATCGCTGGTCTTCCTGATAGGCCGGCCGCTGGTGAAATTGCTGCTCCTCATTCAGTAGGGCAACTCGCACCGCTACCCGATCCTGCACCAGCACCGCATTGTAGTCCAGCGATTCTCTATGGGATCCATTTTGACCGATGCGGAGCTTAATCTCACCGAAATTTTGCGACGTGGTGGCCTGAATAGTGGCGTTGTTGATAATGCCTCCGGATTTGCCCGTGCCAAAGAGCAGGGCGTTGGGACCACGGTTAATGGTGACCGCGGTGGTGTTGTAGGAATCGAAAGGCATATCGGTGATGAAGAAATCCCGCGTGAGGGTGGCCGCACCGCCGGGACCTGGCAATCCCCGGACCCGCTGGGCTGAGATGTGGGGTTGTTTCGACGACACTCTGCCGTCACCTACTTTTTGCGCGAAGTTTCCATGCTCACCCAATGCTTCGGTGTTCAAACCGTAGGAGAGGAGGGTGGCTCCATCGGTGGCGCCGGTGTCCTCCAAAAATTGCTCGGTGATCACCTGGATGGAGGCTCCCACGTCGCGTAGGTCCGTTTTAATCCGGGTCCCGGCCAGGGTCGATAGGGCCTGATAGCCTACCGCTTCATCTTCCTGAATGGTAAAGGCAGAGAGGTCGAATATGCTATCGTCCTCCTCATCTTGTGCGTAAGTGACAGTAGTGAGCGGCAAAGCCACGGCCAATAGGGCAAATACCGAACGTTTGGGGTAAAACGAGAGCGCGTTCATAGTAAAACGGGGTTAGAAGTCGTCCGAATTAAGGTTAACGGGTAGATGCTAGGATGCCAGGTAACCAATAGTCAAGCACTTCGCTGAAAAAAAGAAGCAGGACTTACCTCGACTGCCCTCTTGGATCATGCCTCAGAAAGGCTTCAATAAGAATTCTTTGTCTCCCGTTTTTTGTTCCAGGTTTTGGAAAGTATAACCAAGCGGTTCCAGAAAACGCCGGCATTGCTCTTCTAGATCATCCGAATGAACCGCTAAAATTATAATAGGCTTCTTGTCTTCGATGGTGTTTCTTGCCCCCCTGAGCACCAGCATTTCAGACCCCTCGACATCGATTTTCAACACATCCGGAGAGGCTACTTTTCCCAATTCGACTAAATGGTCGAGGGTTTTCATCGAAACTTTCACATTTCCACGCATCGACACATGACCCGTGCCCGTGCCCGTCCGGGTTTCAAAACCAACCATGCCCAGGCAGTCACCCAGACAATCAGGAAATACTTCGATATTGCGGACGTTATTGATTCGAATGTGTTTTTTTAAAAAGGATCGGTCCGTTTTCTAGGTTCGAAGGAATAAACCGCCCCGGTTTTTCCAACTCCCTTGGCAAGGATCAGGGAATAATAGCCCACATGCGCCCCTACACCAACCGCAACCATGCCCTGCTGGATGACCTGTTCGACACATAAGGTTTTTTGCGGTTCATAATTTCCCTTTAAAAAGTTAACGCTGGTGGAAACAATCCATTTATGCCCCTTCAACGGGCCCGCCCGTATTATTAGGCAAAAGACAGATGTCAACCACTTCATCGACTCGTGGAGACTGCGCCAACGGTTCCCATTGCCTGGCCGGGAGATGTTTTCATGGGCTGCCGTCTGAACTTCCACGATAAGATTTTTCAGAAAGACATAGACCACGTAAAGTACAAATCAGGAATCAGGAATTAGGAATTTTGGGGGGATACCTGAAAATTCGGCCAAGAAATTCAGGTCGATTGGGCGGATTAAAAATTTTACGGGTTAAAATAATTCCCCCTGTTGCGGTTCAGCATAGGGTTCCAAGCAGGCCGGAGAGTTATTTTTTGGACTATTTACTATTGGGCTTACCGGAAAAGCTTCCATGGCGGAATGCGGATACGGCCCCAAGGATTGAACCAGTTTTGCCGGTTCGGCTGCTTCACTCAGCCAGGATCCGAATGCATCTTCCGGTAAAATCACCGGCATGCGGTGGTGGATATCGGCCACAAGGGCGTTGGGGCCAGTTGTCAGTATGGTGCAGGATTCAAGCCGCTCGTCCTGAGGGCCCTTCCAGGATTCCCACAAACCTGCCATGGCAAAGGGATCGCCGCTTTTCATACGAATGTGGAATGGCAACTTCCGGCTTCCGACGCGCTTCCATTCATAGAAGCCATCGGCCGGAATAAGGCAGCGCCGATTTTTGAAAGCTGCCTTGAATGCAGGTTTTTCCATGACCGTTTCGGAACGGGCGTTAATCATGCGGTGCCCTAATTTAGGATCCTTGGACCAAAAAGGGACCAGTCCCCAACGCAAACGGACGACTTCAGATTTGCCCCTGCCCGGATCTCCCCGCACCGCCCAGATGTCCACTCCCGGCGGGATGTTGTAGTGCGGCTGCATCTCCGGCAGGTCTTTAAAGGTAAAGATCTTGGAAAAAAACCGCTCGGGGACAACCAGGCTAAATCGACCACACATGGTAAGAAGAATCTTGATTCAGAACCCTGGAAGGGAGTCAACCCTGAATGGCGCATTAGGCGAAAGTGACATCTTACTACCGATCGCATGCGACAACTTACCAATCAATATCTCATCCGTGTTAATCCGAGTAATCCGTGGTCAATTATGAAAAACATAAACCACGGATTACACGGATAGCACGGATGGGGGCACAGAGGCGGGAAGATTTAGGAATTGGGAATTAGTAAGGAATTACGGGGATTTGAATTGGAGTGGTTCAGTGACTCTAAATAGCTCAAAACACAATTTTTAACAACGCTGCGCTTGATCCGGCTTGGCCGCAACAGTTCCGAAGGAGCGAATGCGACTGACAAGACCGGGCCGCAACGCGGAACCGGAACACTCGCTTCGCGAACAAGATTTTAATTCTTATTTCCCACGAATAAGTGAAACATGGATGACCAGGATACACCGGATAAGTGGGCAAAAATCTTCCGGTTCAAAAAATGCCCGGTCTGTTATGTTGGTGTCGCTTTGCTCGGAACAGCGCTTCGCTTATTGAGGTGTCGTCGCATCCGCTGGTAGTCGGTCGCTTTCGCTCCCGTGGAACGGTCTACCGAAATCCTTTTCATCCGGGCTATCGATGTTTCATTTTGGAAACCCCCTTCTTCCCTGCGTGCAATCTTACAGGTGAATCTGGATAATACAAAGAGTGTGTTTTTACTTACTCTGTTTCCTCCGTTACCTCCTGTAAAAAGTTTTTCCTGTTGGCACGCAGTGCCATCCTGTTGCCGACCTGTCACGCCGTAACTCATTGAAGGCGGACCTGTCACGCCGTAACTCATTGAAGGCGGACCTGTCACGCCGTAACTCATTGAAGGCGAATGACCTGGAAGCGGCGATGTTTTAAATAAATGCCGTGGAAGGGATAAGGTTTAAACTGCCCTGAATTACTCCTTGACTTCAGGCATGGGAGCAACCTCGTGAATGGTGAATTCGAAAAGTAAAGCGGAATCAGCGGGGAGACCCTGGCGTTCCTCGTTTCCGAACCCAAGCTCGGACGGAACCCACAACTTGATGATTCCACCTTCACGCACGTATTTCAGGCCTTCGCGAACACCTGGAACCATCGATTGCATAACCAG
Organism: Opitutales bacterium; assembly: GCA_965250065.1. Classification (GTDB taxonomy): domain Bacteria; phylum Verrucomicrobiota; class Verrucomicrobiia; order Opitutales; family UBA2995; genus JAABVD01. Next base: position 3,873,657 of record OZ252288.1, read on the forward strand.
TGCAGTCGGACCGCTTCCTTCCGTCGTTTCAAATACGGTTCCGTCTATCAGTTTACCGTTAAACTCAGCATTCACTACATCGTTATCAGTGGGGAATTTACCCGTTCCTTCACTGATCAATTCGTAAAATAATCCGGACTGTGTTTTGACAATCTCTTCCCGGTTGGCCAAATCGGCAAACAATTCGACAGTGGAGGCTTTGCGCTCGCGCTGCAGGCGCTTATAGACGGGCGCCCAACGTTCATCAATGAGCTTGCGCACCTCGGGAATTCGCTCTTCCCACCCGGTTAATTGACTGTTTTGCAGGCCCAGGTTTATACCGACGAGAAAAGCTTTCTTCTCCTGATCGCTCAGTTCAATCATATCGATACGGTTGGAAAATACCAAATAATAGGCATAGATAAGAAAGAGCTGTTCCTCTCGGGTGAAAATGGGCTTCTTTTCTTCGGCCGGTTGTTCAGCCGGGGTCGGCGTTGTGGCAACTGGTGCAGGAGTGGCCGGGGCTTCACCGGCGGGTTTTTCAGCCGGTTCTTCATCACCGGGCAAGGAAATGGAAATTTTGGGCGGCGCCGGGTCCTCCTCCTGGGCAAGCGCGGCCGGCGCCCCTAACAACAGCCCGATAAGCAAAAAAGAGAATAGAATGTGAATGGGTTTTGGGTCCGTAATTTTCATAGGAGTTAAAATAGTTAGACATCCGAAATATCCAAATGAGTTTTCTTAGCCAGCTTTTTCTGACTGGGCGTTCTGAAAGGGTCTACCGAGGAGCGGATGCGACGACACCTCAACAAGCGGAGCGCAGAAGAACAACCTTAAATCCCGCATTGGCATGCACGATTGCAAGGAATGACCCCGACGCCGGCCTTGATTCGAAAATTTTTCAATAACTGGCCTAAACTTAGTGACATTCAGGCATGACCCCGGCGGGGAATGGGAAAAGCCGTTTGACCCGAGTGGCATTCCCGTTTGATCCCAACTACCTAACTGACCGGGAGCTTTTTTCGTTGTGCAAATAATCGAGTCCGGCATAAGGGGAAAAAACTTCTTAATCATGCAACGTGTAAACCCTTTGGTTCATGAGTGAAATTAACTCCGAAGCGGGTAGGGCTTCAACTTCTTTGTCACACCGGCAATACTGGCGGGCCAACACCAAAATCCTCCTTCTCCTTTTGGGTGTATGGTTTGTGGCCTCCTTTGGTCTCAGCATCTTAGCCGTGGACTTGCTGGACCAAATCAAATTTGCCGGCTTTCCATTGGGGTTTTGGATGGCCCAACAGGGCTCCATTTTCATCTTCCTGCTCATCATACTGGGATATGCAATTTGGATGAACCGCCTGGACAGGGAATTCGGGGTGGAAGAGGAAGAGCCGGAAGGCGGCGATTACGAAATCTAATCGGCTAAAAACAGGAGTATCCAGTATGAGCATACAAGGTTGGACGTATCTCTTTATTTTTATTTCATTCAGTGTCTACATCGGCATAGCCATTTGGTCGCGCGTGATGAGTACCCGGGGCTTTTACGTGGCGGGAGGGACCGTTCATCCAATTGCAAATGGAGCGGCAACCGCAGCGGACTGGATGTCTGCGGCGTCCTTTATATCCATGGCGGGCATCATCAGTTTCCTCGGCCGCGACGGCTCGGTCTACCTGATGGGATGGACTGGCGGTTACGTATTATTGGCCTTGTTACTGGCGCCTTATTTGAGGAAGTTTGGCCAGTATACAGTGCCGGATTTTGTAGGTGAGCGCTATTACTCCAAAACGGCCCGGCTGGTTGCCGTGATCTGCGCAATATTCATATCCTTCACCTATGTAACCGGGCAAATGCGCGGCGTCGGGGTAGTGTTCTCCCGGTTTTTGGAGATTGAGATTTTCTGGGGCGTGTTCGTAGGGATGTTGATAGTATTTACCTATGCGGTGCTGGGTGGAATGAAAGGCATAACCTATACACAGGTAGCCCAATACTGTGTGCTGATTTTCGCCTACCTCTTACCCGCCATTTTTATCGCCATTACCCTCACCGGAAACGTGGTTCCCCAGATTGGATTTGGCGCCGAGGTAAAGGGGGAAGAAGGGGTGTTCCTGCTGGATAAATTGGACGGATTGAACGCGGAACTCGGATTTGCGGCTTACACCAGCGGTAGCAAGAGCACCATCGATGTATTTTTTATAACTGCCGCTCTCATGATCGGAACTGCCGGATTACCGCACGTCATTATTCGGTTCTTTACCGTTCCAAAAGTATCCGATGCGCGCGTATCGGCATTTTGGGCGCTGCTGTTTATCGCAATTCTCTACCTGACCGCTCCCGCGGTAGCGGCGTTCGCCCGCACAAATTTTCTGCAAACCGTGTCCAACACTGCCTACCGCGACGCCCCTGCATGGTTCAAAAACTGGGAATCGACCGGACTGGTCAAGTTTGAAGACAAGAATGGGGATGGAATCATGCAGTACTACAACGATGAGAATCCCGAATTTACCGCCACCGCGCAAAGCAACGGATGGAATGGCAACGAAATTATTGTGGACCGGGACATCATGGTTCTGGCCAACCCGGAAATTGCAAAACTTCCCAATTGGGTAATTGCCCTGGTGGCCGCCGGTGGTCTGGCGGCCGCGCTTTCCACCGCCGCCGGATTATTGCTGGTTATATCGTCGGCTATATCCCACGACCTGCTCAAACGCATGCTGCTGCCAAAAATAACCGAATCTCAAGAGTTAACCGTGGCGCGAATTGCCGCCGGAGCAGCGGTGGTGGTTGCCGGGTATTTCGGGGTGAATCCGCCTGATTATGTGGCCAGCGTAGTGGCATTTGCTTTCGGACTGGCGGCGGCGTCCTTCTTCCCGGTCCTGGTCATGGGAATCTTTTCCAAACGAATGAACCGCGAGGGAGCCATAGCCGGTATGGTAGTGGGTCTCGTATTCACGGCCGGATACATTATTTATTTTAAGTTTATCAATCCCCAGGCCAATGTCCCCGATAACTGGTGGCTGGGAATTTCGCCCGAGGGAATTGGCACTCTGGGTATGCTTCTGAATTTCGCGGTGTCCATCACCCTCTCAAAATGGTTCCCGCCTCCGCCCGAAAAAGTGCAAAAGATGGTGGAGGAGATTCGGATACCGCGCCGCACCTGATTCCCATTTAGCCCGCCTCCGCTCGGTAGTTAGAGCCTGTCCCAGACGCTTAAGCCACTGAGGGACAAGGTATTAGGCCAAAAAAAGTCGGGCGAAAGGAGGTGAAGATCTTCGATTCGCCCTGAATAGAGCCTCTATACATCAGGCTTTAGGGGTAGGGCGGTTTTGCCAAAACCGCCGCTTTCACAACGGCTCGCTCGGCGATCGAGCCCTACCTTTTCCAAGAAATACGACTTTGGTATGAATAAAAATAATGAAACTTATTCTACTGATACGGTAACCTCTCAAAGTTTGCTTCGTCCTGCTTTAACGCCGAGAGTCCCGCGGCCTTCTCATCAAAACTGAACCTGCCAGCAGTGGTAAGGCCGCCGCATGCCCGAAATCTGGCATTAAGCTGAATATTTTGAATCCAGGTGAGCTTGAAAGACGCAGCGAGGCTCGAATCGAGCGCAGTTGAGAGATTTTAAGCCCTGCATACTCTATTCGTTTATCAATTCCCGGATTCTGGGATAGGCTCTAGTGAGATATCCAGGCTAAAACGACCGTTGCAGGAATTCCCATAATTGACGGGACAGTTTCGGTCCGAATCCTTCCACCGTTTGGATCTCTTCTACCGTGGCCTGCTTCAACCGGTCCAGCGAGCGGAAATGATCCATCAACAACCCACGTCGCACCGCTCCCAGGCCGGGAAGCTCATACAGAATCGATTCACGAATTTTTTTCGATCGCAATTGCGCATTGTAGGTATTGGCAAACCGGTGTGCCTCGTCCCGAATGCGTTGCAGCAACTTCAAAGCGGGAGATTGCGGCATCAGATTCATGGGGGGCCTTTCATCCGGGAAAACTATAGTTTCTTTTTTTTTGGCTAAACCAATGAGGGGAGGGGGCTGCAGATCCAGCACCATAAAGGCCTTGATCGCCGCTCCCACTTGTCCCAGACCACCGTCGATTACCACCAGATCGGGGAAGGCCTTTTTCTCCTTGCACAACCTGCGGTAGCGTCGGCCCACTACTTCCTCCATGGCCTTGAAGTCGTCGTTGCCAATAAAACTTCTTATCTTGAACCGGCGGTACTGGGACGAATCGGGTCGCCCGTCTCTGAAGTGCACCATCGATGCCACCACATAGGTTCCGGAAATATGGGATATGTCGAAACACTCCATGTGGCGGGGCAGAACGGGGAGATGCAGAATTTTCCTGAGCTGTTTCATGCCGTATGAGCTATCGGATACGATGGCGGGCGCTCGTTTGAACCGGCGGTCCCGGGCGATGGTTTTTTGCAGGGCGGCCACCACATCGCGCAGTTCAGCAGCCCGCTCAAATTTCTGTGCTTCCGCCGCACGCTGCATGGCCTCCTTGAGTTCAGCCAACCACTCGCGGGCCTTTCCTTCCAGAAAGGTGCAAGCTTGGTCCACCCGTAGCCGGAAGTCCTCCGGGGTGACATAGTTGGGATATCCGTAAATTTCACCCCGCACATCGTCGTATAGCCGGTAGGCGCCGTCTTCCTGCTTTTGGGGTGTAGTGTCGTTGAGCAGTATGCCGAACTTTAACCGCATTTCGGCCAGGGTCTTTCTGAGCAACCCGGCATAGGCAAACGGTCCAAAATAGCGGGCAGTGTCATCGCGCTGATTGCGCACCAGCTGAAATTTGGGAAACTTGGCTCGCTCATCCAGCCGGATCATCAGGAACCGTTTGTCATCCACAAAGCTGGAGTTGTAGCGGGGTTTCCATTGCTTGATCAGTTTGCCCTCCAGCAAAAGGGCCTCGGCTTCCGATTTTACCTCCAGGAATTCAAAATCGAAAATCACTGCAACCAGGCTGCGAATTTTCGGATGGGCGATTTGTTTTCGCGAGGGCTGAAAGTAAGTAGCTACCCGCTTTTTCAGATTCTTTGCTTTCCCCACGTAGATCACACTCCCCAGCCTGTCTTTCATCAAGTAGACACCGGGCCCGTTCGGCAACTGACGAACCTTTTCCTTTAACTTTGACTGTTCAGGTGGCGGCATGAACAAATAGAACTCCCAGATTCAAGAAATACGTTATTCCCTTTAAAATCAATAAATGCCCGCAGGTCTCAATCAAGCTGTTTGCCCATGTCCTCACCCATCATCGATCTCATCACCATTGGCGATGAACTACTCCTAGGCCTTACCCGAAATGGACACCTGACTTACCTGGGTGAACAGCTGGCCATGCGGGGAGCCGCTCCCAATCGAAATTTCGTCATCCGCGACGAAGCGGGAGAAATAAAAAGAAACTTCTCCCTGGCCTGGGAGGAATCCGATATCGTCATTACCACCGGTGGTCTGGGGCCGACTTCCGATGATCGCACCCGAGAAATCATTTCCGAGACCCTGGGCTTGGAGCTACTCTACAGCGATGAGGTCGAGGCGGACATTCGCGAAAAGTTCAAGTCCTTTGGGCGGCAGATGGGATCAAACAACAAAAAACAGGCTTATTATCCCAAAGGTTCCGACTTGATCATGAACGCCCAAGGGACTGCTCCGGGTATCTGGTTGGAGCAAAACGACAAGCTGCTCGTTATGCTTCCCGGCCCGCCGCGCGAACTCAAACCGATGTTCGAAAATCAGATTTTGCCGAGGTTGGCCCAAGCGGGTCGACTGAAAGATTCCGACTCCGTTATCGGCTTTCAAACTTCGGGGATAGGAGAGTCCGCCCTCGAACTCAAACTCAAGCCGATTCTGGATCCGCATGAGGATATCAACGTGGCCTACTGTGCCCGCTACGGCACGGTCAGCGTGCGCCTTTCATCTATCACCGGTGATACCGCGCTTAAAGAGGTCAAAGCATTAGCGGCCAAATGTGAAGCGGTGTTGGATCATGATTTTCTGGCCCATGGCAAACCGGGCATCGTCGAAGTCGTGCTGGACTTGCTCCGGCAAAACGGACAAACCCTGGCGGTGGCCGAATCGTGTAGTGGGGGTATGCTGGGCGCGGAGGTTACCCGTGTGGCCGGATCTTCCGACTGCTTTCTCGGTGGGTTGGTCACCTATTCCAACCGATCAAAACGGGAGCTCCTCGGCGTCTCTCAAGACTACCTCGCCCTGCACGGTGCGGTAAGCGAACCCGTTGCCATCGCCATGGCCGAGGGAGCCGCGCAAAAACTTCACGCCGACTGGGCGCTCTCCACCACCGGTATCGCCGGGCCCGGGGGCGGATCGAAAGAAAAACCGGTCGGCACCGTCTTCGTAGGCCTTTTCGGCCCCGGTTACTCCTTTGCCAAACGCCTCAACTTGCGGGGCAACCGTGGCATTGTGCGCGAGCGCAGCGTTAACACCGCGCTGGATATTCTCCGCCGTCGCATTCTGAAAAATATGGCCAAGAGTAAATAACTCACTCTTTTATTAATAGCCGTTTCAAATCTCATCTCTTTCACTGTGACCGCGCCAAGATTTACTTTTGTCTGTGGAACCGACGACTTCTGGGTCACGCGCCGGGCGCGGGGGGTATACGAGGATATGAGCAAGGACGTGGAGGACGAGGCCTTCAGCTGCGAAGTCGTCCTGGGATCGGCTAGGAATGTGGCCGAGGTCGAAAAAGCGGTAGCCCGGTTCATATCCGCCACGCAGACCCTCTCCCTTTTCGGTGACAAAAAAGTCATCTGGTTCAAGGACATCACCTTCCTGGCCGATTCGGTAACCGGACGGGCGGAAGGCGCCTTAAACCAAGTCGAAAGTATGAAAGAACTGCTGGAATCTCTCGATCCGGAGACCGTCTCGGTCATTCTTTCCGCTTCCCCGGTTGACCGGCGCAGGTCCTTCCCGAAATGGTGCGAAAAAAATGCCGACTATCACCTGGCCGACCCCGGTAAACCGGCTGACCGGGAAGCGCAACTGCGCGACTTGATTAAACGGGAAAGTGAGACCTTCGGCATCGACATCCCGTTCGAGCAGGTCACCATTCTCATGGGCAAATTAAACGGCAACGCCCGCCTCGCCGTAGAGGAAGTGCGAAAGCTGGCCACTTACCTGGGGGACGAAACGGCTGTAGTCACCGAGGAAATGCTCAACGAACTCGTGCCCAATTTCGGGGAGGGCGATTTTTTCGAACCGGTGGAGGCCTTCTATGCGTTGAATCTCGAATGGGCCCTCGATTCCCTGCGACGCTATTTTTTTATAGCCAAGGAATCCCGTCCTCTGCTGACCAGCCTGCAAAACCGCAATCGACTGATGATCCAGCTCAAGGTCTTGCTGGTGAGTAATCAGATTCAACAGGGCCCTCGCGGCATCAGCAAGGCGAGTATGGAGCGGGCGGCCGCTTTGCACGCCGAGGCCTACGCGGGTGAGAATGGAAAGTCCTCCTTTAACGTGTTTTCCCAAAATCCCTGGTACCTCGGTCGCCTGGCTGAACCCTTGGGACGGCTCACCCTCAAAGAGCTGGTGGATTTTCAAAAAGAGTTTATGCGTGGATTTAAAGAAACCCTCAGCCGACCCAATGAACAATTGGAAGTCATGCGCGAACTAGTGGTGCGGTGTTTGAGCCGATAGCCCGGATAGAGCCATCCGAGTCAGGTGTCTGGCATCGATAGCTCCCCAATAGATACCCCATGGATACGAGCCTTCTCCTTGAATTACTGACCACTGTTTTGGTGAATTTCATCCAGCATACCTAGTGGTTCTGGGTCTTCTGTTACTGGGACTTCCCGTGTTACTTGGGAGTGAACATTTGAAAAAAAATTGACCCTCCGGCCGGTAACTGGAAACTCTGTGCTCGGATAAACTTCAACACTGATCGCTGATCGGATCACCTGAAACTCTAGACTCGCTATAATTATGAAGCAAAAAAGTTCTCTTTTTAAAGGCCTATTAACCGGCTTATTCGGGCTGGTTCTGGCCGGCTCCCCCGACCTCGCCGCTCAAACAGCTACCGGCGGCATTTCCGGTATCGTTTCCAATGAAATTACCGGTCGCTCCCTGCAAGGGGCCATTGTGCGTGTGCAGGGCGCCAACGCGGTCGACCGCACCGACATCTTAGGGCGCTATTCTCTTTCCGGTGTACCCGCCGGACCGCAGCAACTGAGCGTAAGTTACGTAGGATTGGAGACGTCCGTCCAAAGTGTGAACGTCACCGCCGGCCAAACCCTGATCGTTGATGTCGGCCTAAGCAGCGAAATATACGATTTAGAAGATTTCGTTGTTGTGCCACGGGTTGTTGGGCAGGAACGGGCCATCAACCTGCAGAAAACCGCCGCCGGCATCATCAATGTGATCTCAGAAGAACAATTTGGCGCCATGCTCGATGGAAATATCGGCCAGGCCTTGCAACGCCTCCCCGGCATCACGGTGAATGAAGATCAGGACGGGTCGCAGGGCGCTATTAACATCCGTGGGATTTCCGGCGAATTTAACTCCATCCAGATTGACGGCAACCGGATCCCCACTTCGGGCGAGAACCGCGATTTCAATCCCAGAAATATATTGGCCGATGGATTCACCAACATCGAAGTAGTCAAGGCCCCCACGCCCGACCGTGACGGCGATGCCATCGGGGGTATCGTCAACCTGGTCACCCGTAGCGCTTTCCAGCGCGAGGGCCGGGAGATGTCCCTCAAGTTGTCCGGTATTCTCAACGAGGTACCCGATATATGGGGACACTCAGCGGTCTTTTCCTTCTCCGATCTTTTCAGCGTGGGAGAGGAAAATGTGAGAAACCTGGGAGTCACCTTTACCCTCAGCAGCTACGATACGGACCGTTTCCACCGCAATGCCGACATGGATTGGATCCAAGTTACCCCCGAGCTGCATCCGGAACTCAATCTCGGTCAATACGACGAACCGGTGTGGTTCATGGAGTCCTCCCACTGGGAACACGACACCCGCGAGACTGAAAGCTACTCCATCAGCGCGTCGATTGATTTTCGCACCGATGAGTACAATTCCTTTTATTTCCGCCCATCATTCAGCCGATTCGACCGGCAGGGAGTTCAGTATGAAACCGATATCGACCTCGACACGGCGTTTGACAATGATGGGGACGAGGATGAAAAGACCTATGCCGAACTCACCCCTACCTATGGACGCGGAACCGAGAACAGCGAAGCCTCGCGGGGGTGGATCGGAACACTGGAAAACGATTACAATGAATTGTTTACCTATTCCATGGGAGGGCGCCACGAAGGAGGCACCGGTCTGCTGACTTACGATGTTTTCGCTTCCAGAAATAAAAACATCGTCATCGACGATACCGAGCTGAATATGGTCATGGAACCGGATGATCCCTGGTTCGTCTTCGAGTATGATATCGTGGGGGATATTAACCGGGGAGAAGTAGAAATCAGGCATATTGGCGGCGGGGATCCCACTGATCTGAGTCAAATGACCGAAGGAGAACTGGAATTTGTATCCGAGGAAAAGACGGAAGATGCCCTGAGCGGGAGGATTGATTGGGAAAATACTTTTACCGCTGAATACGGCGTGTTCACTCTGAAAACGGGCGCCAAAATGAGGAAAAGTGACCAGTTTCGCGACGAGATAGTGGACCTGTATGAAATGGACGAAGACTTTCCCTATGCGCAGGTGCTGGAGGTGACCGATGCGGTAGTCTTGCGCAAGCCCAAGTATTTCGACGTGCAGCCGGAAATCGGCAAGGAACTGTTTCGCACCAATCCGGAGCTTTACGAGTTTGTGGGAGACGACTCCCTGGAAGACAGTAACGTCGCTGACTACGATGCTACGGAAACCACCACTGCCGCTTATGTCATGGGCACCTATGAAACGGGTCCCCACACTTTTATCGCCGGTGTTCGTTACGAACGCAATGAGTGGGACAATGTGAACAAGATTGTGAGTTTCCTGGATGACGTGCCCTCTGTAACGCCGGTTAATCAAAGCAATTCTTTCGCATTCTGGTTGCCCGGCATTCACGGTCGTCACGAACTTCGGGAGAACCTTATCTTGCGCGAAAGCTATAACCGGAGTTACGGACGGCCAAGGCTCGAGGAACTTTCCCGTGGGCGCTGGGAGGATGACGACGGAAACATCGAGGACGGCAATCCCGATCTAATACCAGCCGTTTCCGATAATTACGACATCCAGCTCGAATACTACACTGATGAAGGGGGCCTGTTTTCGGTCGGGCTTTTCCGCAAGAAAATCGAGGACTTTACCTTCACCCAAATCTATGACTTTGACGAAATAGGTCCGGATGGAGTCCCAATCCCGGCCGATGGTGGAGACTTGGAATATGAACGACCGGTCAATGGCACCACTGCCACCAACGAGGGCATTGAGCTGATCGCCCGCCAGCAACTCTATTTCCTGCCGGATCCTTGGAATGGGTTAGCTCTGAGAGGAAGCGCCACTTTTACCAGTAGCGAAGCCAATTACCCCAACCGCACCGACCGGACTGACCTCTCACTGGAAGGCTTTTCGGACACGATTTACACCGCTACGATCGACTACGCCTGGCGCGGATTCAGCGCACGGGTGGATTATACCTTCCGGTCCGATTACATTGAAGGTCTCGGAAGCGACATCGAAAGCGATGAATTCTTCGGCGAAGTGAAGAGGGTTGATGCCGAAATTTCTTACCGCCTACGCTCAGGGGTCTATATTTTCGCCACCGGAACCAACATTACCGATGAGCCGCTGGTTTCCTACCAGGGCTATCCCCCGTTCGTGGAAGACGCCAACCTCCCCGGCCCAAAATACACCGTCGGGGTCGAGTTTACTTTCTAAAACGATTGCCTATATCACCCCGGCTTTAAGATGTCGAGGCGATATCCGCAGCTAAACTTTTTGCAGCTTGCCTTTGTGTATACTGGAAGGTCCAGACTCTCATATATTAAAATTTTCCGTTACTATTCCCCATGACCATCATTCGTTTGTCTTTATTCCTATTCGCACTGGCAATTTCCCAAGCGGTTTGGGTCGAGGCTGGAAGCCTTGTGCGAGGCCCGTATCTCCAGCAAGCCACTTCGAACTCGATCGTCGTGGTCTGGCGGACGGAGGGAGAATCTGAACCGGTTCTGCGCTATGGCAACGCGCCAAGTGTTTGGCAAAAAGCGCTAAGTGGCGACGCCATCGTTCTGCGAGTTTCAGCCGATGTAAACGCCGCAGCCAGCATCCCGCGCCTTTACCAGGAACCCATGGATGAGAAAGCCCAACGTGAAGCCGATCACGATCCGTCTACCGCCCCCAATACCTATCAATACGAAGCACAGGTTTCGAACCTCCAACCAGACTCGAGATACTACTATGCCATCTACGGTGACGATCAACTGCTGGCTGGCGGCGACGAGGATCATTACTTCCTCACCCACAATCCAATCGGCAGCTCGACAGACATGCGAGTCTGGGTAGTGGGAGATTCGGGTACCGGCGGTAAAGATCAAGCCATGGTCCACGACGCCATGCGCGCTTACGTCATCCGGACTGGTCACCCAGTCGACCATTACATTCACGTGGGCGATATGGCCTACAGTGATGGGACCGACCGGGAGTTTCAGGACAACTTTTTCGCCCCCTATCAAACTACGCTTCGAAACACGGTTTGCTGGCCCACCATGGGCAACCACGAAGGCCATACCTCCAGGGGTATCTCAGGCATCGGCCCCTATTACGACGCCTACGTAGTACCCACTCGGGCGGAGGTAGGCGGTGCTCCTTCCGGCACCGAGGCCTACTACTCCTTCGACATCGAAGAAGTCCATTTCATCTGCCTGGATTCACACGACCTCGACCGTAGTCCCAACAGCGCCATGGCTCAGTGGCTCCGTGCCGATCTGGAGCAGGCCAATGCCAAGTGGATGATCGCATTCTGGCACCACCCGCCTTATACCCAAGGATCCCACGACAGCGACCGCGAAAGCCAGTTGGTGGAGATGCGGGAAAATTTCATGCCGATTTTGGAAGCGGGTGGAGTAGACCTCACCCTTACCGGGCACTCTCATATATACGAACGCAGCATGCTTATGGACGGCGCCTATGATACGCCGACCACAGCGCAGGGCGTTATTCTCGACGACGGCGACGGTCGCTTGGGCGGCGACGGTCCTTACAGGAAGAGCGCCGGTCTCCACCCCCATGAGGGTTCGGTTTCCATCGTAGCCGGGCATGGCGGAACCTCGCTCGGACGAGGAGGCACTATGCCAGTAATGCGCGAAATCATCCTGGAGCACGGTTCCGTGCTTTTGGACCTGCAAGCTGACACCCTGACCGGGACCATGCTGAACAAGCACGGCCAAATCCGGGACATTTTTAACCTAGTGAAACGCGGGAAGGTTACCACGACTCGTATCAAAAATCCCTGGCAGCCTATCCACGACATCTCTCTACTCACCGAACTCCGCTTAAATTTTGCCGAAGATAGCCCTGGTAAGATGCCCGAAGGGTGGAAGGTTGTGGCTGGAAATAAGTCGGGCTTGAGCGTGTCGAAAGACCCAAGCGGCCCGGACAAATTTCTGCAGACCCAAGCGACTGAAGCGCCACTTGTCGGCCTTTATACCCGATTTGTATCCTCCACTTTCGATTTTGAAACCAGACTCCGGCTGACAGGCGAAGACGGAAAGGGCGCCGGACTTGTCTTCGGTTATAGAGATCCCAAGAATTTTTGCCTCGTCTTTCTCGACCCAGTGGCAGGGGTCATTCGGGTAAGCCGCTTTGCCGACGGAGCTGAAAACATCATCAAAGAGAAAAAGGCCGGGATTCATTCAGACCAATGGCTCAACGCAGAAATCGAAATCGCGGGTGGAGAAATTGAGGTGCAGTTTCAGGACGCCAAGGAACAACAGCCTGAGCTGGAGTTCAAGATTGGCCTCGGCCCTGAAATTCCAAAGAGCCCGGCCGGTGTATATCTGCCTCAAAACAGTTCGGCGGAATTTAAGTTTTTCGGATTTGAGGACAATGACCCTCTACCATGAAGCGCCGCCAATTTCTCATCGCCGTATCTACGGTATTTTTAATCGTGTTTCCCGCCAGGGGACATAAAAGTCCAGACCACGTTGTGGAGGTTTTGAGCGAACGCATGGAGGCGGACGGCGCCAGCGAGAGACTGTTAACTGACCGGGCCTATGAGCAGCATTCACTGGGCAATTGGCAAGCCGCGGTGGCTGATTTCAGGGCGGCCATCGAACTGGAGCCCCGCTCCCGCTCCGCCATTATCGGATGCGCCGAAGCCTTACTGCATACGGACGTTTGGCCCCAAGCTGAGTCAATGGCGCAACGGGGCCTCGCTCTAGATGAGAACCCCGCTTCACAAGCAACATTTCATGCCCTGCGAGCGCGCGTTTTTTCCCGGCAGCATCGCTGGCCCGACGCACTTGAGGCTTGGCGAAGCTCCCTCCGGTCTCCGCATCCTGAGATCGACTGGTTTTTGGGTGAAGAGGAATGTCTCGCCTGGCTCGGCCGGCACCTTGAACGAGTCGAAGCCCTCGCTCAAGCAATGACGCGTAATCCCAGTATCGTCTTGCGGCGCGCTTGGATTCGCGCGCTAGTGGACGCAGGCGAACTCGAAGTCGCATTCCGGGAAATCGAGCGCGGTATGACTAAGGCTCGTTGGAAAAGTTCCTGGCTGCTTCTGCGGGCGCGAATACACGGTGAAAACCAGCGTTTTGCGGAGCAACAAGTGGACGCTATGGCCGCTTGGCTGGAACTTCGGAACCGTCTGAGATCGGCTCTATCCGATCCATACCTGGTCAAGGATGCAGCTTGGGCCCTGGGCTATCTGGGTGAATGCGATCAAGCTTTGGCTTATGTTGAAAAAGCACGACTGCTGGGGGTGCCGGAAATGGATCTCCTCCCGATCGAGCAAACTATCCGAGAGCACCAATAGGTCGCGGGGGAAGGGGTCAAACCTTGCAATTTTGCATGGCTGCAAAATTGCAAGGAATGACCCCGACGGGAATTGCAGGGTGTCGACCCGGCTTCACCCGCGAATCTGCTCGATGCCCGCACCAGCACTCGGCCTTCGTTCGCTCGCCACGAATTTGGTGAGACATGCGGGCTTGCATGCTTTCATTTTGACAAAGTTGGTTCGTTCTGCATCAAGAAGCTGGTGAGTCCCCGGAGATCCTTCAGACAAGCCTACCGTTTGGACAGCGGAGATGTGGATCACCTCTCCCGTGAAGAGGTTGCGCTGGCGCTTCGTGCGGCTGACGAACTGATAACCACCGGTGGACGGACCTTACTGGTGAAAATTTTGCGTGGATCACAGGCCAAGGATATTCGGCCGGAACATCGCGAAAATCCAGCCTATGGCGCTTGGAAAAAGTTTTCGCAGATTGAGGTGAGTCATCGCGTGGATTGGTGCGTCGAGCAGGGATTTCTCGACCTCGAATACTTCGGCAAATTACCGCTTTTGGTTTATCCGCCTAAGGGCTTGGCAATTGAATGCCAGACCGTCGCGTCCGAATGGTATCAAAGAGCCGTTGCGGATGGATTGGCGTTTCTGCTGGAAAGGATTTCCGAGGTGCCCCTGCCCACCATGATGGCTCTTCTCGATCAGGTGGCCGAGCGTGGAAAAGAGCAGGGGCTTCCCATCCTTAAGGCATGGAAGCCCTCAGCAACCAAGCGGATCAGTAAGCGTATCCGCGCCATCTTGGCCGAGTGGCGTGGAACAGGCTATCGGATGCGTTACGTTTTCGACACCGCCTGGTTTGACGAATCCCTTCCCTCCCAGAGCGCCAGCCGGTTTCAAAATTATGCAAGAGCAAAATCAATTCTGGTGGGTGAGTGGAAGTTTATTTCTCAAGAGCATTCCGGAATGCCGGACGTGGATATCTACACTTCCCTGCTCAAAGATAAACGCGCTTGTCTGATCACAGCCGACAGGCCTTTTCACAACGCGCTCTGCGGGGAAAATGTTTGTAGTTTCTATTTGGGCGCTGAATCGGCGAATTTCACAGCGGCCCCGCTGCCCGGTGTCAAACCGCGAGGCATTCTCGCTCGGCTACCTGAGCGAAACTCTGACCCCCGGAATTTTTCTAAGCCAATTGTCAATCCGTATTACTCCGGAATTCTCCAACCGCTCAGCCCGTCCGCCCTGAAGAAACTCAGAAGCAAACGCCGTCGCATCCACAACTATTTTGGCGGGATCAGATTCATCGAACGGTGCGGATTGACCGTTTCTGTGTCGCCATCGGGAAAAGAACCCTTGGTGGGAATCCGCTTGCGCGTTCTATCCAATGCTGGAATCAAGGCCCTCGATGCCACCGAACTGTATTTCCGGGAGACCAGTGGCGATCTGTTGGGCGCCTATATCCAGGCTGCCTGTCTGATGATTCGACTCAAGCTGGAGCGCATACCCATGGTTATTTACTACGATAGCCTTCGCCTTGGAGATCCGAACGCTCTAGCCGGTTCGCCTGCCTTTGCGTTTTGGAAGGAATTGATCGGCACTTTCTCCGAAATCGAGTGGAACCGGGTCGGGGAAGGTTGGCACAGCCCAAGAATGGAAGCGCTGCGATGTAAGCTGAAAGTCTTATATACGGGACCGACGAACGAAGTAAACGAACACAATTCACTACAATTGGCCCGAAATTGGAACCTTTGAGCCGTTGGCCCGCATCTTTCACTTCGGAGCGCAGTAGAAGATTGGGGATATGTCGCATTCGCTCGGTAGTGAGCAACTGTGTCATGCGGGTTAGAAGCTTGTCATTTCCCGGTTAGGGATATCTAACATTCACACCTGCAAATGATACCAAACACTTTAGCCGAACGTTATGCCTCTGCGGCCATCAAGGAAATCTGGTCCAGTGAGGGTCGCATTATTCTGGAGCGCGGGTTCTGGATCGCGGTGATGAAGGCCCAGAGAGACCTAGGACTGGCTATTCCACAGAAGGCCATCGACGATTACCAGCGGGTCAAAGACCGGGTCGACCTGAAGTCCATTCGGGACCGCGAACTCAAACTTCTGCACGATGTGAAGAGCCGCATCGAGGAATTTAACGCCCTGGCCAGACACCAGCATATCCACAAGGGGATGACCAGCCGCGATCTGACCGAAAACGTTGAGCAATTGCAGGTCTATAGTTCCCTGTCGATCCTCCGCACAAAAGTTGCCGCAGCCCTGATTCGATTGACCGATAAAGCGATAGCGTTCAAGGACATCCTCATTACCGGCCGAACCCACAACGTCGCCGCCCAGCCTACCACTTTGGGCAAGCGGCTGGCCATGTTTGCCGAGGAACTGTGGCTGGGCCTGCAAAGGCTCGAGTCGCTGGCAGACAATTATCCCGTTCGAGGGTTGAAGGGCGCGGTAGGCACCCAGCTCGACAGCCTGACTTTATTTGAGGGCGACGAAAACAAAGTGGCCGAACTCGAACATAGGGTCGTTTCTCACCTCGGTATGGAGACGGTCTTCACTAGTGTCGGGCAGGTCTATCCGCGCAGTTTGGATTTCGAAACGGTAGCTACTTTCTACCAGATCAGTTCGGCCCTGAGCAACTTTGCCAAGCAGCTCCGCCTCATGGCCGGACACGAACTGGCGAATGAGGGGTTTGCCAAAGGTCAGGTGGGCAGTTCTGCAATGCCCCACAAGATGAACAGCCGCAGCTGTGAGCGTATCAACGGCTTCCATACCCTTCTTAACGGCTACCTCAATATGACGGCCGGACTGGCGGGTGATCAATGGAACGAAGGCGATGTTTCCTGCTCCGTTGTCCGGCGTGTCGCCTTGCCCGATGCTGTGTTTTCCATCGACGGTCAGTTGGAAACGTTCCTCACCGTGATTGGCCAGTTGGAGGCCTTTCCCGAAGCCATACGCCTGGAGAACGAAAAGTACTTCCCCTTCCTCGGCACCACTACCATCCTGATGGAAGCGGTCAAGACTGGGACGGGACGGGAGACCGCCCACCAAGCCATCAGGGAGCATGCCGTGGCCACCATCCGCGACTTGAGATGCGGAAAGATCAAAACCAACGATCTGCTGGACCGCCTCGCCGACGACGATCGCATTTCCCTCAGTGCCGAGAAGCTCAACGCCATTTTCGAAAACGAGGCTCGTCTTTCCGGCATGGCCCGCCACCAGGTAGACAGCTTGGCCAAACGCATTGAGGAAGTCAGAGCCCGCTACCCGGAAGCGATGAACTATCGGCCGGGTAAGATTCTCTAGCGCGAATTTTGTGAGATATGCGGGTTAAAGGTTGCCAAGCCCGAAAAGGGATATCTAATTTCCCACTCTAACTCTTTGAAATACTTGATGTCTGAACTAGTCGGAAATTGTCTCGTGGCCCAATCCGGTGGCCCAACCGCGGTCATAAATTCAAGCGTCGCAGGGGCCGTCGACGAAGCTCTCAATTACGAATGCATCGAGGAAATTTACGGGGGACTCAATGGGGTTCTTGGAATCCTCAACGAAGACCTGATCGATCTGGCCGGAGAATCCCAACAGGCCATTCGGGGACTCCGCCACACGCCGGGATCAGCCTTGGGCACCTGCCGATACAAATTAAAAAAGACCGCCGATTTTAACCGCGTCCTCCAGGTTTTTGAAGCCCACAATATCCGCTATTTTTTCTATGCCGGGGGAAATGATTCCCAGGGTACCGCTGAAAGGATTTCCATTCTGGCCCGGGAGAATGATTACGATTTGCGGGTGATCGGCATACCCAAGACCATCGACAACGACATCGTCGCAACCGACCATTGCCCGGGTTACGGAAGTGTAATCAAGCACGTTTCCACCCTGGTTCTCGAGATGGCTTGTGACCACGAATCAATGGGCCAGGGCGATCTCGTATCCATACTGGAGGTGATGGGACGCAATGCCGGCTGGATCGCCGCCGGAGCATCTCTGGCCAAACGCCGCGATAAACCTAATGATCCTCCTCACCTGATTTACCTGCCGGAAGTGGCGTTTAGTACCGAAAGATTCCTGGCCGATGTTCAGCGCGTTTTATCCAGGGAGCGCTACTGCATGATCGTGGTGGGCGAAGGACTGGTCGACGAGGCGGGCAATTACGTGCATACTAGTTCTGCTGCCAGCGATGCTTTCGGCCACACCCAGTTGGGAGGAGCGGGAGAATTTCTGCGCGAACTGGTCGAAACCCTCCTGGGTTTAAAAGCGCGCACCGCCAAACTGGGCATCAGTCAGCGAAGCGCTGCCACCCATGCTTCACAGGCCGATGGCGATGAGGCATATCTGGCGGGCCGGGCTGCCGTTCGTGCGGCCATTGCCGGAATAACCGACAAAATGGTCACGTTGGTTCGGGGCGAATCCGATCATTACGATTGTCACACTGGGTTGGCCGATCTCAGTGAAGTGGCCAATGCGGTAAAACCCTTACCCACCGACTGGATCAATGAAGACGGCACCAGCATGAGCTACCAATTTGTAAAGTATGCCCTCCCGCTGATTCAGGGCGAAGTCCAGGTTCCTTGCGAAAATGGATTACCCAATTTTGCCAAATTGGGCAAAACCCGCATTTTCCGCCTGCTCGACCCTTACCAGCCCGAATGAGGGGTCAATGGGGTCGCGGTAGTGAGGGATCCGGGTTAGAGTTCGCGGATCTTGATGCTCCTGAAACTGACCTTGTCGCGATGATCCTGTAAGGAGATATACCCTTTTTCCGCCAGGCCGAATGCTTCCTTACCGGCATACTTGCTGCGGGCAACCAGGGCCCGATAAATATTATTTCCGCGATGGTATTGCACTACCTTAAAGCCGTTTAGCCAGTGCTGTACCAGGCCGTTGGGTCGAACAATAATCCGGGCATGATTCCAAATACCTACTTTTACCGGCACATTCCGGTGCGATACGAAGCGCTCCGATGGGATCAAGTCGTATAGCGAAGCACAAGTCCGGTTGCCGACAACACCATTTTTGGCATCGGGGTGCCTTTTGTCGTCGAGGATCTGGTACTCCAGCCCCAAGGCCGACTTGCCGCTTTCAGTAACAAAATATTTGATCCCACTGTTCGCACCGGGGGCAATTTTGAACTCCAGGTCCAGCTCAAAAGCTCCATACTGATCGACCGCTATGATATCACCACCCGCTTTTTCTTTTTCCGTTCCGGAGGGCTGCACAGTTAAGACGCCGTCTTTGGAAATCCAGCCCTTCTCCGGCGCTGTATCTGCACCAACATTACGCCAGCCATGCAGATTCTCACCGTTCCATAGCAACTTCCACCTCTTGGCCTTTTCATCGGCCGTCACATTGTTGGGGATCAGGTTGCGGATGTAGATGCTGCGATTGGGAGTCGGCTTTTTTATAGCAGTATTGATACGGATATTTCGCCAAGCTACTTCCTTGCCGACTATTTCATTTTTGCTGCCGGCTCCATGCACTTGCAGGGCTATGAATCCCTTGGAAGTCAGGTCATCGACCAGGTGGGCAACCGGTTTGCCGTTTAACCAGGTTCGCAGCGAATTTCCAACGCACTCGATCTTCACCTTATTCCATTCATGCTGTTTAAAGAGCGGTTTGGCCTTCGGATTGTAATCGACCGGGTACAGCCAGCCACGGCGGGCTTCTTCGAAAATGCCGGCCGTCCAGGCGCGCGGCCCGGTATCCAACTCATACTGGTAACCATGTACGCGGCCTTCCCGGTACTCGGGAAAGCTCAAACTACGGAACTGGATGCCCGAATTCAGGCCCTCATCCACCTTCACTTCCAACTCCAGCACGAAATCGCCGTAATCTTTTTCCGTCGCTAAAAATGTGTTGGGCGACTTGGCGACGCACTTGCCTACAATGGCCCCGTCCTCCACGCGGTATTCCGCCCAGCCGTTCTTGATTTTCCATCCATCCAGAGATTTTCCGTCAAAGAGTGGTTCCCACTTTGCCCAGGCGCTACAGCAGCAAAATGCCGTCAAGGCGATGGCCCAAATCGGAGTTGACAGAGTTTTTTTCGTTAATTTAGCGGTCATAAACTTAGGGCGGATTTAGTTATAATTTAAGAGATTTCCCATCAAAAGGCTCCCCGCAGTAAAACTCCATAGAAATAATTCGACAACAATCGAAATTCCGGATCCCCGCCAGGGTCAAGATTTATGGCCATTACTTACCCAAGAATTCAATTTCAGTATTGGGTAATTGGCCAAAATTCGTTTTAACTAAATCGAAATTACTTGAAGTTCTCGACTACTCCATCTCATCAATGGCTAAGACTCCATGGCAAGAATCCAAACCATTACCCCAAAATCATGAATAAAATTTCACGTAGAACAGCCTTTAAAAAATCTCTTGCCGGCGCTGCGGCTATCGGTCTGCCCTCGATCGTGCCCTCGAGGCTTTTGGGCCTGAAAGGCAAAAACTCATCTCCCAACAGCCGCATCAACGTCGGCTTGATTGGCAACGGCAAAATCATGCATGGCCACCGCCGCTACCATCTCGAGGCGGACGACGTGCAGGTTGTTGCCCTCAGTGACGTCAAAACTTGGAAACTGAAAGAGGCTCTGGCGGAAGTGAGAGAAGTTCAAGGCGACGCCTGCCCGACCCATGAATTTTACGAGGATATGCTGGCCCGAGACGATATCGATGCAATCGTGGTTGGCACGCCCGACCACTGGCACGCCAAAATTTCCATCGACGCCATGAAATCGGGCAAGGATGTCTACGTGGAAAAACCCATGACCCTGACCATCGAAGAAGGCAAAATCATGCGCGAGGTGTGTCAACGCTATGGCCGAGTCCTGCAGGTTGGTAGTCAACAAAGGTCGAATTGGGCTTTTCGCAAAGCTGCTGAACTGGTGCGCAACGGCTATATCGGCAAGGTCCACACCATCGCCGTGCGCCTGGGAAATTTTCCTCCACCCACCCAGTATCCGGCCGAGCCGGTTCCACCGGGCTTAAACTACGAACGCTGGTTGGGCCCAGCGCTCTGGGAACCTTACAACGAACTTCGGATCAAGGGTGATTACGGCGGTGGTTGGCGCCGTTTCTGGGATTATGGCTCCCGGAAAAACGGCGACTGGGGCGCACACCACTACGATATTGTCCAGTGGGCTTTGGGAAGGGATGAATCCGGGCCCGTTCACTTCGTCCCCAAAGGTTATAAAGGCGAGCCCTACCAGTATTATCTCTACGATGACGGCACGAAAATTATCCGGGGTTACGATGGCAGGGGCCACATGATCCGATTCATGGGTAAGGAAGGCGAGGTGCTGGTGAGCCGCGGCAACAAACTGGACACCGTTCCGGCATCCCTGGAAAATCTCGTCCTGAAAACTACCGATCAACGTCTGTATGCCTCGGAAGACCATCGCCGTGATTGGCTCGATGGGATCCGTAGTCGCAACCAAACCATCTGTCACGTCGGCATCGGTCACCGCACCGCCACCATCTGTCACCTGGCGGGTATCTCCGAACGCCTCGGTCGACCCATTGATTGGGACCCGAAAGAGGAAAAAATCGTGGGTGATCCGCTGGCCGTCAAATGGGAAACGCGCCCCCGCCGCGCTCCCTACCACCTGATCGGGTAACCGCCAATTTAATAGGATGAAAGCGCTTTGGAAATTTTTGCTCTGGGTTGCTTTGACCATTGGGCTTCAACCCTGGTCTTGGTCAGACGAATTCACGGGCGATCTGCTGGATATCGTAGAGGGGTTTGCGGAGGAAGATCCGGAACTTCAATACGAAGCTTACGCCCAACTCGCCGCTTTTGTTGCCCACGAGACGGCGCCGGGCCAACCGGACGGGGCTGAGAAAGTAACCCGGGGTTTGCTCGATTGCCTGGATACACCCGGGGTGTCGGAAGAAGCAAAAAAATATATCATTCGTCAACTTGCGCGGGTGGGAACCGGTAGCGCGGTAGCGCCATTAAGTAAAATCATGTCGGGCAAGAATGCATTTCTGGCTGAATTGGCTCGTCAGGCTCTGGAACAGATCGGGGATCCAAAGGCTTCCAATGCCTTGAAGAAAGCAATCGGCCAGGCGCCGGATGATGCCTCCCGGCAGACTTATATCAGGACACTGGCGAACAGGAAGGACCCGGATACCCTGGGTTACTTTTCCCGGATGCTGCAAGCGGATGATTCCCTGCTAGCCATCGAATCAATTCATGCCCTGGCAAAAATGGGGACCGCCGAGGCCACACAGGCGCTGCAAAGGGCCTACCGGTCAAAACCTGCTCCGGAATTGCGGATTGATTTGGAGCGCGCTTTGATTGCCCTGGACGACACCGCCGATAACCTGCTGGCGCAAATTCAGACCTCGGGAATTAATTCGGCCAATCGACAGGCTGCCTTAGTGCGCCTGGTCGAATTGGGGCATGGCCAAGCCGTAAAACTCCTCCGCTCCAGCTTATCGGGTTCCGATCCCGATCTCCGCCGCGCTGCCATTCACCTGGCGCTGGCACACGGTAAGCAGTTCCTGGTGCAGGACGAAGTTGAAAGCCTTTCCAACGACGATTGGCGAATAGTTCTGGGAGGGTTGTCCGCCTTTTCTGGACGGGTTGCCGAGGACCTCGCGCTCAAGGCTGCCGAGGAAGGCAATATGGACATCCAGGTGCAGGCTATACGCGCGCTCGCCACTTACGGAAAGCTGCGTTCGAGTGACCTGCTGCTCCAATATTTTGCCGGCCCCGACAAGGCCCTCAAACAAGCTGCAATCTACGCCATTGAAAGAATGCCCGGGACCGCTTTGAACAGTCGGTTACAAAAAATGTTAAACTCCGATTCTGAGCAAGATGCGGTCCATGCAATCGAGGCTCTGATTTACCGCGATTTGCCCAATGCTAAAAATCGTTTGTTCAGGTTTGTAAGCGGCGAGAACAGCATACTCGCACGTGAGGCGCTGCGGACTCTGTCGAGTATTGCCGATGAGGAAGACCTTTACCGGCTTTTTTTTCTGGCTAAAAGAACCGACAATGAGGACCTGAGCAAAATGATTACCAGCATGCTCAAGAAAGTAGCTCTGGAGATCGGATCGTTGGAATTTCAGGCCAAGGTCAGAGCCCTTTAACGGACCGGCCTCTCCCCCCCGGCGCCAGATAATTCTTTCAGGGTTTACAGAACAGGGGGGTGATACATATTGGGCCATAAACGTTATGAACCGAAGGCATTTTACCAAACTTGCGGCCATTTCGTCTCTTGGCTTCGCCACCAACCACGTGGGCTTTTCTGCGGCGGCTCAGTCGGCGAAGGAGTCTAAGCCACTATCTCTAAACGTATTTTCCAAACACCTGCAGTTCCTGGACTACCAGGAAATGGCCAAGGTTGCCAGGGAGATCGGCTTTGACGGCGTCGACCTGACCGTGCGGCCGGGGGGACATGTAGAACCCGAAAACGCCAAGCGCGACCTCCCTAAAGCAGTGGAGGCCATCCGCAGCGAAGGCCTGCAGTCCGTAATGATGGCATCGGGTATCAACAACGCGGAAGATCCGGTGAATCTGCAGGTTCTAAATGCGGCTGCAAAACAGGGGATCAAGTACTACCGCCTGTCCTATTATCGCATAACGGGGAAGAAATTGCCCTCCTGGAAAGCGACGCTGGATCCTTTCAAGAAACTATTCGATGCACTCGGAAAGTTGAATGAAAAGCTCGACCTTCACGGAGCCTATCAGAATCACTCCGGAATGTACGTGGGTTCTTACCTGCCGGATATTGCCTACTTGCTGGAGGGCAACGATCCAAGGTGGCTGGGGTGCCAGTTCGACATCCGCCACGCCACGGTTGAAGGCGGTACCGCTTGGCCGTTGGGTTTGGAGTGGCTCAAAGACTACATCAGCACCATTGTGGTCAAGGATTTTAAGTGGGGAATTCGAAATGGTAAGCACAGTGTCATCAACGTTCCCGTTGGCGCCGGGGTGGTCGATTTTGTGGGATATTTCAAAGCATTGCGCAAATACGGGATCCATCCCGAGGTATCCATGCATTTTGAATATGACCTCGGTGGGGCCGAGCATGGAGACCGCGAACAATCATGGCCAAGGGAAAAGATTTACCAGGCCATGCATGATGACCTGACCCAGGTGCATAAATTCTGGGCGGCCAGCGCCTGATCCTTGAATCTGACAAGGGGTCGTTCCGAAGGGTATTAGCATTCAGGATGGCAGGGCCAGTCGCCTTTGAAAATGTATGGAGCGCAAAGAAATACCTATCTTCCCTAAAATACTATTAATAACAACGCTGCGCTTGATGCGGCTTCGCCGCAACAGGATCGCTTCGCGAACAAGATTTTTTATTCCAAGTTTTTCCTGTTGGCACAAAGTGCCATCCTGTTGCCGGAGGCATCCAGTCACGTAGTGACGATGTTTCTCAATGCGACGAACTGGTTCAATAAAGGTTTGACCCCGAGGGCAAGACATTCGCTCGGAAGTGCGACATGCGGGTTAAAGTCGTTCGATGAGTTGTGGACGATAGGCCCTGGCCCAAGAGGGTATTGCTTCATGTTTGGTAGTAAGGCTACTGGCCTCATCCGGCAGGGATCGTCCCCGGTCCTTCAAATGTTCCAGGGCATTGAGGGCGTGAATGGAGAGGATCAACTCGTTTTCGGGGAAGGCTGCATATTGCATCAGTGTGGTAATGGCCCTTTGATGAAGGTCCTGGCGGGAACTAAACGTTCCCAGGCACTCGGCCGCTGCCACAGCGACGATTGGTTCGTTATCGTCCAGGGCCCTTTCTAGCAAGTGCTCGTTGAGATCATAGGCAATTCCACCTCCCCTGGCCAGGAGCTGCATGAGGACCCAGTAACGCCTTTCTGCCAGCGGATGTCTCAGCTCGCCTGATAATTCATTTTCGAGGTCTCGAGGTCTCAAAACGGTGTTACCCCAGGTGGGGGCGTTTTGTAACTGGGTCCGCTTGGATTCCGCCGGCGAAATTCCACTCAAAATAATTTTTCTCAATATCGGCTCCGGCAAAAATCCAAGATCACCGGTATCTGACAAATGCTTGTCCAGAGCTTTGCTCAGCCTGGTCTTTATGCGGTGGTGCTTGGCAGATTCCGCCAGATTAACTACCGAGTAATAATCCTCTTTTAAATCGTATAGTTCCTCGCGCGGGCGAGGTTTCCAGAATGCGGACTGAATCTCGTTCAATGCGCCGTTGTGGAATTTCTCATACCACACCGCCGTGGTTGGTGTCTGTTGTTGGTACCAGACAAACTGCCCGTGGGGAAGGTGCCTGTAATAATTGCGCAGGTAAATATACCGTCCATTTGTGACAGTGCGGACAAAGTCGGCCCGCTCGTCCATCCGCCCACGGAATCCAAAAGAATATTCTGGATCTGAGGTCTGCTGGTTCCCGGCGAAGGCATGGCCTTGATAATAGTCCGGAATTTTTACTCCGGCCAGAGACAACATGGTCGGGGCAAAATCAATAAACGACACCAACCGATCGGAGCTTCCCCCTTCCGAGTAGCGCTTGGGGGCCAGATCCTTCCATTTGTCCGGGAAATGTACAATCAGCGGCACGTGTATTCCCGTCCAGCCCGGGTAGCGTTTGCTGCGCGGCATGCCCGAACCATGGTCCGCCCAGAAAAATACGATGGTGTCCTTGGATAACCCCGCTTCTTTCAACTCTTCCATCCGATCCGCGAAAAAGTTGTCTCCTTCAGTCAAGCGGTCGTAGTACTGGGCCCAGTCCTTGCGAACCTCGGGAGTATCCGGATGATAAGGGGGCAGGGGGGCGAGGGCAGGGTCGTGGGTCGGGTTGGGGTTTTTATTTCGAATTTTGCTTTCGTGCGTACCGGTGAAATTGAATACGGCAAAAAACGGTTTTCCCTGCGGGCGATTTTTCCAGTGGGCCTCCCTGGAGGATTCATCCCAACCCTTGTTATCCGTGGTCAGGTTATAATCTTCCTTGGAGTTGTTGGTGGTGTAATAGCCGGCTTCTTGCAAATAGACGGGGAAAAATTTCAAGTAGGAAGGGGCTGGCGCTCGCGATCGCATGTGTTGGCTGCCCGTTGCTGGCGGATACATACCCGAGATGATGGTGGTGCGAGCCGGGGCGCAAACCGGAACGTTTGAATTGGCTTTGGTGTAGCGGTAGCCGCGGGCGGCAAATGCGTCGATATTGGGCGTGGTGGCGTAGGAATCTCCGTAACACCCGAGTTGGGGGCCGTGATCCTCCGTCGATAGCCACAAGATATTCGGCTTATCCGCCGCAAATAGGGTACTAAAGGCGGCCACTAATAGAAGACAACTGAAGGTAGGTCGGATTTTCATTTTTCGGGTGTAAAAGGCGGATTAGATAACCAGTCTCGGCCGGTGTAAAACGTGAAAGTGAGATTCTCTCCTCAAAACAAGGCCGGCCTTCCGTTGAAAAGTGATGCCTTTCGCCTACATCGAATTACGGCGTGACTTGTCGGGAAGAAGAGGGTCAGGTCTTGGGGGAAGGGGTCAAACCTTGAATCGGTTGACTCCGCAAGCTACGTCAAGATTGCAAGGAATGACCCGAATGTCACTAAGTTAAGGTGGTTTTGGACAGATGTGCAGGCCGTTTACTTTCGAGGGGGTCTACCGAGGCGCGCAAGCGCCGACACCTCAACAAGCGGAGCGCAGAAGAACAACCTTGCATCTAGCATTAACATGCAAGATGCCAAGGAATGACCCCGACGCCGGCCTTGGTTCGATAATTTTTCTTAACTACTCAGGTATCTTAAACAATCGTCTGCATGGATGTTTTATTGATAACCTATTACGAAACTGTAGGAGGGGGTTTATCCCCCGATTGCGGTGAGGCCATTTGGAAGATCGGGGGATAAACCCCCTCCTACAGTTCTCTCAAGCGCCATCCCATGAAAATTTTCTCGTTTCTTCTTATTATCCTTCTGCCTTCATCCTTTATCCTTGAAGCAAAGCCCAATTTCATTCTCACACTTTCCGACGATCTAGGCTATGGAGACCTGAGTTGTTACAATTTTTCAATAACTGGCCTTAACTTAGTGACATTCAGGAATGACCCCGACATTGCGCTGCATACACTTTGGCAGGGTGTCGGCCTGCGGCCTCGGTACAAAGACGACTGACCTCGATAATTTTTCTTAACTACTCAGGTATCTTAAACAATCGTCTGCATGGATGTTTTATTGATAACCTATTACGAAACTGTAGGAGGGGGTTTATCCCCCGATTGCGGTGAGGCCATTTGGAAGATCGGGGGATAAACCCCCTCCTACAGTTCTCTCAAGCGCCATCCCATGAAAATTTTCTCGTTTCTTCTTATTATCCTTCTGCCTTCATCCTTTATCCTTGAAGCAAAGCCCAATTTCATTCTCACACTTTCCGACGATCTAGGCTATGGAGACCTGAGTTGTTACAATTTTTCAATAACTGGCCTTAACTTAGTGACATTCAGGAATGACCCCGACATTGCGCTGCATACACTTTGGCAGGGTGTCGGCCTGCGGCCTCGGTACAAAGACGACTGACCTCGATAATTTTTCTTAACTACTCAGGTATCTTAAACAATCGTCTGCATGGATGTTTTATTGATAACCTATTACGAAACTGTAGGAGGGGGTTTATCCCCCGATTGCGGTGAGGCCATTTGGAAGATCGGGGGATAAACCCCCTCCTACAGTTCTCTCAAGCGCCATCCCATGAAAATTTTCTCGTTTCTTCTTATTATCCTTCTGCCTTCATCCTTTATCCTTGAAGCAAAGCCCAATTTCATTCTCACACTTTCCGACGATCTAGGCTATGGAGACCTGAGTTGTTACAATTTTTCAATAACTGGCCTTAACTTAGTGACATTCAGGAATGACCCCGACGTTGCGCTGCATACACTTTGGCAGGGTGTCGGCCTGCGGCCTCGGTACAAAGACCGGCTTGACCCCTTCTCATGCGCTCAACCTGCGATTCCTTTGAATAGACCTATTTCCCTTCGGTCGGGGCTTCATCAATTCCCGAGAAAAAATCGGAGTCGTATTGCGCGTTCAACGCTTCCCAGCGGGAGGCCAAATTTTTAAGCCGGTCGGGGTGCGCCGCCGCCAAGTCATTGAGTTCGGCCCGGTCCCGGGCCACATGGTAGAGTTCCCAACGGTTGCCATTGTCGCGACGCATGACGGCTTTCCAGTCATCCTGGCGCAAAGCCCGGTTGCCGGAATGGGCGAAAAACAGCTCCCGATTACCCCAGTCCGCATCCCGCTCAAATGCGGGCACTAAGCTGCGACCGGGAAAGGCGGGACCCGCCTGGGGGGTAGCGGCGTCCACTTCAGCCAGCTCCAGGATGGTGGGTACCAAGTCGATGAAGTGGCCCGGTGCATGGCGCAGTTCACCGCGGGCCTGAATTCCCTTGGGCCAATGCACGATAAGAGGTGAAGCTATTCCACCCTCGTGATTCCAGTGCTTGTGCAGCGAAAGGGGGGTGTTGGCCGCGGTCGACCAACCAGGCCCCAAACAAAGGTAGGAACTAGCCGAACCGAGGGGTGCAGAGGGATCGTGTCTGTCACCGCGGTTGATGATTTCTCCACTGGCGCCATTGTCGACAATGAAAATAAATACCGTGTTATCCGCTTCTCCCATATCCGAGATCTGGTTCATCACCCGGCCAATTTCCTGATCCATGCGATCCACCATAGCGGCGTGAATCGCCATCTTGGTAGCCTGGAAGCGTTGCTGCTCCGCCGTCAATTCATCCCACGGCAAGGCAAAGCCGACCTCTCCGGTGTCAATTTGCTCTACCAGGTCTTTCTGAGACAAATTCCATGGCGGAAAGATATCTCCGCGTCGCTTGGCCAGCCCCGAATTGACCAGCCCCATGGAATTTACACGAGCCCAGCGTTCTTTTCTCACCGCATCCCAGCCCTGCAAATAGGCGTCCCGATACTTGGCAATATCCTGGGGCAGGGCATGCAGCGGAAAATGCGGGGCAAAGAAGGCCAAGTAACAGAAAAATGGCTGGTCGGGCGTTTCGTCTTCGTGTTGCTGGAGGAACTCAATGGCACGATCCGCCATCTCGATCGTCACATAATAATCGGTTCCCCTGGGTACTTCGGGCAGGGGTTCATCGTCCAGCCAATGTTGTTTCGGGCTGAAAAAGCGGTCCCAGGACCGGGTCCAATAGGAACGGTCAAACCCACTCCTCGCCGCATCCGCCGGCGTCCCTTTCACGTGCCATTTGCCGGAATGGTAACTCCGGTATCCCTTCTCCTTGAGTCGCAAGGGAAGCATGCGGCTCCAGCTCGGCCACTCCTGGCCTTTTCGGGGGTCCATCCCAACCTGCTGGGCGTAATAACCGGTCAGGATGACCGCCCGCGATGGCCAGCATCGCCCGGCCGAATAAAACTGGGTAAATCGCAATCCGTTGTAGGCCAGGCGGTCGATGTTTGGAGTCTCAACGTCGCCACCATAGCAGCCGGCGTCGGAGTACCCCATATCATCGGCCAAAACCACGATAAAATTGGGCGGTTTGGCCATGCACGACAGGCCGGTAAACAAAAGTGCAAAACATAGAAAAGTCTTCATAATATCTGAAAATGTCATATCGTGATCCAAATCACGGGTTTATGGGTGAACCTTTAAACATATTCTGCAAACAGAAGTCAAATGGACCCGAGTTCCGTTTCGGAAAAAAAGGATGATTGATTTTGAGTTGAGGGAATGGGATAAATCGAGCGTCCAGGGGAAATCCTCCCGGCAGCTCAATCGAACCGTCGTCACTTTATGATAGCTGAAATTAGAAACCATCTGGGTAAAAAATCGACTTCAGCTTTCGCAAAGGAGGAGCCAAAATTTCTGACTGGGTGGTGAATTGGTTAACAGCCCAATGTGCATAACCACAGGTGAAACAGAAACGGAGATCAAATTATGAATAAGTATGTTGGAATAATCGCAGCCACCATTCTGCTGGGGGCATCGCTTAAAGCGGTCCGCACAGGAAGTGGTATTATGACCTTTGATACCGTTCCCGGTTGGGGGCTCGATGAGAACGGCAAGTCGCAATTGGGTCCAACCCACGGCTCTGTAGTCATCGATAAAGCCGGCAATATTTACACCAGCGCCAATAAAGGTGTGGTGGTGTTTAATCCCGCCGGCAATGTTGTCCGCTCCTTTATAGACGAAGCGCACAGCGGCATGCACGATATGGAAATTCGGGAGGAATACGGCGTTGAATATATTTACGCGGCCCGGAACTTAGGCGGGGTTGGGGTAAAATTTCTGGCCGGTAGCGGACAGATCGTCATGGAGTTGGGATTTCCCCCGGAGTCCGGACTCGATTTGC
Organism: Opitutales bacterium; assembly: GCA_965250065.1. Classification (GTDB taxonomy): domain Bacteria; phylum Verrucomicrobiota; class Verrucomicrobiia; order Opitutales; family UBA2995; genus JAABVD01. Next base: position 3,903,851 of record OZ252288.1, read on the forward strand.
AGGCACTGAAGCCGACCGCCATGACCGTAGCCCCCAATGGCGATATATTTTTATCCGATGGCTATGGGAGTAATATCATCTTCAAATTCGATAAAAATGGGAAATACATCATGCACTTCGGCAAAGCGGGCGATGGTCTCAAGGAATTTCACACGCCGCATGGAATGACCCTGGATACCCGTTACAGTCCGCCGCGTTTGTTGATATGCGACCGCAATCACCAGCCCATGGGGCGGCTCTTACATTACGATTTGGATGGAAACTTTATGGCGGAAGTTGCCACCAACCTGAGTTGGCCTACCGCCGTGGCCATACGGGGGGACTATGTGTCCGTCCCCAGTCTGGAAGGCCGGTTGGTCATACTCGATAAAAGCAATTCCGTCATATCGGTATTGGGCTACAATGCCAATCCCGGCGCCGATGTCATGGGTTGGTACAATGTCAAACAGGAGGATTGGAAAGATGGAGTTTTTTCCGGGACCCATGGGTCTTATTGGGACGAGGACGGCAACCTCTACGTGCAGGATTGGAATGTGGATGGGCGCATCATGAAATTGGTGCGGGTCAAGTGAACCATCCCAGCTTTCAAAATTGGACGCGGGAGAAAAGGGTCAGGTCTGAATGCTGCTTAGTTAAGCCATTTTCCGAACATATGACTACATCGGAAAAGGAAGGGGTCAAGACGTAAAAAGTTATGCCTTACAGGGTCAGTCGTCTTGTAAAAGTGTATGGAGTACAACGGAATACAGTTTTTAAGACCTGACCCTTTTCTTTCGGAAGGCATCACTTTTCTACGGCATGACCCCGGCTGGCGCCCATACTATATTCCTCTACAAACGCGCTTAACTAAGTGACATTCACCCCTACCCTTATCCATCGACAGGGCGCAGGGTGAGCAGCCTGAATTCAATTGCCTGGTCTCCCGGGATTTCCAGTGCAGACAATCTTATGGCGCCATTCCCTTCGGCCAGGGCGATGGTTCCAATGTTTACCGGCTTAAAATCTTTTTCATAAGACTCCTGACGAAGGACTTTGTCTTCTGCCGCACCGATAATCGGAGGATCGTGCGCCTCGGTTATGGTGGTTTGCAGGACGGAGTCAGCCAATCGAAGCTCCAGGGTAGAGCCGACGTCCTTCTCGGGACAGGCGTAGTACAGCGTAACTTCATACTTACCTGCGGTGGCTACCTGAACATTCCAAGTGATGGAATCTTTTGTATCCGTCCAGTTGGTGAAGTAGGAGCTGTTGGGGAAACGGTTCGATCTTTTGATAGTCCCGTGAGCTACGCCATCGCGGGCGGGAAGCTGGGTCATGGGGGCATCCGGATGGCAGATAACAAAGGGACGCTCCTCTTGGTGAAGTTGAGAGACTACGTCCTCCTTCCATTCAGCCGCGGCTTGGCGAAGCGCTTTGACAATTTTTGGATGATCAGCGGTTGCGGGCGCGTTTTGCCCTGGATCCTTAACCATATCGTAGAGCTGCCCATGGTTATCCAATCGAAACCGTTGTGTGCGCACCGATACTTTGTCGCGCCAGTGCGAGAAAATCATGCGTTGGGGCGCCGGACTAAAGTCACCCAGCAGGATGGATTTCAGACTGAGGCCATCCAATGGTTTAAGTGGGGAATATTCGATTCCAGCCAAGTCGGCCAAGGTGGGTAGAAGATCGATGGCGGCGCTAATTGAATTTACCTGCTTACCGGCTCCGATTTTTGCCGGCCATTTTATGAAGAGTGGAGAGCGCACTCCACCTTCATCGGTCGATCCCTTTCTGCCCTTCATGCCGCCGTTCCAGCGAGCGCCATTGGGACCGTTGTCGCAGAAGTAAATTAAGATGGTGTTTTCGGTGACACCGAGCTCATCCAGTTTTTCAACCAGCCGACCCATATTCCAGTCGATGTTTTCGCACATAGCCAGTGCGGCTTGCGAATGTTGCAGATTCTCCTTCTGGGGGTCCCGGTTCCGCATTGCCAGATCCACCCCGGCAAATTTTGCCCAGAACCGTTCGGGCACCTGCATGGGGGAATGGGGTGTGTTGTAAGCCAAGTAGGCCAGAAAAGGTTTTTTCTGCTCAACCCTGGATTCCATGAAATCCATCGCTTTTTCCGTCAGGTCGTCGATGATAAATCCGTTCCCGCGCACGATTTCGCCATTGTGCTCCAGCAGCGGGCTGAAGTAGTGACCCCAATGCCCGGAGCAGAATCCATAAAACTCGTCAAATCCCCGGCTGTTTGGATGGTAAGGATGTTGCATGCCGTTGTGCCATTTCCCGAACATAGCGGTGGAATAACCGGCATCCTGGAAGACTTCCCCAATGGTTTGCTCATCCAAATCCATGCGCTCACCCCCGGCGCTGGTGGAGAACACTCCACTGCGAGGATGATACCGCCCGGTCAAAAACTCGGCCCGGGTGGGGGAGCAAACCGGGCATACATAGAAGCGGTCGAAGGAGGCGCCTTGCTGGGCCAGGCGATCGATGTTTGGCGTGCTGAGGTTGGTGTTTCCATTTATGCTCAGATCTCCCCATCCCTGGTCATCGGTCAAAACAACCACGATGTTGGGCCGTGCTGAGGTAAACAGGCTGAATTTCACCAGAACGATTAGAAGAAGGCTTAAATACTTCACCAGAACGATGGGAACCCTAGTGTGGTTGGGCACCTTGGCAAGCAAAGGAAGCCGGGGCAAGACGCGGGGAAGGGGTCACACCTGGTGAGAAGGCACAAAGGCACGGAGGCACAGGGGCACAAAGGGAAAATTAAGGCTAAAGGCTGAAGGCTAAAGGTTAAAAATTTAAGATGCCAAGATGCTGAGGTACTGAGGGGAGGAGGCAGGGAGAATTAGGAATTAGGAATTGGGAAATACGCGGGGAAGGGGTCAAACCTTGCATGCCCGTCGGGGTCATTCCTAAGCATCGTGCATGCTAATGCAGGATGCTAGGTTTGACCCCTTAATCCGAAGCCCACACCAGCGTTCGACCTTCGTTCGCTCGTCACGAATTGGGTGATGTCGCATTTGCTCGGTAGGCGGGGTGTCGCATTTGCTCGGTAGTGAGAAAAGCGGGCTAGGCTGAAATGCGGAAAACCATCTTGTATCGCAGGGGTCCTGTCATTTGACTGTGATGAGATGATGAAACGCTTCTTTCTCTTCGTTCAATTCGTCCTGATTTTCTGCCTGGGCTCAAACGCGGCCGATCGTCCCAATGTGCTCTTTATTCTGGCTGACGACCTTGGGTGGAGAGACCTTAGCGTGGAGGGCAGCACGTTTTACGAAAGCTCTAATATTGATCGCATTGCCAACGAAGGGGTTCGGTTCACCAACGGGTACGCCACTTGCCAGGTTTGCAGTCCATCGAGGGCCAGCATTATGACGGGGAAATATCCCGCCCGCCTCGATATCACCGAATGGATCGGAGCCAGGATGGGAGAGGAATGGAAACGGAACACGCCCATGCTTCCGGCCATCTACAACCATCAACTGGATCACAATGAAACCACCCTGGGGGAGGCCTTTCGCAATGCCGGTTACCGCACCTTTTTTGCCGGTAAATGGCATCTCGGAGGTGAAGGATCCCACCCCGATGACCATGGTTTCGAATTCAACGTGGGGGGTCACCACAGAGGCTCTCCTCCGGGAGGATACTTTTCTCCCTACTCCAATCCCCGCATGGACAGTGGACCACGGGGAGAATACCTGCCCTTCCGCTTGGCCGCGGAAACAAAAAAGTTTATCGAGGACCACAAAGATGAAAGTTTCCTAGCCTTTTTGTCCTTTTACAACGTGCACAGTCCACTTCAGACAACCAAGGCGCTTTGGCAAAAATACCGGGCCAAAGCAGCCGCTCAACCGCAACCGACCGACCGTTTCCTCATCGATCGCACTTCCCCCGTCCGTCAAGTGCAGGACCATCCCGTTTACGGGGGCATGGTCGAAGCCATGGATGCCGCAATTGGTCAAGTGCTCGATACCCTGGACAACCTTGAGCTGTTGGATAAGACCATCGTGGTCTTTACCTCCGACAACGGAGGCGTTTCGGCCGGAGACGGCAAGGCCACCTCCAATCTGCCCTTGCGGGGAGGCAAAGGGCGCCAGTGGGAAGGCGGCATTCGGGAACCCTATTACATTCGCTGGCCGGGCAGCACGATTAATGGAACCACGGTGGATACTCCGGTCACGGGTACCGATTTTTTTCCGACATTGCTGGACTTGGCTGGAATCCCCTTATTGCCGGAGCAACATCTGGATGGCGCCAGCCTCAAACCGCTGCTGAATGGAAAGACCATTCAAGACCGCCCGCTCTTCTGGCATTATCCGCACTACAGCAACCAACGGGGCGATCCTTCTTCCATCATCCGGGAAGGGGATTGGAAGTTGATCTATTACCATGAGGATGAGCACGTCGAGCTGTATAACCTGGTAACGGATCCTAGTGAGCACACCGACCTGGCCGGGAACTATCCACAACTTGAAAAGGCCATGTTTAAAACCTTACGGGCCTGGCTGGTGGAGGTGGATGCCAAATTCCCCACGCCCAACCCCAATTTCAGCAGCCAACAATTTGAGGCGGATCGCGTTAAAACAAGACTGGTCAATAAACCGGCCCTTGAAAAACAACACGCCGCCGTTCTGGACCCCCACTGGTCACCCCCAGGTGGGTGGTGGGAAGAAACCGGCAATTAATCCATAAGAGATACATTCATCATGCATAAACTATTCTACGTCTTCATCCTCAGCCTCGCCATGGTTTCCGGTTATACTCAGGAAACGGGGGAGGGTTCCGGAAACTGGACCGATCTATTTAACGGGACGGACTTCCATGGCTGGACCATTCGCGGCGGGGACGCCACTTATGAAGTTCGCGACGGCGCCATCGTGGGTATCAACGGCCCGGGCCATAACACCTTCCTGTCGACCTGGAATCTCTATCGCGACTTCGAGCTGGAATTCGAGGTCAAACTGAATGGCACCCTGAACTCCGGCGTGCAAATTCGCTCCAAGGCCAGGTGGGAAACCCCCCGGGGAAAGAAGATTGAGATGATTTATGGCCCTCAGGTGGAAATTGAACACTCGAACGGTTATGCCGGCTACCTTTATGGGGAGCGCGCGGGAGGATGGATGACGCCAGAACAAAAGCGCCTTCAGCATTCGCATTTCAAAAAAGACGATTGGAATCATTACCGTATCGTGGCCGACGGACCCCGCATTCAAACCTGGATCAACGGTTACCCGGTATCCGATCTGGTCCACCAAAAGATCTACCAAGATCACCGGGAAGGCTTTATCGGCTTGCAGGTTCACAGCAAGGACGCCGAACCGGGTAGCTTGTCGGTGGCCTGGAAAAACATTCGCATTCGCGAACTCAATACCGAGGGGAAAGAGTGGATCTCGTTGTTTAACGGTAAAAATCTCGACGGTTGGACCGTTAAAGTCACCGGTTACGAACTGGGGGAAAATCCCGGAAATATGTTCCGGGTGGAGAATGGTCTTCTGAGAACCAGCTACGATCAGTTTGCCACTTTCGATAAACGTTTTGGTCACATCTTCTACAAGGATTCTTTTTCCCACTACAAATTCCGAATGGAGTACCGTTTTTACGGTGAACAATGTGAGGGAGGTCCTGACTGGGCCCTGAGAAATACCGGCATCATGGCGCACGGCCAAACTCCCCAATCCATGGGGAAAGACCAGCCCTTTCCCACCAGCATAGAAATGCAGATCCTGGGTGGAGAACCTCCGGCAAAGCGCACCACCGGGAATTTATGCACTCCTGGAACGCATGTGGTTTACCAGGGGCAACTGCACAAAAAACACTGCACCCAATCAACTTCCAAAACCTATCCCTGGAACGAATGGGTACATATAGAAGTTCACGTCAATGGAAGTGAAGCGTTCGTTCACTTCATCAATGGGAACGAAGTGCTGCGCTACACGCTCCCGCAAAAAGACGACGGCACCCTTCTCCAAGGTGGGACCATCTCCCTGCAGGCGGAAAGCCACGGGTGCGAGTTCCGCAACATCGAAATCATGCCCCTTTAGTGTGGTGTCCCAGAAATTCCTTATCAAGGCGGCGTAGGTCGCTTGGGCTTTTGGCCTTAAATTAGTAGGGACATTAAATTATTAAATTAGTAGGGACAGGCTAATAGTTTATAGCACTGGGGAAGGTTTGTTTGAAGAGAATTGACAATCTAGCTTACTAAGCTAGATTAATGGCATGAAAATTGGGACCTTTGAAGCAAAAAACAAACTATCCGCTTTGCTCGATCGAGTGGTCCGGGGTGAAACGATACAAATCACTCGCAGAGGTAAGCCTATCGCTGAATTGAGGCCGGTTTCTGAAGAAGGGGTGGTAAAACCGCGCTTCGGAAGCGAAACGGAATTGGTGCAATTTATGGCGGATGACTTTCAGGAGCCCCTGGACGACTTCGAGAGTTATATGCCGGAATGAAAATCCTGCTCGATACTCATACCGCGCTGTGGTTTTTGGCGGGTGATAAACGCTTAAGCCGATCCGCCCGGGATACGATTGAGTCCGAGGAAAATGTTCGGGTCTTCAGCGACGCGAGCCTCTGGGAAATTTCCATCAAACAATCGCTGGGGAAGCTAAAACTGGCAATGCCCTTTGAGTCCCGGTTAATGGCCGCTTTGAAACGCAACGCTATTGATTCGCTTCCGATCGAAAAGTCCCATATTTTCGGAATTGCCAGTTTGCCTTTTCACCATCGCGATCCTTTCGACCGGTTACTCATTTCAACGGCCATGGTTGAAAGCCTGCCCATCATTACCGATGATCCTGTCTTCCGGAAATACGCGGTCGAGGTCATTTGGTAACTGCCGCTAAACGCCATATGTGGAGAGCTCTGCGGAAATTCTGGACCGAATGAAGACAGGAAGTTTCACGTTGCCGTGTCCGGTTTAGGCCGGCTGGTCAATAGACAAAAAGTAGACAAGCGGGCTATATTTCAACGAGGTCAATAGGCAGGTATTTTGCATACCTCGCAAAATCCTTATCCTTTGTCAGAATCTTTACCTTCCACGCCACGCCACAGGCACATAGCAAAAAATCGGTGTGAGAACCCTGAATGCCATTGCTACGACAAACATTGAAAAAGGAAGCGGCCAATTCAAAGATCGAATCCTCCAGAAGCTTGCTTGGAAAGGCCCGCAACATAGCGCGGATCTCCTCAAATTGTTTCTCTTCCTTTATTCCTGAAAGCGCCTCTTGGCGTATCGGACCAATCATCGTTACCTCGCCATTCTCGACAAACTCCTTTAGCAAGGAGACTGCCCGGCTTTTTCGACCCCCCTTCCTAAATGCTTCGGACCATACGTCGGAATCCACCAGAACCATTATCTTCTCCGATACTTTTTTGGCTTGTAGTTCGCGTAATAATCAACCGTATCGAGGGCCTTTAAGACCTTATTCCTCTCCCGGCGCAATACGTATTCCTGCAAGGCTTCATTGACCGTGGCCTTCTTCGTCTTGTGGCCTCCTACCTTGAGTGCCTTGTTCAACAATTCGTCATCGATGGCTAAATTCGTTGGCATGTGTAAACGTTTACACAACCATCATTGATCGACAATATGTAATCGAAGAAAATTGAGACTTCTGCCTGCGGTAAGGATTGCCATCCACGACATCGATTTTGCAGAAACCCTCATTCTTGTTCCCTTCCTTTCCACAAATAGGCCGTTCCCTTGCCGTTACCTGCATCCCAACCATAATAAACCAGCTTGTTTTTTAGAATGGCCCCTTCAGGGGTGGCCACAAACTTTACATTATTGTATCTCCTGCCTGGCTCGGGTGTAAGGTCATGCTTCAGTTCCCAGTTGGAGCCTCCATCGATGGATTCCCATACCTCAATGCGGTCTCCCCAGCCATGCAGGTCCATATGGCTTTCGTCCTCGGTAGGGTAGTGGGTTTCTCCGTCTCCGGTTATCAAATACGCCCGCAGGTTTCCCTTTGAGGTTTTGTCCAAATGGCTTGCCGCGAATGGGTGTCCCGCATTAGCGATCTCCGTTTTCTTCCAATCTTTTCCATCGTGCCGCAGGTAATAAAATCTTCCCTGTCTGGGTGTCTCCAGGGAAACCGCGGCAACAAAACTCGGTTTTCCTTTCTCATCAAGGTAAATGGATGGGCCAACCGCCGCCACTCTCTGTTCGGTGTCCCAAACCAGGCATTCCTCATCGGCGATGCGCTTGGTAACAGGCCGCGCTAGTTGTTTGCCGTGGCAGTTATAGATGTTCCCCGATGGGAGATCCACCCGGGCGTAGTATAAATTATAGCGCTGGGTGAAGTCATGGAGGTAGGCGTCGTAACGCGTATTCAATACGGCATCCTCAACCTTCCAAATGAATGCGACGTGCAGTGTTTTACCGTCTTTGCTGATGCGCGTCGTATTGTAGGAGCCTGCGTGGCTGGCGTGGGCGCCATCCTGGGGCTCGCCGTTCATATCGATTACCGGCGCCTCGGGCTTCACCCAGTTCTTACCTCCTTCTGCAGTAATTAGATAGGTCCAATACCCCAGGTGACCGTCGTGGCGATAATAGAGCAGATTCTGGTCATCGTAGATCCGATGGCCTTGTGGATAGGACATGCTCTTATCTGGAATGGCAGAAGGTTTCCACGATTCAATTTCTCCGGGATTTTCCGACACTAAATGAATTCCAGATGGCGGCCGCTTCGGACGGTAGCCGTGCCATCCACACATGACGTGGATGTAGTCGTCTTTATCGATCCATATTATGGGGGCAAAATGGTGATCCTTTCGATACTTATTTTTATCAATGGAATCCTCCAAGCCGGTTAAAACCATTACGGGTTCGGCAAAGGAGCCGGAATCCTCGTCGTATACCGTAATGTGGGGCATACCGTCCTTGGCCCGCCAAACGATGTAGATTTGATCCCCGGTTTGGATCGCTTGTGGATAACTCCGGTTGTCATAGAACATTTTAAGCCCGCCATTGAAAGCAAAGGGCATGGAATCTTTCCCAGGTGTGCAGAAACCCGTGGATGGACCAAAAATCAGGGCGGTAAAAATGACACACCCACCAAATAAAGAAGCTTTTTTCTTAAAGGAATCGGGCATGATTAAATTTTTTGCAGTGATTGGATAAACACAATAACAGATTCGATATCGGCGTCGGAAAGAACGCCTTTGTAAGAAGGCATGCCCGCATCCTTTCCATTATAGGCTTCCATCTTGAATTTTTCCGGTTCGAGTATCGATTCCCTTAGGTAATCTGCTTCGGCCCGAACTACGCTTCCATCTGGTAAGGTTCTTTTTTGACCCCAGGTTCCACCCCAGGTTGGTCCCGTTTTGCCTTCCGTTGTTCCGTCCCAGGAATGACAGACTATACAACCATAGAGGGTGGCCACCTCCTCTCCTCGGGCGACTGAAATAATCGCCTCCTTCTGTGACTCGGTCCGCGGGGTCGGCTCGGAGGCAAACAGTTTTGCAAAATCGACGGATTGGAACCCTTCCTTAGCAAGGGAAACCCCAGGCAACTCGTTGATGGTGAAATAGACGCCTTTCCATTGTCCAAACAAGTGGTGCTGAACTTCAAGCTGCATGGTTTTGGTCATTTTTTCGATGGCGATGAATACCGACTGCTCGTCCTGCGATAATAAAACGGAGTGAACATGACGGCTGTCTGATCCGGGCGACCCATCTGCCTTGTATTGGGCTGATCCATAGGTGTTTTGACGAAGGTATTCCCAGGAACTGACCTGGTAATTAGCAGGATCCACCGCCACTTTCTCATCCAGTTTTTGGGAAAATCCGATCAGGACGCCTTCTTTAAATACTTGGGCTTTGGTCGGATATCGATCCGTCTTTTCGAGGACGCGGAGGCGGCAGAGGCCTTCAATGCGTTTGGCAAAGCTGTCCCAGATCTGGAAGCCCACCATGTAAGCCATACCATCGGCCGGACTAATGGCTCCCTTGAGCAAGGGGACCTCAAAGTCGATGTCCAACAGAACACCCGCGGCCTGAATCAGTTCATCGTCGTCCGGCACTATGATTTTTAGCAGGCTAGGTTTGGCGTAATCGATGTAGAGGATGGATGCATACAATCCGCCGAGCCGGGGATCGCTTCCCCAGAATGGATCGATGCCAGACTGGGCGATGTGATTGGGAAACCAGAGGGCGGCCGGCTGGACTTCCGCGGCCTGGAAAGGCCCGCCGGGTTCAAAACCATAAAAAGTTCCTTCCCTGACTACAAAAAAGGGGGTGCTCGGCACCCAAGTTCCTTGCTGGTCGCTGGCAACGAGGAGGCCCTTCTCCGGGATAGAATTCATGAAGCCATTGCGAAAGCCGTAAGCCCAGAAATCGACTTCTTTTCCATTGGCGGATATTTTCATGGCCCGTCCGCTGTGTGGCGCCGGGTAGTCGCTTTGTTGGCCTCCCTTACTGATGATCCATTGACCGTCTTCCCAGCGGCTCAGGCTCAGGGGGTAGTCGCGCGGTTCCGCACTTTGCACAAACCGGTTGCAGAACATCTTATAAAAATTTGTTTCGCCGTCGCCCTCCTTATCGACCAGTTGAGAGATGCCCAGTCTGCTAAAAACGAAAATGTCTTCTCCGCGAATGCGAATGGAGTTGGGCTCGTTGAATCCGGCGGCGATTTTCTTCCAAATCACCGCCGAATCGTCCTTGCCCATATTTGAAATGCGGTAGACGTCTCCGTCGTAAGTTACGATGACGGCATCCCCATTGGGAAAGAAATCGATGGCGTAGGGACGAATGCGTCTTTCCCAGGGGTTGGGGTAGGGCAAACGCAGTTCGTCCACCGCGTAGGGTCCTTGCCGCTCGCCCAGGGCAAATTCCGTAGCGATTGACTCCGGCCAATGTGGTTCCGTTTTTTCTGCGGAGGAAAAATCGAATACCGTGGCCCGGTTTGCGGGTGACGCGCCACCGGAAATCGGGTAGACGATTGCGTCTTGGCAAATACCGTCTCCGCAGTCATAGTTTTTGACTGTGTAGCGATCGGTTGCTCCTTCTCCCAAGTCATTTATGATGAGACTTACCGGTTCCTTTATCCCCTCCAATCTAATGGATCTCACTACCGCCAATTGTCCATCGATCGTATCGAGTCGGAAATTTTCCTGCACGGTTCCCCCCAACAAGGTGTAGTGCAGTATGGCGGTGTGGCCGGCATCTTCCGTTCCCAGCCATTGGCCGTAGCTTTCCAGCAGGGGTCCGCGGCCCAACTCTTCCTCACTCAACCAACGTTGGCGCGGATCGCGGTACTGAATCCAACCTTGTTTGTGCCATCCGGGATAAAGTCCGGTAGCCGCGGTCACTTGGCCCAGCGGTGTGGGAAGAGCATCTTGTCCCCCGCCTTTTTTATTAAAAGGTTTTGCGTAAGATTTGATGGCGACTCCTTCCAAGGTAGTGAAGTCACCCTGCCAGATGGCGGCCATGCGGAGCAGCTCGGTATCGAAGCATACGAAGACGTCATTTTCCAACGGGATAAAGATTCCGCGAGGGATCAGGTTGTCGTCATTGCCTTTGGGGGCGATTCCGCGCAAATCCAGAGTAGCTTCGAAGAAGGGAAATTTCCGGTCGATGAATTCCTGATACATCGGACTATCGCCGCTAAAAACGTAGGATTGCCCAGCTAGGCTGACGGGTAACAGCAGGAGGATGGTTAAAAGACGCATTAAAAATGGATCAGACTTCGAAGCTGTTCTTCCAGAGTTTGCGCAAGGTCTTCAGGTCTCGTTTATAAGCATTCAGGACTTGCATTTTTGGTAATGTGATTTCTCGGTTGCCGCCGGTTGCGCCGCCGAGATCGTATTCCGCATGCAGAGACACAACTGGATGCCTGCCAAAGGCTCGAAGCGTCTTGAAAAATCGAATCCAATCGACCATGCCTTGGCCCATGGGCACATTTTTCACCCGGTATACGCCAGTTGAAGGATCCTTGAACCAAATAAAATCTTTGGCGGTGATGGTGGAAATGTATGTTTGCAACCATTTGATGCCGGTCGGCCAGGCTTGTCCCCCATCAACGGTGGCATGCCGGATGTCAAACTGACACCCCATCCAGGTCGGATTCAATCCATCCAACAAATAGGCAATGTCTGGAAGGTAGGCGCCAACCCGTTTCCCCGCGTGATTTTGCAAGCCGCCATGTATACGCAGCTTTTCGTTCATCTTAGCCATGCCCTCTATTTTTGGGCGGTGGGTATCCAAATTTTGCTGCCAGGTTTTCGAATCGTCCCAGGTGTAATAACCCATGCGGTAGTATTGGATTCCCTGATCTGCGGCGGTTTTAAGCAGCGTCGCGTTGACGGGATCCTCCACTTGGTTCACCCGCGTTGCCATAATGATTGAAAGCAGGCCCGCATCATTCATGGCCTTTACCGCTTTCGGCAGGTCGCGCCTTACGTTTTCGGGAAGTACGTGCCCCTTGGGTCTCACCGTCAAATCCAAGCCGTCAAATCCCATTTCAGCAGCGGCTTCGGACATTTCCTCATAGCCGAGAAACTGCACCTGCTTGGAAAACAAATGAATCGATAGGGGCCTAAACTTTTCTTTCGGTTTTTCAGCGGCGGTGATGGGAATGCCTTTTGTGGTCAAACCCAGGGAGGAAATCGCCGCCAGTTTAGTAAATTCTCTTCTATTCATAGGGTAAGACAGAAGCGAGAATGGCTGGAACCAAGCCGGCTGTAAACGCAGAATCCAATTCCCCGGGGCACACCCATTCGGGTTTGACCCCTGCGAGCCTGTTTCTCCTAATTATTTTATGTCTTCAGGGAATCGTCATCCTTTTCTGCAAGGTTTAAGCAGACACCGCGGAGCTCCGCCCACGGTCGTGGTTATATTCGGCGCTTCGGGCGACCTGACCAAACGCAAATTGATCCCGGCAATTTACAACCTTGGCCTGGACAACCTGCTGCCCTCGGACTTCTTCCTCATTGGATTTGGCCGAAAGCCAATTGCCAATGACGTTTTTCAGGCGATGGCCGAAAATTCGCTCAAGGAATTTTCGCGCCGCGAGCTGGATGAGAAGATTTGGGGTCGCTTGCGGACCAACACGGGTTATGTGGATGGGCCCTACGATCAACCCGAGGGTTATAAGAAACTGAAAGATCAGGTGGTGGAGTTTGAGAAACAGCTTGGCCGGGATTTACAGGTCCTTTTTTATATTGCTACCCCACCTAACGTATTTCCCGACGTGGTTTCCCAATTGGGGGTCTGTGGATTAGCCAGGCACAATCTCCATACTCCGCTGGCTTCCAAGCTAGTGGTTGAAAAACCATTCGGTAAAGATCTGGAATCGGCACGGGTCCTCAACACCACCATAAATCAGCACTTTGCGGAGTCTCAGGTCTACAGAATCGACCATTATTTGGGCAAAGAGACCGTTCAGGATCTCCTGGTCCAACGATTCGCCAATTCGATTTTCGAACCACTTTGGAACCGCAATTTTGTGGAATGTGTTCAAATCACGGTAGCGGAGGAATTGGGGGTTGGATCCCGTGGCGGGTATTACGACCAAAGTGGAGCGCTTCGGGATATGATTCAAAATCACACCATGCAACTCCTGAGCCTGACAGCAATGGAACCACCGGTTTCCTTGGACCCGGAATCGATTCGGGATGAAAAGGTGAAACTTTTGAAAGCGATCCAGCCGCTTGAAATGGGACCCAACCATATGGATGTGGTGCGTGCCCGTTATTCTGAAGGCTTGGTGGGTGGCAAAAAGGTAAGGGCTTATGCGGAAGAGCCGGGTATTCCGGAAGATTCATTCACCGAAACCTATGCGGCATTGCGGCTGTCCATAAACAATTGGCGCTGGGAAGGTGTTCCCTTCTATTTGCGTTCCGGCAAACACATGGCCCGTCGAGTGAGCGAAATCGCCATTCAATTCAAGACACCCCCTGGTATCCTCTTCAGCCGCAGCAATGCATTCGACCTTTCTGCAAACACCATGGTCATTCAAATTCAACCCGATGAGGGGGTTTCCCTGGTGATGAATTCAAAAATTCCCGGCCTGGAAACGCGGACCCAGCCCGTTCGTATGAACTTTCGCTATAAGACGACTTTTGGGTCAAACACCCCCGAAGCCTATGAGCGGTTAATTCTGGATGCCATGATTGGAGATAGCACCTTGTTTATCCGCGGAGATGAAACCGAAGCTTCCTGGAAAATTGTGACTCCGATCCTGGAGTTTTGGGAAACTTGCGGTAGCCGGGGCATGGCTGAATATCAGTCCGGATCCTGGGGACCGCTCGAGTCGGATCAGTTGGTCTGGAAAAATAACCATCAATGGCGAAAGCCCGGCCCCTAATGCCTTCTGTTTTCGAAGTTATTCCTGGCATGGTGCTACCGGTGCGGGAGGTGTTTACCACCCTGGCCAAGATGTGGGAGTCCGAGCCGCTAAAGGGGCAATCTGCCCCTTCGGAGTTTCGGGCATCGCATATGAACCTTATTTTGCATTTTGGTTTAGGAACCACCGGGGAGGAAGCGGAAAGTCTCTTTAATACGGTGAATGAGTTTGCTCGGGTTTATCCCAGCCGCATAATCATACTTTGCCCAACTCCCGCCGAAGATAGCGATATCCTGCTGACCGGAAAACTTTATGCTGAATGTTTCATTGGACGCTTTGGCCGCGATATGCGTTGCTGCGAAATTCTGACTCTTGGCTACGATATGGAGAATTCCGGGTATCTGGAAAACCAGGTTTCGGTCTGGTTGGATAGCGATTTGCCTACTTACTATTGGGCCCATCGGCTACCTCCGGCGCGTTTGAATACTGCCTACAGAAATTTTATCAGCAACTGCAAGCGGAAGATCTACGATTCCAGTGTCGAGGGATCTGAATTTCGCGGGCAGCTCAAGGATTCCGAAGCTTATAGAAATTTGAGTTATGCGCGCTTGCTGCCAATTCGCCAATCCATTGGACAGGCGCTAAGTGGCTTCGATCCTGCCTTATTGGTAGATCTGTTGGAAAATGTGGCGCTTACCTGCTCGCCCGCCTATATCCAGGAGGGAGGGGCGCTCGGACGCTGGATCTGCAGCTGTTTGGGCGAATGTGCCAAATTGGCTAGATTTTCTCTGCCATTTACTGAAATAGCCGTCCAAGCGGTGGACGGAGAAGAGGGTCGGGATTTTGACCTGTCTTTTGAATACACCGGCCCGAAAGAACTCAGGTATGAAGCCGATATTGGCTCGGCTACCGCGTCCTTGTCCGGAAATCTGGATAAAGGCGCATTCTCCCACTCTTTGAGGTCTGGTCTTTTATCTCCCGAGGCCGCGTTGGCGGAGGCCATATTCTTTAATAACTAACCCCCAATATCATGAAGTTTACCCTTCAATTACTCCTGGTTTCTGCCATGGCGTTTTCCTTCAACCTCACCGCAGCCGATCGACCCAACATCGTTTGGCTGACCTCTGAAGACAATTCGGTCCATTATATGGATCTCTACTTCGATACGGGTGCTCCCACTCCCAATATAAGAAAACTGGCGGAACATGGCCTCATCTTTGACCATGCCTTTTCCAATGCTCCGGTTTGCTCTACGGCGCGGACCACCTTGTTGACGGGCGTCTACGGGCCGCGCATCGGCACGCAGTATCACCGCCGTTCGAAGATGGCGCCCATGCCGGATGGAGGGCGGATGTATCCCTGGTATCTCCGGCAGGCCGGTTACTACACCACCAACAATTCCAAGACGGACTACAATGTGATCGATAAAGGAGGCTGGGATGAATCTTCCGTCAAGGCCACCTGGCGCAACCGCAAACCAGGTCAGCCCTTTTTCCATGTTCAAAACACCGGTATCACCCATGAAGGGCAGTTGCACTTCTCTGCTGAAGAAATGGCGACGGTGAAGAATAAAACTTTATCCGACTCGGTGACTCCGTTTCCCTATCATCCGGATACGCCCACCTTTCGTTACACCCAGGCGCGTTACCATGATCTCCAGATGCAAATGGATGATCATCATGGCGATTGGATCGAGAAGCTCGAAGAAGATGGCCTGCTCGATGACACTTTTATTTTTTACTACGGTGACCATGGAGGCGTACTTCCGCGCGGTAAAGGGTATGCCTATGAAACTGGACTTCATGTGCCCCTGGTCGTATACGTGCCCAAAAACTGGGCCCATTTGGTCGATGCGGAGCTGGGCAGCCGGGTGAAAGGCTTTGTTAGTTTTGTGGACTTTGCGCCCACGGCGCTTCACCTGGCTGGTGTAGCGATTCCTCCTCATATGGACGGAAAACCATTCCTGGGAAAAGGCGTAACCCTGGATGAACTAAACAAGCGAGATGAGGCTTTTGGTTACGCCGACCGCTTTGACGAAAAGTACGACTTGGTGCGCACACTTCGAAAGGGCAAATACACCTACATGCGCAATTATCAGCCCTTCAACTTCGATGGTCTGTGGAATCAATACCGCTACCGCATGTTGGCTTATATGGAATGGTGGGAACTTTATCAGGCCGGTAAGCTTAATGAGGCCCAGCGCCAGTTTTTCGAACCGCGACCTGCCGAGGCGCTCTACGATGTAGAAGCCGACCCCTACGAGGTCAATAACCTAGCTGGTGATCCTGCTTACGCCGGTGTGTTGAAAGACATGCGGCAGCGGCTAGCGAAAAAGGTAAAGTCCATCAACGACCTGAGTATGTTTCCCGAGAGTTTTCTGGTCGAAAAGGCCTTTGATAATCCGGTTGAATTTGGACGTGCTAACGGTGACCGCATCGCAGGATTGGTAGACATTGCCGACCTGAGCCTTCAGAAGTTTGGCCAGGCCCGCAAGGGACTCCTTAAGGCTCTCAACTCCGAGGACCCGTGGGCACGTTATTGGGGGCTAATCGTCTGCAGTTCATTTGGTGAGGCAGCCAAACCATTTTTCCGCAAAGCCAAAATAATGGCAGCCAACGATATCGAGAACCTGGTTCGGGTACGTGCCGCGGAATTTCTTGGCTTGGTTGGCGTTGAAGATCCGGCTCCGGTCATCGAGGAAGTGCTGGCCCACGCCAAAAATGAGGTGGATGCATTCCTTACCTTAAACTCCGTGGTTTTGCTCAAGGACATGAAAGGTTGGCATTTCGATATTGATCCCGCAATTTTCCCGGCTGCCTGGCGCGCGGCTGAACGTTCGAATGTGAATCGGCGCTTAGGGTATTTGAATCCTTAGGAGGGGTTAACCACCGGGGACACAGAGTTACCCCGCATAGCTCACTTACCGAGCGAATGCGACATCACCCAATTTCCCACTGCGCTCCGGAATATCGGCCCTGGTGCGGCCTTGAAGGCGGGGAAGGGGTCTACCGAGGAGCGGATGCGACGACACCTCAAGGAGCATAGCGCAGTACCGAGTGCAACGACACTTAACATAACAACCTTGCATCGTAACTACTCAGGTATCTTAAACAATCGTCCGCATGGATGTTTTAATGATAACCTATTACGAAACTGTAGGAGGGGGTTTATCCCCCGATTGCGGTGAGGCCATTTGGAAGATCGGGGGATAAACCTCCTCCTACAGTTCTCTCAAGCGCCATCCCATGAAAATTTTCTCGTTTCTTCTTATTATCCTTCTGCCTTCATCCTTTATCCTTGAAGCAAAGCCCAATTTCATTCTCATACTTTCCCACGATCTAGGCTATGGAGACCTGAGTTGTTACCTTGCATCAAGCATTGGCATGCAAGATGCCAAGGAATGACCCCGACGGGCATTGCAGGGTGTCAACCTGGCTTGACCCGCGCATCGGCACTGATGTGACCAAATTAGGGACAGGCTAATTATAGCTCTCAAGGTGTGAAGGCCGCTTACTTTAGATTTGGCAAACCAATTGGGCACATGATTTTATAGAGGGGTATGTCTGAAGCATACTCCACTGATTCTTTTAAATCTATGGCCGCTTTGAAGCATAGATTCTATTTTCTGCCTATTTGGGCAGGCATAGTGTTTTCCGGCCAGCCCTTCATGGCAATCGTCCATGCGGTCGACTTTCAAACGGAGGTAGCTCCGATCCTGGAACAGAAATGCATGAGCTGCCACAACCCGAATTTGAGGAAGGGGGATTTTTCCATGGCGACCCGGGAAGACATCCTTGCCGCGGATGAAGGCTATTTGGTTCCGGGGAATGCTGAGGACAGCATGATGCATTGGATTACCCTGCCGATGGACGATGGAGATCCACCGGAGATGCCCAAGGAAGGGGATCCTCTGAGCGAAAAAGAAGCCGAGCTCCTGGCATCCTGGATCGATGATGGGGCTCAATGGCCGGAAGGACGCATTTTAAGGGAAGCATCCAAGGCCGACAAAACCTGGTGGGCTTACCAGCCGATCGCTGAATCGGAGTTGGATTCCATCGATGATTTCCTAGAGGCAAAGCTAGCCGACAAAGGCTTGTCCATGAGTCCGGAGGCGGATCGACGAAGTCTGATTCGCCGGGCGGCTTACGACCTGACAGGACTACCTCCTACCCCTGAAGAAGTTGAGGCTTTCGTAAATGATACGGATCCTCAAGCCTACGAAAAACTCCTAGACCGACTCCTTGCCTCGCGGCATTATGGAGAGCGCTGGGGCCGGCATTGGTTGGATGTGGTTCGCTTTGCTGAGAGTGGCGGCTACGAGCACAATTTTTTCGTCTACGACTTGTGGCCCTTTCGCGACTACGTTATCCAATCCTTAAACGAAGACAAACCTTTCGATCTTTTCATTCGGGAACACATCGCCGGCGATGTGTTTGGTAAAGGGGCTCCGGCCGTAGAAATAGGGGCGGCTTTTCTCGTGGCCGGGCCACACGAGAAAGCTCCCAACCAGGAGCCTGCTCAAGCCGCTCAGACGCGCGCCAACCACTTGAACGAAATCATCAATGCAACCGGCGAGGCCTTTCTCGGAATGACGTTGGGTTGCGCGCGATGCCATGACCATAAGTTTGACCCTATCAGCCAGGAGGATTATTATGGTCTCTATGCCACCTTTTCCGGAATTCGGCATGGTTCGGTGCCTTGGGCGACTCCTGAAGCTAAACGAGCGCAGGCAGAGCGCTTGGAACCCCTACAACGACAGGTAGAAGAACTGGAGCAGCAACTTGAAGCACTGCAGGAGGCGGTACTTCAGCGATCGCGACAAAACCTGGCCGCGTTTGAATCCCAGTGGACCAGGCCGCCCATCCACCGCACCGGAACCGAAGACCGTTTTGAACCGGTTGAGGCTAAATTCGTTCGCCTTATTTGCCAGGCCCAGGACCTGAACCTGTTTACCAATAAAGGACACAAGATTGACGAGTTTGAAATTTGGTCCGCCGGAGAAAATTCCCGCAATGTCGCTCTCGCCTCCAACGGTGGGGAAGCTAGTGGGAAGGCACGACGGGCGGAGGATTTGCCCGACGCCTATGGACCCCAGCTCACAATCGATGGAAAGTTCGGAAGCCGGTATTTCGCCGATGGTCCCGAGCTGACCATCGAGCTTGCCGAGCCCACCACAATTGACCGGGTATTTTTCTCAAGTGCTCGGGTCGAAGGAGCTTCGGGTCATGCGAAATTTATCTTCCTGGCAGAATATCGTATTGAAGTTTCCCCGGATGGAGAAACATGGCGGGAAGTAGCGCATGGCCGGAATCGAAAACCGGTAGCCAAAAAGTACGACAACCCCAATAAGGCAGTCCAGCTAGATTTCATGGGTCATCTGGATTACCGCCTGATTCAACTGGGAATGACGGAAGGCGAGCGGCTTAAAGTGCAGGCGCTTGAGCATCGAATCAGGGCTTTAAAAGAAGAAATCGAATCGGTTGAAGCTCTGCCAACCGCTTTTCTCGGAACACGGCTGGCGCAAGATGCAAAAGGGCCATTCCATATTTTTATGGGGGGAAGTCCTATGCGGCCAGGCTACCAGGTGGTTCCAGCCAGTTTGTCCGCTTTGGATCAGGTGGTTCCCGCCTACCAATTGCCGGCAGAGAGCGAGGAATCTGACCGCCGCCTGGCCTTGGCGGAATGGGTGATCCATCCGGATAACCCACTGACACCACGCGTCCTGGCCAACAGGATTTGGCATTACCATTTTGGTAGCGGAATAGTCGAGACGCCGAATGATTTCGGTTACATGGGTGGCCGGCCATCCCATCCGGACCTTTTGGACTTTCTGGCTACTAAACTAATTGAAAACAACTGGCAGTTAAAAGCCATGCATAAGTTGGTAATGAATTCCAAGGCCTATCGCCAGAGCTCAGCCTGGAACGATAAATCCGCCAGTGTCGATGCGGACAGCCGCTTGCTCTGGCGTTTCCCACCACGGCGCCTCTCCGCTGAGGAAATCAGAGATACTTTTCTGCATGTGTCGGGAAAGCTAAACAAAAGCATGGGTGGTCCCGGCTTCCGACTGTATCGTTTTATGTTCGACACGGTTACCACCTACGTTCCATTGGATAAACATGGGCCGGAAACTTATCGGCGGGCCATCTATCACCACAATGCGCGAGCTTCGGTGGTGGATTTGATGACGGATTTCGATCAGCCGGATTGCACGCTCTCGGTTCCCAGGCGATCGCAAACCACGACCCCTTTGCAAGCGCTTACCCTGATGAACCACAGTTTCACGGTGGATATGGCCGAAAGTTTTGCATCGAGAATAGAGCAATCCTTTCCCGATCATACCAATCGACAAGTGGCAGCCATTTTTAAAATTGCCTTCCAACGCTCTCCAGGAGCGGACGAGCTTGCCCGGTCAGTGAAAGTAGTTGGGGACCACGGATTACGCGCATTGTGCCGGGCGGTTCTTAACTCCAGTGAACTTCTTCATATTGATTGATGCCTCCCTTAGACACTTCCCTGCAAAATTACTCCCGCCGACGATTCCTGGGTGACGTCACTACCGGGCTTATGGGAGTCGGGCTGAGTCATTTGCTGGGCGTGGATAGCCTTAAAGCGCAGGCTACTTCAGCTGCTTCCTGGAAGCCAGGCATGGGAATGACCCATCATAATCCCAGGGCCAAACGGGTGTTGCAAATCTTCTGTCCCGGTGCGGCTTCACAAGTGGACCTGTGGGAACATAAACCCATGCTCGACAAATTCGATGGTCAACCCCTTCCGGGCGAGGAAAACTTTGTGTCCTTCCAAGGGAAAAACGGGACGATCATGCGCTGCCCCTGGGAGTTCAAGCCGGCCGGGCAAAGCGGGAAAATGATTTCCTCGATGCTTCCCCATTTATCCAAACATGTGGATGACATGGCCTTTTTTCATGGCATGCAATCGAAGTCCAATACGCACGGACCTGCTTGTATCTTTGCCAATACCGGACACCCGACCGAAGGCTTTCCCAGTGCTGGGGCCTGGATCAGTTATGCCTTAGGCCATATCGCCGATGATTTACCCACCTATGTAGCGATACCTGACATTCGCGGCGAGCCGCCCAACGGGAAAGCGAATTGGAGTAATGGTTTTCTTCCCGCCAAGCACCAGGCCATAACGATGGCGGGACACCAGCCCATCCGCAATCTTCAGCCTCCCGATAGAATTGATGATGGGGAAGAACAGAGCACCCGCGAGCTGCTTAACT
This sequence comes from Opitutales bacterium, assembly GCA_965250065.1. GTDB lineage: Bacteria > Verrucomicrobiota > Verrucomicrobiia > Opitutales > UBA2995 > JAABVD01. Next base: position 3,925,367 of record OZ252288.1, read on the forward strand.
ATTTGAATGAAAAGCATGCTTCCTCGAGGCCTGGTGAAAGCGACCTTCAAGCACGGATGAGCGCCTACGAGCTGGCTGCCCAGATGCAACTGTCCGCTCCTGAAGTCAGCGATTTCAAAAGCGAGCCCAGGCATATTCATCAGCTCTACGGCACCGATTCCACTAACCGCCTGAAAGCGGCTTACGCCAGAAACTGTCTTCTGTCTCGTCGCTTGCTCGAACGAGGTGTGCGCTATGTGAATCTGTATTGTGCCTCCCGCTCGAGTGGAGCCGACGGTTTGTTAAATTGGGATGCCCATAAAACTCTGAAGGCCGATTACGAACGCCATTTGCCCATTTTCGATCAACCTACCGCCGCCCTTTTAACCGACCTAAAACAATGTGGATTGATGGAAGACACTTTGGTGCTTTGGACGACCGAGTTTGGTCGTATGCCAACGCGCCAAATTGGAACGGTTGGCCGCGACCACAATCCTGATGGTTTCACGCTCTGGATGATGGGCGGGGGAGTAAAGGGAGGTACCAGCTATGGGGCCACAGACGACTTTGGCCGCCGAGCCGAAGTAAATCCCACCACGATCTGGGAATTCTACTCCACTGTGTTACACATCCTTGGTCTCGATTACGAACAACTCTCCTATTATCATAACGGTTTGGATCGTCGGTTGACGGACGTTCATGGGCATGTAATCAAAGAAGTACTAGCTTAACCCGCTTGTCTCACTACCGAGCGAACGCGACAGCCCCCCAATTTTCTACTACGCTCCGAAATACCGGCGCTGGTGCGGGCCTCGTTGGAGTGAGTTGATTGTTTTAAGAGGTGCATGTTGTAGAGGTTGGGCGATATCCTAGACTTCCTGTAAAAGTGGAAATGGTGTAGTCTCCCGGGTAATAAAAATATGGTAACAACTCAGGTCTCCATAGCCTAGATCGTCGGAAAGTATGAGAATGAAATTGGGCTTTGCTTATAGGATAAAGGATGAAGGCAAAAAGATAAAAAGAAGAAACGAGAAAATTTTCATGGGATGGTGATTGAGAGAACTGTAGGAGGGGGTTTATCCCCAGATCTTCCAAATGGCCTCACCGCCATCGGGGGATAAACCCCCTCCTACAGTTTGGTAATAGGTTATCAATAAAACATCCATGCGGACGATTGTTTAAGATACCTGAGTAGTTACAAAATATGAAGTAAGGGTAGATCATGAAAACACCTATTGGCTTAGTTAAGGGATTATTGCTGGGATTCATCTGGTTTGCCGCTGGCGCCTTGGGGGCTGGGAAGCCCAACGTGGTGTTGATATTTATCGATGATTTGGGCTACGGCGACATCGGTCCTTTTGGTAATACGGTAAATAAAACACCCAACCTCGATCGCATGGCTGCGGAGGGAATTGTTCACCGGCAGTTTTACGTTTCCAACACCCAGTGTACGCCATCGAGAGCCGCGCTCCTGACCGGGACCTACGCCCACCGCATCGGCATGGACGGCACGGTTTGCTTTCCGGGCGATAAACGGGGGCTCCACCCGGAGGAGCACACGATTGCCGATATGATGAAATCGGTTGGCTATTCGACCGGCATTTTCGGCAAATGGCATCTGGGAGATCAGCCGGAATTTTACCCACTGCAATATGGCTTCGATGAATACTTTGGAATTCCCTACTCCAATAATATGTGGCCGGGAAATCTCAGGGGGCATCGGCATACCAGGGAGCCCTGCCCCCCGCTGCCCGTCATTCGGCAAAACGAAACCGTAGCCTATGTCAGTGACGGGGCCGACCAATCTTTGCTCTGCGAAATCGTTACCGACGAGGCCATAAAATTCATCGAAAAGAACCGCGACAATCCATTTTTTCTATACCTGCCTCATAGTTATGTTCATTTGCCCAGGTACGCCAGAGCCCAGTTGGCTGCTAAGGCGCAAGGCAATGTCGATCGGGCGGCTGTTGGAGAAGTGGATGCGAGTGTGGGCCAAATCCTCGATACGCTGCGCGATCTGGACTTGGCTGAAAAAACCCTGGTTATTTTCTTGTCCGACAACGGTGGAGCCTGGGGGATGAGCTCGGGACCGCTTCGCGGAGGCAAGTATGGAGTTTACAAGTATGAGGGCCATATGCGCACACCCACTATAACTTGGTGGCCGGGTAGCCTTCCCGGGGGGGTGGTATCCGATGAAATTGGCGCGACGGTCGACCTGCTGCCCTCATTGGCAAAACTGGTTGGAGCCGAGTTACCACGAGGTAAGGCCATCGACGGAAAAAATGTGCTGGACCTACTGGTGGGAAAACCCAATGCCAAATCTCCTCACGATGTGCTTTACTATGAAAACGACGGCATTCGCCGCGGAAAGTGGAAGCTGGTCAAAGCGGCCAAGGGTGTGGACGAATTGTACGACCTGGAGGCAGACTTGGGCGAAACCACCAATCTGGCTTCCCAGTATCCCGAGCTGGTGAAGGAGTTAAACGCGCTGTTGGAACGGCACGCCGCAGATGTAGCGGCCAATACCCGCGAACCGGGCATGCTAGCCCAGGCAAAATATATCATTACCGAACCGGGTAACATCCCAAAACTCAGGCGCTACCTGGGCCTGAAAGATTTCGATGTGATTGAAAGAACGGACAATTAGTCCGGCACCTGGTGAACCGCAATTGATCAGAAGAAAAAATGGGGGTGGGGTCTATTTGCTCCAATCGAGCATTCGTTTTATGGGTAGGAATGCCTTTTGACGGATCGATTCGTCCAGCTCGATTACTGGAGAAAGATTGGCCAGCGCATCCCGCATTTTTTCCACGGTGTTCATTTTCATAAACCGGCAATCGTTGCAGGCGCAGGTGTCGGTGGGCCCGGCGATAAAGCGTTTTCCGGGGATTTCCCGGCGCAAGCGATTCAGCATGCCGGTTTCGGTAACGACGATGATGTCCCGGGAAGGGTGGCCGCGGCAAAATCCCAACATTTTTTCGGTGCTGCAGACTTCATCGGCCATATCTCTGACGGTTTCCACGCACTCGGGGTGGGCAACTATAGGAGCTCCGGGAAATTTTGCCCGCAGCCTTTCCAGCGATTGAATGGTGAACAATACGTGGGCGTAACAGCTTCCGGGCCACAGCTTCAATCTGCGCCCGGTTAATTTGGCTACCCATTGACCGAGGTTCTGGTCGGGCACAAATAGTATGTCTTTATGCCGGGGAATCTGCTCTACGATTTGCACGGCGTTTCCGCTGGTACAGATAACGTCGCTAATAGCTTTTACCGCAGCGGAGCAATTGATATAAGCCACCACGTATGTATGTGGATTGGCCTCCTTGTAGGCCTGGAGTCTTGGGGCGGGGCAGGAGTCCGATAAGGAGCAACCGGCTTCGAGATCGGGAAGGATTACGGTTTTGTGCGGATTAATGATTTTGGCGGTTTCCGCCATAAAGTGAACTCCGCAAAACAAAATTACGTCCGCGTCGGCTTTGGCTGCCTGGTAGGACAAGCCGAGGGAATCTCCAACATAATCGGCGATTCTCTGAATGGCATCCACTTGGTAATTGTGGGCCAGAATAATGGCGTTTCGCTCACGTTTAAGTTGCAGGATTTCCTCTTGTATAAGGGTGAGTGGCTCCTCCCGAAAATCGATGGAGGAGACTACCAGCGGGTCGTATTCAAGTACTTCAGGCATGGGAGACTCAATTTTTATACTTTCGAGGGGGTCGCACCTTAAATCTCGAATTGGCATGCAAGATGGCGGGGTGTCGGCCTACGGCCTCGGTAGCAAGGGGTGACCCCGAAGGGACTATTCGGGCAGAACCTCAACTTGTAACAAAAATCTTTTTAAAACTTCAATTCAGGTATTTTTGGGGTGGAGGTTATAGGTGGGGGTTAGATTTCCTTCATTTTTCCTTGTAAATCTTCCAGCAACCTCTGAAAGGCAGGGTGACCGCGCAGGTTTTCGAGGTCCGGATCTTCCCGCATCCACTTGACGTCGCGGTATCCAAGTTCCACCGCTTTGGTCAGTGCGTTAAGAGCATCCCTAAGCCGGCGCTTTAAAGTCAGGCTGCAGGCCAGGTTGTAATGAACAACCGGGTTATCGGGCCTCAATCGGACCAACTTCCGATCCATTTTGAGGCCGTCGTCTATGCGCCCGGTGCTGGTGTAAAGTCCGCCGAGGAGTTCGATGACTTCAACAAATTTTGGGGCCTTTTTCAGGATACCTTCGTAAAATGTGATTTCGAAATTATGCTGATCGCTCATCATTCACGCAATTTTCACAGCACCCTTCACTTTTTAAGCGCTCGCAGGTGGCGCTGACCTGAAGCCGCTGATCTTCCACTGAAAGACCGAGCTTTTTGGCTACGGATTGTCCGTACCACTCCAGAAAAGGGGCGTCCATCTCGAAAATTTTTTCACAATCCGTGCAGATCACCTGGGCTTGTGAAGGTTCCTCCTCGCGGGCGGGGTAGTAAAATTTATAATTTTTCCCGATATCGACTTCCCGAACTACGCGACTTTCGGTGAGAATTGGCAGGGTGCGGTAGACGGTGGCGCGGCTGACGGTATGGTCGATTCTACGCGAATGCTCCAGCAGGTCCTCCGCGGTAAAGTGGTCGTGGGATTGCAGGGCAGCATCATAGATTGCCAGCCTCTGATTGGTTACTCGAAGTCCCTGATCAGCCAGGTGGGATTTAAAACTTTCTCTTCCGGATTCGACGTCCACAGTAGTGACGGGGTGAAATGTGAATTTGCCTAGACTCTGAAATTCAAGGCAACAAACTAACCCACGTCAATGTTGGAAGTTTCGGGAATTGTTACCAAGAAATGCCATCTACTCCGAAAATAGCCCGAGTTTTACCGATTGGAGGTTTTGAAAAACTGCTTGATTACCGCGTGCCGGCGGTAGTGGAGGACACTTTGAAACTGGGTTGCTTGGTGCGCATTCCAATTCGAAACCGGCAGGAGTTGGGAGTGGTGATGGAGTTTCCGGACAAGGGGCAATTGGCCCCGGAGAAACTGAAGCATATACACGATTTGGTCATGGAACACCCGGCTTTAACCCGTGATTCGACTGCGTTGATGTATTGGATGCACGACTACTACGGGGCGGGGTTTGAGCGGTTACTGGAAACCTTTATCCCGGCCGCGGTGAGGAAAGGCATGGGCCAGAAGCTGGAAAAGCGTTTGCTATTGGCGGGTAAGTTTTCGCCCGATGCTTATGAAATATTGAAGAAAAGAGCCGGAAAGCAGGCGAGAGCCTATCAGTTTTTAAGGGATCAGGTTAAACCCCTCAAGAAAAGTCTGGTGGCAAAACGGCTTAAGGTAAGTCTATCCGTTTTGGATGGGTTGGTTAAAAAAGGACTGGTCAGGGAAGTTTCAGAAGCGGTTGAGCGGGTTGCATATGCTGATGAATTTGGTGAAACCGAGCAGGCTCAAAACCAGGAGTTTAAATTAACGGAGGAGCAGGAACGATGCGTTGATTCCATTGGTGGGAGCTTGCGGGAGGGCAAATTTCAGGTCCATCTCCTGCACGGGGTCACGGGATCGGGCAAGACGGAGGTTTACCTGCGGGCGATACAACCGGTTATTCGGTCGGGAAAAACGGTGATTTTCCTGGTTCCGGAGGTGGCGCTCACTCCGCAAACGGTTGGTCGACTTCGGGCACGGCTCGATCGCTTCAATTTCAAGACGGTTGTCTGGCACAGCCATTTGAGCAGTGGAGAGCGACTGGATGCCTGGACGAGTTTGGCCTCGGGTGAAGCCCCGGTGGTGGTGGGAGCGCGGTCGGCATTGTTCGCCCCTTTGCATAACCTGGGCCTCATCATTGTAGATGAGGAGCATGAACCCGCCTACAAGCAGGAAGAGACTCCGCGCTATCATGCCCGCGATGTAGCGGTCTACCGTGCAAAGTTAAATAATGCGGTCTGTGTTCTCGGATCGGCCACCCCTTCCTTGGAATCTCTCTATAACGTTTATACGAAAAAGTATCTGTGCGATCGCCTTTTTAACCGGGTGGATAACCGTTGCATGCCTACGGTTCACGTCGTCGATATGCGGCAGGAATATATCCGTCAACGCGGGGCAGTAACTTTATCGAGGCGGTTGGTATCGATGTTGCGCGATCGCGTGGAGAAGAAGGAACAGGCCATATTGTTTTTAAACCGTCGCGGTTACTCACGCAGCATGATTTGCCCCGATTGTGGATGGGTTGCCCAATGCCGGCATTGCAGCATACCGCGGACATTTCACCGCCAGGAGGACAAGCTGATTTGCCATTTGTGTGGCCGGGAAGACCCTGCCCCGCTTCGGTGTCCCCAATGCAGGTCGGCAAAAATCAAATGGAAGGGTGCGGGCACACAGAAGGTGGAGGAAGTCGTAAAGCAAATTTTACCGCAGGCCACCATCGTTCGGATCGACGCAGATACCATGACCAAGAAAAACCTCTTTCGAAAAATCCTCAGCGATTTCAGGCGTGGTCGAATAGACGTCCTGGTCGGCACTCAAATGATCGCTAAGGGTTTGGACTTTCCCAACGTCACCCTGGTCGGTCTAATCGATGCGGATCTATCGCTACACCTGCCCGATTTTCGGGCCCACGAGCGAACGTTCCAGTTGTTGGTGCAAGTGGCCGGCCGGGCCGGTCGGGGCGATCTTTCCGGGGAAGTTCTGGTACAGTCCTTTACCCCCCATGTCGGCCCCATCCAGTTCGCGCGGCGGGAGGATTTTGACGGATTCCTCGACGAGGAACTCGCCCTTCGCAAGGAGCACAATTATCCCCCCTACCGCAACCTTATTCACCACTTGTTTCGCGGAATGAATCCTGAAAAGGTGGAGTTTTACGCCGAGCAGTGGGTAAAGTATCTGGAGAAAGCCAACCTCGGCTGGGTTGAAATACGCGGACCCGTTCCGGCCCCCATTGAAAAAATCAAGGACTATTACCGTTACCAGGTCTGGTATTTTACCAAAAATGTTTCCAAAACCATGCCGGCGTTATTGTCGCTGCGCGACGCCTTTCCCATGAGTGAGGACGTGCTGGATGTGTTTGATGTCAACCCGGTGAACCTGGTCTGACTTGCCCGGTTAAAATACCGGGTCCGGCAAGTGGTGGTCCATGCTCAGGGCCGGCTGATCGACTTTGCATTTGCCAACAATCCGAGCGGGAACACCGGCGGCAGAGCAGTGATTGGGAACGTCGATGAGCACCACGCTGCCAGCCCCGATTTTGGCGCCTAATCCAATTTTGACATTTCCCAAAATCTTGGCGCCGGCGCCGATAAGCACGCCGTGTCCAACTTTGGGATGGCGGTCGCCTCTCTCCTTGCCAGTTCCACCGAGTGTCACATCGTGGAGTATAGATACGTTGTTGCCCACTACGGCTGTTTCACCAATTACCAAGCAGGTAGCGTGGTCGATTAAAATTCCGCGGCCCATTCTCGCCGCGGGGTGAATATCCACTCCCCACTGTTCGGAAATCAGGCTTTGCAGGTAAAGCGCCAGGCTCTTGCGGCTGGATTTCCAGATGGAGTGGCCGAAGCGGTAGGCGGTCAGCGAATGGAAGCCTTTGAAAAACAGAAAGGGGGCCAAAATTCCGTTGGAGGCGGGATCGCGTTCAGATATGGCATTTAAATCAGCGCGGATGGCGGCCTGAAAAATTTTATCCGATCGAGCGATTTGCCAAAACAGGTCAAATAGCGTGATGGTAGGTATATTCTGACAACCCAGTTTTTGAGCGAGGTGGAAACTGATGGCTCGTTCGAGCGAAGTTTGGCTCAAAATAACCTCTTCCAAGAAGCTGGAGAGCAGCTTTTCCTTGGCCGCTATTTCTTCGCCTTCCTGGCGGAGTTGGGTCCAGACTGAATCATCAATTGCCATGCTGCAGTTGATAAAAGGATTACCGACCTCAAAACGCAAGCGGGGAAACGGCCTGGTCTTTTGGCGAAATACTAGCCCGTAAACCACACTAGAGGAAATCTTTGTAATTCTCTACGGTGGCCGGATGAAGTTCCACCCAGTGGCCGGGTTTGATTTCCTTAAAGACGCCAGGTTCTTTGGCTTCTGCCTGGGTGCAGGGCATCCAACTGCGACTGGCGAAGGCGCAGCCTTCCGGTGGATCGATGGGGGAGGGCACGTCTCCCTTTAGAGTGATCCGGTTGCTCTTTTTGCCGAGATCGGGAATAGGGATAGCGGAAATGAGAGCTTTGGTGTAAGCGTGGTAGGGATTCTGATAAATGTCGTCGGCCTGCCCCAGTTCGACGATTTTCCCCAGGTACATGATGGCGATACGATCGGAGATGTGTTTTACTACCGCCAGGTCGTGGGCTATAAACAGGTAGGAGAGGTCCATTTCCTTTTGCAGGTCCAACAACAGGTTCAGAACCTGACTTTGCACGGATACGTCGAGAGCGGATACAGGTTCATCGCAGATAATCAGTTTGGGGTTGAGCGCTATGGCCCGGGCGATGCCTATGCGCTGGCGTTGACCTCCGGAAAACTCAAATGGAAATCGATCCGCTGCGCTGGAGGGCAACCCCACTTGCTCCAGCAATTCGTCGACCTTTTTCTTGCGGAAATCGGGGTCCCCGATACGATGCACGATAAAGGGCTCCTCCAGAATCTTCCTAACCGAATGCCGCGAATTCAAGGACTCCGCCGGATCTTGAAATATCATTTGAATGTCTTTGCGGTAGGGCTTTAAGGCCTTGCGGGATAGTTTTGTCAGATCGGTGCCGTTGAACCGAACTGAACCGGCGGTTGGATCGTTCAATCGCGCCACGCAATTTCCCAGAGTTGATTTGCCGCAGCCGGATTCGCCCACCAGCCCAAGCGTTTCCCCCGGTTGGATGGAGAGGGTAACATCGTCGACCGCCTTGCAGAACTTTCTGGCCCGCATGAGGACACCTCCCTTAACCGGAAAGTGCAACTTGAGGTTTTTGATTTCCAGCAGTGGGGTGGAATTTCCGCTCGGATGGGTGGAATTTGCCGGAGCGGGATCAGAAATCTTGTCGACCATGGATTTTAGTATTCAAAATACCCTTACGCAGGATTCGTTTTCCACCCAGTGGCCAGCTTCTATTTCCACGAGATCGGGCCGGATGGACAAGTACCTTTCCGATTCCATATAGGATTTGGCCTCGGGATGATTGGACCGTGGCGCAAACCTGGCTCCGGTGGGCAGTTCGCGTAAACCGGGAACAAAACCTTTTATGGTTTGCAGCCGGCTTTTGCGTGGATTCTCAAGCCGGGGGATGGAATCGAGCAGACCACGCGTATAGAGGTGCTGGGGGTTTTCAAAGATTTGATGAACCGAGCCCATTTCCGCCATACGACCTGCATACATCACCACCACGTCGTCACAGGTTTCCGCGATTACCCCCAGGTTGTGGGTGATCATGATAATAGACATATGCATCTCCTGCTGGAGGGATTTCATCAGCTCGAGGATTTGGGCCTGAATGGTAACATCGAGGGCAGTGGTGGGTTCGTCGGCGATAACCAGTTTGGGTTTGAGGGCGAGGGCCATGGCGATAACTACGCGCTGCCGCATGCCACCTGAGAGCTGGTGCGGATATTCGCCGACCCGAATCTCCGGGGAAGGTATGCCAACTTTTGAAAGCATGTCGACCGAGCGATCCCAGGCCTCCTTCTTGGAGATGGATTTGTGGTGAAGCTGGTAGACTTCGCTCAATTGTTTGCCGATGCGATGCACCGGATTGAGCGCGGTCATGGGTTCCTGAAAGATCATACTGATGCCGGCGCCGCGAATCGCGTAGAGTGCGGCGGGTGGAGCAGTAACCAGGTCTTGGCTCTCGAACAAGACCTCCCCTTGGAGGATTTTTCCCATCGGCCGCGGCAACAATCGCATTATGGATAGGGCCGTTACGCTCTTCCCGCATCCGGATTCTCCAACGATTCCCAGTGTTTCCCCTTTTTTTACATTAAATGAAACTCCATCAATCGCGGTCACCTGCCCCTCATCGGTGTCGAAGGCTGTGACCAGGTTTTTTACCCGCAGGATATCGCTGTCGTCCCGTGAGGTCATGGTGTAAGCGGAAAATCAGCGCCCTTTTTTATAGGTATTATACTGGTCGAATTCTTTTACAATCGGTTCAAAGGTTTTACCGGATCTTTTGGCTTCCAGGGTAGCTTTTTTTTCATCCTCATCCATCCAGTGAAGGTAGTAAGCTCGATACTCATCGGCAATCCTGACATTGAAGTCCTCTGGCCACTTGATCCACTTCCACGATCCTACCCTGATAAATGGTCGCACGTAAGCAGGCATGAATGAACCCTGGTCATAAACGATTTGCTGAATGCGGAATGCAATTTCTCTCATTTCGTCCACGTCTTCTGATCCGCGATATTTTTCGATCAGACGGTCGACTTCCAGATCCGCGAAACTTTGTATATTGTTGGTATCCGGTTTTGTCTTGCGTTCGGGGTTTACCGAACCATCGGGAAGGAATGCCCGGTCGTAGGCTTGAGTTGAGTGATAGTATTCGAAATAGCGCGGATACATCTCCGCCGCGGTCCCATAGCCGACGAAGACCATTTGATGCTTTTTTTCGTCCAGCTTTTTGTAGCCCGCGGTAAGGTCGAGAATATCCAGGTTAATTTCCACACCAGCCCGGCGAGCTTCCTCCTGAAGGATGGTCAGTATGTCCATGGCGGTATGGTAGGGCGAGGTTAAGGTGACGGATAATTCCTGACCCAGATTATTCACCAAAATCCCTTCATCATTGCGATGGTTGAACCCGGCTTTGGCGAAGTGTCCCAAGGCTTTTTCCACGCTGAATTCGCGGGCTTTTATATCGGGGTTTACGAAGGAGCCAAATCCTTCGCTATTTGAATTCATGCGCAGGGAATCTCCCCGGTGGTATTCCTCGATCACCTTCTTCCAATTGAATGCGTAGTGGAGGCCAATTCTCACATTTCGATCGTCGATTAATGATTGAGCCAAGTTCATCCAGGTCGCGTAGGAGGGTCTTGGTATATCGTTATAAAACGTGTATTTGTGGATATATCCCTTGGTGACAGCTTCATGATCATTGGCAAGTTTGTCGTGCCAATATGGAGTCAGGATTAAGCTAAAAATATCGAGTTCTCCTTTAATGAACGCCTCGAGGGCTTTGTCCATTTCGCGGATTACACCGATATGGATGACGTCAAAATTATACCGGTTTTTCAGAAATTTTTTATCCCTGGCCCACCAGTTTTTGTTGCGAGTCAACCGGATAAACCGGCCCTTATTGATATCTTTCTCATGAATGACGTAAGGGCCGGTAGTGGGCGGAAACTTCCATTGATAGGTATCCACAAAGTCTTCATCTAAAACACCGTAGTAGTGCATGGGGATGGGTATAAAACTGAGGAGTCGCGATGTCAGATCGGGTTTTGCTTCGGGTATTGATATAGAAATCGTGTGGTCGTCGTACTTGGTGATGTTGGCAAAGTTTCGATTGAAGTAGTTAATATACCAAGGAGCCTGCAGGTGCTCGGATTGAAAAAAATAGAGTGCGTAGAGGTAATCGTTTGCAGTAATGGGCATTCCATCCGACCAGGTTGCATCGGGATGAAGCCGAAAATAGGCGGTTTTTGTTTTACGGTCTATGGCCCACTCTTTGGCGAGTTGGGCAAAATAACGAAATCCGTTTTCGGTAATTTCCGTGTCGTTGGGATGACGAGCGGCCAGGGACAGCGCCATGTGGTCCAATAAGTAGGCCCGAAAGTAAGTACCCGCGTCGGGACCGGCCGTGCGCAGGGTTCTGGGAAAATCGCGAACATAGTCATATAGCGTGCCTCCCTTTTTGGCATTCGGGCTTCCCAGGTCGGGCAGGTCCATTCCGTCTTCCCACGTGAGATTATCTGGAAGATCCCCCTTAGTGGCGAAGCGAAATAGCTTAGGGAATTCTCTGGCTGCGGTGCGTTTATCGACCTCCACTTGGGTGATTCTACCGGCCTCCAAATCCTGCAACACCTCCGGACCCAGATAAACCTTAATCTGCATGTAGTGAAGAACTTCTGCCGGTATTTCGACCGGCTCCTTGCTGATGAGGGATTCTGAAGTGGCGGAGCCCTCATCGCTTTTGGATCCGCATCCGGATAGCAGTGTCAGGGCGGCAAGTGAGCTTTGAATGAGTTTAATCGGCTTCATTTTGAGAAATTTGTACCAATTTGTCATTTCAAGTCTAATTTGGTGTTACAGGTAACGGGTGAATTTCTTTGGATCAAATGCTTCGCGGATAGCTTCGCCGACGAAGGTGACGAGAACGAGTAAAAAGGTGAGGGCGCAAAATGCGGAACTCACGATCCAAGGCGCATTGGTTACATTGTCCCGTCCCTGTTTCAAAAGTTCTCCCAAGCTGGGTGTGGGCGGAGGTAGTCCATATCCCAAAAAGTCCAGGGCGGTGATTGCGGCGATTGCTCCGCTGATGGTGAAGGGGATAAAAGTTACCAGGGTGGAAATGGTGTTGGGCAAGACGTGGTTGAAGATGACTCTTGCCGAACTGGCTCCGACTACAATTGCGGCCGAGGTGTAATCGCGAGCCTTTTCCCTCAGTGTGGCGGTGCGCATGTAATAGGTCATTCCGGTCCAGGAAAACAGCACCATGATGACCAGAAGTATAACGATGCGAACCCCTAAATCAAATTCCGTGGGCACGACCGAGAATACGATGATCACCGTGTAAATAAAGGGGATGTTCGACCAGATCTCGATCATGCGTTGAAAAATCAGATCAAAGGTACCTCCCCAATAGCCCATTAGGCAGCCGAGCCCGATGCCGATCAGATAGGTCAAAACCACGAATGCCAGTGCGAAAAAGATGGCGATGCGAAATCCGTAGACCAGCCGGGCCAGGATATCCCGTCCGGTTTGGTCGGTGCCGAGGTAGTGCTGGTTACTCCAACTGGGCGGTTGCGCTTTGAGAACTCCTCGGTAGGTGTTATTCTCATGGGGATTGAAAGGCACCGCTGGCATGAGCGCCCAATTTCCGGCGTCTTCCGCCTCAAATCGATTATCGAGCTCCCGGTATTTTACCGGTTCAAAGCCCTTCGGTCCGGTTACGCCGAATTCGCTTTCCAGGGTGACCCGGCCGTAAGTGGGAAATGTGAGTTTACCGTCGTAGTAAATGGCTATGGGCCGGTCATTGATAAACAGTTCAGAGAAGAGGGACGCAAACCACAGAACGCCAATAACGAGAAAAGACGCATAACCCCTGCGCAAGTGACGGAAGCGTTTGAATTTTTTTAGAGTTGAAGGATCCCAGCGGATATTCAGAAAACGACGCCCCGCGACAGCGAGAATGATAAAAATCCCCAAACCGGCATAGTGATTACTTTTCCATCCCAGAAAACAACTGAGCAAAATCATGACCAAAAGAGCCATTATACGGCTTGGCAGAATCCCTTTCCTGCTCTGAACCCCATTGGTTTTTGGGTTGTCGAGATGAGGTGTCATTGAAATTTAACGCGGGGATCAACCATGGCCACCAGGATGTCGGAAATGATATTGCCGAGCAGCAGGAGGCCGCTGGAAAGAAGCACCACTCCCATAACGACGGGATAGTCGCGCTGAAAGACGGAGTCCAAACCCAACCAACCGAATCCATTTATGTCGAAGAGCACTTCGATTAGGAAGGAACCGGAAACGAATAGTGTGATGTTCTGACCGAAAGTAGTGGCAATTGGGATGAGTGAATTGCGCATGGCATGCCGGATAACTGCGCCGTTAAAACTCGAGCCCTTGGCCACGGCTGTGCGCATGTAATCGGCGGCCAGGTTATCGAGCAAATGGTTTTTCATGAGTAGGGTGGTTACCGCGAAACTTCCGACCAGGTAGCAGATGAGGGGAAGAACCGAGTGATGCAGAATACTTATGAAAGCCTCGCCGTTGACAAAAACTTGCCAGGGCATGAGGTACTGAAACTCATAGCCCACGAACCCTCCCATGGGAAACCAGTCGAGGCGAACGGCGAAGAAAAGCAAGAGAAGCGCGCCCAACACGTATCCGGGTATGGCGTACCCGGCAAAAATCAGAATCGAGGTGACGCCATCAATGGGGGTCCTGTGTTTGAGCGCCTTGAGTATGCCCAGCGGAATGGAAATGCTGTAGGTAAAGAAAAAAGTGATCAGCCCGTAGAAGGTTGAAATGGGCAGCGCTTCTTTAATTCGTTGGATGACGGGCTCGTTCCACCGGTAGGATTCACCCAGATCTCCGGTAAGAACCTTTCCCAGCCAACTGACGTAGCTGATCAGAATGGGCTTATCGAAACCATAGTATTCTTTGAGCTTTTGGATTTGCTCCTCCGATAGCGCTTGTTGACCGGCGATGGCGCTGGTCGAGGGCTGGTTGGCGCCGGCCAAACGCATTTGAATAAGCCTTTGTTCCACCGGACCTCCAGGAACAACCCGCGTGATGGCAAAGACGATGAGGGTAATACCCAGGAGGGTGGGCGGAATGAGCAGAAATCGCCTTATAAAATAATCCCGCATTCAGGCAGTAGTCAGGTTTTGCATACTGGCAGGTTCCGGTTAAAAACCCGATATGCTTGAAAGTGCATAAAGGCTTAGGCAATGAGGCGATTCCCTCTACTGCAATCCTTTTTCGCAGTTGATCATGCACCGGCAAATCAGGAAGATCGTTCCCGGTTTCATGGGTTAACAATGATTTTGAAGAACCTTCTATCGGGAATCGGGGTCTTGTTTTTCCATCCATGATGAAGCATCTTTAATTACCCATGGCCATATCCACCAAACTTTTCTGGGGAAGCCTCGGATTGGCCACCCTTGCCGTAGGGGGTGTGCTGAGTGTTGCGCTTCTAAAAACGGGACTGACCATCCAGAAACTGCTGACTGAAAACAAACAGTTGAAAGAGGCGATTGCCAACCTGACTGCGGAAGAACAAATCGGTTTTGCAAAGGTGACCGGCCAGGAGAGGATAAACGGAAATCTGTATACGACTTTAAAGTTTGTGGAGACGGCGCCCGACGATCCGCTTAATACTGTATTTGAAGGGACCTTTACCCTGGAGGGCGACGTGGTCCATTTTGACGCTTTAATCGTTAAGTTCGACAATCAATACGTGCAGGAGGGCAGGGGACGTTCGCTTTACTTATGGAGGCGGGTGTATGGCGAGCAAATGGCGCCCAGCGAGGGATTTCCGATCGAAGCTTACGGCCGCGAACCCGAACGCTATCGGGGTCTGTTAGATGAACTCTCCAATCGGGAAAAGGATTTGTTTTGGGCTGAGATCTGGGGCTTGGCCCACGACCTCAAAGCATTGCGGGAGTATGGAATCGAGGCGGTCTACGGCAGCGCAGTTTACACGCAACTACAACCCGGCCTGATTTACATTTTCAAGATCAGTCCAACTGGCCAGGTCTTTCCGGAAACGATTCCTGATTTATAGCCCGCATATGCGGGCATCGAGCCGATGGCGCCGGTGAAGCTGGGTCGGCGCCCCGCAATGCCCGTCGGGGTCAGTCGTTGATTTTTGACATGTCTCCATGTTGAAAATAAATGCCTGACCCCTTCCCTGAGACGTCCGCTCGGTAGGGAAATATGCGGGTTAAGTAAGATAAGGAATGGTAAGGGGACCCTCCGGCAGAATGGCCACTCGGCCGTTACCACCCAGTCGCTCCAGTTCCTCGTCTACGGCTCGGCGAACATCTTCTATTGGCATGAGATGCGCTTTGCGAACTTCTCCCTGGGGAAGCTCGCTATACAAGGCGACCCTGCACTTCAGTAAAATCTGGGCCAGTAACTGCACCTGCCATTGATCCAGTTGCCTGAATCCCGGTGAAAAGATTTTATCCAGCATAGCTTGGGGGTCATGGTGGTCGAAGAGGAAGGATTTAAAATTTCCGTGATCGGGGAAGCCATCATTGCAACGCGCAGCGGCAATGATAAGCCCGCCCGGCTTTACGATTTGCGCTGCCGCTGACATACCCTTAACGCTTTGATACAAGTTTTGGTCGAGCGGGTAACCACTATTGGAGGTAACCACGATATCGAAAGGCTCCTGGCATGCTACCATGGCAGTTTTCTTACAAAAACGGCAGCCTTCTTCGTGAGCTAGGATGGGGTCGCCGCAGAAAAAACCCGTAATTTCTCTTCGGTTATTGAGGGTGACGTTGATTAAAAAATCCACTGGCAAGAGGGAACCACCGGCCCGAATGTTTTCCTGGGTTGGATTGTCTTGCAGAACTCCCCAAGTGCTTTGGGGGTGGCCGATATTTTCTGCGCTGTGGTATTTCATAATCGTATCCACCGCAACCACTCCGGGAAACACTGCTTTGTAACCTCCCGAAAATCCAGCCATGAAATGAGGCTCGATAAAGCCCATGATTATTCGGCGGTCGGCCTCTACGCACTCTTTATTCAAGAAGACTTCATAGCCCAAAGAGGAATTTCCAACTGAAGTCATGGAGTCGGGCTCGAATCCGCGGTGGTTAATGCAACGGTACTTCCCGTATATGGATTCGCCGACCATATAGACCCATTCCTCCTCCGTGTTCTGGCGGTGGGTGCCCGTTCCGGAAATGATAATAAAGTTTTCCGCCGGAACATGGTGCAATTCCGCGAGCAGCCAACCGAGCAACCGTTCATTGGGCAAGGCCCGCGTGATGTCGGGTATAACAACCGCTACCTGTTCTCGGGCGTCAATTAATGTGGCAAGGCCACTCCTTCCTATGGGATGTTGAACAGACTCGGAAAAACCGGCGACCTCGTTTTCGAATCCATGCAAGAAAGATGGGCTAATTACCGTGGCATGGAGGCCCTCAATGTCGAGAGGCAGTCCGGTTTGACCGTAGTCCAATACGATTCTCATGGGATTTTGCAAATTCTGCCTCTCGTTTTGCTGTAAATAGGGTGGCGGGAGTGGGGCGATGGTGGTGGGAGGCGGATTCGAACCACCGAAGGGTTGCCCCAGCAGATTTACAGTCTGCCCCCGTTGGCCACTTGGGTATCCCACCGGAAAAGAAAGAGGGGTAAGATGTTGAGTCGTTTGGCCGTTGCCAAGACCTTTTTGGGGAGACTGGTGTGGTAAAACTACAAAAATCCAGCGTCCTTGAAACTGTAAAATCCCGTCCTGCGGGGATCCTGGCTTGGATTCCCTACGATGAGGTGATCGATCAGCTCTATATCCATTATCCGGGAGGCTTCCCTAAGCCTCCTCGTTACCTGAATATCCGCGGAACTCGGAGCTGGATCACCGCTGGGATGGTTGTGAAATACGATGATGGCAGATGCGCCCAGTCGTATCGCTTCTTTGAATACTTCGCGCGGATGAACAAGACTGCTGTTTGCCGTGCCCGAGGTAACTTCGATTTCGCGTATAAGCCGGTTCTTTCGATTCAGGCACAGCGTCCAGAATTTTTCCACCGCCAGGCCGGTTGTGATGGGCAAGGCAAAATTAAACACGGATTCTGGGCTGTCCAGCAGTGGAGATTCGCCCTGTTCGCCTCGGATGACCCGCCGTGCTATTTCCAGGACCGCCACGAGCTGTAGAGCCTTAACCTTTCCAATACCTTCAATTTTAGTGAAGTCCTCTTTTCCCCAATTAATGAGCCCATGCAGTGAGCCGGCTTCTTTCAAGAGGAGAGCAGACAAGCTGAGAACATCCCGTTTGGCGGTGCCCTTGCGCAGAAGCATCGCCAGCAATTCCGTATCGCTGAGTTTGCTTGGCCCCAGAAGATCCAGTCTTTCCTGGGGTCGTTCGTTGACGGCCAGGTCCTTGAGACGAGATGAGCTGAGTTCTGCCATTGCGGGTTTAACATTACTCTTTTCCCGCAGTCGATCAAAGTAAAGGGCGGATTACTATAGCAAAAATTAGATGCGCGACTTTGCAGGGTGTCGACCCAGGTTCACCCGGAACTGCTCCTAACCCGCGAATCTCACACATTTTCTACTGCGCTCCGCAATGTCGGCACTGGTGCGGCCCTCATCGGCTCGCTCGGCGATCGAGCCTTACCTTTAATAATTGAACCGGTAGGGCGGTTTCGCCGCAAACCGCCAATTTCACAACGTCTCGCTCGGCGATCGAGCCCTACCTTTAATAATTGAACCGGTAGGGCGGTTTCGCCGCAAACCGCCAATTCCACAACGTCTCGCTCGGCGATCGAGCCTTACCTTTAATAATTGAACCGGTAGGGCGGTTTCGCCGCAAACCGCCAATTCCACAACGTCTCGCTCTGCGATCGAGCCCTACCTTTAATAATTGAACCGGTAGGGCGGTTTCGCCGCAAACCGCCAATTTCACAACGTCTCGCTCGGCGATCGAGCCTTACCTTTAATAACTGAACCGGTAGGGCGGTTTCGCCGCAAACCGCCAATTTCACAACGTCTCGCTCGGCGATCGAGCCCTACCTTTAATAATTGAACCGGTAGGGCGGTTTCGCCGCAAACCGCCAATTCCACAACGTCTCGCTCTGCGATCGAGCCCTACCTTTAATAACTGAACGGGTAGGGCGGTTTCGCCGCAAACCGCCAATTTCACAACGTCTCGCTCGGCGATCGAGCCCTACCTTTAATAATTGAACGGGTAGGGCGGTTTCGCCGCAAACCGCCAATTTCACAACGTCTCGCTCGGCGATCGAGCCCTACCTTTAATAATTGAACCGGTAGGGCGGTTTCGCCGCAAACCGCCAATTCTACAACGTCTCGCTCGGCGATCGAGCCTTACCTTTAATAATTGAACCGGTAGGGCGGTTTCGCCGCAAACCGCCAATTCCACAACGTCTCGCTCTGCGATCGAGCCCTACCTTTAATAATTGAACCGGTAGGGCGGTTTCGCCGCAAACCGCCAATTTCACAACGTCTCGCTCGGCGATCGAGCCTTACCTTTAATAACTGAACGGGTAGGGCGGTTTCGCCGCAAACCGCCAATTTCACAACGTCTCGCTCGGTGATCGAGCCTTACCTTTAATAACTGAACGGGTAGGGCGGTTTCGCCGCAAACCGCCTATTCTTTAAGCGGAATCAAAGGTAGAACTTGATGAAAGCTTTTTTTCGCAATTTCTGCAACCATTTGTCCTGTTCTTCACGGGCCATCTGGCCAACCAGAATTCCCTCGATCTGATCGCGGACATCGGCGAGCGGTTGAACCCCCTCCTGTTTTTTGTCTTCGATTTTGAGAATAAACAGGTCGTTCCTCACCTGAGTGGGAGCACTGTGCTCACCTTTATCCAGGCTGAAGGCAATCTCACTAAGTTCGTCGCGAATGTCGGAACGATTAATCCACCCCCAATCACCTCCACGGTCTTTTCGCGTATCTTGACTGTACTTTTTAGCTAAATCCTCAAATGCGGCTCCCGCTTCGAGTTCTTCGATAATTTTGTTCGCGGTCTGCATGAGCAGATCGAGGTTTTCCGATGCGTAGGGCGCCAAACGTATGAGCTTGAGGTGAACGCGTTCTTCTTCGTAAAAGCGGTTGCGTTGTTCGTTGTAAAATTTTTCAATTTTGGCGGGACTGACAATTGAGCGCGACCGGCGCTGCTGGCTGAGCATGATCTGCACGATTATTTCCTCCTGAAGTTTTATGCGGTATTCCCGCATGTTGAGGCCTTGACTTTTCAGGTAGTCGAGGAATTTTTCCCGGTCATTATTAAATTCGTTGACTAATACGTCGTCAAAACGGTTTTCGACGAATGAACGGGGCATTCGGTAACCCTTTTCAACAAATTTTTCCTGGAACTCTTTCATGATGAGCACCCGATCGATGAGGTTCATCAGAACATCCTGCTGAAGCTCGGACATCATGGTTTGAAATTCCTGGTTGTTCTTGGCCTTGCGCTGAAGTTGGGGCACCAGAGGCGCGAGGTCTTTTCGCAGCTCTTCGTAGGTGATAATTGTACTTTCCACAATGGCTGCGATGCCGTTTTCAGTGGGCAAATTGTCGTACTTGGAAGGCTGAGCTCCCAAAAACAGCGGTAAGAAGCACGCACTCCAAGTGGCAAATTTCGCTGCTTTTTTCATTTACGATAAACTAGTGTGGTGTAACAGAAATAACTTGGCACATACGAGCGTGCCATGAATGGCCTGGCAAGGCTGCTTTTCGCAGCACGGGCCTGAAGGCCCTTGTGCGAAAAGCGAACACAGCCAGGGTGTTCATGCCACCTCGCCCTACGGGCCGCGCGCTTTTTCGACCGATCAGCGTTAGCGTAGGTCGCCAGGGCCAAAAGCCCAAGCGACCTACGCCGCCTTGATAAGGCCGATAAATCGCTGCGGTATGTGTATAAGGAATTTCTGTTACACCACACTAGCCCGCGTGTCTCACAAAATTCGTAGCGAGCGAACGAAGGTCGAGTGCTGGTGCGGGCATCGAGCAGATTCGCGGGTGAAACTGGGTCGACACCCTGTAAAGTCGCGAATCCAACGAGGTCCGCACCAGTGCTGACATTTTGGAGCGCAGTAGAAGATTTGTGAGACATGCGGGCTAGACAACTTAATAAATCTAAAAAGGACGAAGACGCTATGGGCCTGAGTCGAATTCGTCAAGTCTGGTTCGGTATCCACCGAAATTTAACCCGTTAACCCGGGTAGGCACAAAGGGACAGAGGCACAAAGGCACAAAGGCATAGAGGGACAAAGGCACTGAGGCACACTTTCGCTCCCTCGGAACTGTTCCGGCGAAGCCGGATCAAGCGCAGGGTTGTTATAAATTGGCGGGGAAGAAAGGGTCGGGAGCGGGTTTCTGCCGGTACAAAAATTGCAAAATTTCCCGCAGTTTTTTAAAGGGATCTTTGCAGGAAAGTCGGGGAAAGCGGGGACCGAGCATGATAAAGTCGCCCTTGCCCGGGCCGGCCATGCGGCACTTCAGGCGGTTGCCTTCGCTTTCGACCCGGTCCACCCCTTTTTCTTCGGCCAGGGTTCGGATTTTGCTTACTTCAAGGAGAGCTTTAACGGTGTGCGGATAGGGGCCAAAACGATCGACCAGAGACCGGTCGATTTTATCGATGGATTCGAGATCCTCGGCCATGGCCAGTTGCCGGTAGACCTCAATTCTGAGTCGAGTTTCCTCCAGGTAACCGGAAGGTATGCGTGCTTCCAGCAGGCGCCCCTGAGTCGCCTTAATCTCTTCCCGTTTGAGCGCCTGGTAACCGTCTCTGGCAATTGACTCCTCCGACCGCAAACGCTCACCCATGTAGACGAAATCCAACTGGACGGTCGCGCGGATTCTCAAAGTGGATTTATCACCTTTTAACCGGGCGATACTTTGTTTCAGCAGTTGGCAGTACAGATCAAATCCCACCCCGGCTATGTGGCCGCTTTGTTCCGCTCCCAACAGGTTTCCGGCGCCGCGCAGCTCGAGGTCGCGCATGGCGATCCGAAATCCAGCGCCCAGTTGATTGTACTGTTTCAGAGCGGCCAGTCGCCTGCGTGCGGTATCGAGGACACGCGCGTGGCGGTGAAGCAACAAGTAGGCGTAAGCCTGCCGGTTGAATCTGCCGACCCGACCCCGGATCTGGTAAAGCTGGGCAAGACCAAAACGGTCAGCTGCTTCGATGATAATGGTGTTGGCATTGGGGATATCGAGACCCGATTCGATGATGGTGGTTGAAACCAGCACGTCGTATTGGCCATCCACGAACCGGCTCATGACGTGCTCCAGGGTCCTTTCGTGCAACTGGCCGTGGGCTACGGCAAATCTCACGTCAGGCAGCATTTCCTCCAGCTGAGCGGCCACCGCGTGAATGGACTGGACGCGATTGTGCAAGTAGAATACCTGACCTCCCCGGGCAACTTCTTTGCTTATGGCCTGGCATACGGATTGAGGATCGTAGTTTTTAATGATAGTTTCGATGGGCCGTCGGTTAAGCGGAGCGGTTTCGATAACACTCAGGTCGCGGGCTCCCATAAGGGCCATGTAGAGAGTCCGGGGAATGGGGGTGGCGCTTAGTGAGAGGACATCCACGTTTACGCGGTATTCCTTGAGGCGTTCCTTGTGCTTTACCCCGAACCGGTGCTCTTCATCGATAATGAGCAGCCCGAGGTCTTTGAACCCGACGTCCCCAGAAAGCAACCGATGCGTCCCGATGAGGATATCAATTTTACCGGCGGCGAGGGCTTGGATAATGTTTGATTGTTCGGACTTGGTCCGGAATCGGTTGAGCATTTCGACCACGATGGGAAATGACGCCATACGTTGGCGGAAGGTGTTGAAATGTTGCTGGGTCAAAACAGTAGTGGGTCCCAGAAGCGCCACCTGTTTGCCGTCGAGGACAACCTTGAATGCGGCTCGAATTGCCACCTCGGTTTTGCCATATCCCACATCTCCGCAGATCAAACGGTCCATGGGGTGAGGCTTCTCCTGGTCTTTTTTGGTTTCCATGATCGCATTGAGTTGATCCGGCGTTTCCTGGTAAGGGAAGGCGGCTTCGAATTCCCGCTGCCAATTGCTGTCGGCGGAGCAAGCAAAACCCTTCTGAGAATCCCGGCTGGCCTGGATTTGCAAAAGCCGGGCCGCCAGGTCCAAGGTTGCTTCTTCGGCCTGACGCCGGGTTCTTTCCCAACGATTGGAGCCCACTTTGCCCAGGGTGGGCCTGACTTTATTCAATCCTACGTAACGGGTGAGCAGGTGAGATTCATGCAGGGGAAGGTGAAGAATAATCCCGTCATCAAATTCGAGGGATATAACTTCGCGAAAGCCGCGCCTGGCATCGAGCTGGCCCAACCCGCGGTAAATGCAAATGCCATTTTGCAGGTGTACCAGGTGGTCGCCTTCGACCAACTCCGAAAAATCGAGGATTTGGTCAACCTGTTGACGATTGGCTACTTTACGGGGTCGTCCCACCGCCAATCTTTTTCGGTAGCGGGCAAAAATTTCGGAATCGGTCACAAATACGATACCCCTGGAACGCGTAACCCTCGGGAAATGGGCGGAGGGAAGTTTGGTAAAATCGCAGCGAAACCCTTTATTCAGATTGCCCAGCACCCGGGTAGCGGAAAAGGAACCGAGCTTCAGTTCGCTAGCGATAAACTCATCTAACCGGTCCATTTCGCCCTGGGTCTGAACCGACAGGATGACCTCATACCCTTCTTGCTGCCAGCTTTGCAGGCGGCCGAAAAATTTCAGACGATCTTCCTGTTCCTGGTAAAAGCGATCTCGGCCAATATCGGGGTCTGCCGAAAGACTTCGGTAATGTTCGAGAGGCTCGGACGGCACGGAAATCCTTTTTACGGAAGCATCGAAGAGAATACTGTCCTGATCGAGAGCGGAATAGGCCAGCCACGCATCACCTTTATCCGCCCGGGCGTTCAGGAGTTTGGCCAGGCTTAGATCCTCGTCTCGATTTGAGTAAAATTGCGGGTAATTCTCCTCGCTCAACCGAGGCTCCCAAAATTGCCACTGAACACGGGTTGGCAGATACTCGAGAATTCCCTCGGCAACTGTCGGTAGCGAGTCACCGGGAGGCGGAGCGACCGTCAGGGATTCCACCTTGTAAGAGGACCTTTGGGTGTGCGGTTCAAACGTTCGTATCTCTTCTATTTCATCGCCGAAAAAGTCCAGGCGAAATGGCGTGTGTTCGTTGACCGGATAAAGATCGATGATACCGCCACGGACAGCAAATTGGCCGGGCCCTTCCACTTCGGACTCCTGGTCGTAACCGAGCTCATTCAACCGGTTGACAAGTCCGGTAAATGAACAGCTCATTCCGGTCTCAAGCCGGATTTCTGCTTGTAGAAGCAGCGATTTTCCGGGGAGGGCTTGGGCCAAGGCGGGCAGGCTTGCTACGACAATGAATCTGTCTTCCCGCCCCTGGTTGGCCAGCAGGTTCAAGGTGCTTATCTGGTCGAGTTGGCGGTCAAAACCAAGGGTGCGCCTGTCGGCGATTTCCCCCGCTACTTCCCGTAAGGGCAACACTCGTATGGAACTTTTGGATAGAAGGTTGAGAAAAAAATCCAGGTCTTCCCTGGTGCGATCTACCTCCTTGTCATGGGGTAGAACGACGAGGGAAAGTGGATACCGGGAGTTCTGAAACGTCAGGGCAGCCAGACAGCCGAATGCCGGCGGGGTAACTCCATGCAGGGCACAGGCGTTTTTGCCGGCTTTTCCAAGCGCATCAAGCATCCGGAAATACCAGCGATTCAAATTGATCCAGTGTTTGGCGGGCGGCGCGCTCCTCAGCTTCTTTTTTACTCTTGCCCGTTCCCCTTGCCACGGATTTCCCCCCAATGGACAATTCAACCTGGAAAGTCTTATCATGTGGTGGACCACACTCGCTTGTTACTCGGTAGTGGATGCGGTCGTTTCCCAGTTGAGGTTGCAGGCGTTCCTGCAATTGCCCCTTGGGGTTATGGGCGTGGTTCAGTTCCTCAAGTTCGTCTAGGATATTTTTATACCAGGCCAGTACCACCTTCCGGGTGGTTGGAAGATCGCTGTCGAGGTAGACGGCGCCGATGAGGGCTTCGAAGGCATCTTCCCGAGAAGAGCGCAGGTCTTTAGCCGATTCTCCGGTTTCGTTTTCGCTCACCCGAATGTATCGGGGCAGGTTTAATTTTCTCGCTATTTCGGCCAACAGACTGCCTTTGACCAGAGTGGAACGAAACTGGGTGAGCTGACCTTCCCGGATGTCGGGAAAAACTTTGTAAAGATGTTCGGAAATGATGAGTTCCAGGACGGCATCTCCGAGAAACTCCAGGCGTTGGTTGTTGGTTTCATGGGCTGGCGCCTTCACTATAAAGGATGGGTGGGTCAGGCTTTGAACCAGCAAATCTTCATTTTTAAACTGGTAACCGATCCCGGTCTGAATTTCCTGGAGATCCATTTTGGAGATACAGAATTAGTGTGTTAATTTGAATCGGTTAATAATTTCCAAGGCCAATTCGGTGTATGCAATTGAGCCGGCGCTCAACCGGTCGTATTCAAAAATGGTCTGTCCATAACTCGGAGCTTCACCCAGGCGAACCGAGCGTGGGATTATGGTGGAAAATACGTCTTTGCCAAAGTGGCCACGGACTTCGGCGACCACCTGCCGCGATAAATTGGTCCGGACATCGTACATGGTCATGATGATTCCACCCAGTGTGAGGTCGGGATTGACGCCGGCTTGTTTAAGTTGGTCGATTACGCTGAGGATTTGCCCCAGACCCTCCATGGCCAAATACTCACACTGCAAGGCGATCAGAAGGTGATCCGCAGCGGCCATTGCGTTCATGGACAACATGCCCAAGGACGGGGGGCAGTCGAAAATTACCACCTTGAATCGGTCGCTTTCCTTTAGGGAATGCAGGGTATTTTTCAAGCGAACCAGGTAATTTTCGGTCTGGGCCAGTTCTATTTCTATAGCGGCGATATCAACTTCCGAAGGAATAAGAAGCAGGTTATCGATCGCGGTTTCCACGATCTTCGACTCCGCATGTTCATGGCCCAAAAGGGCCTGGTAGAGGCTTTGACCAG
The DNA here is from genome assembly GCA_965250065.1 of Opitutales bacterium. Taxonomy (GTDB): domain Bacteria; phylum Verrucomicrobiota; class Verrucomicrobiia; order Opitutales; family UBA2995; genus JAABVD01. The sequence continues at coordinate 3,950,740 of OZ252288.1, forward strand.
CTTCCTTATCAAAGCCCAGACCGCTGGTGGCGTTAGCCTGAGGATCCAGGTCGATGATCAGGCTGGGTATGTTGCGAGCGGCAATGGCCGCAGCCAGGTTTATAGCCGTGGTCGTTTTTCCGACCCCTCCTTTTTGGTTTGCGATGGTAAAGAATTTCGCGGGCATAGGCTGGTGTTGAATCAATTAAGACTTCCCCTTGAATTAACCTGGAAATCTCCCAAATTTTCTACTGCGCTCCGGAATGTCGGCACTTGAGCGGCCATCGTTAGATGCGCGACTTTGCAGGGTGTGGACCCAGCTTCACCCGCGCATCCGCTCGAAACCAGCACCAGCGCTCGACCTTCGTTCGCTCGCTACGAATTTTGTGAGATATCCAGGTTAAAGGGATGACGGGCAAAAAGACCACCGCCTTTTTCGAGGAAAAACAACTTGCTTCAAAAAAGGAAGTGGTTTGTTTTACCCGTTCCCCAAATTGGGGCGCGGTAGCCAAGTGGTAAGGCCGAGCTCTGCAAAAGCTCTATACGTCGGTTCGATTCCGACCCGCGCCTCCAACTGAATGCGGGTCTACACCCAAGTTTGGGTAATGGGGCGAATGGGCCTAAGTTAAGGCGGTTTTGAGCGCAGCGGAAGGGGTCTACCGAGGAGCGAATGCGACGACACCTCAACGAGCACAGCGAGAATAACAATCTTAAATCTCGCATTGGCATGCAAGATTACAAGAAATGACCCCGTAAGGATTGAGCCCTTACTTTCCTTCGAGCAATTGGGATAGGCGTCACTTACTGCAGATATTCCTTCAGCCCCTCCAGGGTCCTGGCATTGGCTCCCCGGTTGGCCGCTATCCAGGCCTGAGCATTTTTCGATCTTTCCAGGCGTATATTCGGGTTGCCGATCCAGTCCCTAAGCTTTTTTTCGAGATCGGCCGGGTTCTCTACTTTTTCTGCCACCTTAAAGTCTACCAGGCCTTGAGAAATTTCCTTGAAATTCGACATTCCGGGGCCAAATAGAACGGGTTTTTTCAGTAGTCCGGCTTCGATGGGGGTTTGGCCCTGGGTATGGGGCGGCAGGCTTCGGCCAACAAAGACAATATCAGAAATTTGCAGGAATTTCGTCAATTCCCCCGTGGTATCTCCAATGTAAACTTCCACAGGTTCTTGGGGTAATCCATCTGTTCTGAAATGGTAACCAACGGAGTGGTTCTCGAACTCTTTCCTGATTTCTTCGCGTCTCTCCATATGCCTGGGAACGATTAAAAGGCGCAGGTCTTGCGACATTCTTTTGAGAGAATGGAAGATTTTCAGGAGCGTTTCCTCCTCACCGGGCCAGGTGGAAGCGCCGCATATTATAACGGGCCTGTCACCGGAAAGATCATCCCGGTAAAATCCAAGCTCCCCAAGCAGATGGGAGGTCTCCCCATCACTGAGGATGTTTGGAATAGGAGCATCGCATTTTATGTTGCCGGTAATTTCGATGTCGACCGGATCAACTCCCAGGACTGCATACCGCCGTTTGCTCTGTTCGCTCGATGCCAGAACCTTGGCCAGGTTTTTAAATATCGGTTTTGCGAAGACTTTCAGGCATTTATAGTAGTGAAAGGCTCGATCTGACATGCGGGCATTGATGAGGAGGACGGGTATTCCCCGTTTAGCCGCCTGATGCAGGTGTTCCGGCCAAAGCTCTCCTTCCATGAGTATGCACCGGTCGGGTCGAATTCGTTTCCAGGCTCGATTGCTGAAGATTGCGAAATCAATGGGAAAATATGAGATCTGCTTGGTTAGATGGGAGTATCTTTCCCGGGCTAGTCGAAAGCCGGTTACCGTGGTGGTGGTCAAAATAACTTCAATGTGTTTTTTTTCGTTTAATGATTCCAGCAGGGGGTTGATGGCCTGTAATTCGCCCACGCTTACGGCCTGAATCCATACCCGCAAATTTCCCTGCAATTTTTGTTCCTGCCAGGGGGTCCACCCAAATCGCTGTTCAAGTCCCTCCTTGTAGTTGCCTCGTCGCCGGGTCTGCAACCAATATTTTGGCAGCGAAATAATCAATCCGGGAAGAAAGAGAATTCGGTAGATCCAGATCATTTAGGAGGTCGGCTTAAGGTTGTTTTGCAAGGGGTTAAGAAAGCAAACTGGAGGATTTGTGCAAAATAAATTGCCCCGGTTCCTACCACAATGCCCAGTTTGACTGTAATCTACTTTGTCGCACGGGAATGAATGAAGCCGGCTGTGCCAAGAATAAGTGTTACCTATGTCTCCGAATCATAGCACGATTAAGGCTTTCGATTCGCGATTCGCAACTCACTTACGAGCGTAGCGACCATTACAGCCAAGTAGAGCGTGCCAAATGCGCTTTCTAGGGTGGCGACCATGCGGGCAAAGGCGTTAACCGGAACAATATCCCCATACCCAAGTGTGGTAAGGTTTACCAAACTGTAATAGAGAAGATCCGATTCCGGGACAATATCACCTGTATTTCCCCACCGAATCGCACTGGGGTCCACGCATTGAATCATTACGAAGAAGTGGGACCAAACTCTTCCCAGCAGAAAGTATCCGCATACGCCGGCGACAGTTCGATCTAGAGCGGTTCCTGTTTGCGACATCGCGTATCGAAGCGCCACATACAGCACACAGCCTTGGATAAATATGAGGCCAATATTTTTGGCGAAAATCAACGTATTCGACGGACTGGCTACCAATTCAATTGTGGTTACAACCGCTATAAATGCTATCGCAGCCGAATAAAAAGTGAGCCATCGCTTGCTATGCAGGATTAAGTATCCTCCGATTCCGATCAGCACGGCCCAAAGAAAACCCAATGTGGCCGCAATCCATGCGTATTCCATCTTGCCGTCTAATGGCGAACTAAGAATGGATAGTAGGATGGCTGTTAGTAGAAATGGGCTCTTAAATTGACCGAAGAGTTTCATCCAACCCCCGAAAAAATACTAATAAGATCGCCAATCACCCCCAAGGGCTAAGTTCAAGTTCAAGAATTGATCAAGTTGGCTGCGTTGGATGGAAAGCAGATTACTTTGGGCGCCGAATACGCGTTGCTGAATTGTCAGGATGTCGATAAGGCCAATCTCTCCTTCCGCGTAATTGAGGTTGGCAAGGCGGAGGGCTTCTTCAGATTCCCGTTTGGCGGTTGAAAGGGCTTCTACGCGTTCCACAAGAATCTGACCCAAATCGAGAGCGGTCTCCACTTCTCCAAAAGCAGCGAGTGCCGCTTGAGCATAAGCGGCTATCGCTTGTTCCTGTTCGGCGGTATTTATTTCAACTTGGGCATCGAGTGCCCCTCCATCAAAAAGCGGGGCCAGTAGATTGGAGGCGGCGGACCACGCAACGTTGGTTGGATCCAGGAGGTTGGATAATTCTGACGAGGCGCCGCCAATGTTGGCGGTGAGGTTTATTTGCGGCAGTTTTGCCGCCTTGGATGCGTTTAAACTGTTCATAGCTGCAGCAACCCGACGATCAGCAGCTATGAGATCAGGCCTGCGTTCCAGGATTTCTGAGGGCAATCCCACTGAAGGTTGCGGGGGTGGCTCCGGTAGGTTCGATCCGGCATGGAGGTCTGCGCTCGGATAGCGTCCAAGGAGTAATTCCAGCGCTCGTGCTGCATCTCTGCTGGCGCCCTCTGTTGCACTTAAAGTGTCTTTTGCTGTTGCCAGATCCGCTTTCGCCAAAGCAACATCCTGGGCAGACGCAAGGCCGTTTTCCTGTTGGACCGTTACAATTCTTTTGATCTCTGCGAGAGCATCAAAAATTCCCTGCGCTATCTCCAGCTGTTTTTCAGCTTCAATGGCAATGAAATAGGCGCTGGCAACGCCAGCTGCCAGAGAGTGTTGCGAGTATTTATAATCTGCTTCCGCTGCCTCTGCGCTTGCTACTGCGGCTTGACGCCCGGATCGTACGCGACCCCACAGGTCGACCTCCCAGCTTGCCTGAACACCTACATTCACATTAGTCCCGGCGCTTGTATCGATACTACCGCCCCGACTCCCAGTAGCACTCAAGCCGAGGGCGGGCTTCAGGGCTGCTCCAGCTTGTTTGGCTAAGGCCCAAGAGCGATCTACGCTTGAGGCGGCTGCCTGTAAATTCTTGTTGTTAGCCTGAACTTCCTGAACGAGCTGCACTAGTAACGGATCGTTAAACGCCTCGATCCACCCGATCTTTACGTCTCCCAATTCCGCGGCCACAGAGGACCAATAATCGGGTATAGATGGAAGAGTCGATTGTGCTGTTTGAGTAGTTTCCTCCCTGGAAGAACCTGTTGTATTGCAAGCGGTTATGCCGATGGTGATTAACGACGCAACGGCCAGCTTTGTAGAAAGCGACTTTAAGTTTTCGGTCATGACTAGGTGCTTTTACTTTCGTCGGCTGAGATTTTAAAGAAAACCGAATAGAGAACCGGTATGACAATAAGGGTTAACAAAGTAGCAAAGGTTAGACCGAATACCAGAACCACAGCCATAGATTTAAAAAAGGCATCTCCAAATAGCGGAATCACCCCGAGAACGGTTGTCAGGGATCCCATCGTGACCGGACGTACACGACTGGTTGCTGAATCCACAATAGCGTCGAAGCGGGGTTTGCCTTCCCTGATTTCGAGATCCATTTGGTCCACCAGAACGATTGCGTTTTTAATAAGTAGTCCGGACAGTGACAGTAACCCAATAATGGCCACAAACTCCATGGGAGTACCTGTTACCATTAGACCAAATACAACTCCTATCAGCGAGAGCGGTACGACGCACCAAATCACAATAGGTTGTTTCAGTTTGTTGAACAATAGTACCACGACGAGCACCATTGCGAGAAAGCCTAGAGGTAAAGTGCTGGCAAGATCGCCGTTGGCTTCCTTACTGTCACCGTATTCACCGCGCCATTCCAGATTGTAGCCGTCCGGGAGTTCGATGCCTTCAATTTTGGGCATAAGACGGGCTAGGAGACCTGAAGGTAATTCCTTGGCCGTTGGATCGCATTGGGCCTTGATCGTCAAGATCCTATCTACACGGCGAAGTTTTGCGTCTCTCCAAATCGTTTCAAAACCATCCAACACACCGATTATCGGCACAGATCGGCCAGTAACTGGGCTTAATATTTGAATGGCGGCAATGTTCTTCAGGTTCAGACGCTCGTTATCGGGAGGTCTGGCCACGATCGGGATTAAGGTATCTCCTTCGCGGAAGACACCAACGTTGCGGCCAGCGAAGTTGGCGGCCAGTGCATTGCTCAGGTCTTCACGGGATACGCCAATCCGCCGACCTCTTGTCTCGGAATAAATCGGTTGAATAACGCTGACGGGATGTCCCCAATCATCCTTGATCGAAATGGCACCGCCATCCGCCGCCATGACGGCTTTTGCCTGGTTAGCCAGACTGCGTAATACCTTGGGATCGGGGCCGGAGAATTCGGCTTCCACTTTTGATCCACCGCCTGGGCCCAGCTGAAATCGCCAGACCTTGGCCTGGGCATCCGGGTACTGGTCATCTATGTAGGATTGGATCTTTGGAATAAGGTCCCCGATTATTTTATAGTTTTCTGCACGCAGAAGAAACTGGCCATAGGAGGCAGTTGGTTGCTCCGGAGCGTAAACCAACATGAACCGGAGTGTTCCGCCACCGATGAGAGTTTGCACGTCGGTTATTCCTTCGAGTTTCTCCAGCCAACCTTCGATTTTGAGCAAATCGGCTTCTGTTTGGGATATGTCCGTGCCATCAGGTAAGTTATAGTCCACGGCAACTATTGGGGTGGTCGAAGCCGGAAAAAATCCGGGTTTAACGAACTGGAATCCCCAAACAGATAGGATGAATAAACCAACCGTAGAGCCGATTACTATCCAGCGAGACCGTAGCATCATACGAAGGAATTTTTTGTACAAGTGATTGAAGGTACTCTCTTTGACCTCCTTGGCGGAATCTCCGGATTTTTCCTTAAAGAGTAGGTCAGCTAAAAAGGGTACTGCGGTGATGGCAAACACCCAGCTGAACAGGAGGGAGATCATGACGACCCAAAACAAATGGCCTGTGTATTCCGCGGTTTGTCCGGGAGCTAGACCAATAGGGGCAAATGCGATAATACCAACTAAAGTTCCTCCGAGAAGCGGCCACTTGGTACGGGTTACGACCTCTTTTGCGATGTCCAGTTTCTTGCGACCCTGCTGAGTTCCGACCAGTATCCCCTCCGTAACTACAATCGCATTGTCCACTAACATGCCCAAAGCCACGATCAATGCACCTAGGGATATGCGGTGCATAGGAATTCCACCCCAATACATCGTCGCCAGGGAAGCCCCGATGGTGATGATGAGGACGGCTCCGATAACCAGTCCTGAACGAGGTCCCATGAAAATTAACAGCGTAATCAGGACGATAACCAAGGCGGCTACCACGTTAAGGGCAAAGTCCTTTACGGCTAGCTGAACAATTTTGCCTTGGTGATAAAATTCGTGGACCTCAATTCCAATGGGCCTGAGGCTTACAGACTCTGCCAACTTTTTGTCGATGTTGTCACCCATCTTGGCAACGTTGGCGCCTGTTACGTTCGATATACCCAGTCCGATGGCCGGTTCTCCGTTGTATCGAATTAAAAAAGAAGGTGGGTCTTGATAATCCCGATACACTTGGGCAACGTCCTTTAGGTAGGCAAGGGTTCCGTTTGATGCGGCGGATACGATAATGTTGTTGATCGCTTCTACGGAATCGACTTGTCCGGTGGGCTGTATAATCAGGCGACGGTTTGCCACTTGGACATTACCGGCATCTACCACTGAGTTTTGCTGAGCGAGGTCGTTATAGATTTTTTGAACAGAAATACCTAATGCGGCTGATCGTTCTCGGGAGATCTCAACATAGATGGCTTCCCTCTGAATCCCGGTAAGATCGACTTTGCCAACGTCCTCCACGCTCAACAACTCTGTGCGAAGGTCCTTGGCGTATTCGTAGATTTCTCTGGGAGAAAATCCTTCACCGGTTATCAGATAGGAGAGGCCATAAACATCTCCGAAGCTGTCATTTACAACTGGGGGTTGAGCGCCGGGTGGTAAGGACCGTTGTGCATCCTCGATTTTGTTTCTGAGTTTGCCCCAGATAATCTGAAGGTCCTCTTTGGATGGAGAGAATTCGTATTTTATGTCTACAGTAATTTGAGACAAACCTGCTGAAGAAACCGACGTAACTTCGTCCACTTCTTGCAATTGTTGTATCGCTGTTTCCAAAGCTTCGGTTACCTCGTTGGCTACCTCCTCCGGCGTTGCTCCAGGATATTGGGTGATAACCATAGCGGAACGGATAGTGAATTCCGGATCCTCAAAACGAGGCATGTCTTTGTAGGCAATCCACCCGGCGATCAGGGAGGCACAGATGACTATGACGCTGATCAGGCGGTTCTTGATGGAAAACTCTGCTAGATTCACAAGTAGAGAAACTTATTGTTCAAAAGGACGTACTTTCATACCTTCGAACAGATAGGAAGCGCCGGCACCCACCACCACTTCACCAGGTTCGAGGCCTTCCAGCACTTCGAGTGTATCTCCAATATCCACTCCGAGGGTTAAGGCTCGCCGTTCTACGGTCATGGTTTCAGGGTCGACGACCCAGGCGAATTTATCCTCACCATCGGAGAGTATCGCTCCAATAGGAATTGTCAGGCGGCTGGACGATCCGCTCGCACCGGTTATCCGTAATTTAGACTCCACGGTTCCAGTCATACCGGGGAGAATGTTCAGGTCACTTGGGGGAGAGAACGTAAACTTGATGGTAAAGGTCTGAGTATCGGGATCCGCTTGAGTTGACACCGAGCCCAATTCTGCAGGTATCCTTACTCCTGGGACTGCATCGAGCAGGACGTGAGTTTCAAAAGGTTCGATTCTTGCTGCATTGGCAACCACATTTGCTGGAACTTGAACCTCTGCTTGGGCTACCCCGACCGATTGAAGCGTCACCACTGCAGTTGTGGGCCCAACGTTCTGAAATTGGTCGACGTGGGTCTGTGCAATTACGCCGGAAAATGGAGCATGCAAGACCGTGTCATCAAATACTTTTTGGGCGCTCTCCAAAGTTGCCATTGCGACATCGTGCTGGGCTTTTCTTTGATCGTACACGGTGTTGGCGATTGCTTTTTCAGCCAACAAACGTTCAGCTCGCTCCAGTTCCGTTTTGGCATTGTCATACTGTGCTTGAGCGGAAGTGAGCTGGTTTTGAAATTCCCGCTGATCGAGTTTTCCGATCAAGGCACCTTTCTCTACTTCGTTGCCGGCGTTGACGGGAAACTCCTGGAGTAAACCACCCACTTGAAAGGTAAGGTCTACAGAAGCTTTAGCCTTGATGATGGCTGGAAATTGGATGGACCGAATGTCGCTGGTGACTTGAAGGGTGATTAGTTTGGCGGGTCTAACCACGTCAGCTGTCTCTTCTTCGACTTGCTTGGAACATCCACTCATCCCGGCGAGAAGTCCAAATATAGCTGCCAAATTGCCGAGTAGGGTGATTATAAATTTTTTTCGATGAGTCATTGTCAAAACGATTCTGAGTGTTGAAAACAAAAAGAAGCTGTCTCAACCTGCGTGGAGATATTTTCCGAGGATTAATTGTCCGAAGAAAATGACAATAGAAATATTGTTAAACTTAGTAGTCAAGGTCGCACCCTCTTCAGCAATTGTTAAGAAAACCAACTCAGGCAAAGCGGGATAATTATTGCGTTGGCCAGGTCTATGAAAAATGCGCCTACCAACGGCACTACGATAAAGGCCATGTGTGATGGGCAGAATCGTTGAGTGACTGCGGACATGTTGGCCATTGCTGTAGGTGTAGCACCAAGCGAACCTTGACCGGATTGGGCACATCGCCCCAGGTGTAGACCCAACGATCCTCACCACTGTAGGAAATCTCTGTGCGGCTGTATTTATTTTCGTGATTTTTGGCCCAGATCAAACGGCCCGAATCCGAATCGTAATCGTAGGTGGTTTGCTGGCCAGCCGGGGTTATCACTTTTCAACGGCTTGACCCCTTCCTCCACACTGGTCCCTCGGCAGTGAAAAAGTTGTCCCGAAGGTCATCCAAATAGCCGAAGATCGCGTATAAATGTTGGTAAGGAAAAATCTGGCGTCGATTGGACGCCGGGACTTAGAATTGAAATTTAAATCCCTTAAGCCATGAAAAAAATATCAGTGTTTACCCTAGGTTTGCTGTTTGCCTTTAGTAACCTGGTCGCCGAGGTGGTGGTAATTTTCGAAAACCCGGAAGATTACCGGGACATCGATTACGACTATCGGGGAAATAAGCGGGGCCAGCGCATTTACCTTCCAGATCTTAAGAAGTACATCGAGAAGCATGGTGAAAAATACCTGCGGGAAGCCCAAGTCTTGACCCTAACCTTTACCGACATCGATTTGGCGGGTGATTACGAGCCTTGGAGAACTCCCCCCGCTGATGATATCCGGATCGTAAAAGGCATTTATCCCCCCCGAATGTCCTTCAGTTATGAGTTAACTGACGGGGATGGGAACGTCCTGAAATCGGGGGAGGAAAGTTTAGTGGATCTGAGTTTCGATTTCCGGATACGGACGAGCCATTTCGATCACTTGTTCTATGAGAAAGCCATGATCGGGGATTGGATGCGCAGCTTCAACCAGGACGACTCCTAAGGGCTGGGTATTAAAGCGACGATAGGGCGGCGGCCATCCGATTCAGACCTTTCTGGAGAAGTTGCCGTGGGCAACCGAAGTTCAGGCGAAGGTAACCGGATGAGCCGAATTGATGACCGTCGGACAAGCCGACTCCGTGCTTTTCGAAAAAGGCGGCGGGATTATTCAGATTGAGCGATTGCACATCCATCCATGCCAGGTAGGTAGCTTGCATGGGCTTGAGTTTAATTCCCGGCAGTTTTTCCGCTGCGAAGGCATAGAGAAAATCGCGATTGGAACGCAGGTATTGAATAAGAGCCTTTCGCCAAGGTTCTCCCAGATCGTAGGCAGCCTGACAACCTGCGTAGCCAAAGGCGTTAATTTCGGTAATGATTCCCCGTGCTGCCTTTTTAAATGCCGAACGAATTTCCGGATTTTCGATAACGGCGTAGGCGCAGCACAAACCAGGTAGGTTGTAGGTTTTGCTGGGGGCCATCAGCATGACGGTCCTCTGGCTGATTTCCGGACCGAGAACATTGGTCGCCAGGTGGGTGAGGTGGTCCTCCAGAACGAGGTCGGAATGGATTTCATCCGCACACAGGATGAGATCGTGCCGAACGCAGAAATCCGCCAAGGCCTTCAATTCCGATTCCGCAAATACTTGCCCAACCGGATTGTGTGGATTACACAAAATAAAAGATCTGGTATGCGGCCGAATCGCTTTCTCCATGGACTCAAAATCGAAGGTCCACCGCGAGCCGTCCCATAGGAGGTCGACGGTTATCAGCTTTCGGTCGGAATTCGCCGGTGCAGTGAGGAACGGAGCGTAGACGGGGGTAGCCGTCATGACGCTGTCGCCGGCTTTGCCGAATGCGCGGCAAAAAAGGTTGATTGCCGGGACCAGGCCTGGGGTCCAGATAATCCATTTTGAGTCAATCGCGTAATTGTGTTGTCGCTGCAGGTAGCGAACCACGCTCCTCTTCACTTTTTCTTCCGCTATGGTGTAGCCGAACACCCCGTGATTTGCGCGTTGGTGAAGAGCGTCCAGAATCTCGGGAGCCGAAACAAAGTCCATATCGGCTACCCAGAGCGGTATCACGTCGTGCTCCTGGTATTTTTCCCATTTCAGGCTGGCCGTATTCCGGCGGTTGGGAGGATTGTCGAAATCGTAGGTCATGGTAAAGCAGGTGGATCAAGTAAGACTTGCAATCGGGGATCAAGTATTAACCCGCATGTCTGATAAATTTTCTACTGCGCGCTGGAATATCGGCACTGGAGCGGGCCTGGGAGGAAGGGGTCAAACCTTGCATCCTGCATTGGCATGCAAGATGCCAAGGAATGACCCCGACGCGACTTTGCAGGGTGTCGACCCAGTTTCACCCGCGCATCTGCTCGAAACCAGCACCAGCGCTCGATCTTCTATCGCTCGTCACGAATTATGTGAGACATCCGGGTTAACCGGTGGTGTGGATGAAAAACTATTTACTTGGTAAACTTTTTTTGCTGGAAAGGGGTTGCGTTTTTTACCTATGGAGAGGTGTTTGTCGCCAACGATTGACGCTTTACCCAAATTATTCGGCCCATGAAAATACCCATTGAAGATTATTATGAAGACATCCTTGCCAAGGCGGCCCGTGGATTGGGCCTATCGGCTTCCCAGATCGCCGCTAAAGCCGGATTATCGGTGGATGAGATCAGGAATGCCTTGCGTGGTAAGTTCAATGAGGATCATGCCCATCGGATGGCCGGTCTACTCAATCTGGATGCAGAAGCCTTGGTATTGGCTGGCAAGAAGACCTGGTATCCCGAGCCGGTCGATATGGACGGCCTGGCCCTTTTTAATACGGAATATGGAGACATGACGGTGAATGCATTTTTGGTTTGGGATTCGTCAACCCTCCAGGCGGGAATTTTCGATACGGGAGCGAATGCCAAAGCATTGTTGGAATTGATCGACGAAAAAAATTTGGAAGTGAAGTCTGTTTTCATTACGCATACACACGGTGACCACATAGCTGCTTTGGACCAGGTGCTGGCCACTCATCCATGTCCGGTTTTTGTAGGGGAGGGTGAAAAATCTTCCATGGGACAATCGTTTGCCGCCGGGGCAATGTTTGACCTGGGATCATTGAAGATTGAAACGCGCCTTACTTGGGGGCATGCGCGGGGTGGTATAACTTACGTCATCACCGGCTTGGACCAGCCCGTTGCCATAGTGGGAGACGCGTTGTTTGCCCAGTCCATGGGTGGCGGACTGGTGTCCTATCAAGCCGCGCTGGAGACCAATCGAAATGCCTTATTTACCCTGGCGGACAATACGGTGGTTTGCCCCGGGCATGGGCCGATGACATCGATCGGGGAAGAAAAGAGAATCAATCCATTTTTTCCGGAATTTAAAACACCTGCCAAGTGAGAAGGGGTCCCAACGGCGCCGTCGGGTTTGCGTAGAGAAGGAAGGGGTCAGGCATTTATTTTCAACATGCAGACATGTCAAAAATCAACGACTGACCCCGACGGCGCCGTCGGGTTTGCGGGAGTAGTCCCTCACTCGCCTGCGTTTGATAAACTGCAGCAGCAAACCCCGGCGGGGACTCAGGACCCACACCAGGCAGAATAGCAAAAATCCCACCACCACCATGGAACCTGCCGGTGAACAGTTCAACCAGGTAGCCAGGTGGAGTCCGCCCAGGGAATAAAGGGCAGAAAAGGCCACCGACATTAAAAGAATATGGATGAGGTGGTCGGATAGCAACGAACCGGTAACGCTGGGCAAAATAAGCATGGCAATAACTAAAATCGCGCCGACTGATTCAAAGGAAAAAACTATCACCAGTGACAAGGTCATCATGAGGCCGTAATGAATCCAGCGCGCCGGTATCCCCAGGGATGTCGCCAGGCCCGAGTCAAAGGAGGTTACCAGTACTTCCTTGTAAAAAAGAAGGAGTAAAACGAGCAGGCCAAACAAGGTGATAGCCATGCGAAGAACCGGGATCGGTAGCTCTATTCCCAGGAGAGACAGGCCATCTGCAAAGTAGACGAAACCAATTTCACCATACAATACACATTCGAGGTCCAAATCCACCTGGTCGGCGTAGACGGCAATGAATATGACACCAATGGAAAACAAAGTGGTGAAAGTGACTCCGAGTGCGGCGTCCGGTTTCACCCGGGTGTGGTTGTGGATGAACTCAATCAGCCAGACGGTCAGCAAACCGGCTCCAACCGCCCCCACTACCATCATTCCGGTCGAGCGGGAGTTGGACAAAAGAAAAGCGACGACAATGCCGGGAAGTATGCTGTGGCTCATGGCATCGCCAACCAGGGCCATGCGCCTGAGGACCAGGAAAGTTCCCACCAGGCCACAGGCCGAATTCACCAGAAACCCCATGACCGCAATCCACAGGGAACTTTCCCAGCCGCCCGACCAGGGCGCAGTCAGAAACAAGACAAAATCAAATGGAGGAATCATTTCCATTATGAATGGCCGGCAAAAGATACTGGGTTCAGGTCCCGCATGCCGGGGATGAGTTTTCCATGCGGATCCCGGGTTGGAAAATTGAGACTGCGTTCCAATTGTCGCACGGTGTCTTCACCCAATATGTGCTCAATTTCCTCCGCATCGTCGTGGACGTGATCGGGCTGATAATGAACGGACTCGGTAAGATACAGTTCCCACAGTCGGTGATTGCGCACAATTCTACACGCGGTCTCCCAACCGGAAGGCGTGAGATAAAAGGTTCTTTCCTGACGCAGGTGATCTTCCGGTTGTTGGTCCGTCAGGGTGGCCAAACCTTGCTTTGCCAGGTTATGAATTTCTTTTTCTGTTTCAGCCAAAGGCAGATTTCTCCGTTCTCCCAATTGCTTTACCGAGACACCGTCTTGTGAAAAATGGGTCTTTTCCCGAACCTGGTAGACGGCTTTGAGCGTATTTTCTATTTGAATACGCTGATTGCGGTTCACGTTTCTGATCCATCGGGGAATGATGCCGTAACGATTGCCGAACAAAAGGGCCAGGCTGAAAAGCAAACTTGCCGCCACGACCATGAAGGGGCCGGTGGGCAAGCTGTTTCCCAGGTAGGAGAGAAATGCACCGGCTATCCCGGCGCCCATCCCAAAGAGGCTGGCGTAGATCAGCATGCGGTGCATCCTGTCGGTCAGCAGGAATGCGGTGGCGGCCGGTGTTATCAGCAGTGCGGATACCAGCACGATGCCCACCGCCTGCAAAGCGATAACAACTGAAAAAGCCAGCAAGAGCATGATCAGGTAGTGAAAGAATTTGGCGGACATGCCTAGCGCCTGGGCGAATCCGAAATCAAAACTGGTTACTAGAAATTCCTTATAGAACAGGCTGATGACGATCAGCGATAGTGTGGTTATGACGCCTATCATCCATAGATCGTCACTGCTTAAGGCGGCTGCCTGACCAAACATGAACTTGTCCAGACCAGCTTTGTTGCCGGTTGGCAGTTGCTGGATCATGGTGAACAGGCATATGCCAAAAGCATAAAATCCCGAAAGGACCAGGCCCATGGCGCTGTCTTCTTTAATGTGCGTGGTGGTGTGAATCCAATGCACCACCACAGTTCCCAATAAACCAGCAATGGTTGCTCCCACAAAAATGGCCCAGGGGTTTTTTGTCATCGTCCAGAGGAATCCCAGCGCTACCCCGGGCAAAACCGCGTGGCTCAAGGTGTCCCCCATCAACGAGAGTTTTCGCACTACGATAAAACTTCCCAACAAACCGCAACAGGTTCCCAGAAAAAGGGATGCCGTGAGGGTATAACGCACGGAGGGATCGCGGAGCGAAAAAAAGCGGAAAAATTGTTCCCACATATCGGTATCCGTAATTTCACCGATTTTGGCGGCAGAGAGTTCCCCGGTCCCTGCCAGGAGCAGACCGGCCACGATGGGCAGGTAGATGAAATGTTTGGTAGAACGGATCATCTTCCAACGGGGAGATCTTCTTTTCCCTTCCGCCGGGTGTCCGCCACTTCGGAAAGGATGGTAAGTCGCCCGCCGTAGGTTGTCTGCAGTTTTTCGTAAGTAAATACTTTATCGGTTGGACCGAAATCCACCTTCCGCATGTTGAGCAGCAGCAGCATATCAAAATAATTCTGGGCGGTAGTCAGGTCGTGGTGAACGACCATCAACGTCTTGCCGCGCGCCCGCAGCTCCAGAAGGATATCTACAATGGCGCTTTCGGTTGCGGCATCCACGCCGGCGAAAGGTTCGTCCAGAAAATATAGGTCACTTTCCTGCGCCAGGGCCCTGGCTAGGAAAACCCGTTGCTGCTGTCCCCCGGAGAGATTGGATATCTGGCGCTTGCAATAGGGCAGCATGTGGACCTTTTCGAGGCAGGCCATTGCGGTCTCCCTGTCAGCTCTCCCGGGACGTTTCAGCCATCCGAGGTGACCGTAACGCCCCATCAGCACGACGTCCATGACATTGACGGGGAAGTCCCAATCCACCGATTCCCGCTGGGGGACGTAACCCACCCGTTTGGCATTTTGTTGGTAAGTCCCGCCAAAAATTTTTACCCACCCGCTGCTGGGCGGCACCAGACCCATAATGGCTTTGATCAAGGTCGACTTCCCAGCGCCGTTCGGCCCAACTATACCGACGAGCTGGCCGGAAGGAACTTCCAAATCGATACCGTAAAGCACCGGTTTCTTCTCGTAAGCAACCGTGAGGTCGTGAATTTCCAGCGGTAGGGGTGACTCCGGTGACATAGCTGTTTCTAGCCCGCATATCTCACAAATTTTCTACTACGCTCCGAAATATCAGCACTGGTGCGGCCCTCGTTGGATGCGCGACTTTGCAGGGTGTCGACCCAGCTTCACCCGCGCATCAGCTCGAAGCCCACACCAGCGCTCGATCTTCGTTCGCTCGCTACGAACTTTGTGAGAAATGCGGACTAGCAGTAAAAATTTAAATTTTGACTAATCAAAATCACTGTGGCCGAAAAACTTTCAATGGCAAGCCCATAAGGGAAGGTCTTAGCTTTGGTCTTTGCTCTCCATGGGAGCTTTCGGGAGGGAGCCCATGGACCCGTTGATGACCGGTTCACCCGTGTTGGGAATTACTTGGATGGCCCGGTCATCCCACAACTCGATCATGTTGAAATCTTTTTCGTTGGTTACATCGAGATCGGGCAGACCTTGTTTTTTCAGCCAAGCTTTTACCGGAGGAATTCCATTGGGAGCGCCGGCCCTTGCCGTGACAATTTTTACGGTAATACCCTGGGCAATCCACCCCTTTACTCGCCTCATCATCGGCCCCACCGGCTTGCCGATATGATTTTCGCTTACCCAGAGATCGTCTTTGGCTAGGGTTCCGTCTAGATCAACGCCGATCCAGGGGCTGTTGGGATTGGCAGGAGGAGAAGAATCCTCGTCCAATTCCAGCTGTGGCTGGCAAGGCTCGACTTCGCAAGGCTTGGAAAATAATTGTATTAATCGCGAAAGCATTGTCAGGGACTACCCGATTTTGAGAGTTGCAGCCTGATTTTGGCTCGGGCACTTATCGTGGAATGGTACCTTTGCTCTATCAAGGGGTTGAATATTTCCTATTAGGTGGATTTTTCCAAGCACTATTTGAGCGCCTCCACGATACGGTAGACATTGTGTTTGACCATTCCTTCATAGGTTCCCAAGTCATAGGTATCCCCATTGCGGGTTTCGGTATTACCGGGTATGCCCATGGCATCGGAGTACAATTCCCCTCCGATCCTGACTCCGGCATCGCGGCTGATGCTTTCAATGGTAGCGGGAGCCACGGTGGATTCGACGAAAATGGCTTTGACGCCTTTTTGCTTAATGAAATCGACCATTTGGGCCATATCGGCCAAACCGGCTTCGGTAGCGGTTGAAATGCCCTGCACCCCAACCACCTGGAATCCGTAAGCCACGCCAAAATAATTGAAGGCGTCATGGCTGGTTACTAAAATGCGTGCTGATGGGGGGATTTTGCTGATAGCCGTGGTGGCCCAGGCGTGAATGGCCTGGTATTGCTTTTTAACCCGAGCCCCGTTGCCGGCATAAAAATTGGCGTTTGCCGGATCGGCCTCGGTCAGGCCTCCGACGACTACCCCGATGGAAGATTGCCACAAGTTGGGATCAAACCACACGTGGGGATCGTAATGCCCGGCGAATTCAGGCGGCTCCAGCAGGCGGGCTTCGGGAATATTCTCAGTCACGGCATAAACGGCCTTTCCTTTTCGAGCCAGCTTCGCCAGGATGTCTCCGATTTTTCCTTCCAGAAACAGGCCATTGTAAAACACCACCTGGGCACGTTGCAGGTTTTGAATATCGCTTGGTTTAGCTTTATAGAGGTGCGGATCCACTCCCGGATTCATCATTCCGGTGAGGTGGATTTTTCTGCCACCTATGTCCTGAACCAGGTCCGTTATCATGGTAGTCGTGGTCACTACCCGCAGCTTACCCGGCAGGGGGAGCCAGGCCACAAGCAAAGTTAGACTAATAAAAATTCTCATTTTGATTAGTCAAAATAAGCTTTGGTTCGCCAGGGAGGTCAATCCGGAATGTCACTCGGTTAAGCCGATTTATTGAAAAATTGTAACTACTCAGGTATCTTGAACAATCGTCCGCATGAATGTTTTATTGATAACGTATTACGAAACTGTAGGAGGGGCTTTACGCCCCGATCCTCCAAATGGCCCCACCGCAATCGGGGGATAAACCCCCTCCTACAGTTCTCTCAATCACCATCCCATGAAAATTTCTGAGAAATGCAGGTTAGGTTATGGAGACCTGAGTTGTTACGAAAAATTATCGAACTACTACCGGCGTCGGGGTCATTCCTTGGAATCTTGACGAAGCTTGCGGAGTAAACCGATTTAAGGTTTGACCCCCTCAAACGAGGCGTTCCGGGTAAGGGGTCAAATCTTAAATCCTGCATTGGCATGCACGATTACAAGAAATGACCCCGAGGGGTATGCACGCCAGGGTCAGTCGTCATTGAGAAATGTATGTAGTGCAACGAAATACGTTTCTGAAGACCTGACCCTTTTCTTCCGCAACCGAGCGCTTTCATCGACCTGAATCCGGCTCGTAACTCGACCCTCAAACGGGGCGTTCCGGGTACCGCAAGGTTTGATCCCTTTTCCGAAACCCAATACTGGCTTAAAGGCCGTCTCCTTTTTGCAGTTTAACCTGTTGACCCGGCGTGAGGATCATATCGGCAACGGTATGGCCGGCGGGGATCATGGGCAAAACGTGTTCGGTATAGGGAACTACAATATCGAGAACGTAAGGTCCATCGTGGTCCAGCATTTCCTGAATGGCATCCTTCAACTCTTCTTTTTTGTGAATGCGGCGCGCCTTTATTCCAAATCCTTCGGAGATTTTAACGTAATCCGGATAGATGCCTGCGATATTGTCCGGGCTGCCGATATTGTCGGGATCACCCAGAATAGTCTGTGCTCTTACCCCCTCGTAAAAACGATCCTCCCATTGAACGACCATACCCAGGTGCTGGTTATTGAGGATCATAGCTTTGGCATAGATCTTTTCAACTTGCGCGGTGGCCAGCTCCTGGATGTTCATTAGAAATGAGCCGTCTCCGTCGATGTCGATCACCTGGCGATCCGGACGGGCGACTTTGGCTCCCAATGCGGCCGGATAGCCGAAGCCCATGGTGCCCAATCCGAGCGAGCTCAAGAAGCTGCGTGGATTCCGGAAATTATAATACTGAGGCGCCCACATCTGGTGCTGTCCCACCCCGGTGGTGATGATGGCTTCACCATCGGTCAGTTGGTAGAGAACCTCGACTGCTTCCTGGGGAAGAATGTGCGGACATTCCTCGTAGGTAAAGGGAAATTCTTTCTTCCAGTTATTGATTTTTGCATGCCAGGCATCCAGGTTTGGGGCTTTAAACTTTCGTTCTGCCATGAGTTCCAGGATCCGGCTGAGGGCGTACTTCAGGTCAGATTGAATGGGGTACTGAACGATTTTATTTTTGTGGTGTTCCGAGCGGTCGATATCGATGTGAACGATCTGTGCATATTCGGCGAATTTGCTGACCAACCCGGTTACGCGGTCATCGAACCTGGCGCCGAGTGCGAGCAATGCATCGGACTCGGCCACGGCATAGTTTGCGGTAGCGGTTCCATGCATGCCCAGCCATTTCATGGAAAGCTCGTCAGTTTCCGGATAGGCTCCAACACCCATCAATGTAGTGGTGATGGGGATACCGGTTAGTTGAACGAATTGGTATAGCTCTTCCGAAGCATTGGAAGATATGACGCCGCCGCCGATGTAGAGAACCGGTTTCCTGGACTCCTCGATCAATTCAATAACTTCGATGAGTTCCCGATCGGTGGCCCACTTGTCGGGGTTATAACCGATAAGGTCAATGGTTTGGGAAAAATCGGGGGTGGTCAGTTTTTGCTGAACGTCTTTTGGAATATCGATGAGGACAGGTCCGGGCCTTCCGGTGGCGGCGATGTAAAAGGCTTCCTTTACGACTTTTGGAATATCGATGGGATCCAGTACCAGGTAACTGTGCTTGACCGCAGACAAGGTCATTCCGTAGACATCGGTTTCCTGGAATGCACTTTTACCGATGAGGTGCTGAGGAACCTGCCCGGTGATAGCGATGAGCGGAATACTGTCCATGTAGCTGTCGGCAATGGCGGTGAGGAGATTGGTTGCTCCGGGTCCGCTGGTTGCCATACAGACGCCCGGTTTTCCGGTTGCCCGGGCATAACCCGCGGCCATGAAGCCCCCGCCTTGTTCAAACCGCGGTAGAATCGTGCGAATATCGTTCTTTCGCTTGACCAGGGACTGATGCATTTCCATGGAAGCGCCACCTGGATAGGCAAACACGTTGTCCACACCCTCGCGAAGAAGCGCTTCCACCAAGATGTCTGCACCGATCATAGCTTTTGGTTTTTGTGATGTAACCGACGGATTTTGGGTGGTGGTACTCATGGTATTTGACGATTGAATATCTGGATTTTTCGGAAAAATCCAGCCGAAACTAGGGGTTGGGCGCACCGGTGCAACTCAATAATATCCGGAGAGTATTACACAAAAATCAGCCTTTATCCGCAAAAATCTTAAACGTTCAAAGGGTTGTTTTATTGCATTTTCATTTCCTGATCTTGGCCCTAGGATGCTGGTTCTATGACAAAAATCCTGGTGCTTGGAGACATTGTCGGCCGTCCAGGCCGGCAATTGGTTATGCAAAAGGCGTCTGAATGGGTGCGATTGGGCAGATACGATTTTGTAGTGGCCAATGGTGAAAATGCGGCGGGGGGAGCGGGGATTACGGGGAAAATTGTTCGGGAATTGATCCACGCCGGTATCGATGGCTTGACTTTGGGAGATCATTGCTGGGATCAGAAGATATTTCTGGGTGAAGTAGACGAACTGGAGGGGGTATGCCGCCCGGCAAATCTCCCTGCGGCGGCTCCGGGCAAGGACCGGCTGATTATTGAAAAAAATCAAATCAAACTGGGAATTTTTACGGTGCTGGGCAGAAACTTCATGGGTCCCAAAGTGGATTGTCCTTTTTTGACGGCGGATCGTTTGCTCGAAGAACTTACCACGGAAGTGGATTTCATTTTGGTGGAGGTGCATGCTGAAGCTACCTCGGAGAAGATTGCCCTGGGTTGGCATCTCGATGGCCGAGCTACCCTCGTTTATGGTAGCCACACCCACGTGGCGACAGCGGATGCCCGGTTGTTACCGAATGGCACCGCCTACATTACCGACCTTGGCATGTCCGGACCCCACGAAGGTGTGCTGGGTCGTATGACTCAGCCGGTAATCGATCGATTTATCGACGGGATACCGAGACGTTTTCCCGTAGCGAAGAGCGATGTGAGATTGTGTGGGGTTGAACTGGAGTTAGCGGAACCTGGTCAGGCAGCTCTGGCGGTTAGGAATTTTGTTTGGCCTAGTGTGGTGTAACAGAAATAACTTGGCACATACGAGCGTGCCATGAATGGCCTGGCAAGGCTGCTTTTCGGAGCACGGGCCTGAAGGCCCTTGTGCGAAAAGCGAACACAGCCAGGGTGTTCATGCCACCTCGCCCTACGGGCCCGCGCGCTTTTTCGACCGATCAGCGTTAGCGCAGGTCGCCAGGGCCAAAAGCCCAAGCGACCTGCGCCGCCTTGATAAGGCCGATAAATCGCTGCGGTATGTGTATAAGGAATTTCTGTTACACCACACTAGCCCGCATTGATCCCCGGAGGGAGAAAGGAAGGGGTCAAGCCTTGCATTTATGCATGGCTGCAAAAATGCAAGGCATGACCCCGACGGGAATGTCGCAGGAAAGGCATGGCCCCGACGGGAATTGCGGGATGTCGCGTTTGTTCGGTAGTGAGGTATGCGGGTTATCCACTTATTGAAGCGGATTCAAATTTTTCTGCTTCCAGATAAACGCCTATGGTTCGGTATTTCTGGTAACGTTTATCCAGCAAGTCGGGGATGGGAATTCCTTTCAGGTCCTGCAAGTGCTTCAGCAATCCATCGCGGAGGTTTGCGATGCTTTGGTTCGGGTCGCAGTGCGTTCCCCCCATGGGTTCGCGGAGAATTTCATCGGCCACTCCAAATTTAACCAGCTCTTTGGCGTCCAGTTTCATAGCTTTGGCCGCTTTTTGGGCATGGGCCCGGTCTTTCCAGAGTATGGCTGCGCAACCTTCCGGCGAAATCGTGGCGTAGTAAGAATTCTCGAACACAAGTAAGCGATCAGCTACTCCGATTCCCAAGGCGCCTCCGGAACCTCCTTCCCCGAGAACCGCAGCGATAATAGGCACTTCAAATTGGCTCATTTCCCGGATATTTACGGCGATGGCCTCGGCCACGTGGCGTTCTTCGGATCCGATTCCCGGTGCTGCGCCGGTCGTGTCGATGAGGCAGATGATGGGCAATTTGAACTTGTGGGCAATTTTCATGCAGCGCAAGGCCTTGCGGTAGCCTTCGGGGTGGGCCATGCCAAAATTCCGCCGCAATTTATGTTTGGTTTTCCGGCCTTTCTGTTGAGCTATGATCATGACCGGATGACTTTCGAAAAAACCGGTGCCGCAAATGATGGCCGGATCGTCCCGGAAACGGCGGTCTCCATGCAGCTCCTGAAAGTCGTCGATAAGGGGTCGAATGTAATCCAGTGCGTATAATCTTTTGGGGTGCCTTGCGATCTGCACTTTCTGCCAGGGGGTCAGGTTTTTATAGACCCTCTGTTTCGTGCCATCGATTTTCTGCAGAATGGAATTAATTTCGTTTTGGACGTCTACTTTGTTCTCCCGCGATACCGATTCCAGGGCATGCAGTTGCTTATCGAGGTCGCGGAGAGGCTTTTCAAAGTCGAGAATAAATTCAAATTGTTCCATAGCCGGTGGCAGCTTGCTCGGGCCCAGGGTTGAGTCAACGGCTGTTTTTAAGCCCGAGTTAGCTACGAAATCCAGGTTAGTGTAGGTCCTTTGACGGTATTTTTTGCTAATCAGTTCAAAATTTGCGCTATTTATTACGGAAATTAATGGGTTGCCCAACTGCCTTTGCTTAGGGTGGATCGCCTTTCAGCTCCTTTTTCCAACTGATCATGCGGACTTGAGCGGCAAAATGTTCGGCTTTATCCTTGTCGCCGCACTCGACCCAGATTCTGGATAAGCTGGTGTTGATGTGCAGATCGTCCGGATTGAGTTTGTGGGCAGTTTCCGCCGCCTGCAGAGCTTTATCAATGGATTTTGCGTTGAAGTGGACCTCCGCCAGGGCGAGCCATGCGTCAAAGCACATCTCATCGATTTCTATAGCCTGTTTGAGCTTGGAGATAGCAGTATCAGAATCACCCATCGTAAATTCCAATATGCCCTCTTCGACCAGAGTTTGTACAGTATCGCCTGACATACCCGGGAAGGCTAGTCAATTGGAGCCGGAGATCAAGAAGGCTTTCTCGGTAGATCTTACCTGATCAGAATGACACAAATTGGTTCAATTCCTTGGGGTCATGGGTGACCAGCAAGTAGTGTCGGCCCTCTTCCGTCCAATAAGCGGTAGAGGCGTAAGGATTTTGCTGCAGAACGGGTTTGTCCCTGGTGGGCAATTTAGGAAAATCCTCAATGTTGACGACGAAAATGTGCGACTTGCTGTTTTTCCCAAAACAAATGACCCCCACTGGTTTATTCTGAAATTGAAGCGTCATACAGCCCCGGGCCGGCATCTCCTCAATTCTACCGGGAAGGTTCTTGGGCGCAGGTATGCTGCGTTCACCCAGGTAAGATACCAATTGAGCCCAGTTGTCTGATCTCGACGCGAATCTCGATGGGCCTTTCAGGGATTGGTTGGCAAAGTCCCGTAGGGATGCGATGGTAGTCCGTTCTTGGTCGACTCCGAATCTGGCCGGAATGAACACCAGGCCCATGACCAAAATCATGGAAGCCACTGCTCCTAGGACGGAAAACTGTTTCCACCAGGGGAATTCCACCACGTTGTCTTCCCTGGCAATAACCTGGGATAAAATGTTGTTTGCCAGGTCACTTGGCGCTTCTATTTCTGCCAGCTTGGACGCAAAGGCTTCATCAAACGCCTGCTCCCGCTGGAACCAGTCCTGTAGATCAGAGTCATTCTCCAGGAGTTCCAGCGCCTTTTCAAGGTCGGGTTGTTGGGAAACACCCCGACCTTTCCGGTAGACTTGCAAAATGAATTTTGCCTGGTCTTTAGTCATAGGTCGGTGGTCAAAAGTGAGAATTTGTCAGGTATCAACGCAGGGGGATGGGTTGCTTGCTGAGAACTTTTTTTAATTGAGCCTTACCTCGGGACAATCGAGACATGACGGTGCCGATGGGAATATCGAGCACTTGGGCGATTTCCTTGTAGGACAGATCTTTCATGTAAAATAAGGTCAGTGGAGCGCGAAAAATAACATCGATTTGACCGAGAGCTTCCACTGCGCTTTTTGCATCGAGTTTGTTGACGACCCCCGGTTCGATAGGGGGCAGCTCGTGTTCGATAGCCTCGGCGTTTATATGGGGGAAACGAGATGATTTACGGCGCAGACCCAGAAATTCCCGGTAGAGGGTTGTGAACAGCCAGGATTTCACCTTTGTCTCATCTCTTAGCGAGGAACCTTTTTTAGCCCAGATCAAAAAAGCCTGCTGGGTAAGGTCCGACGCCTCATGGGAGTTATGGGCCAAAGAATAGGCAAATCGATAAAGGGGCTGGTAATAATTGTTCACAAGTTCCTGGAAGTCTAAGTTACTTGAGCCGTCAATTTGAGAATCCATTTTGTAACTTATTCCTGTAAAGTGTTATCGGTCACCCCAATGCCTCAACCCCAAGAAGCCTGCCAAACCCAGGAGCATAAGGTCTCGGACCACATAATAGACATACTTTCCGGCGCTTTCCGTGGAGGCCTGGGCAAAACAACCACAGATGATATTCAGACCCCGCAGCCAACCCTGAATCAAGGCGATCACAAAAAGCGCCAGCAAGGCCATAATCAGCAAAAGGCTTCCCGGGTAAAACTTTTTAAAAATGATACCCAGTCCCGCCAGCACTTCCACCCATGGAAGATAAAGCGCCAGCAAATAACTCCAGTGGTAAGGAATCAATCGATACGTGTCGGTGGCAATAAGCAAGGAACCTGGATCCAGGATTTTCAAAATCCCCGCCACCAGAAAGACCGCGCCCAGCACAATTCGCGCAATGAGCTCAGCCCAAGTCAGCGATCCCGATACTCCAGCCACGTCTGCCAGCCTCCCTTCAGCACATAAACGGAATCGGTTCCCAGAGATTCTCTCAATCGAGTTGCTACACTTTTACTGGCCGAACACGTGCGGCTGTCGCAGTAGACCACCAGGGTTGTGTCTCCCGTCCATTGCATTATGAAATTTTCGAAGAGTTGGTCCCAGTCATCTTCGTTTAATAAGATGGCGTTGCCTATATGGTCCACTGCATAGGCTTCTTCAGTTCTGGCATCGATCCAGGCGACGGCTTCAAGGGCCAAGGCAGACTCCAGAAGAATTTCCCCCTCTTCCAATTCCATGGGGTCCCACGGCGGTAAGTTGGGATGGAGCAACCACGACGCTCCCATGCCGGCCAGGCTTACGACCAGAATTCCAAGCGCCTGTAGACTGGCTTGCCGAAAATTTTTCAAATGACCGGGGGCTACCGAATGATCGCGTAGATTTTCATGGTGGACTTCAACGGATTGGGCACATTGGTTTTTACCACGAATGTGCCTCGGACAATGCCATCAATGTCTGCAACGTCCGGGGGGCTGATGGTCAGCGAAAACTTTTTTCCCTTTTCCAAAACTTTAAGTTCGTGTTGGAAAAGATCATTAGTGGAGACGATTTCGAGTATTTCCACTTCATCCTCCATATGGGACTGAAGGATGGCAGTCTTTGCTTCCACAGATTTTCCATCTGAGGTGTTCCATGTAATTACACCGGGTGTTGCCACCAGCACAATGGGAATAGTTACTTCCAGGGTCAACCGGATGTTGGGATTTTTGGCCTGGTTGGTTTCAACCTCGATTGATTTCACATGTTTGCCCTCGCGGGAACCATATTGAAAAGTGGCGGTGATTTCACCAGCTTCCCCTGGCTCAAACACTCGTTGGCTGGGCATCGCCGTGGTGCATCCACAACTGGAGCTTACATCGAGTATTTCAACCGCTTCCTCCCCGATATTCTTAAACGCAAACACCGCGACGTATTCCGATTCATCAATGGTAGCCTGGTGGGTAATCTTATCAGTATTAAAGGATAATGCGGCGCTTGTAGCCGCGGGAAGTAGCAGGCTGCCAAGGAAAATATTGAGGAGTGCCTTCATAGCTCTATTGGATTTTGTAAGCGGTTTTAAAATTTTTCCTAGGGTAGAACGAGTAGAAAAATGCTTAGCCAGCATATCTCACCAAATTCGTAGCGAACGAACGAAGGTCGAGTGCTGGTGTGGGCATCGAGCCGATTCGTGGGTGAAGCTGGGTCGACACCCGGGGTCATTCCTTAGCATCTCGCATGTTAATGCTAGATGCAAGGTTGTTATTCTCGCTATGCTCGTTGAGGTGTCGTCGCATCCGCTCCTCGGTAGACCCCTTTCTCCAACGAGGTCCGTACTAGCGCCGACATTTCGGAGTGCAGTAGAAAATTGGGTGATGTCGCATTCGCTCGGTAGTGAGACATGCGGGTTAGAGCAATTAAAAGCGTATTTTGCGCCGGATTATTCTTCGGTATATTTTCCCTTGAGGCTTTCCACCACGCTGGGATCGGCCAGGGTCGTCACATTGCCCAGAGCGCGCCCCTCGGCTATGTCGCGCAACAGGCGCCTCATAATTTTGCCACTGCGGGTCTTGGGCAAATCAGCTGAAAAGATAATTCTTTCCGGCAGGGCGAATTTCCCGATCCTTTTAGCCACCAGGTCGTTCAACTCTTTTTTCAGCTCATCGGTTGGCTCAATTCCCTCTTTAACTGTAACGAAGGAAACCAGACACTGTCCTTTTATTTCGTGTTTTATGCCGATCACCGCGGATTCCGCGGTGGCCGGATGTTCCACGTTTATGCTTTCCAACTCGGCCGTTCCAATCCTGTGGCCTGATACATTCACTACGTCGTCTATGCGTCCCAGCACCCAGAAATAACCGTCCTCATCCACCTTGGCGCCATCCCCCGGGAAGTAATATTTGCCGTCCCATTTGCACCAGTAGGTATCGATGTATCTTTGCCGGTCTCCGTAGATACCCCGGGTAATGGCCGGCCAAGGTTTTCGAATGGTAAGTAAACCGGCCACCGCATCTTCTCCCGTTTCCGTTACCACGGCTGCATCAACTCCGAAAAAGGGCAGGGTGGCGCTGCCCGGCTTGGTGGGTGTAACCCCGGGTAACGGCGTCAGCATAGCGCCTCCGGTTTCCGTCTGCCACCAGGTATCCACGATGGGGCATTTCCCGGCTCCGATGATTTTATGATACCACATCCAGGCTTCCGGGTTTATGGGCTCTCCCACCGTTCCCAACAGGCGAAGCGAACTGAGGTCATGCGCTTGCGGCCATTGGTCTCCCCATTTCATAAATGCCCGTATGGCTGTGGGCGCGGTGTAAAATATGGTTGCCCCATATTTTTCCACAATTTCCCAGAACCTTCCGTTGTCGGGGTAATTGGGCGCCCCTTCATACATGATACAGGTTGCGGCGTTGGCCAGAGGGCCGTAAACCAGGTAACTGTGGCCGGTAACCCACCCGATATCTGCGGTGCAGAAATAGACGTCTTCTGGTTTGAGATCAAAAATGTATTTGGTGGTCAAATAGGTGTAAACCATGTAGCCGCCCTGGGTATGGATGATGCCTTTCGGTTTCCCCGTCGTTCCACTGGTGTAGAGCAGGAACAGCATGTCCTCACTGTCCAGTTCCTCGGCTGGGCAATTCATGGACTGATCGCCTACCATCTCATGATACCAGTGATCGCGTCCTTCCCGCATAGTTCCGGGCATGGGTTCCGCGGCCGGTCGTTTGACCACTACCACGTGTTCCAGGCAATCGACGCCTTCTATGGCCTCGTCGACCACATCCTTCAATCTCAAGATCTTTCCACGGCGCCAGCTGCCGTCGCCGGTAATAACCATCCGCGCTTGAGAATCCAATACGCGGTCGCGAATGGAATCAGCCGAAAATCCGGCAAAGATTACGGAGTGGACGGCGCCGATTCGGGCGCAGGCCAAAAGGCTGATGGCCAGCTCGGGAACCATGGGCAGGTAAATGGCGATGCGATCTCCTTTTTGGATTCCCAGCTCTTTCAGGGCGTTGGCAAATTTACATACCTCCCGGTGGAGGTCGAAATAAGTGAGCACCCGGTTGTCGCCCGGTTCACCTTCCCAGATCAAAGCTGCCTTGTTGCGGTTTGGTCCATCCAGATGGCGGTCCAGGCAATTATAGGACAGGTTGGTTTTGGCGCCGGTAAACCATTTGAAGAAGGGCTTTTCAGAGTCGTCCAGCACCTTATCCCAGGGTTTAAACCAGTGTAGTTCCTGGGCCACTTCGCCCCAATATCCCTCCGGATCCTCAATGCTTTTCCGGTACATTTCCCGGTAGGCTGCCATGCCGGAAACGTGAGCATTTTCCTGAAAATCCCTGGACGGGGGAAAGGTTCGGTTTTCGTGTAGTACTACCTTGATTTCCTGAGTATCCATTTATCTGGCGGAGCTAAATTTTTCGCAGGCGAATTTTAAACCGTGGAAGAATATGTGGCAGGTCATAAGATGGGTTAATACCCCATTTCTGGTCAATATGAGAATTGGCGCTTCTCCGCGCTCCTCCGCGCTCCTTGGAAAGGACCCTCTTTAGGTCGCCTCAACCCCATTTTAATTTTCGGATCGGTAAAAAACTGAAAAAATGGGAAAATTTGCAAGTAACACGGCTCCAATACTTCAGGCCAAATATCCCCTATTTTTTTTAAAACTTCCCCATTGGTAATATTTACCCTTGCCCCATTGCGATGCCAATTCAAAGTGGCTTCTTTTTTTTGAATTCGCTTTCAGGATCATTTTTTACCTTGTCTTTTATGAAATTTCTATTTCGCACATCTCTCGCTTTGCTAAGCGCTTTAGTAACCAGTGTGAGCGGGCAAGAAGAAAACCAAAGGCTGTTTTCGCCCGCCGAGGCGCAGGCCTTTAAACAAGAGCTCCGCCAGGGCGAAAAGCAAAAGGCGCTCGAGCGCCTGCAAATGGCCTCCCATAAGGCGGAAGGAGAGAGCGATTCTTTGGCGCTATTGCGCACCTTCATGGAGCTGCAATCGGCCGATGAATGGGCCGGGCACCAGGATGCGCTCAATTATTTAATGCGGGAACAACTGGTGGAAGCCGGTCAACGTTTTCCGGATGAGCTGAGTCGCTCCCAAAGAGCCGACGGTTGCGAGCTGGTGATGATGGGCAAGCTCTACGAAAAGTACCTCTACGACCGGGACGAGGCCCAGGCCAGTTACCTGAAAGTCGTGAAACGGTTTATGGGCCTCAAGCTGCCCAGTAGCGCTGCCGACTGGGGCCGTGCCATCCGGCAAGCGGAGGGGATGGAAAAGCTCAACGCCGATGAGCGCTATGCCTTTAAGAGGCTTACGTTGATGCAGCGCCAGAAGGAGGTGGCAGCCCACCGCATCGCCTCCGCTTTGGCGCAAAAGGCCCTGGAGGCCAGAATGGCCACGATGATCCCTCCCTGGGCCCCGGAATTCGACCCGGATGACTCCATTCCCTGGCATGAACTGGATCGGCCTTTTCCGCCTGAAGGAGGTCGGCCATGAAACGCCTTCATGCTCGTTTCCTTGTTGGCCTGATTCTCCTGGGCTCGTTTGGCTCGGTTTATGCCGAGTATACTCGTACTTCAAAGGTTCGATTGTGGGTCAGGGGCAAGGTGGTAGACACGGCCGGCAACGACTATGTGCGAGTTACCATCAATGGTGAAAGCAACACCTACTACTTTGATTCGATTCTCTGGACTACGGAGTCAGTTGACGGGGAATTTGAGGTCGATTTGAACGAAAATTATTCTGCCACTGTTACTGCTCCCGGGATGGAAGATTACCACCTGATTTTCAGTCCATATTTTGCCGATGGAAGGGAAGATCCTATTGAAACGGTATTGAACGGTTCCGTCATTGGATCGATCGAAAAGGATGATATCTCAGGAACCAGTTTCGATTTTAGGATTCGTTACAAAAAAATTAAGGAGCCGGTCATCCCCTTTGGCAAAGCGGCGCCGATTGTAGGCACTTCAAAAATGGAAGTGCACCTGGGTTTAGGTCGCGATACCCAGCCCGGTTACGGCGCGGGCAAGATTACCTTGAAATCGGAAAAATTTGCTGACAACGACTTATCGACGACCGATGCGGTGTTTTCCACCCATGGAGGAACGGTGATTATAAGTTCTCATGGAACGCGGCGTCAGGCCCTTGCTCCGGAAGGGTTGGCCGACGTGCAGGACCTGACCGGCGGAGGGTTCATAATTCGTTATTACGAAATCGGCGAATTCAGCGCCACCGCCGACAGTAATGGCATTTATTCCACCAGCGGGGGGACTCCTTTTATCACTTACGAAGTGACGGACCCGGATTCGACCAACGATTCTACTTCTGGCAGCACGAGCTATAAATACCGGGAATTCAAAATAAAACGAATCACTTCAAACAAGACGGACTATTTGGTTTATGATGCGGAAGAGGAGTATTTTGTGTCGTCGGATTATATAGGGCAGGATATCAATGAAATTTTGAATAATTGGCACACTGCCTCAGGCCAAAGTGAAGTGAACTATGAGCGTGATTACAGTTATGAGTGGAGTCACTACGAAGATGAGCCCGAGGTAGATTCGCAAACCACTACCTTCAAAACGTATAATGCTTTGGGGACTGTAGTCGATATTAAGGAAGAAGAAATGTCTGATCAAGAGGGTATTAGGGACGAATCTTTCAAACATGGCGGAGTGACCGTATTGGACCGTTTGCTTGATAGATACGAATCCGACCCCTACCAAAAAGACATCGATAGAACGAGGGCTGAAACGAAATACCATCGTTACACCAAGAGCAATAAACCGGCTGCAGAGCCGGAAGCGGTTTTAGGAAAGCTGTGGAAAACCCGGCAAACCTTTCTGGATTCAAGCAATCAGCTCATCACCACTTACAAATATTGGGATGATTCCAGCGGGCTACTTGCTTTGCCTAGCGAGATTATAACGAAAAAGGGTGCCCAAATTGTTAGCAAAACCACCGCTACCTATACCGAACCCTCCCTTTTCGGAGAAAGCATCATCCAGAAAGTAGAGACCAATTATGCCTTGGATGGCGAGTCCTACCAAACCACCATCAAGAGCTACCGGCCCGATGAGTCCGATGACCATTTAAAAGGAAAAACCATTTCCATTGTCCGGCCCGATGAGACCAAAACCTCCTATTTGATTCAGAAAGGTTCTAGTACCTGGAATGAAACCACCGATAAGTATGAGTTCACCGCCGATTCCACCGAGGAAGAGATCCGGGTGGTGACTCTGCATGGAAAGGATTCCTCATCAGGCGCTGACCTGGTTTCATCTTACGATGGCGCGGACATTGATGACCTCTACATGGAGGAAGTTTTAAACGGAACCAATTATGGAAAAAATTTGGCCGAGGAGGTGTGGTACGACGCCCAGGGCCGGATCCATTACAAGGCCACCAGGGTCTACATCGGCAGCGGCAATTTTGCCTTACTCACCCATCGTAAATACCAATACAATGAGTACGGTTACTTAGAAAAAGAGTACGAATTTATTACCGGCCCAGCCACTGAGGAGCGCGTTTATTACAGCGCCACCTTCGCCGACGGTCAAAAAACCAGCGAAACCAACGCTCAAGGGATCGTGACCGAGTTTTCCTATGACGACTATGATCGGGTTGAGGAGACTATAAAAAAGGGTGTTTCCGTCAATAACTTTGATGCTCAAGGCGACATCGAAACGACCTACACGCGGGACGCGGCCGGCAACATCTTGACGGAAACCATTCACGATCCCTCCGAAAGTATCTCGCAAACCTATACTTACACTTACGACACGGCAGGCCGGGTACTGACCGCTACCGATTCGGCCGATCTCACCACCTCTTACACCTACACGAGCGACACGGTCACCACCACGACCTACCCCAATGGAGCGACCAAAACGGTGACCCAGCATAAGGATGGGCGGCTGTACACCATCACCGGCACCGCTCAGCCTCCGGTTACTTATACCTACGGTTTCGAAACCAGCGTCAGCTACGGTGGAGCGCTCTGGACCAAGGAGGCAAACGGGACGGGGCCCTGGAAAGAGCAGTATAAGGATTGGCTGGGTCGTCCAGCCAAAAATGTGAGCCCCACCACCACCAACGCGGGCGATTTTCTGCATGAATTTCACTATGACGATACCACCGGTCTATTAACAAAGGAAACCTTCAAGTCGGGCTCCACCACCCTAGCTCCCAGCAAGCTTTACCAATATGATGCTTACGGACGTTTACTCCGTACCGCTTCAAATAGTGACACCAACTCTGACTATTACCTCGACGGTAAACTAATAGAAAAACTCGATCTCTCTTTGGACCACAATGTAATCGAATACTTCGGGCACTTCCAAAAATTTAGCTCCGACTGGTACCGGTTTGACGGGCACGGCATCTATGGAACCGATGATTCTTCAACGCTTAAGGTTTTGCGGAATCACTATCAAAGGGTGTCTCCCTTCGATATCAACACCGGTTCGGAAAGTACCATAGCTTACAGCTTTACCCAGGATAAATTCGGCAACTGGACGGAGGACTACGTTAAACTGAACCGGTCTGAAGCCAAACTGATCACCCAGCACTACGTGGATAAGAATCCAAACACGGATCAGTTGATGGCCGAGACGTTCAACCTGAACGGATTGCTGGTAAAGGAGACGAATGCGGAGGGCCATGACTACGAGTACCACTATGATGCGGTAGGGAGATTGGAATTGAGTGAGGACGGGCGAGGTCTTGAGACCGATTACGTCTACAACAGCGACGGGCAACTCTCGTACCAGGAGGACGCGGCCGGCATTCGCACTACTTACCTCTACGATGCAAACACTGGCCTCGTTACGGCGGAGAAAAACGACAGCGACAAGTACACCCGTTACAGCTACGATGCCATGGGGCGGGTTACCCACGTCTGGGGAGATGTGCCCCATCCCGTCAAGTATGCCTACGAAGATCCGCTGGGCCGCCTGACCCGCATGGACACCTACCGCACGGGGACCTTCACCGGCGCCACACAACCTTCCGCTTTTGACTCCGCCGGAGACAAGACCGAATGGGAATACGATTCGCATTCCGGCTTGTTGGAGGTGAAGCGGGACGCCAAAGACAAGACCAACACCTTCACCTACAATAAATTGGGACAGGTCCTGACGCGCACCGATGGCCGAGGGGTTACCGTAACCCATTCCTACTATGCGGCGGTAAACCCCGCAACCGACGGATTTCCCAACGGCTTAGAAAAAGTCACCTACCCGAGCGCGGGCGGCTATAACGATTCAACTTCTTCGAACTACACTCCCGATCTGACCTACAAGTATCATCGGCATGGGGGGCTGAAATCCGTGCAGGAGGGCTCGGTCACCACTCGCACCTTCACTTTCGATAGCAACTTTGAATTGACCCAGGAAAATCTGGGCGCCTTCAACAATAACCAAACCCTCAATTACACCTACGATACCACCACAACGGGTTTCAAAGGGCGTTTGAGCGCATTCAACTTTGTCAACGACAGCACCTATAAAAACAGCTACACCTTCGACGCCACCAGCCGGTTGGATCAAGTTACGGCCAACCACTATTCCTCCACCGCCTTCGACTACACCTACCATACGGAGGCCAACGTGGTGGACTACTTGCAACACGGCAACTACAAGATAGACCCGGTTTACCGCTCGGACAGCTACCGGCTGGACAAAGTGATTCACAACTGGGGATCGGGCGCCTCCAAACAGCAGGAAACGCGCTTTACCTACGACAACCTGGGCCGGCGTATCGAAGAAAAGACCCGCGGCTATTTTACCACCTATCAGGGCTATTCCAGTAACGGGCACGTCACCGACACCGACTACAACGATCGCAACGAAGTCGATTACTCGGCCCGGTTTTTGCTAAACAGCAGTTGGGAGGTATTGACCACTCAGGTGACGGGGTCCTATCACGAATGGACCTACGATGCCATCGGCAACCGGTTGACCCGCAAAGTTGAACAACCCACCGGCACCACGGTCACGGAGAATTACCAGACCAACGAGCTCAATCAATACACTTCCGGGCCGGAAAGTTTTGGGTTGACCCTGACTTACGACGACAACGGCAACATCACCTCCGACCAGATTTATAATTACACTTACGATGCGGAAAATCGGGTCACCCGCATCGTGGAATCCTGGGGTTGGGGACAGATCGATTTTAAGTATGATTATCTGGGCCGCCGCACTCAGAAAAAAGCGGCCAAGCTGGTCAATGGCCTGCGTGGGCACTACTACAACAACACCGACTTTACCGGCTTTAGTCACCAGCAAACCGATTCCCAGATCAATTTCGATTGGGGCGCCGGCGGGGCCTCGGGACTAAATGCCGACACCTTTCTTATTCGTTGGACCGGCTATCTGGAAGCGCCCGACACGGGCAATTACACCCTGACCCTGAACAAAGACGATGGGGCGAAGATGTGGCTGGACGGCAAACAGATCATCAATGCATGGACCACCACTCCGGCCAGCGCCAGCGCCTCCGTCCACCTCAAAAAGGGCGTCAGGCACCACATCGTCATCGATTTTTGGGAGGACACGGGCACGGCCCACGTCAACTTGACATGGTCGGGGCCGGGTGTGACGGGCACCGAGGTGGTTCCCAGCGCCAACCTGTGGAGCCACTCCATCACCCAGACCGAGGAGACTCGCTACATCTACGAGGGCTGGAACCTGATCGCAGAGACCGATGGTTCCCACGTCATCCAACGCAAGTTTACCTGGGGTTTGGATGTGTCGGGAACGATGCAGGGCGCCGGCGGAGTGGGCGGCCTGCTCATGATCCAGGACGGTACGGACGAGTATTTTCCCATCTACGACGGCTCGGGCAACATCACCGGTCTCTACGATGAGAACGGCAACGTGGACGCCGCCTATGAATACGATGCCTATGGGCGAATCGTCAAGCAAAGTGGCTCCTATGCGGACGAGAATCCCTTCCGCTTTTCCACCAAGTACACCGACGCTGAGACGAACTTGGTCTACTACGGCTATCGTTACTACAACCCCCGCCTGGGCCGCTTCCTAAACCGCGACCCCATCGGTGAGTATGGAGGAATCAACCTCTATGGCTTTGTCGGCAATAACCCGGCCAATTTCTATGATTATCTGGGTTTGGAAACTGAAGAGGAAGAGGAGGAGGAAGATGAACTTGGTTTTTGGGAGCGGTTGGGAAACTCTCTAATGAATATAGGTTCCGCCGCCGGAGATGTCGTTGTTGGTGTAATTGAGGGGGTGGAAGACATCATTTCGGGAACATTAAGCGGGGATCCCATTGGAGGATTTTCTGAGGGCTTCGCAAGAATAGGACGTGGGTTTAGCGATGCTTATGATAGCTTCACTAACTCTGGAGGAGGCAATGGCGAGTGGACCGCAGAGGAACTTTCTTATCCATTGGTCGAGCTCACATCCTACAACGTTGTCGCGGATGAGCGGACCGGTAAAGAGTACGGCTTCTTCGATGATGGTAGTTACGAAGCCGAAAAATTTTACCATGAAATGGCCTACTATGACGAGTGGTTTAGGCAAAGGAGATTGGATTCTTTCTTCCAATTACCAGCAGGTCAGGCTGCTATTTGGAAAAAGCACATTGATAAAGCTAGCCCCATTGCCGTTATCGAAAGACTGGCAACTGTCGCCGGAGTTGCAGGAATTGCGAAATCAGTAATCAAAGCTGGGGTTAAAGCATTAATTAAAAAGGCTGCCTCGAAGAGAGGAGTGGGAAGCAATGCGTTTAGAGGCAAAACGCCTAAACAGATTGACAAAATGTTGAAGAAGAAAGGATACGAGCCTAGGGGGTCTGATCCGAAAGGCGGCAGAGGAGGTTATGTGAATCCAAAGTCTGGGCGTTCCTATCACATTGATCCAGGAAAACGACGGCCGCCCCAAAAGCCTGAGCCGCCACATGTAGACGTAAACCGCAAGACGAAATGGAATCCGATTCCTACGCAACCCAAGAAAAAATTTCCGCTCTAACAGAAATGAAGGATCGACAGGCAGAGGATGCAGGTTACGTGCTTTCTTTCGAATTAAGCCTCGATACGAAGGAGCTTCATATTGTGGCGGATGAAAAGGGGATAGAAGTTCTAATGCGTGAAATTAGTTTTGTGGCAAAAAACAAGGATCACAATCACCTAATGACCCCTGAATGGGCTGGCAGTGAACTTACTAGCAAGCAGCAAATAGAAGGAGCCGAGATTATCAATAAGGTAACCATTATCCACCTGTGATCGGACGATACTCGGTAACGCTTCTACATGTTGTCGCTGAAAAAAAGACTGCGAATGGCCGACAGGGTCAAGGATCAATAATCAAGTTGACCGATGCGTTAATCGGCGAACCCGCAGGTAATGTGTAAAATTCCTTTCCTTTAGCAGCTCATTTTCCTAAGCTGCTCGCTCAAATGGTGGCCTTCAACAACCGGATCGAAGCCGAAAAAAGCACTGAAGTGGTTCCTCGCTCGCGGCCAGGAGCGACCCATTCCGGGGCAAAAAACCGCGTCGGGGATTTTTTTAACGCTTTGCCCGATTGCGCCAGCGATGCAAAAAGGGTCAGTCCAATTATTAATGATATTGGGATTTTTCGAGGGGAAGGAGACAGCCAAAAGGTACCGAGCATGGTATTTCAGTATCTTCAAATATACCTCCTGAACTCAAATACCTGGATACTCAGGTTGTTGTTAATCGGCGAAATCGCACCTGCTTCCCTTCGGCCGACTTGTCGGCTCGGAGATGGTCAAAGGGGTCAAACGGAAAACGCCGATTAAAACCGGTGGAAAGTAGAGAATGAAAGCGTCTTACAACAATGGAGTAACGAACCTTGTTGGCCACGAGTGGATTCCCCGATGACCGTAGAAATTTAGTTGAGCCTTACGATTGGGGGCCTTTGGGTAAATAGGTGCACAAAAGCAGGACAGCGGCCGCTATCAATCCCTTCCGCTTATCCACCAATTACACCGACATTGACGAAGCGCGGCAGCGCCCGCAGGGCCGAAGAAGCGGGCGCCCCCGGGGCGCTGATGAGGCAACCGGGCCTGATCTACTACGGCTACCGCTACTACGACCCCCGGCAAGGCCGGTTCATCAACCGGGATCCCATCGAGGAAGTTGGCGGTATCAACCTCTATGGATTTGTGGGCAATAATCCGGTCAATTTCTATGCCGCGGGAAAGGGGTCAGTTCTTAATTCTTGCATTCAGTTGCTTCAGAAACTTTCCAGCTTCGGGCCTCTCCCCGTCGTTGCATTGTTTTAGGTATCGACTCACAGCCGCCTCAACCCCCATGGAAACTAGCAATAGCCAGCCACCTGAAATCCAGGACGGGGATCAAAAATCCTCAACTATGTGGATACCTCAACCTGGGACATCCGGCCACGATGAGTAATCTGGTTGGAACTTACAACCGGACCGAAAAGTCCAAATGTCATTACGGTCAAAAACTCAAAACACTAAACAACTAGGACCGTCCCCCTTTTCACCCTCGGCGTTAAAGCTGGACGAAGCAAACTTTGAAAGGTTACCGTATCAGTAGAATAAGTTTCATTGTTTTTATTCATACCAAAGTATAGAGGCTTTATTCAGGGCGAATCGAGGATTTTCACCTCCTTTCGCCCGACTTTTTTTAGTCTAATACCTTGTCCCCCAGTGGCTTAAGCGTCTGGGATAGGCTCTAGCTACCACTCAAAAGAGGCTCCCCTGCGGGTCATAAGGAATCGGGAACACCCCAATAATGACCCACGGATTTGGAGCGAATTGGTGAAATTGCTGTGTCGTTCCCAGAAAAAAGTGAAGATCGGTCTCCAAGAATGCGTCGAAATACTTGCTTCGTACCTTGACCAGGGCGTGCGGCTCGTCGCCTCCCGTTGACTTCAAGCAATTCCAGTAAAGCGCGCCAACTTCCCAGTCCAATACTTGAAGTTCGCTGCGTCTTCCAGATCTATCCTCGAAGCGGTAGGAGAAGCTATACGGTAGTTTGGGGATCAGCTTGAAAGTCTGACGCCAGCTATTGTCTTCAAAAAGCTCGAGCTGGCTGTAGAGCGCGCGCATCTTCTCCAGTTTCTTTCGACTCCATTCGCGTTCGTCGTTCTCCCAAATAAAGTCGGTGATTTTTCTGGGCTTAAACACCGCCAAGGAGATCGTGTTGCTCTTGGCTCCTTCGATAAGTTGGTCGAGCCGATCGTAAACTTGTGCTTTCTGAAGCAATAGGCGACGGCGCTCGCGCCATTTGTCGGAAGTGTCTATGTGCCCTACCGGGCTGAGTTTGTTGAGGTCCACCGGGCTGAAAGACTCAGGTCGAGGGTCAGCTTTTCTTGGGATAAGTTTGCATTCAAGCCAATCGAACTTATGATATCGTTCGGTCTCATTCAGCCGTCGGAAGGGTACCGGATAGATGCGCACCCACGTTCCATCTTCTCTGACACCTGCAGTGCATACGGTTTCACCATACTTAGTGGACAAGGTCGGGTAGGTCTTCACGGTGACGAGAATCCTTTCCTTTACTATGGTTGTCATAGGTGTATCACGGCATAATCCCGCTCAACGCAATCGACCGGTGTGGCCTGATTTCCTTGCCGAGATGATACAGCTAGGTCGGACAGATCTACTTTTTCGGAAATGCTTCCGAGCGCAGCGGCGACACAGTGCCGATGACATTGGGTAAATTCACGTTCGTAACAGGTGAGGGCCACGGACTGCCCGGATCGCAACCATGAGAGGATTTTTTCAAGAGCCTCGTGCCGCGTTGGGAGAGTTTCCCTCTCGTAGGTCTTGAACAAAGCGGTAAAATCCGCCCGCGTTTCGAGCCCCTGGCGTTTCCGCGATTCGATTCCCAGCTCGGGAAGGTGTTCGTAGCGAATGCCGACTCCATCGCATGCCCCGGCTAGCGTGCTTTTCGAAAACCCGTACTTACGGCTGATGGCGTTTCTTCTAACATCGCAGAGGAGAGTCACGCCCGACTGAATCAACACATTGAGATAGCGCTCCAGAGTCCGTCCTTCGTAGCCAATAGTTAATAACCGAGCAGGCTTCTCTTTAGGGCGAGCATCTTCTATTCGCTGTAGTGCTGCTTTGTCTTTTTTTAGGACCTGTTCGGTGATGTCACTGCGGATCGCGTAATAGGGATAGCGCTTATAGGTTTCGGCAATCAGCGCTTCGCCCTGTAGCGTGCGGTAGCGATTCACGATTCTGCAGGTGGAGCCGTCCACCAATTCGCAAGCAACGTCTTTGCCCCTTTTGGTGAGCATCCACAGATTCTCTTTGTCCGTGAGCAGACCCCAATCAATGAGGCGGCGACGGTCGGCATAGCACGTAAACGAAAAGGCTCCGTATCGATAAGGCACAAACTCATACGGGCATGTACCCTTATCCGTCTGATCGGCCGACGCCAGCTCCTGGCAATAGAGGAAGAGTAGCTTCTGGAAATCCAGATTACTCACACTGCACCCGAGTGCGCCGAGCAGCGCGAGAAGCTTGCGTTGGCGCACATACAGGCGGGGGCGACCCGTATCACTCAATGTTTGAAATGAGGCACTCATCACAGGCGCCACACGCTCCCGAGATCGTGCTGTTCCAGGATCGCGGCCGGGATCGTCTTGGTGACATCATCTTTCAACGTGTTATCACCGAAGACCACCGTGGTTTCCCCGGCAGAAACGAGCTTGGGGATACCGCCCCGCCCCTCTTTAGAAGCTATCTTCGCCGGGCTCCTGCTAGTATTGATCATGAAAGATGAAAAGAATAGATGAGAATTACCTCGCGTGGTCAATTTAGAACTTCGCCGTAAACGAGTTGGAGAGCGGGTTAATGGGATGAACCTAATGTTTAAATGATATCCGTTTCCCCAAACTTTGGAGTAGATCCATGGAGCCGGGAATCGGATTTGAGCCGACGGCACATAGTTGAGTAGGTCGAGTGGGAGATGCTCGATCGCGGGGAGCTGCATCTGATCCGTTGTCAACCCCCTGCTGCGCGCCGTGCTCAGCGCCATAAATCATGAGGGGGGGGAGATTCAGCAAAATCGATTAAAGGGTAGATGACCCCGGAGTTGCCGCTGGGGAACTCATCGGAATTCACGAATGGTATTAACCAAGGTTTCGAGATTTTGCAGTTTCGCATTTTTATGCAGGCCGTGTCCCAGATTAAAGATATGTCCCGGACGGCCCTTCATGGCGTTTAGAATGCGCTCTGTTTCCCGCTGGGTGATTTCGGGAGTCAGGTTGAGGATGAGAGGATCGAGATTTCCCTGAACGGACAGATCGGGGGGAATTGAACGAGCCGATTTCCCGATATTGAGGGTCCAATCCAGGCTCAGTGTTTTAGCCCCCGATTCGGCCAGCAGATTGAGGTGTTGACCACAGCCTTTGGCGAAGAGGATGACGGGCACCCGGTTGCGGACGGATTCGATGGTACGGCGTATCCATTTCAAGGATCCGTCCTCATAATCTTGCCCGGCCAGGCTTCCTCCCCAGGAATCAAATATCTGAATTGCGTCCACCCCGCAATTCACCTGCATGTCGATATAGGCTATTACGGCGTCGGAGATTTTGTTCATCAGGGACTCGAAGGCCCTTCTGTCCTGGTGCAGCATTTGTTTTATCTGGGAGAATTGTGCTGAAGAACCTCCTTCGACCATGTAGGTGGCCAGAGTCCAGGGTGAGCCGGAAAAACCGATAAGGGCGCGTTCATTGGCCAATTCCCGGCGGAGGATCTTCAGTGTTTGGCCAACGTAGGCTAATTTCCCCGGAATTTCTTCCGCGTTTAGTCGATCG
This sequence comes from Opitutales bacterium, assembly GCA_965250065.1. Taxonomy (GTDB): domain Bacteria; phylum Verrucomicrobiota; class Verrucomicrobiia; order Opitutales; family UBA2995; genus JAABVD01. The sequence continues at coordinate 3,990,896 of OZ252288.1, forward strand.
ATCTCGGATTGTGATCGCAGGGAAAATTCCATGCAAACACCTCCCCGTTCCCGGAAGGAGTAAGGTTGGCCCATCGCCTCCGGGATGACGAGTATGTCGCTGAAAATGATGGCGGCGTCGTATCCGAATCTGCGAATGGGTTGGAGGGATACTTCAACCGCGAGTTCGGGAGATTGGATCATTTGCAAGAAGGAATACTTTTCCTTCAGAGCGCGATATTCGGGAAGCGAACGACCGGCTTGCCGCATTAACCAGACCGGCGTGCAGTCTACGGGCTGGCAATTGATCGCGGCTAAAAACCGGCTGCGGCTCGTCATTGATTTTCCGGCATCCATTTCGGTCTCGAACAAAAACGGCTGAGACGAAAAGGCCAAACAAAATTATTGTTAACCCGGATATCTCAGTACCGAGCGAAGGGCCAAGGAAGGGGTCAAATCTTAAATCTCGCATTGAAATGCAAGATTCCAAGATATGACCCCGACGTCGGGCGTGTAGTCCTTCCAAAGGGGTCAAACCTGAATGTCACTAAGTTAAGGTGGTTTTGGAAAGATGTGCAGGCCGTTTACTTTCGAGGGGGTCAAACCTTGCATCTAGCATTAACATGCAAGATGCCAAGGAATGACCCCGACTGGCGCGATGGCGGGGTGTCGGCCTAGGGCCTCGGTAGCAAGGGATGACCCCGACGGGAATTGCTCGGTAGTGAGAAATGCGGGTTAAGGGGATTCCAGGCCCAGCCAATCCCGGGGGTTTAGAAACTCCTTATAAAGCGCCTCTTCTTTTGAACCTCTGGCGGGATGCCAACCATACTCCCACCGCACGAGGGGCGGGAGGGACATGAGGATGGCTTCGGTTCGGCCCCCGGATTGGAGACCGAATTTTGTCCCCCGGTCCCACAATAGGTTAAATTCCACGTAGCGACCCCGACGGTAGAGTTGAAATTGCCTCTCCTCATGCCCATAAGGGTGATCCATTCGGCGTTCAACAATCGGAAGGTAGGCCGGCAGGAAGTGGTTTCCCACGCTTTTCATGAAATCAAAGCTGAAACTGAAATTCCGTTGGTTGAAATCATCGAAGAACAAACCGCCCACGCCACGTTGTTCGTCCCGGTGAGGAAGCTTAAAGTAGTCATCGCACCAGGCCTTGAACTTGCGGTAGTAGGGTTCTCCCAAACGGGAACAAGCCAGGTGGGCGGTTTCATGCCAGTGAATGGCATCTTCCTCAAATCCGTAAAAGGGGGTCAGGTCGAAGCCGCCACCGAACCACCAGACCGGCTGGCGGTTATCTTTCTCGGCAAAGAAAAACCTCACGTTAGCATGGGAAGCAGGGACGTATGGATTTTTAGGATGAATAACCAGGCTTAACCCCAAAGCGCGGTATTTACAGCCCTCCAATTCGGGACGACTAGTAGTGGCTGCCGGTGGCAGATGTCCTCCCCAAACATCGGAAAAATTGACGCCGGCCTTTTCAAAGACTTCCCCCCTCATGGCCCGGGATCGGCCCCCGCCGCCCAATTCCCGGGACCAGTTGTCTTGCTGGATGACGAGGTCTTTATCCAAATTTTTCAGGGCCTGACAAATGGTATCCTGCAGGTCCAGTAGGTAGGATTTGACCCGATGGGGTTCAGCTCGGTTAGACATGGAGCCGATCCAAGTTAAACTCTGGCAAAAATGCAATCCGCCACTTGTTGGAACGGAGGCGCAGAGATGCTGAGGGACAGAGGGGTTAACCACAGAGAGCACAGAGGACACAGAGGTTTATCGTGATCGTGATCGAAAGGAAGGTGGAGTTACAAAGGCACTGAGGAACTTAGAAATTTACTCTCGCAAAGGCGCCAAGAACGCAGAGACCAGGAGAATTAGGAATTAGGAATTAGGAATAACAACGCTCCCTTTGGTCGCTTGATCCGGCTGCGCCGGAACAGGATCGCTTCGCGAACAGAGCGCAGGGAAGGCGTGACCCCGACCAAAATGCGGGTTAATAAATTTGGGTGGCGCTCGAACAAAAGAATTTCACAACCCGGGGGATGAATGTGTCTTTTCCTTGAAAAAGCCGTCAGGACAGGGCGGGAAAATTTCTGTGCGGGGAGGTATGGAGCAAGTCGCCTATTTTGGCCTTGAGCCGGGTGATCAAATGGGCGTCATCCAGGCCATGAATCTTCCTCAATTCGGTAACGGAGGTCCCGTGGTCGATAAATTGATCGGGCCACCCGATGCGCTCGACTGGGGTGGAAATGTGGTGATTGTTGAGGCACTCCAGGACCGCGCTGCCGAAACCTCCCTGAACGACGTGGTCTTCAAAGGTAACGATCAGTGAGGCTGGTTTGGATTGTTTGCATAGCAAATCTTCATCCAGGGGTTTGACGAATCGTGCGTTCACCACCCCAATGCTCAGTTCACAGTTCTCCGCCAGGATGGCGGCCAAGCGGCGGGCATCCTCCACCCAGGGTCCCAATGCCCAGAATTGAATATCCCTACCTTGGCGCAGAATTTCCGCCTGTCCTATGGGTAGGGTTTGCGGATCTGTTTTAATGGGGGTTCCCACTGCGTTTCCGCGTGGCCAGCGGATAAAGGCCGGATGTGGCAAATTCAAGGCCGTATGCAGCATATCGACCTGTTCATCCTCATCTTTTGGCTGCATTACCACTGCGTTGGGAACACACCGCAGGTAGGCCAGGTCGAACATGCCATGATGCGTTGGCCCGTCGTTGGGCGACAGACCGGCCCGATCCAGGCAAAATACCACCGGAAGGTTCTGCAGGCAAACATCGTGAATTATGGGATCATAGGCGCGCTGAAGAAACGTGGAATAGATGGCAACCACCGGCTTTTTCCCTTTGCTGGCCAACCCCGCCGCAAACAATACCGCGTGTTCCTCGGCAATTCCCACGTCAAAAAACTGTCCGGGCAATTCCTTTTCAAGGATATGCAATCCGGTTCCCGACGGCATGGCAGCGGTGATTCCCAAAACATCGGGATCACGTTTGGCCATTCGCGTTAAGTATTCTCCGAAGACATTCTGGTATTTAGGTGGGGTATTGGGATTAGAGAGGGGGGCTTTTCCGGTATCCGGATCAAAGGGACCGGCGCCGTGGAACCGTTCGGGTTGGCTTATAGCCACTTTGTAACCGCGGCCTTTTTGGGTAATGATGTGCAGAATTATTGATTCGGGCGATGTTTTGGCAAAGTTCAAATATTTGTGCAGAAGCGCAAAATCGTGGCCGTCGATGGGACCCAGGTAACGGAGTCCCAATTTTTCGAATAAGGAAGATGGGACGAAGAAATCCTTTGCCTCTTTTTTCATTTTACCCCCGATTTGGATAATGGAATCTCCGCCCGGGATTTTTTTAAGAAAACTTTCCAGGTCGTGATGCAGGCGGTTGTAGATGGGGTTGGTGATCAGCTCGCCCAAATACTTTGGAATGGCACCCACATTGCGGGCAATGGACCACTCGTTGTCGTTGAGAACCACGATCAGTTTGCCCGTGGACTGCACGATGTTGTTGAGCGCCTCCATGGCAATGCCGCAGGTAAGGGTAGCGTCGCCGATTATGGCCACCACATTCTCATCTCTCTTATCCATGTCGCGGGCTGCGGCCATTCCCAGAGCGGCGGAAAGCGCGGTTCCCGCGTGTCCGGCCCCATAGCTGTCGTGATCGCTTTCCGATTGGCTGAGAAAACCGCTATATCCTCCCGTTTTTCGAATATTTTCGAATCTTACTCCCTGGCGTCCGGTCAGCAGCTTGTGGACGTAGCCCTGATGAGCGACGTCGAAGACGAAGGGATCTATCGGGCTGTTGAAAACCCGGTGCAGGACGATGGTCAATTCGACGACGCCCAGGTTTGGCCCGATGTGCCCACCATTGTTTGAAGTGACTTCTACCAGTAATTCCCTTATTTCCCGGGCCAGCAAAGGTAGCTGGTCCCGACTCAAGGCTTTGACGTCTTCGGGACCCTTGATGGTGGGCAATATTTGCTTTTCGGAGGAATCAGGCATCAGTAGCGGCCCAGGTTTTCGAAATTATTCACAGACAAAACAGGTTCATTTGTCGGGGTCAAAGTTTTCGAAATCGGGTTGGCCGGACTTTTCGCGCAATTTTTCGATTTTCAGCTCAGCTTGGTCGAGTCGTTTATGACAAATTTTCAGCAGGGCGGTCCCCTCCTCGTATTTTTCCACCAATTCGGCCAGGGGGACATCGCCCGACTCCAGGTCTTCGATGATGGTTTCGAGGTTTTTCAGGGCTTCCTCGAAGGCTAATTCTTTTTCAGGTTTACTCACTCGTATCAGGCTGGAGATTTCCACGGAGATTTACAATTCAATCCTTGCGGATTATTTCCCCCAATCTGAAACCTTGAATCGGTCTGGGCGGTCTCCTACTATTGCGAGTTTTAATGCATTGGATATTATCTATTTTTCTGGTCTTGCTGTTTTTTAGTGTCCTCAAATCCCTATTTCTGGACGTTCTAAACCGTAGGAACATTCAAAAATACAGCGGTAAATTGCCGGAGGCTTTCCGTGGAGTCATGGACGAGTCCACCTATGAAAAAAGTGTGGCCTATTCCCTGGAAAAGAATCGCCTGGGTATGATTACCACCCTTTACGACGCCGTTGTTTTGGCACTGGTTATATTTCTCGGCTTGTTACCCTTCCTGTGGACCGAGCTGGGCGATTTATGGGGCCAGTCGATTTGGGCTGGGGCGGCTTACCTCATGATCGTCACTCTTTTACTGGGGATCCCCGATCTGCCCTTCGACTGGTACAGCACCTTTAAACTGGAAGAAAAATACGGGTTCAATAAAAGCAGCATCGGCCTATGGATATCGGATAAAGCCAAGGGCATTTTCCTAGGTCTTGCCATCGGGTTTCCATTGATTTGCCTTTTGCTGAAATTGGTCGACTGGATGGGTAGCTTCTGGTGGATTTGGGGATTTATTATCGTGTTCCTTTTCCAGTTATTGATGATAGTGCTATATCCGAAACTGATTTTACCGCTCTTTAACAAACTCGAACCGCTCGAGGATGGGGAGCTGAAAACCACGCTTTTGGAGCTGGCTGACCACGCGGGATTTGCCGCCCGGACCATCGAGGTAATGGATGGGAGTAAACGGTCCGGACACTCCAACGCATTTTTTACCGGGTTTGGGAAATTTCGTCGCATCGTATTGTTTGATACCCTAATGGAGCAGTTGGAAAACGGCGAATTGAAGGCTGTCCTTGCCCACGAAATCGGCCATTACAAGCTCGGGCACGTCCCCAAGATGATCGCAGCTTCGGCCATCGGGTTATTCCTCGCTTTCTGGTGCATTGCCTACTTGGCGCAGAGTAAGTGGTTTTATGAAGGATTTGGATTTGAAACCACCAGTATTGCACCAGCTTTCCTGTTGTTCACGCTCTTGAGCGGTTTGATAACTTCCTGGTTGACACCGCTCTTCAGCCTCCTTTCGAGAAAGCATGAATACGAGGCCGACGCATTTGCCACAAAGGCCATGGGCGAGCCCCTTTCCCTGGTCGGCGCCATTCGAAAATTAAACGAAAAAAATCTAAGCAACCTAACGCCCCACCCACTTTACAGTGCGTTTTATTATTCACATCCCACTTTGCTGGAACGGGAAGAAGCGCTTCTGGCCAAATCCTGACATGCGTATTTTCGGGGCAATCGGGGTAGTGCTGCTGGTTTTTGCCCTATGCGTCACCGCCGAACCGACGTACCTGCGCATAGCTACCTATAATTTGCAGAACTACCTCGAGGTCAATCGCTGGGTCAATGGGGCTTATCGCAAGGATTTTCCCAAACCGGAATCGGAAAAAGTGGCCTTGCGGCAAGTTTTGCTGGAGGTCAGGCCGGACGTCCTGATCATGCAGGAAATGGGTCCGGATCCGTTCCTGTTGGAATTTCAGAGAGACCTGAAGAAGGAGGGCCTGGATCTGCCCCATGCCTACCTGGCTCGCGGTCCGGACAAGGAGCGCCATGTAGCCCTGCTGAGCCGGTTAAAGCCGGTTTATTTACATACGCACGATGACCTGGAATTTGATTACTACGGGGAAAAAATTCCGGTTAAGCGAGGCATGCTGGAAGCGATTTTTCAGCATGGAGAATGGACCTGGAAGGTATACGGCTTGCATCTCAAAAGCAAGTGGACCGATGTGAAAGAGGATCTGAAGTCGGCGCGTCGCCGCCGATCGGAGGTCCTGGAGGTTCGAAAGCGTATTTTGCAGCGGCAGCAGGAAGACCAACTGCCATATATTCTGGCCGGTGATTTGAACGATTCCCGCAGCAACAGCCCTATCCGCTTGTTGCAAAACCGGGGCAAGACCCAAATTGCCTGCATGGTGGAGTGCTTCGACAGCCGTGGGGAAGTATGGACCTACTTCTATAAAAAAGAGGAAACTTACAGCCGGGCGGATTACCTATTACTGAGTCCGGATTTCCCCGCTTCGGCAGAAAATGAACAAGGCCATATATTTGACGGCTCTCGTTCACTTGATGGAAGTGACCACCGGCTGGCCTGGGTGGATTTGGAGTTCGGGAGGTCGACGGTCAAGGATGGATGACATATCGCCAAACCGGCTTGGCCTGTATTGTCACATTCCATTTTGTGCCAGTAGCTGCGACTTTTGTGCGTTTTACCAGGAGAGACCGCGCCGGGGTGACCTGGACCTGTTCTTGGGTGGTATGGAGGAGGAACTGGATTGGATGCAGCCGCATCGCCCCTTTGACACCATTTTCTGGGGTGGGGGAACTCCCAGTTTGCTGCCGGGGAGGGATTTAGAGCGCCTGGGTCGTGCCGTTATCGAAAGCGGTGGAGGGTCAGCAGAGGAATGGACGGTGGAGATGGCGCCCAGCACGGTAAAACCGGATAAACTCCAGGTTTTGAAAGAACTGGGAGTAACCCGGATTTCCATGGGAGTGCAGAGTTTCAACGAGAATTTCTTGCAAGCCCTCGGGCGCCTGCATGGCCCGAATCAGATTTATCGGGCCTACGATCGGATCCGGCAGGCCGGGTTCAGTAACGTTAATCTGGACCTCATGATCGCCTTACCGGGTCAGGAGATTGAGGATTTGCGCAAAGACCTGGTGGAGGCCTGCCGGTTGGATCCGGAGCACCTCTCAGCTTACTGTCTGACCTTTGAGGAAGACACGGCGCTGTGGGTAAAACTGGCCAAAGGAGAAATTGGGCAGGACGCAGACAAGGATGCCGACTTATATGAGGCTACCTGGGACTTTCTGACTGCTCGAGGTTACCACCACTACGAAATCAGCAATTTTTCCAAACGAAACTTTCAATGTTTGCACAATCTGAATACCTGGAGAATGGAGGAGTGGATAGGAGTTGGTCCATCTGCCGCATCCCAGTATGGGGGAATTCGCTACAGCAATGCTGCAGATCTGGATACCTGGCTGGGCGAAACCCAGGTGGAAGTTGGGGATCGCTATGAAGTTCGGCTATTGACTGATTCCGACCTATTGGAAGACGCTGTGATCTTCGGACTCAGAATGGAGGAGGGCATTTCCATCAATGATTTATCAGGGCGGTTTTCGCGGAATCGCGTTGAGGCATTTTCACCATTATTCAAATCTCTGGAAATAGAAGGACTGGCGACATTCGTGAATGACGATCGGGTAAAACTGACTTTGCGTGGCAAGCTGCTTGCCGACAGGATAGCGTTGGAATTTCTTGATGTCCGTTAAGCTATGATAGACGTATTTCGAAATTGGGTGCATGGCATAGGCCTTTCGCAGGCGCAAATTGAAATCGCCATTTTGGGGGCGGGGTTAGTGGGTATCGTGCTGGTTGCCGTCATCCTCAATTGGTTGGCAAAGCAGGTTATCTTGCGAACGGTGATCGCGGTTATCAGGAGGAGTAAGACCCAATGGGACGATGTGCTTATCGAGCACAGGGTGCTCATTCGATTATCGCACATTGCCCCGGCCGTCGCCATCAACTGGCTGGCGCCCGTATTTTTTGCCGATAAGGTGGAATTTATTCTGGCGCTCAAGATGGGCGTAAATATCTACCTCATTATCATTTTCTTAGGGGTCATCGACTCCTTTCTCAATGCGGTGCTCGACCTCTACAATCGAGCCCAAAAAGCGCGCCGCGTTCCTCTTAAGGGATTTCTCCAGGGAATCAAGCTGGTTATAAACCTCAGTGGCCTCATCCTAATTCTGTCGATTGCGTTTGGAAAATCGCCCATTTATTTTTTATCCGGTCTCGGGGCGATTACCGCGGTCCTGCTGTTGGTTTTTAGGGATGCAATTCTTGGATTTGTCGCCGGTATTCAGATATCGGTTAACAACATGGTGCAGGTGGGTGACTGGGTGGAGATGCCAAAATACCAGGCCGACGGCGATGTGATCGATGTGACCCTGACCACGGTAAAGGTTCAGAACTGGGATAAAACCGTTACCACCATTCCCACTTACGCCCTCATATCGGACTCCTTCAAAAACTGGCGTGGAATGACCGAATCCGGAGGCCGGCGCATCAAGCGATCCATATGCATCGACATGAACAGCGTGGAGTTCGTCGATGAGGAACTCCTGAACCGTTTCAAGCGTTACGAGTTGCTCAAACCTTACGTCGATGAAAAGGTCAAGGAGGTTGAATCCTACAATCAAGCGAAAAAGGCAGATCTCTCGGAGATGATAAACGGTCGGCGGATTACCAACGTTGGCACTTTTCGCGCGTATTGTGTGGCCTATTTGAGAAACCGGCCGGACATTCATCAGGGCATGACCTTCCTGGTTCGTCAACTGGAGCCCACTCCCCAGGGATTGCCCTTGCAGATTTACGTTTTTACCAAGGACATCCGCTGGGCGAATTACGAAGGCATTCAAGCGGACATTTTTGACCATCTGCTGGCGGCAATTCCTCAATTCAACCTCAAAGTTTACCAGCAACCGAGTGGGAAAGACCTGGAAAACCTGAAGGCATAAGCTGGATATCTCCCTACCGAGCGAACGCGACATCACCCAATTTTCTACTGAGCTCCGGAATATCGGCGCTGGAGCGGAAGGCGGGTAAGGGGTCAAGCCTTGCATTTTGGCATGGCTGCCAAAATGCAAGGCATGACCCCGACGGCTCGATGCCCGCACCAGCACTCGACCTCGGTTCGTTCGCTGGGTAGTTACTGGATTCGGTGTTCCAGGGAGGAGATCAGTTGCAGTAAAAAAGCGGTATCTTGATGCAGGTCCCGGCAGAGGCGTTTGGCATTTTCGGTATGAGCTCTAGCCTGCGAGCGTGCCCCTTTCAGGCCAAATAATTTAATATAGGTAGCCTTTTGGTTTTCCCGGTCTGAACCCGCCGGTTTGCCCAGGGTCTGATGGTCGGAGGTGGCATCCAAAATATCATCAATGATCTGGAAAGCCAGTCCCACCCATTTACCGATAAGGCCGAGTGAACGGATCTCCTGATCGCTGGCATTGCCGATGCGGGCGCCCATGGTCATCGCCGCAGTGATGAGGGCGGCGGTTTTGTTCAGATGGATGTACTCCAATTGCTCCAGCGTATAGTCTGCTCTTTCCCCCAGCAGGTCTTCCATTTGTCCGCCGATTAGTCGTTGGCTGCCCGCAGCGCTGCTCAGGTCTTGGATCAGGGCATTGCCCAGGGCGGGAATTTGCCGATAGTGCATGCCGAGCAGTTCGAAGGCATAGGTTAACAATGCATCGCCGGCCAGGATGGCGGTAGCCTGGTCGAATTTCTTATGGCAGGTCGGTTTACCGCGGCGGAGATCACTGTCATCCATGCCCGGTAGATCATCGTGTATAAGTGAATAGGTGTGAAGGCATTCCAAGGCAACCGCGGCCGGTAAAGGGTCCATGGCAGGGCCAAAGAGGTCCGCCGTGGCTAGCAAAAGTACCGGGCGCATTCGTTTTCCACCGGCTTCCAGGCTATAGCGCATGGCCTCATGTAAACGGGCCGGTGGGGTGATTGCCGCAGGAACAAACTGGCCAATTCCCTGTTCAACCCGATTTTGGTAGAGGTTGAGCGTTGATTTAAAATCCATTTCAGTAAACATAGCAAATTTAAGCTAGCATGTATTATGGCCTCAATTGAGCAAGTTTGGCGTTATATAATCAAGTCACCGGGTGCCTGGCCCAAAATTGTAGTGGGCACCTGCCTGTCAATTATTCCCGTGGTGCATTTATTCGCATTGGGCTACATCTACCGGTTCACCATGCGGATTCGTCAGGGTTATCCCATAGAGCTGCCGGAGTGGGAAAATTGGAGGGGTTTGTTCATCGACGGACTGAAATTCTTTGTTCTCCAACTGGTTTGGCTGGGGATTCCGATTTTGATCGGCCAGTTTATTTATATGATTGTTGGGGTGTTGTCCGGATCTTTCGGTAAATTGGCCCTGATGATGAGCATTCCAGTTGGGGTTTTCCTGGTGGGAGCAAGCCTCTATCGTTTCCAGGCATTTGAATCGTTTAAGGACGCGCTGGATTTGCCGATGATCATGCGGATGTTCATGAGCACCTGCAAGTTTGGGCTCCTCCTACTTCTGGCAACTTGCGGCGTAGTTTGGATTGTCGGCAAGCTGGCGATTTTACTGATTTTTACCCTTAGTCTTGTAATTTTTGCCTATTTCACCTCACTTTTTCGCGCTTTGGGGAAAGGATTCATCTAAGCAAAGCCCGAAAAACTGGTAAATTAATTCTAAGAATCATGCCAAATTACGACTATGTGTGCTCCGCGTGTGGGGGAGAGTTCGAGTTTTTCCAATCAATGAACGACGAGCCGTTAACCCGATGTCCCACTTGTGAGGATAGAACTCTCAAGCGTAAAATTGGAATTGGCGCGGGGATTATCTTTAAGGGAAGCGGCTTTTACGAAACCGATTACAAGAAATCCGAAAAATCCCCCGAACCTTCTTCCACCAGGCAAGAGGGTAAAAAAGACACGGAAAATTCCAGCGCGGAAAGCAGTTCCAGCCATTCAGGTGGCAATAGCCATTGATTGTGGCTCCTGAGGGATTCTGTTATGGGGTCCTTCCCACGGCCCGATCCCTTTAAGAGTTTGATCTGGAACCTTGGGTCCCCGGGTTGTAGTTTGGTCGATTATTTCAAATCTCTGTGGGAAGATATCGATTCAGTGGCGGTCTAGGATTCACAGCCGGTTTTTGCGACCTGCTAACCCGGATGTCTGCCTACCGAGCGAATGCGACAGCCCCCCAATCTTTTACTGCGCTCCAGAATGTCGGCCCTGGTGCGGGCATCACTATAGGAAGGGGTCTACCGAGGAGCGGATGCGACGACACCTCAACGAGCATAGCGAGAATAACAACCTTGCCTCAGGGAATTTCTCAGGGAAGGGGTCAAGCCTTGCATTTTGGCATTGCTGCAAAAATGCAAGGCATGACCCCGACGGTCGACCCGGCTTCACCCGCGCATCAGCTTGAAGTCCCCACCAGCACTCGGCGACCGTTCGCTCGCTACGAATTTGGTGAGACCTCCAAGCTAAAACTCGCCAGGCAGATTTCCGTCATATCGCTTTGCATCCCCTTGTTTTTGGCAGCGTTGCCGGGTTGGATATGCGGGAAACCCATTGGTCAGGTTCACCTTATTCAAAGCGGGTATTTTGACTTGATTGGTAAGGACATGGGCGTGCTTCGGAACATCGAAACCGCCTGTGATCGATCGGTAAGCGGGTGCAGGGAAATTTTTGATTTGCCGCAGTCATTTCCGCGTAAGATTCGAATCGTTGTTTCCGATAATGCGGAAGTGCAAATTAGACGCTCCGCAGCCGGGGCAGTTAGTCTTATATTGAATCCTGGTCTGACGGATAATGACCTGGTAACCTGGGTGATACGGGCCCTGCTAACGCGCTATGGACATTGGAATGGCGTTGATGCCCCACCGCCGCTTTGGTTGGTTAGGGCTTGCCGCATGCAGATTGAAATTGGGAATAACGCCGCCTTTAATCTCCTGCTCAACCAACGGCTCTCCCCATTGGAAGTACCCTCGCTAGGTCAATGTGTGGGAAGTTATGACCTAAATTCCGAACCGGGTTGGGACTACCTGGTGTATAAATTTATTGAATCGGGTGGCTTGGACAAGAGCACCTTCAGGCTTCGAATTCTACAGTTTTGGAAAAACGGTTATGACTGGTCCCAACTGACCGCATTTTTCGAAAGAACTTTTCCCCGAATGAATCCGGCCGAACTCTCCCTTCTATGGGGAACTTTTGTCAGCGAATTCCGCGCGGATGATCCATCGGGGTTTAAATCGGAAAATGAATCACTTCATGCCCTTGAACGGATATCCACCATTGAAATTCGCCGGAACAATCGCCTGGAAAAAGTCCACGCCGATCTTTGGTTTCTTTATCGCAAGGATGATGAAATTCTCTCGTTAATTGAACTGCGCAAGTCTGATATGGCTAAATTAATTTTGCGGGTTCATCCCTACTATTACAACACCTGCCATTCGCTGAATGGTGTGGTTGAATCGGTAATGAAGGATGACCTGAAGGGCTTCCAGCAAGCGGCCAATCAATTTAAGCAGGACATGCTGGATGCCCAACAGTTGAGCTATGAGGCGGATCGGTTGATCGATCGTTTGCAAAGAGATAAATCTCTGAAAGATCCGGATAATATGCCGGAATAATTTTGGTTTCAAAAGGGTGACCTTTGTTCCAGGGTGGGGATAACTTATGCCCAAACGGTTATTGAATGTGTTTGTAGTGTCGATTTCGACGATTGGCTCGCGCATTCTGGGATTGGCCAGAGATGTTCTGCTATTTTCGACATTCGGCAGTTCCGTAGTCAATTCCGCTTTCATTTTGGCATTTACCTTTCCCAATCTTTTCCGCCGCTTATTGGGTGAAGGAGCATTAACTGCGGCGATGCTTCCGCTCTTGGCCGAGGCCAATGAAACCTCAGGGCGGGCTGCCCTCTTTTCGTTGTTCAATAAAATTCTCAGCTGGTTGACGACGGTGCTCTTTGGTTTGGTGTTATTGATTAGTCTGTTACTGATTTTAATTGGAGCCTTGCCGGATTTGTCCACCCGCTGGGATCTGGCCATGATTTTGGGAGTTTTGCTCTTTCCCTATATGGCTTTGGTTTGCCTGGCGGCAGCTTTTGCGGCCGTACTCAATGTATTGCAACGATTTGCCATACCGGCCTTGACCGCGGTCTGGCTGAACCTGGGCATGATTTTATTCCTGGGCGGGATCGGACTTTGGGTTACAGCCGACATGCTTTTGCGCATGTATTGGCTTTGTGCCGGGGTTTTGGCCGGGGGTTGTCTGCAATTGGCGGTGCCGTGGTTTGCCTTGAAACGCGAGGGGTGGAAGTTGTCGCTGGATTTCAAGCCGAGCCCCCAATTGCAGGAGTTGGTCAAGTTGCTCTTGCCCGGGATTGCCGGAGCTTCGGTGATACAGCTCAATATTGTAATTAGTCGTTCTCTGGCTCACTTTATTGATGAATCCGCCGTATCGGTTCTCTATCTGGCCAACCGGCTGGTGGAGCTGCCCCTTGGAGTATTTTCCATTGCAATTGCCACCGTTTATTTTCCGGCTTTTTCGGAGTGGGCGGCACGGAAAAACGATGGGGAGTTCAACCGGGTATTTCAGCAGGCCATGCGTTTGATTTTTGCCATCACCCTTCCGGCGGCGGCTGGACTGTTGCTGTTGGGTGAACCTATATTGCGATTCCTCTTTGAATGGGGCTCTTTTCAAGCTTCGGACACCGCATTGACTCTACCCTTGTTATGGGTATTTGCCCTCGGCTTACCGCTTTATTCAATGGTGGCGATCTTGGTGCGGGGCTTTTACGCTCACAAGGACACGCAAACTCCGATGAAGGTAGCCTATTTGAGCGTCGGGTTAAACTTGGCGTTGAGCCTGGCCTTGATGTGGCCGTTGGGTGTTATCGGACTGGCCCTGGCCAATGTCTTATCGGTTCTGGCCCAATGCGTTGTATTGGCGGGAAAGTTGTCTGGGCTGACGGGGGCAAATCCGCTTGGCCATTTGTGGAGGGAAACGGGAAAGGCCCTTGTGGCTGCTCTGATGATGGCCGCTTTTATCTTTATCTCCAGCCGGTTGGTTGGAAACCTGCCATTGACATCGAAAGGAAATGCGGCGGTTAACATACTGGCCATAATACCTCTGGGCGTAATCAGCTATTTTTCTTTTTTGTGGTTATTAAAGTTCCGCGACCTGGAAGAGATGAAAGCGCTTATCTTTGGCCTGGTTCAGCGAAACAAATCAAAAGTCAGGTGAGAAGTTTTTTTCAAAAGCAGTGGTTGGTCATAGGGCTAGTCGGAGCCGTTATAGGGGCTTTTATTGTTCCGGAGTGGGGCGCTAGCGGGGGTCATTTGCGTTCGGAGGTAACGACAAAGCTGGGCATAATTTTGGTATTTTTTCTCCAGGGTTGGGCCTTGCCTACTGAAGTTCTGGCCAAGGGAGTTTTACGGTGGAAAACACATCTAATTGTACAGGTTTTTATTTTTATCCTTTATCCCGTCCTTTTTATTTTGGGAGACCTGATCTGGTCGGAATGGATAGGTGAACCGCTGCGCATCGGATTTTTCTTTTTAGCGGTATTGCCCACTACCATAACCTCGGCCATTATCTATACTTCCCTGGCCGATGGAAACACCGGGGTGGCTCTTTTCAACACTACGGTGGCAAATGTCGCCGGCGTCATTCTCACCCCGCTCTGGATGACGGCGCTGGTGCAGTCGGATGCGAGTCAAATGGGTGATCTGGCCACGGTATTTCTAAAGCTGACGCTGCTTATTCTGCTACCGTTCATTGCCGGTCAAATTGTACATTACTACTATAAGGAGACGGCAATCCGCCATAAAACCCTTTTCGGCCATATCAACCAGGCGGTAATCATATTTATCGTATTTGCCGCATTTGCAAATTCGGTGACGGCTGGCATTTGGCAGTCTCAGGGTTGGCGGATACTGGGATTTACCATAGCGCTTTGCCTCGTCTTGTTTTTATTGGTCAATGCATTGGCCCTCCTGCTCATTCGCTTCGATTACTTCAGGGCGGATGAAAAATCCGCCGTGTTCTTCTGCGGCACACAAAAAACACTGGCCGCGGGTGTTTCCTTTGCCAATTCACTATTCGGCGCTCATCCATCCCTGGGGATTATCCTGCTGCCGGTCATCGTTTTTCACCCCATTCAACTGGTGTTGGGAGGACTGCTGATTCCCTGGTTCAAAAGCAAAAGCCCGGCTCCTGAGACGCGGAGGAAGGGGTTAAGGAGAATTAGGAATTAGGAATTAGGAATGAAAATGAACAACGCTTCGCTTGATTCTGAGGCGCCGAGTACTGGATACTGGGCGCTGGGTGATGGGGAAATGAGATGCCCGTCGGGGTCAGGCCTGAAAATCGTGTATGCCAATACAGGATTTCAGACCTGACCCGAATGTCACTTAGTTAAGCGACTTCTGGAATGTTCGATCATCTCGGAGAAGGAAGGGGTCAAGACGTAAAAAGTTATGCCTTACAGGGTCAGTCGTCTTGTAAAAGTGTATGGAGTACAACGGAATACAGTTTTTAAGACCTGACCCTTTTCTTTCGGAAGGCATCACTTTTCTACGGCATGACCCCGGCTGGCGCCCATACTATATTCCTCTACAAACGCGCTTAACTAAGTGACATTCAGACCTGACCCCTTACGGCGCGGGCATCGCTACGTTCGGAAGGGGTCAAGCCTTGCATTTTGGCATGGCTGCAAAAATGCAAGGCATGACCCCGAGGCCGGCAATGCTTCATGAATTCATGGCGAAGGGCCATTCGAATCAGACCACTTCCACCTTACCCGATTTCAGGGCTTTGGCAGATATCCATATCCGTTTTACTGTACCGTTGGCCAGGCGCACTCGCTTGCGCTGTAAATTGGGACGAAATACCCGTTTATTGGTTTTGGTAACGTGGGTACCAATACCACCGCTTTTTTTCTTTTGACCTTTACGGGAAATGCGGCCTCCCGTGATGGGTCTTTTTCCAGTAATTGCACAAATTCGGGACATGGCTTTTAGGTGATTTTTGGTAAAACGGGTGAAGTTAGGTCTTCGAAATCGGATTGCAAGCGTTATTTCGGAGATTCCAGAGTGCGTAGGAAATCAATAATTTGCCCGGCAATCGGCTCGGTAGCTGAAGGCGCCAGTATGTCTCCGGCCAGGACATGTCTATTTTCGTCTTCAACCGCTTCAACTGCGATGAGTTGTTTGCGCTTGGACTGGATACGAGCGAATACCGATTCGATGGCCTTAGCGCTGACCACTTTGTCTTCGGGACAGTAGAAAATGAGTAGGGGAAGTGACAGTTTGCCAAGATCCCTTTTCTGGCCCAGTTTTACCATGGCCATGAGGGGGAGAAGCGATTGGGTGGGCATGGACATGGTCCAATATTTTTCCTGTTCGTCCCTTTGTATACGCCAACTGAATGTTTTTCCCTTTATGCAATGAGCGATGAACTTTCCCCAGGGCCAGGTCAGTATGGGCGCGCGCCAGTTTTTAGGTTTGAAGTTCGGCGACATGAGAACCATGGCGTCGATCCCTCCTATTTTGGTTTCCGTCGCAGCCAACGCGGCTAGAAGCGCGCCGTGAGACATGGCGATAACGAGGACGCGCTCCCCCAGGCGTTTGGCAATCTTAACCGCTTCCAACGCATCGTTCATCCATGCGTTTACGCTGCAATCCCGCATGCCATCAAAGTCGCGACCATGGCCGGTCAGGCGGCTGAGGAAAAGATTGGCGCCTATTTCACTGGCAACTTTCTCCGACAAAGGTGAAGTTTCCATACGGGATGCGGAAAAACCGTGAAAATAAATGATCGACCAGGGTGTTTTTCGACCTTTTTGTCCAGCCCATACAATTTTTTTCTCGTTGTCCGGTTTTAGATTGTGCACCTGGGCTTCGGCCTTGATCAGGTAGGCGTCCAAGTCGTTTGGAAGATCCGGTAGTTCGAGCGTATAATCGGCACTCTCCCGCGGTCCCAGAATTGCGAGAACCAGCAGAGCCACACCGACCCCGATGGATATGATCAGGAAGGGCGGGTCCATGAAGGCGTCTCAGGCGGCATTTCGTCCAACCACTCGTCTCCCGGATCGAAAGCCGGGATGGAGACATTTATAAGCTTCATTTTACCAATGGCCCGGTGGCGGCATCCCGGCTTTATCATTACGGTGGTCATTGGTTTTAGCGGAAATTTTTCTCCATCCAGCTCAATGAATGCTTCACCTTCAGTTTCCAGAATCAGGTATATCTCGGTGAGTTTTTTGTGGTAGTGGACCTGGGCATCTTCGCGGATGTCCACTTTATGAATGGTGGCAGTTTGATTGTCGGGGGTGGCGAAGGCGCGTTGGGACAATCCACAAGGGCAGGGAAGGGCGGAGATTTCGTCGAAGTGGGCAATAGCGTAATTTTTTGTAGTGATTGTGTTCATAATCCAAGTATAGAGGCTGGAACAGCTTACATTTACCGATGAGAAGGGCAAGCTTCTTAATGGGTTGCAACTTAAACCACCCTGGGTAAAAGTACGAAAAATAGCCTGTTTTCTCCCCATTAAAACTATTTTTAGCTAGCATAGATTATGAGCAATCGTGTGAAAATCGTCGTATTGGATGGATATACCCTGAATCCCGGTGATTTATCTTGGGAGGGTCTCGAAGCTTTGGGGGAATGTGAGGTCCACGACCGGACACCGGGTAACCAGGTTCTGGAACGGTCTAAAAATGCCGATATCCTGTATACAAATAAGACACCTCTGAGTGGGGATGTGATCAAACAATTGCCCAAACTCAAGTTCATCGGGGTTTTGGCAACGGGATTTAATATTGTAGATATCGATGCGGCCAAAGCGGGTGGAATTCCCGTTTCCAATATACCGACTTACGGCACTAAATCGGTGGCGCAAATGGTCTTTGCCCATATTTTGAATTTATCTCAGCGCGTCGCTTATCATGCGCAGACCGTTCGCGACGGCCGGTGGTCCGCCTGTGTTGATTTTTGCTATTGGGACTTCCCATTGATCGAGCTGGATGGATTGACTCTCGGCATTGTCGGGTGCGGGCGCATTGGCCGGGCAACGGCAAAGTTGGGCCGTGCCTTTGGCATGAAAATTCTGGCCTACGATGTTCTGCCAGACTTGAGTGAATCGGGAGAGGATTCTTTTGTCGGTTTGGACGATCTGTTTGCCCAATCGGATTTTGTCAGCCTGCATTGTTCACTGACGGCGGACAATCATCACCTCGTCGATGCGCATCGATTGGCCCAGATGAAATCCAGCGCCTACCTTATTAACACCAGCCGGGGCCAGTTGGTGGATGAAAAGAGTTTATATCGAGCCTTGAGAGCGGGGGAAATTGCCGGCGCTGCCCTGGATGTTCTGGAAGAGGAACCACCCGATGAAAATGGTCCGCTCTACCGTTTGGAGAATTGCTTTATTACACCGCACATTTCCTGGGCCACTCGCTCGGCCCGCTCCCGCTTAATGCAGACGGGGGTGGATAATTTGAAAGCGTTTTTGGACGGCAGGCCGACCAACCTGGTTAATGAGTGAGGCCAGTTGTTCCAATACTACCCATCTATTCCGGGAAACCGATGATGGCGCGGTGAATATTCTGAGATTGAAACTGCACTCGGACACTAGTTTTCTAGAGGGATGAGAAACAGTTTATCTACAATCATTTTTTGGGTTCAATTTTTTCTTTGTTTTTCGATCGTCCAAAATTTGTACAGTGCAGAAGGCGAAAACATTTTTATCGCGGTAGTCGGAGGAACTTCCTTCGGGGCGCCTGAGAACTTCGCTAAAGGACTGGTAGAGGAGGAGGGCTACGAGCAGGTTGACACACCCTTTGGGCTGGGCCCCAAATTGTATAAGATGCGTTACAAGGGGGTGCCGTTTTATTACGTGCGCATGTACGGCTACGAAACCGAGCAGCCGGGTGAAAACGATGGGAACGTGCATGTGCGCACCTGGTATTCGCTTTATGAGAAGGGGGTTACTCATGCGCTTGGCGGCGCCAGTTCAGGAGGAATTCGCACCGACTATGACTATGACGACCTGGTGGTGATCGACGACTTCATGGTGATGGAAAGCCATCGGCCCCAAAACATTCTCGATTATACCGGTATCGAACGCCCCGGTGTATTTGCCACTTTTGCCACGCCGTTTAGTCCGTCTTTGCGAAGATTGATCATTGAAGAGGCTCGAAAGGTGCAAGAGGGTTACACCGGAAAGCTCTGGGAACACGGAACATTTTTCCAACACAATCCCGGGCGATTCGAGACTGCGGCTGAAATCAGGGCCATGCGGGTGCTTGGCGGTGAAATCACTAGTTTACACGTCGGCACTTGTACAGTTTATGCCCGACAACTGGGTATACGTTGGGCCGCACTTTGTTCTATTGCCAATCCCGCGGTGGGGGTGCGCCCTTTCACATTTCAAGACATGCAGGATAGTGTTCAGCGTATCACAGCGCAGGCCGTACCCATCATACTGGAAGTTATTGCACGGATTCCCGGGGAAGCTATGGATCCGGAGCCCATCAGTACCGGTGAAGTCTATACCGGTTCTTACACAAACCCTGATTCCAAATCTTCCAAAATAGTCGAATCGCAAGATTAAGAAACGCATCGACACCGGGAATATCGAGAAGGATGTCGATACTTCCCGGGCTTAACCCGCATATCTCAGTATGCCGTGGAAAGCCGCGGGACTCCAGTGGGAGAGTAAACTAAAACCCACCCGGGAACTGGTCGCTCCACCCGGTACCACCTGGAGGGACGTTCAGAGGTAACGATGAAAGTTCAAGTACTTCAGGAAAAGGCCCCGAATGGGGGTCAGGGAGCACCTAGGCCGTAACATGCGTGAACACCGAGCAGGCCTCGAAAAGGGTAATGCGAACGCCGACTCCGCTGAGATAGGGGGAAGGCTGCCACGGCACACCGAACAAGCCCGTGTCCGGGCGCAACAGGACGTAAAGAGCGACGATAGACGTGTGCTGGTTCGCCGGGGTAGTGGTGATGGCATGGGTGCAAAGGAGTCCCGTAGGAACACGGGAAGCCCCCGCAAGCAGAGCGTTAAGGCTCAAACAGGAATCCCGCGAGGGACAGGCCTGGCCTGCGTGGGTGGCGGAGAGGCCCGTAGTAGTGAAGACGCGCGTAACGAGCGCCGAGCAAAGGGGCCTCAGTTCCAAGGCAACGCAACCAGTGGGGCAAGAGCGGAGATTGGCGCGAGCCTACCACCTCCCGACAAGCTCTTGAAACTACAAGAAACGTTGCATGCCAAAGCGAAGGGAAACCCGGATTACCGGTTTTACTCTCTTTACGACAAACTCTACCGCCCAGATGTGCTGGCCGAGGCCTGGCGACGTTGCCGAGCCAAGGCGGGCGCACCGGGGGTGGACGAGGAGAGCTTCACCTGTATTGAAGCGAAGGGAGTAGCCGTGTGGCTGGGGCAACTGGCGCAAAGTCTCAAAGACAAAAGTTATAAGCCTGACGCGGTGCGTCGGGTATGGATTCCCAAACCCAACGGCAAGCAAAGGCCATTGGGAATCCCCACCATCCGGGATCGGGTGGTGCAGATGGCGGCGGTTCTAGTACTGGAACCGATCTTCGAAGCAGACCTGACAGATCAACAGCATGCCTATCGTGCCAAGCGGTCTGCCCATGGGGCAATCCGCTCAGTGCATGGTTGGTTACAACGCGGATTCCGGGAAGTGGTGGACGCCGACTTAAGCGGCTATTTTGACACCATCCCGCATGCCGAGCTGATGAAGTCTCTGGCCAGACGCATTAGCGACGGAGCCCTGTTGGCGCTGTTGAAACAATGGCTGCAGATGCCGGTAGAACAAAGTGATGGAAGAGGGGGACGGCGCCGGAGTAACCCGGCCCGCCGTCACGGCAGAGGCACTCCGCAGGGAGCGCCTATCTCGCCCCTTCTGGCCAACCTCTACATGCGTCGTTTCATCCTTGGGTGGAAACACCTCGGCTATGAAAGACGGCTGCAAGCCCATATAGTCAATTACGCTGACGACTTCGTTATTGTCTGTCGCAAAAAGGCGGACCAAGCCTATGCGGCGATGACGAAGCTGATGAGTGTACTGAAGCTGGAAATCAATCGGGATAAAACCCGGATCTGTCGCCTGCCCGAAGACACCTTCGAGTTTCTGGGGTATACCTTCGGACGCTGCTACTCAAGGCGCACCGGCAAGGTTTACCTGGGAACGCGACCCAGCAAGAAGAAGATCACCGCCATTAAGAGGAAAATCAGTCATCTGACTAATCGTCAGAGCCGACACCACGAGACGGCCGTGAAGGTGGAGGAACTCAACGCGCTGATGCGTGGCTGGGGCAATTATTTTTGCCTTGGTCCGGTCAGTAAAGCTTATCGCAGCGTTGACGCCCACGCCCGCTACCGGCTACGCCAGTGGTTGCGCAAGAAACATAAGAAACAAGGTCGTGGGATAGGAGCGTATCCGGACGAGTATCTCAATGAGAGACTCGGACTAATGCGTTTGGAACCAACCACGAAGAACCTCCCGTGGGCGAAAGCATGAAATCACCTTGGTCCGTAAGCCGTATGGGGGAAAACCGCACGTCCGGTTTGATGAGCGGGGGAGTGGAAACGGGTCCGCTAAAGGATACCGCGCCACCCCTCGACTCTACCAAATCTTCTACTGCGCTCCGGAATATCGGTGCTGGCGCGGCCCTCGTTGGATGCGCGACTTTGCAGGGTGTCGACCCAGCTTCACCCGCGCATCAGCTCGAAGCCCACACCAGCACTCGATCTTCGTTCGCTCGCTACGAATTGGGTGATGTCGCATGCTCGGTAGGCGGGGTGTCGGCCTGCGGCCTCGGTAGTGAGATATGCGGGTTAAACACCGGGTTAAAATCCTCTGGGGAATCCACCCGGGAATCTCTTTCCGCCACCTTTGCCCATCATTTTCTGGAGGCGTTTCATTTTGCCACTGCGCATCATCTTCAACATTTTCTTTAGCTGGTTATACTTCTTGAGCAGGGCATTGACATCGGATACCTGGCTGCCCGAACCCTTGGCTATTCTAACGCGGCGGCTGCCATTGAGAATTTGCGGCCTGGTGCGTTCAGCTGGCGTCATGGATAAGATGATGGCTTCAGTCCGGTCCATTTGCCTGGTCTCTTCGCCCCCGAAATTAGTTCCTCCCATAGTTGGCATCATGCCCATGACTTTATCAAGAGGCCCCATTTTTTTAACCTGTTTAATCTGGGCAAGAAAGTCGTTCAGGTCGAATTCGGCCCGCTTCATTCTCTCGGCCAACCGCTCGGCCTCGTCTAGGTCAATTTTTTCCTGAGCTTGTTCCACCAGTGAAACGACGTCACCCATTCCCAGGATCCGCCCAGCCATTCGATCGGGGTGAAATGTCTCGAAATCGGCCATGTTTTCGCCGGTACCAGCAAATTTTATGGCTACCCGGGTAATGGACTTCATGGAGAGCGCGGCGCCTCCCCGGGCGTCGCCATCGAGTTTGGTCAAAACAATGCCGCTAATTCCCACTTCTTCGTGGAAATGCTTGGCCACATTAACCGCTTCCTGGCCCAAGGCGGAGTCTCCGACCAGCAGTACTTCATCCGCCTGAATGGCCTGGCTCAGTTTTTTAAGTTCATCTACCAGTTCCCGGTCGATTTGCAGTCGACCGGCAGTATCGAAGATCATGACGTCGCAATGGTGATTTTTGCCAAACCGAAGTCCGGATTTTCCTATCCTGGCTACATCTTTTGATTCGCGGTTGGCATAAAAGAGCAGGTCTTCCTGACGAGCCAAGGTTTCCAGTTGGTCAATGGCGGCGGGCCGGTAGACATCGCAACCGACTAACAGGGGCCGCATGCCTTTTCTTTTCAAAAACCTGGCCAATTTGGCACTGGAGGTGGTCTTGCCCGAGCCATGAAGCCCAATCATTATGATCTTGAGCGGTCTGTTTTCGGAAAGTTCCGCCGTGCCTTCACCGAGCAGTTGGACCAGTTCATCGTTTATGATTTTGACCACTTGCTGACCGGGAGTGACCGATTTCAGCACATCTTCGCCGAGACACTTTTCCCTAACGGTTTCGACAAACTGGCCTGCCACCCTGAAATGGACATCGGCGGAAAGCAGAGCAGTGCGCACCTCTTTCAGTGCATCCGCCATATTTTTTTCGGACAACTTTCCCGCGCCACGGAGGTCGCGGATGGTTTTGCCGATTCTATTGGTCAGGCTTTCGAACATGTTAGCAGCGCAATAAAGACAATGGGCGTTCCTCTTTCAAATTATTTTTCAGATCGCTGCCAAGAAAATGCTCCCCGGCTTGATTTTACTTTTAAAAAGGTGGGCTGAAAGCTTTTGTGGGAGCTGTGTATCTGGCAATAGAAAGTTCATGCGACGAATCGGCCCTCGCCCTGTTTGATGCCCAGGTTGGCATGGTGGCGGAGGCGGTCTATTCGCAGATACAAACCCACCAGGCCTATGGCGGAATCGTGCCCGACTTGGCCAGCCGTGAGCACATCGATGCTTTTATTCCCCTACTGGATAAAATTTTTGCAAAGCATTCGCTGGATTCGGTCGGGAAGATAGCCGTCACCACCGGTCCCGGATTGGCTAGTTGCCTGGCAATTGGGGTGGCTCTGGCCAGAAGTCTTGGTTTGGCGCTAAATGTGCCGGTGGTGGGTATTAATCATTTGCGGGGGCATGTTTTTTCACCCTTTATCCACCTTCATGCTGAAGATCCCGCACGTTTTGAAGAGCATTATCAGGAGTTGCTGCCCCATTTGGGGTTGATAGTTTCGGGGGGCAATACCGTGCTTTTTGAAATTTCTGTCCGCCGGGAAATTCACCTGCTGGGCGAAACGGTGGACGATGCTGCCGGCGAAGCCCTGGATAAGGGAGCCAAATTGCTGGGCATGCGCTATCCGGGGGGGCCTCTCATTGAAAAAGAGGCGGTTGGGGGTGATCCGAAGCGATTCGATTTTCCCCGTGGCATGGTAAGTTCCCGCGAGGCGAATTTCAGTTTTTCTGGGTTAAAGACGAGTTTGCGCTACGGGCTGGAGAAAATGTCGGATGAGGAGCTGAGCCGGGATCTGCCCGACTTATGCGCGAGTTATCAGCAAGCGGTGGTAGACGCACTCAGTAAAAAGACCGGAATTGCGGTGGGGAAAGGCACTTACAGGAGCTTGGGGCTATCGGGTGGAGTGGCCAACAATCAAACCTTGCGCCAAGCGTTCAAGGAATTGGGAGATCGCTTCTCGACGCCCGTTCTGATTGCCCAGCCTGGTCATACCGGTGACAACGCCGAAATGATAGCATTTTCTGCCTTTTGTGACCCAGCCGGAACTCAGAAACCCACCTCGGAAGTGGCAGTGTCGCCCAATTGGCGATTGGTTTGCTAAACCGTTCCAGCCCGCATATTCGGCCCTGGCGCGGCCTTGGGAAAAGGGTCAGCGATGCCCGCATCAGCACTCGGCCTTCGTTCGCTCGCCCCGAATTGTGTGAGACATGCGGGCTAAACACCCTATAATTGGGCTGAATTGTGGCCAATTTTTTCAAAGAATCGCTTCAGGATAGGCTGGGCGATGGGAACAGCGGTATCCCCTCCATGGAGCATGCCTGGCGACTGCCCCTCAACAACGACTGCCACGGCAATTTCGGGATCTTTAATGGGAGCGAAGCAGATGGCCCAGGCCAGATGGATAATTCCTTTGGGGGTTTGAACCTGAGAGGTTCCCGTTTTGGCGGCAATGCGAACTCCCGGAACTTTTATGAGGGAAGCAGTGCCATCGTTGGCAACGGCTTCCATGGCATGCAGAATGCGCTGGTAATTGTCGGGGCCTAAATCCAAGTTGTTACGGCTCGGTTTGGCTTGCCGGAAAGGGTCAAAAAGAATGGCAGGTTCAAATTCCGTTTCGCCCCGGGCAAGAGCGGCGGTAAAGCAAACCATTTGCAAAGGTGTTACCCGCAGAAATCCCTGTCCTATAGCCAGGTGGGCCGTGTTGCCGGGATACCACCTTTCACCACGGTTTTCCCGTTTCCATTCCCGAGTGGGAACGAGCATCCTGTCGGTTTCAAAGGGCAGTTCAATACCGGTTGGCTCATGCAAGTGAAAACGCAGGGCTTCAGCGCTAATTCGATTGACGCCGATTTTCTGGCTGAATTGAAAAAAGAAAACATTACAGCTCATGCGAATTGCTTCGTGCAGATCGACCTTCCCATGTCCAACCAGGTTCCAGCAACGGAACAGTTGGTTACCTATATAATACCCTCCTCCGCAATGCGTTTGAGAGTTCTCATCCAATAACCCCGCGCGCAGGCCAGCCATGGCCGTTATCAATTTAAAGGTCGATCCCGGAGCATAGAGGCCCTGCAAGGCTCGGTTGATCCAGGCGCCCCGGTGATGAATGTCCTTGGCTACACTTGAGGGTATGAAAGGGCTCAGGTCGTTCAGATTGTAGTCGGGCTTGCTGGCCATTAACAACAGGTCTCCCCGCTTTACGTCCACGGCAGCTACCGCACCGATTTGGTCGCCCAAACCCATCTCGGCAATGTCTTGGAGTTCGGCGTCGAGGGTTATGCGAACATCCCGCCCCTGGACCGGAGTGGTTTGAACCCTGGGTTCAAATTGAAATCCCGAGGGATCGACCACCCAGATCTGCAATCCACTTTCGCCGCGCAGTTGTTCGTCGAAAACTTTTTCAATGCCGGTTTTCCCCTCGTAACTGCGGGCCCTGAATGTCACCAGATCACTTCCCGGCAAATCTCCTTCCTCTATTTCTCCGCTGTTACCCACGTAGCCGAGAGTGTGGCTGCCCAAGGATCCATAGGGATAGTAACGGGCATTGGAGGTATAAATTTGAATGGGTGACTGAACGGGAATCTGTTCCAGCAGCAGCGCGTAATCGTGGGGCTCCATGTCCTGAATCAAGGGGAAGGGCAGAAGGAGCTGCTGGCCGAAATGCTTTTCGATCGCCTTGGAATCTATTTCCGGTCGCCGGCCGATTGCAGTTTCAACCAAATCAATGTAACGCTGAACCACGTTGGAGCGCGCCTCGATTTGAATATAGTAGCTACCGGGTTGCTCGCGCTCTTCGTCCTCCTCGTAAGCCCTTTTCAGGTTTCTGAATTCCTGGCGAAATTCCGGTCTCAGTTCATTGAGGAAGACGACGGCGGAGTAACGGGGTCTGTTTCCAACCAGCAAGCGACCATCCCGATCATAGATATTGCCCCGGGGTCCCGGCACAATAATTCGGCGCAAAGTCTGGCGTTGTTCACGTTCCGCGTATTCTGAATACAGGTAGAGTTGTCTATAGGCCAAACCCAGCGACAAGACCACCAGGTTAAGCAGGATAATATAGGTGAGCACTCGCAGCCGTGGATTGTAGTTACTGAATATTTCCGCAACTCTCATTTTGCAGGGTGGGACAAGCTATCCACATCGACGTGACAAATCAACAGGGTTGATTTTTGCTGAGCGACTATCCATCCGAAAAGCGGCACCAACAGTATTTGTGACAAGGTTAAATGCACAATGTTTTGTAATATAAAGGGTTCCGTAAATTGCACCTGCGTTCCCGCCACCACCATGTAATAGAGGTAGAGGCCGAGATTGACCAGCAGAATTAAGGTGCAGAGAATTCGTTTTTTTTCATGCCTTATTCGGTTCCGCAGATAATAAACTGCCACGAAAGCTGTGAGGTGAGGGATCATACTGGTGCCCAGGGTCCAGGATTCTCCCGCGTCATAAAACAGCGAAAACAGCAAGGTAGTGGTCAGGCCATGGCCAAAGGGGAAGAAGAGAGCTGGAAAGGTAATAAAAGCTCCATTGATGAAAAGGAAGAGAGATAGGGAAGACAGCGTGTAGTTGAGCTGCGAAAGCAGACCCAAGTAAAACACGTGGAGAACCAGTATAATGAGCCAGAGGTAGGATGCGGGGGTCCTTTCCATTGTTTTATTCCACTAGTTTCAGAATGGCCACTTCCCTCAAAAGGGTGAGATCGGGATCCAATTCCACCTTACCGCTTTGAAAAAGACCATCGCTGGAAGCTTCCAGGGAACGAACCCAACCAATGGTCAATCCAGCCGGAAATACTCCGCCCAAACCCGAGGTTATCAAGCGCCTGGGATAATCCCCGCTGATCTGAATGTCAGTGGGCACATTGGAAACGCTTCCGCTGGGCTTTGTAAACGGGCCGGATATAACTCCCTGGTACAGTACCGGTCGTTCATCTCCCTCAAAAACAGCAGCCAGGCGCATATTTGGCGATGAGATCAGGTCGATTACGGAAGTGGTCAAATGGACACTTCTGACTTTGCCGACAACTCCACGGGAGAAGACGACCGGTGCGCCCTCCGGTATGCCAAAATTACTGCCCTTTCGCACGGTTATTTGCTGCCACCAGGCATTTATATCTCTGCGGGCAATACGCGAAACTTCCGCCTTATAGTCGGGTAGGGAAGGCAATTGGAACAGGGACTCGAAACGGTCGATTTGTGCTCTAAGGGTTTCCCTTTCTTGCAACTGATACTCGTAGGATGCGTTAAGCCGGGCCATATCCAGGTTCTCCTCGATCAGTTTCTTTTTGGACTTCATCCGGAAGGTCCAGAAATCTTGAACGTCTCGCGAAAAGGAACCCGCTATCCATGCAGGGGCCTGCAACTCATAAAAAAATCCCTGGCCGAATTGTTTAAAAATGGGGGGCAGGACAATCCAAAGCACAAGCACTATACCGATGGTGATTAAGGGCTTGTATTGGTGATTGCGATCCTTGGCCAACGGATGAAGCGGATGGCAATTTTATTGTTTAGCGAGGACTGGAAACTTCTCCGAGAAGTGTGGCGAGATCTTCCAGAACCGCCCCGGTGCCATAAGCGACTGCACTGAGCGGATCATCTGCAATGATAACGGGCAAACCAGTGGCGTCGCTGAGAAGTTGATCCAAATTCTTCAGCATGGCGCATCCCCCGGCCAGCACTAATCCGCGATCAACTAAATCGGCTGAAAGTTCCGGGGGGCAACGATCCAAAGCGGTGCGCACCAGGTCCACGATAGCATTTATGGTGTCGGTCATGGCCTCGCGAATTTCCTGCGAAGAAATGCGCAAAGTTTTGGGCAATCCGGCCACGGAATCGCGCCCTTTTATTTCCATGGAAAGTTCTTCATCCAAGGGAGCAGCGGAACCGATCTTCATTTTTATCTCTTCGGAGGTTCTTTCACCTATGAGAAGATTATAGGTCCGCTTGATGTAATTTACGATGGCCGCATCCAATGCGTCTCCACCGACGCGGATACTTTTCGAATAAACGATACCTGCCAAGGATATGATGGCCACTTCCGTGGTGCCGCCACCTATGTCCAAGATCATGTTTGCGGCAGGTTCATCAATTGGCAGGCCAACCCCGATGGCGGCCGCCATCGGCTCATCGAGCAAATAAACGTACCTCGCCCCGGCGTGGATGGCAGATTCCTTTACCGCCCGGCGTTCCACTTCCGTTATACCGGAGGACACTGCCATGACAACGCGCGGGGCCACTAACATGCTCATATTGCTGTGCACTTTGCGAATAAAGTAACGCAGCATTGCCTCGGTAATTTCAAAGTCGGCAATTACTCCGTCCTTCATGGGGCGCAGAGCCGTAATGTTGCCGGGGGTCCTGCCCAGCATTCTTTTCGCTTCCAGACCTACGGCGTGAACTTTACTCGTTCCGGTATGGATGGCGACCACGCTGGGTTCACGAAGGACGATTCCCTTACCTTTGGCGAAAACCAGCGTATTGGCGGTACCCAGATCAATCCCAATATCACTGGAAAGAAATCCAAAGAATCGTCCCGCCATAATAGTCTTACAAGTTGGGTCAGAAAATGAATGGAATCAGGAATAACCCGGTTACCGCTTTAAAAATGAAAGGTTAAATTCCATGGCGTCAATTAATTATCGGAATGCGGGGAGTTGGGAGCAGTCTTCGCCGCCGGTTTCGACGCTTTCTTCTGAGTTTCCGCGGGTTCTTCCTCCATGGCCGATCGAATATCTTCCTCGACGTCCTTGGTAGCCTTTTTAAATTCCCGCATCGCTTTTCCCATTCCTCGAGCCAGTTCGGGAAGCTTTTTGGCTCCAAATAGCAGGAGAATGACGAAAACAATGACAAAAATTTCCAATGCTCCAAGGTTTGGGGCAAAACCAAATGTGTGGGTGGTTGGTATCATGATGTTTTATTAGGAAAGGTTAATTAATGCCTGGGCCCGAACGATTGTGCAAGTCAAGACAGACGATAAAGGGATCAAATCTTTAATATCCTGCTTTTGATGGGAGAGCGATAGTTTTTCAAACGCTTCACCAAGTTTCAAGAGGTTAACCCGCATTTTTCACTACCGAGCGAATGCGGGTTAAGGAGATAGCTCGGCCACCACTTCCTCTCCTTCGGTTGGCGAGCCTCTGCGGATGACCACGCCCACGCTGCGGCCGGTTCTCAACCCGGTGGGTGTCATTTGGGCGGTAAATTGAAGTTGGGGTGTTCGCGAATAGAGGGATTGCGAAAGAGGGGTATCCCCATCAAAAAGTCTCACCACGGCGGTGGCGGCATCTCTATCAACCATCGTAACCGTTCCGACGACCACGAAGGGCGAAGGGGTTACAAGTTGATCCTCCAGCGCACTTGAGGGTGATGAAGTGGACCCACATCCACCCAGAAAAAAACCGGTTGTGGCCAGGACGAGCTGCCACATGCGGGGCGATTTCACCTCCTAGGGGATATGGGTAATTTCGTTTTTGGCGATACCCAGGTTCGACTCGATGTGGTCGCCATCGAAAAACCCATACAACTGGCGGATACGAGTGGGATGCCGCATTTTTCTGAGAGCCTTGGCTTCAATTTGACGAATTCGTTCACGAGTGACGTTGAACTGACGTCCCACTTCTTCCAAAGTCCTGGAATAGCCATCCACCAGTCCAAACCGCAGGGACAAAACACGCCGCTCGCGTTCGGTCAAACTATCGAGAACGTCGACAATTTTTTCCCTAAGCAAGCTGAAGGCGGTCATGTCGTAGGGGTTTTCCGCTCCTTTGTCTTCGATAAAATCTCCGAAATTAGTGTCGTCACTGTCTCCCACCGGACTTTGCAAGCTGATGGGCTGCTGGGCCATTTTCATGATGGCCTGGACGCGTTCTACCGGAAGTTGCATTTCCTCGGCAACCTCTTCGGCCGTTGGTTCGTGACCCAACTCCTGATAGAGTTGCTTTTGCACCTGCATCACCTTGTTGAGGGTTTCGATCATATGGACCGGAATCCGGATCGTCCTGGCTTGGTCGGCTATGGAACGGGTTATGGCCTGCCGGATCCACCAGGTGGCGTAAGTAGAAAACTTATACCCGCGCCGGTATTCAAACTTTTCCACCGCTTTCATCAGGCCCATGTTTCCTTCCTGAATGAGGTCGAGAAATGAAAGGCCCCGGTTGGTGTACTTTTTGGCAATTGATATTACCAGCCGCAGGTTGGCTTCCACCATTTCGGTCTTGGCCCGGTGTGCTCGGCGCATGGCAATCCGCACGTCGCGTACCAACTCAACCAGTTCGCTCGGATCTATGCGCCTATCGACCTTGTAGTTATTGAGTTCGACCTGCATGGCTTCCTTGATCCGGGGAGGTATTTTTTTGGTTTTGGAACGGGCATCTAAATCCAGGCGCTGGTTGATCTCATCTATCCGTTTGATGGTCGGGGTGAGTTTCCTGAGAAATTCTTCAAATACCTTCAGCTTAAAGCAGAACTTTTTAAAGTTGGCGGAAAGTTTCGCTTCGTAATTTCGGAAACGGGTGCGGGCCCGTTTTGCGTTGGTCGGGTTGGAGGCATTAAGGTGAGATTCCCAGGCTCTTTGTGCGCGAGTCTCAAAATGCTCTACAGTTTCAAGAAGCTTGGGCAGCATCTTGAAGTAGTTTTCCCGGCTATCGACTTTTT
Organism: Opitutales bacterium; assembly: GCA_965250065.1. GTDB lineage: Bacteria > Verrucomicrobiota > Verrucomicrobiia > Opitutales > UBA2995 > JAABVD01. The sequence goes on from OZ252288.1 coordinate 4,021,813, forward strand.
TATCCAGCACGATGCGGTCAAATCGTTCGTCGCGGTTGATAAGCCGGCGGGCCAAATTGATGTGGAACTCACTGGTCAATCCGACAGAAAACAGTATGGACTGCGCTTTTTGTTCGGCCTGTTCAATGCGCTTGGAAATTTCAACTTCCTGCTCCCGGGTGAGCAGCGGAACCTGGCCCATTTGCTTGAGATACATCCGAACGGGATCGTCCAGAATATCATACTGGGATGCCCGAACCTCTTCCTCTTCCTCTTCTTCCAGACGCTTTTTGTAAGTTTCTATCTCGTTGGAATCGATGATATCGATATCGAGATTTTCCAGAATCGAGATTACGTTTTCGATTTCCTCCGGGCTATCGATGGTATCCGGAAGAGCTTCATTGATGTCGGAAAATGTGAGGAAACCCTGTACTTTGGAATGCCGGATCAGCTGACGGATTTTTTCATTGATTGTACCCTGCTTGCTTGCGGCAGTTTTATTGGGTGGGTTCTTTTGGGCCTTCGCCTCTTTTTTAGGAACCTTTTTGACCAGGGTCTTTTTGACCGGAGCCTTTTTGGCCTGGACCTTTTTGACCAGAGTCCTTTTGACCGGAGCCTTTTTGACCGGAGCCTTTTTGGCCTGGACCTTTTTGGTTGTCCTCTGTTTGGCCACCCGCCTTTTGGCCGGTGTTTTTTTAGCGGGTGGCTTCTTTGTGGTTTTGGTGGGCATAGTTAATCAATTTATGGGTCTGTTGGCAGGTGTAAATTTGGCGGGTGGTTAATGGAACGCTTTAAATCGCGTCTCCGTTTCATAATTTCGGTAATTTTTTTGGCGTTTTCCGGATGAGCAGCGTCGATTTGTATATCTAGGGACTTAATACGTTGGTGAATAAACCGTTTGTAAAGGGAGATTACGGAATTTTCTACCCCCCTAAGCAGGTCTTCGCGCAGGAGTTCTTTTGATCGAATTTCAAAGAAATAGTTCCTCTCTTCATCTGTTTCCAGGAGATCATCCATACCGTCGACACCATGCCACGAACCATGATCCGCCTCAGCCAGAATCCGGTTAAGGATTCTTCCGCTGGCTTGAGAATCATCAATCCATTCATTATCAATAACTTGACACAGACTAGCCCCCAGGTCCGGATACTCAAAAAGAGCCAAAATTAGGTCTTCTTCTGCGTTTGTCAACTTTGAGTTTCTATTATCAGAATTCCTTTTCTTTGAAGGGTTTTTCGCCCACCAAGTGGAATTGGATCGGCGTTTTTTGCCCAGGAGGTAATTTTTGAAGTCAGTGGAAAGAGCTTTTTCCTGAATTTCCATAAGGCGGGCCATTTGGGCCAGGTACTCGACCCGCATCAGCTCCGACTCCAGGTTCGCAAGTAGCGCAAATGCGGCCTTGGCGGCCTGATCCTTTTCCTGCGGAGTAGACTCGGACGGATGGGGGAGCAAAACTTTGGCGGCAAATTGCAGGGCGGAAACAGCCCCCTCCCTCAACTTTGAGGCAAAGGAATCTCCGAACTTGAGGATGACATCATCTGGATCCTCCCCTTCGGTCAGAAGGTAAAAATGGATGTCCAATCCTGCCTTCCAGGCCATGGGAAGAGCGCGCAAGGCGGCTTTTTTTCCAGCTTCATCCCCATCGAACAGGCAAATGGCCTGCTCATTAAATCGTTTCAAGAGGAGGAGCTGGCTTTCGGTAATGGATGTACCTTGGGGCGCCACGGCGGGTAATCCGACCGTCCAGCATCGAATGGCATCGAGCTGGCCTTCTACCAAGATAAAGGGATTGGACTCGGAGACTTCCATTTTGGATTTATAGAGTCCAAATAAGGTGTGGCTTTTGTTAAACAAGGTTGTTTCAGGAGAGTTTACATATTTGGCTTCTCGCGACCGGTCAACCCGTGGAGTGATTTCCAGTTGACGCGCGGTGAAGGCTATGACCCGCTGATTGGCGTGTTCCCGGATTGGAATCATCAGGCGACCCCGGAACCGGGGAAACAGGGCCGACTGGGAGTTGGCATTTCTCGACGGATAAAAAAGCCCGGACTTTTCGATGGCTTGGTGGGAAAAATGCTTCCGTTGCAAATCCCGGAAAAGAGATGATTCGTCGGGAAGCGCCAATCCGATTTTGTATTCACGCGCGACTTCGAGTGAAAACTGTCTATCCTCTTTCCAGTAGTTGCGGATCTTCTTTCCTTCCGGTGTGTCGGCAAAAAGATTGCGGTGGTAATGCTCGGTGGCGAAGTCGTGAATGTCGAAAATCTCTTTGCGGATGGATGGCTTAAATCCGGCAGGTCTAGCGCCTTTCTCATACTCGATCGGTATATTGTATCGTGCGGCGAGCGCTTCAACCGCCTCCGGGAAATTGAGCTTCTCGGTCAGCTGCACAAACTTGAATACGTCCCCCGCTTCTCCACTGCTGAAACATTTGAAGATATTTTTGTCCGGGAGCACGTAGAATGAAGGGGTCTTTTCATTGGTGAAAGGACTGAGTCCCCGGAAGTTGGCTCCCACTTTACGCAGGCCGACTACTGAAGAAACCACGTCGTAGATATTAACCCTATGGCGAATATCTTCGATGCTGGTTCGCGAAACTATAGGCATGAGGAAGAAGGGCGGTTGAGGGGCGGGCTCCGATCAAATACCACTGGCTTCGTAGCGTGCTCGATCGATTTCAGGATGGTTGGGAGCCATTTTGAAAAACTGGTCGTAGTAACTGCGGGCTGCTGAATGATCACCACCAGGTTCGGCGCATACGCGGGCGAGCAGGAGTAGTAGATCGGGATTTTGGGGTAATTTACGCCGGTACTTGCGGATTTCTGCAATGACTTTGGCGTTTGATTTGTTCTTTTGAATGGTTTCGAGGTAGGCGAGCAGGAAACGGACATTGCTCGGGTCGCGCCGCAATGCTTCCAATGCCGTCATTTCAGATTCCGCATATTGACCCAAATGATAGTAGGCACGCGATAATTCCAAAAATGCTTCTGCCAAGTCCTCACCCTGGTTGATGATATTCCAAAGTTTGTCAATGGCTTCGGATGGATTGGAGACAGAGGCAATACTTGCTTCCCGAATGGCTTGTAGAGCCGGGGATGGTTTATCCTTCGATTCTTCAAAGAGTGGCAGGGGCTCAACTTCGGCAACTTCCGTAGTATCGTTTTTTGCCGCTTCCCGCGCCGCTTCCTCCGCTTTCTTTTTTGCCGCTTCCCGTGCGGCGGCAAGTCGGCGGGACCGTTCACGTTGCTCTTCCTCTAGGCGCTTGCGGCGTTCCTCCTCTTCCTGAACGCGCTTTTTTTCTTCGATGCGAGCCTGGCGCCAACTGTCAAAATCGGTCCTTACTTTCGATAATCCCGCTTCCCCAACGGCGCCGGGATATATTTTATCGATAGTGTTGAGCAGGGTTTCGACATCGTCCCATTGACGCCGTTTATGCTTGATATCCAGCAATCCCAAATGAGCGCGTTGGGCCACCTGGGGATCCTCTACCTCCAGTAGGGAGACGAATCCCTCCTCGGCGTCGCGAAGATTTCCGGTAGAGGTTGCCAATAGCGCCGCCTGCAGGCTCAAATCTGGATTAAATCTCAATTGGCTACTGTTGGAATAGGCACGGATGGCTTTGGAGGGTTGGTCGGTATCCAGGTAAAGCTCGGCAATGTTTTGCCAGGTATTCCAATCTTGGGGATTTTGCAGGAGGTAAGTCTCGTACAGCTCGATGGCGGAGTCGGTATCGCCGGCCTTTTTCCAGGCCTGGGCGGAGTATTTATAGTAGTCGGTGTTATCGGGAAATTTTCCCGCCAATTGCTTGAAATAGAAGCCGGCGGTAGGATAGTCCTCGTCCGCAATGAACGCGAAAGCTAGATTTTCAAGGATTTCGGGATGGTCCGGGTATTCGGTTTTTAGGTCCTCCAAAATTATTATCGCTTGCTCCACGCGTCCATTGTCTAAATTTTCATTGGCCAGATTTAGCTTTAGGGTGAACCTTTCTTCCGGAGAGGAACATCCGGCTAATATTAGCGACAAAATAAGAAATATTGATCCCGTTACTAATCTCACTACAATAAGTTGAAAAGCCACCTGATAAATGTCTTTAGCAGTATGTTTGGTGTCAAGATCCATAAGACTGGCATAGCCTCTGTCAGTGCCTTAGCCTGGGCTTTGTTTCACGCCCCCCAAGTTCGATCGGCGCCGGCCTGGGAATACGAATTGCAAAACTTCGAACTGCGGGGTTATACCGAAGCGGTCAATGCCCTGTTTGACGCCTGGGAAGCGAGTAGTGGAAATTCAATTCAACCCAAAGAAAAAAAGAAGGTGGGCCTGAAGATTTACACCAGTTCCGGTCCCGGACTGTCCACTTCCAAAAACTTGGTCAGGGCAGTGATTGGAAGCCTGGTGGATCGGGGATACGCCCCTATGGATATCTTCCTCATCGATATCAATGATGCCTGGATGAGGGAGAGTGGTTTCCTGCCGCCCTTAAGTCAGCGGGACAAGACCTTTTATGGACACGAAGTACAGGTGATCAATTCCGGGGATTTCTTTCATCCCACTTGGTATTACGACAGTCCGGTGCCACCGCGCGAACATTACCTCCCCGGTATTACTCCCATGGCACAGGAATTTGTTGAAGAGGATCTCAATGCTCTACGCCGGCTTCCCGAGGATCGAAAAAGTTTTATCCCCGCCTCCTTGGTACTGGATGTTGATTTTTGGATTAACCTGCCCGCAATAAGCGATCATGAAATGCTGATTTTAAACGGGGCGCTGGTAAATGCCACCTTGTGGAATGCCAGCAATACGCTCCGCTTTTTCCATTCGCCGGCCAATGCGCCGGTTGCGGTTGCCGAAATGGCTGCCATACCAGAGTTCCGCGCCACCTGGGGCTTCACTATTGTGAGCCTGGAAAAATATCAGTTCATCGGTGGCCCCCAGTTCAACAGCTTGTATGCGGTATCGGAAAACCTGGTTATTTTAAGTGAAGATCCAGTCTTGGTTGATGCTTACATGGTTTCGCGGATGAACAAGTGGCGCGAGCGCTACCGGTTTCCACTCCTTCCAGAGGAGATTTCCATGCTCACTTACGCGGAGCAACTCGGAGTGGGAAGCAGGTATCTTTCGCCGGAGCGCATCATATCGGTCCATTAAAAGCGGGGTCCCTGTAAATATATTGGGCGCGATTCAGAAACTACTTGAAAACCAATGGCATCCCGTTTTGAAAATTATTGCGATGTCGTTAGAATCGTACATTCCAATTTTCGTTCAAGTGGTGCTCGCCCTGATTATCGCCTTGGGGGTGATTGCAGCCAGCCATTTGCTGGGGCAGCGCGTCCGGCAAAAGTCACCGGTCAAGGGGACCGCTTACGAATGCGGTATGCCTGCGGAAGGAAATACCCATACCCGGTTTTCTGTAAAATTCTATGTAACGGCCATGCTTTTCATACTTTTCGACGTCGAAATAATTTTTTTAATTCCCTGGGCGGTGGTTTATCGTGATTTTATTTACCATAGCATCCCCATTCTGTTACCAATATTATTCTTTCTCGTTGTGCTTCTCGTTGGCCTTATTTTCGAAATGAAGAAGGGCGCTCTTGAATGGGAGAAATAAAACCCTGCTCTCCTTTCTCAACATCGGCGCAATGGGGTCCTGGACTGATTCCCAATGAAGCTTGATCGTTACATTTCTCAAAACCGCGTCATCGACCTCAAGGGCAATGATCTGCAAAGCGCGCTGGTCGAAATTTTGAACACCATTACGGCCAGGCAGCCCCAACTGAAAAAAGGGAAGTTGTTGCGGGAACTCCTGCAAAGAGAAAATACCATGACAACTTACCTGGGGCACGGGGTGATACTGCCGCATACCCGGGTGACCATGCGCTCGCGGTTTCTTTTTGCGGTGGGACGCAGCAGAAGGGGTATCGATTATAAGGATTACTCGGGTCGGCAAAAAGTTCATTTGGTCTTTGTTTTCTTGGGCAGTAAGAAGGAGAGAAACTATCTGCAGGCATTGGCTTCAATAGCCCGCGTATTTCGGGACGACGGTTTTGTTGATCGTTTGGTCCTAGCTCCTCAGCATGAGGATTTTCAGGGCCTGTTGCTGGCGGGATTTTCCGGTGTTCAGGCCCAACCCAGCGCCGAGCAGAACAAAATCAACCAGTTGATTTTCAAGCAAACCGAGTGCGTGGCCAAGGAAGCCGGCGCTTCGGCGGTTTTGCTTTTTGCCGATACGTTTGTAGGGGGCGTCGATGAAGTACCGCGCTTCGACGAAATACCCACCGTTCTAATATCGTCGAAGCTCTTGGATAATACGGCTGTGCCTGCCGATATTCCTACCCTGCACATTCAAGCTTTTTCCAATAAGCGCTTCGCCCAGCTTAGGAGCGCGGTCCTGATCGGCCTTGGCCGAGGTATGTTTAATTTCAGTGACCGCATCTGCTGCGTCGGGGGTATTGCCGAGAGCAACCAGTTCGACAGTGTCGTGATGATCGACATTCGGCAGGAATTCAGATCGGTCCTTTCCGACAAGGGGAGGATCCTTCCCGGAAATGTAAAACCCGAAGTGCTGGAACGGGTTCTGGCAATTGCCACCGAATTGACAGTGGAAGGTCGGGAAGGGCAAAAGATAGGTACTCTGTTCGTGATCGGGGATTCCGAAAAAGTCGAAACCATGACCAAACCCTTGATCCTCAATCCATTTCACGGTTACAAAAATGAGGATCGCAATATTCTAAATCCCTTTATGGATGAAACCATCAAGGAGTTCAGCCTCCTCGATGGAGCTTTCATCATTCGCGGAGACGGAGTAATTCTGTCTGCCGGAACGCTGATCCACGTACCGGATTACGAGCATAAGCTTCCATCCGGTTTAGGAGCTCGTCACGCGGCGGCTTTTGCTATTTCCCTAGCAACCCAGTGTGTATCGGTAGTAATCTCTTCGAGCACCGGTCAGGTGACTTTGTTCCGCAAGGGGGTCTTGCTGCCGATCATCGAAAAAGGAGTCAGTGGAAGTTTTTAATTGATATCCCACCGTTTTTGCTTCTTTGTGCCGCCTCTTGTTGTACCGTTTTCGAAAAATCAAGACCTTCTAATTTGGTATTAGCCCGGTAGTGAGATAACCGGGTTAGTAACAAGGAGTATTAATGCTTTAGAAATTCTTCACCATGCCCAGAGACATCGTAATATTAGAGTGCTCCGAAGCCCGGAAAGAGGGAAAGCCGCCTTCCCGGTATATGACCACGCGCAACAAAAAAATTCAGACTAAACGCATCGAGAAAAGGAAGTACAACCCCTTTCTCAGGCGCCATACCTTGCACGTCGAGAAGAAGTAATTTTAAAACAAAAGGCGCCATCATCAACCATCCGTTCAAAAAAAGTAAATCCGTTCCAGCCCGGATGTCTCACTACCGAGCGAAAGCGACATTTTACATTTCGTAGTGGACGAAGATCACCCCGCCTCGGTGTCATTCCTTGCACGCCCGTCGGGGTCATGCCGTGAAAACTGATACCTTGGGAAGAAGAGGGTCAGGTCTTAAAAACTGTATTCCGTTGCACTTCATACACTTTGGCGGGGTGTCGGCCTGCGGCCTCGGTACAAAGACGACTGACCCTGTAAGGCATCAGTTTTGACGGCTTGACCCCTTCCTACAACCCCTAGGACCTCCGGCTGGCCCGCCATTTGTCGCGATGCTTGCGGATCCAATCGAGCAGGGCTCGCTCAAATCCAATATCACAGCCAGCTTTTTCCGACTCCAGCCACTTGTGTTTCAGGATTTCTTCGCGCTCAGCTAAAAATTCCTGATACAGACTTGAGCGGCGTAAGATTTCCGAACCAGAAATTTCATCTTTTGGGCGATTTCCAGTCATTTTCTCAGAAAACGGCGCACCTTAACGGTCCTTGAATAAGGTAATTAATTACGAAAAATTTATTCGATTATCATAAATCATTCTAAAATACACTTTGTTACAGGTATGTAAACTCGCCCGCACCGCAAGGTAAATAAGTACTAGTGTGGTCTCCCAGAAATAACTTCAAAAATACGAGCGTGCCATAAATGTCCTGGCAAGGCTGCTTTTCGCAGCACGGGCCTGAAGGCCCTTGTGCGAAAAGCGAATGCCGCCAGGGTGTTTCATGCCACCTCGCCCGCAGGGCCGCGCGCTTTTTCCGCCGATCGGCGTTAGCGCAGGTCGCCAGGGCCTTCAGGGCCCAAGCGACCTACGCCGCCTTGATGAGGCAGAAAAATCGCTGCGGTATTTTTAGAAGGAATTTCTGGGACACCACACAAGAGTCTGAGAACTGGCCAACAGCGGAGTAAACCCGGTGGATCGACCCGACTCAAACTCACTGAGGCGGATAGGCGAGAATCTGCAAAATTTTCCGCGCCACGGCATAGAAGCATTGGGAAGTCTCAGAATCGGGTGCGGCTTTCACCACCGGTACGCCCGCATCCCCTCCTTGGCGGATGGCGCCGTCCAGGGGAATTTGACCCAATAACCCGGTTCGCAGGGTTTGGGCGGCTTCTTCACCGCCACCCCGCCCAAAAATGTACTCCCGCTGGCCGCTGGCCAGATTGTTAAAATAGCTCATGTTCTCCGCCACGCCGATCAGCGGTATGTTGACCTTTTCGAACAATTTGGCGCCTCGAGTAGTCACGGAAACGGAGGCCTCCTGCGGGGTGGTTACAATCACGGCGCCATCGATGGGAATATTCTGTGCTAGAGAAAGTTGGGCATCTCCGGTGCCCGGTGGCAGGTCGACCACCAGGATATCGAGGTCTCCCCATTTCACATTTTGGGCGAATTGCTGTATAGTTTTGTTGACCATGGGACCACGCCAAACCACCGGTGTGTTTTTATCGATCAGTAACCCCATGGACATGATTTTGATGCCAAAATTCTCCAGTGGCACCAGGGATTCATCTTCTATTTCCGGCTTACCGCGCACACCGAGCATGAGGGGAATACTGGGCCCGTAAACATCGCAATCCATAACCCCAATAGCGCTGTAGCCGCGCTTCTGGAAGAGGACTGTGTCGAATGCGCAAGCCAGGTTCACGGCGAAGGTTGATTTTCCAACACCACCTTTACCGCTGGCTACCGCTACAATTTTCTTGATGCCGTGCATACGGTTTTGAACTTGTGGTTGATTGGCTTGGGTGGTGGATGCCGGTGTTCCCTGGGGTTTGGAAACCGCTATTTCCACCGCTACATCGGAAATTTCGTCTAGTTGACCCAGTACCATTTCGATGTCTTTTTTTAATCCGGTCGGAACGCGGGGATCGGTGGTTGTAATTGCGATCTGTACCAGGGCCCTCCCCTCCAGGAATTCTGCCTTTCTCACCAGACCAAATGAGACGATATCCCGGCTAAATCCGGGGTACTTGACCGATTTTAAGGCGTCCAGAATGATTTGGTTGGAAGACATACTCGAAATTTTGGGCATTTTGGCCCTTAGAGAAACTCTATTGCCAATTTTTAATTGTCGATACTGAAAAGGATGCCCTTTACTAGACGAGAAAATAAGAAAGACTATTTTATTCCAACCTTTCCGAACAACCAATGCGCAACAAAGCAATACTGCTGCTTCTTCTTTATGGATGCCTGCTGTCATCCCTGGGTGGTCAAGCAGGCGATATTGTAATTACTAAAGCTCCCGATGAAAGAATTTTCAGAATCTCATTTACCGCCTCGGATGCAAAAGACGCCACTTTGCTGAGAAAATGTTTCGATGCGCATGGCGCCTATCGGGAAGTGGGGGCCAATCAGTCCGAGTTTGAGCTGAAATTTAATCGAATAAGCGCCCAACAGGTGGAGTGCGTCATCAGTTCGGGCCGCCCCAGCAAGGTACTTAAACGTTTCGCCGTCAGTGGTGAAAATTCCCGGGACAGTTTGTTCCGTGCGGCCGACCGGGCCGTGCGCTTGACTTCGGGATCAGCGGGATTTTTCGCTTCGAAACTTCTTTTTATCGGTGAACGTGGCGGCAATACCCAGGAAGTTTATTCCAGCGATTTATTTTTTGGCAGTATCAAGCAGCACACCAATGATAAATCGCAGGCGGTGTGCCCCCGTTGGTCGCCCGATGGCAGATATATCATTTACACCAGTTATTACCGCACCGGTTTCCCCGATATTTTTATTATTGATTCGAGGAATTCAAAACGGTCACCTTTCGCCACTTACAAGGGCACCAACTCGGGGGCGCGCTTTAGTCCGGATGGTCGAGCGGTGGCCATGGTGCTCTCTGCCACGGGAGATGTGGAATTGTATTTGGCCAACGCCCAGGGCAAGAACCTCAAAAGAATCACCCGAAATGACAGTATCGAAGCGTCGCCCTCCTGGAAGGCAGATGGCACCGAGCTGGTGTTCACTTCCGATTCGTTCGGTCGGCCCCAGCTTTATCGCATGGCGGTCTCGGGAGGGGAAATGACGCGGATCCGCACCAACGTAAGCCGCTACTGTGCGGAGCCGGATTGGAATCATGTCGATCCCGACAAAATCGTCTTCACCGCCAATTTTTTGGAGGGATTTCAGATTGTGCTCTGGGACTACCGGAAAAACAAAAGTGATATTCTTACCCGGGGGAAAAGAGATTCTATCGAGGCCGTCTGGTTGGAGGACGGTCGGCATGTCGTGTTCACCCGCAGGGAGGGCAGCACAAAAAGGTTGATGATTTTGGACTCCATCACCAAACGGGAACGGCCGCTCAACAGTACCCGCTTTGGCAACGTCTCCCAGGCGAACGCGGTGTATTTAAAGTAAAACGGTGTCAGCCCTGAGACGGGCGCGGGTCCACTTTGGCTGGCCAAGCGGTCGCCCATTCGCATCTTATCAAAGAAAGGTATATAAAAAATGATGAAAAAATTTCTATATGTCTCTTTCCTGCTTTTTTGCTGGGCTGAAACTGCCTGGTCGGCATCCCTGCCCCATATCCTTGTATTGATCTCCGATGACCTGGGTCGATTGGAAACTTCGATCTATGGTTCAAAAGATGTCCGAACGCCAACCCTGGATGGGTTGGCTGCGAAAGGCATGGTATTTGAAAATGCCTATGTGGCCTCGCCATCCTGTTGCCCGAATCGGGCGTCGCTCCTCACCGGACTCATGCCCGCCCGGCACGGCGCCCATCCCAATCACAGCCAGATGAAGGCAGGCACGAAGTTGTTGGTCCCCATCCTAAAGGCAATGGGCTATCAAATTGCTTCCTTCGGCAAAGTGCAACATGGCAGGCGTAACTTTGAGGGTTGCGACTTCAATTTTCGGGACCCGGAAAACATGTCCCGCAACATGGAGGAAGTATTTGATTCGGGTAAACTGGGCGATGGACCGCTTTGCCTGATGGTGGGGGATCGTCGCCCGCACGTTCCCTGGATTGCGGAATCTATCTATGATCCTGAAAAGATATCCTTGCCAGTGACCCTTATCGATACTCCCGAAACGCGGCAACACTGGGCCCGTTATCTTTCCGACATCACACATATGGACGCGGAAATGGGGCGGGTATTGAAGGTGGCCGGAAAGCATATCGGCGACGACTTCATATGCCTCTTTACCAGCGACCATGGGGGCCAATGGCCTTTGGGGAAGTGGAACCTTTACGATAGCGGAACCCGGGTTCCCCTCATCGTTTCCTGGCCGGGGCACATTTCACCGGGCATGCGAACTAAAGCCATGGTCAGTTGGGTCGACCTGATTCCCACCCTCATTGATCTGGCCGGTGGTTCCGTTCCGGACGATATCGACGGAAAATCGTTTGCAGCGGTATTGAAAGGTAAATCCCGGACGCATCGGGCAAAGGTATTTACCACGCACACGGGCGATACGGTTTATAATATTTTTCCGATTCGCAGCCTACGGGTGGGAAAATTCAAATACATCCACAATTTGCGACCCGACGCCGTTCACACCAATCATTCCGATATCTTGCGCAACGATGGTCGTGGAGCTTATTGGCATTCATGGGATGTTGCCGCCGAAACGGATCCGAGAGCCGCGGCAATCATCAAGGCCTATTATACCCGGCCTGAATTCGAGCTGTTCGATTTGCAGAAGGACCCGCTGGAACGCAATAACCTGGCATACGATCCCGCCTACCAAAGCGAGCTCACCTCTCTTCAGTCGGATTTGGCGGTCTGGACCAAGGACCAGGGTGACGATTTGAAACCACACAGAGAACCTTATCTTACGACCGATTCATTGGAGGAAATAAGGGCCGAGATCGTGGCGCCGAGAAACAATAGGTAGTGTGGTGTCCCAGAAATTCCTTATAAAAATACCGCAGCCCAGAGGGCGAGGTGGCATGGAACACCCTGGCGGCGTTCGCTTTACGCACAAGGGCCTTTAGGCCCGTGCTGCGAAAAGCAGCCTTGCCAGGCCATTCATGGCACGCTCGTATTTGTCAAGTTATTTCTGGGACACCACAGTAGTAACCCAATCCAATGAAGAAAATCCCCAGAAGAAGATTTCTCAAATCCACCGCCTTTTTGGGTGCGTCCGCCGCCATGGGAGGTTGCGGGGTGCGATCCTCATCGGCAACCAGTGACTACGGCGAAACTTTGGCCTCGCACGTTATCAAAGACGCTCGCGTAATTCGGATTAACTACCGTTGGCCGCGGTTTGTCGGAAAAAACGGAAGGATCGATTTTCACGGACGGGACAAGGTGTCGATCGCCTGTAAACTGGAAACCGATCAGGGTGCGGTTGGCTTGGGCTTTGGAACGCGCAACTCGGAAAAGTCAGCAGACCTGCTCCTGAACCAAAATCTTTCCCATCTCATCTCGGTTGAGCAGGGCATCCTGAATCCCACCCTGCATGGATGGGATACCGCGCTTCATGATCTCATGGGTGTAGCGCTCGACAAACCGGTCTATCAACTTCTCGGGGCAGAAGGGCCCAAAGCGTCCCCCGTCTACAGCGGCATGATATACCTGGATGAGCTCAACCCGGGAAATCCAAACAAGAACATAGACATCATCCTCAATAATTGTCAGTGGGACTATGACTATGGCTACCGCCAGTTGAAAGTGAAGATTGGCCGCTCCGGGCGTTGGTATCCCCATGATGAGGGGTTGGCCAAAGACATTGAGGTGGTGAACGAGATCCACCGGGCTTTTTCCGCTAAAGGTGTCACCTTATTGGTGGACTCCAACAACATGTACAGCCTGGAAGACACCATAGCTTTCCTCAAAGGCGTATCCGATGTTCCGCTCCTTTGGGTCGAAGAACCCTTTCATGAGAATGTCGCGGATGGACGAAAGCTCAAGCAATGGATGAATGCCAACGGATTTGTGGATACACTCTACGCCGACGGCGAGGCCAAACCGGATCACGAAGTCTTATTGGAGCTGAGCCGATCGGGTCAGCTGGACGCCTATCTGAGCGATATAGTGGGTTATGGCTTTACGCCGTGGCGCAACCTGATGCCCAAGCTCAAACAAATGCAGGTGCAGGCTAGCCCGCACGCTTGGGGTAGTGGCCAAAAAACGAACTTCACTTCTCACCTCGCCGCCGGACTTGGCAATATCGTCACCATTGAAGGTGTCACCTGCTTTTCAGAGGAAATCGATTTCGGTGATTATCGCATCAAGGACGGATTGCTTCACGTATCCGAAGCCCCCGGTTTCGGCATGAAGTTGCTTTTATAGTGGTTCGAATTAAGATGGCAGGTGCTGGCGGACAAATTTTTATTTTCCGTGGTGAAACTTAAGATCGAATGAAAAGTAAGCTATTTGGAAACACGTGGAGAGAAATCGCGTTATTAGTGGGTGTCGCCGGCATCTCTTTAATAATGACGATGCAAGTGGAATCGATTTTATCCGCCGTAGTAGTGGGAGAAGATCAGCCGCTGAAACGGGTAACACCGCCCAAAAGTAAGCAGAAAAAAGATGCCAAGCATGAGAACACGGAGAAACCAGAACCTCCCCGAAATCCGGAACTCATCGAATACGGAATTTATGCGGATGAAGCTCCCGATGCGGTAAAAACAATGCCGTCGACCACTACTCTGCCATTGCTGCTGCAGAAGCGGAGTCGCATTGCTTTTATTGGAAATACCTTGTTAGACCGCGCTCAGGATGTTGGTTATTTCGAATCTCACCTGCAACTGGCTCATCCGCAGCACGAACTGGTCATCCGGAATTTCGCCTGGTCGGCTGATGAAGTGGATCTGCAACCGCGTCCGGACAATTTTGCCACCGTAAATCAACACCTTACCCGGGAGCGGGTGGATGTGATTTTCGCCGCCTTTGGTTACAACGAATCTTTTGCCGGTATTGCCGAGATCGACGCCTTCAAGTCGCGCCTGGAAATATGGCTGGCCGATTTGAAGTCCCGAGCTTTCAACGGGGTCAGTGGTCCGCAAATTATACTGGTATCACCCATAGCCAATGAGAATGTTGAAGGGGTTCCCGCCGCTGACCTCAACAATGAGCGTTTGGCGGTCTACACCAAAGTCATGGCCGAAATTGCGGCAAAACTGCAAGTGGGTTTTGCCAATGTATTTGACGCCACGCGGGCGGCAATGGGGGATCCCCGAAGCGATCTCACTTTTAATGGGGTCCACCTGGTGGATGAAGGCTATCGGTTGTTTGCCGATACGCTTTTTTATGCGGTATTTGGCAAACCGGCTCCGGCCTCAAATGCCGAGCTGGGCGCTGCGATTGTGGACAAAAATCGTCAGTACTTCCGGCGCTACCGCCCCCTGAACACGTTTTATTACACCGGGAGGCGCAGCAAGCAATACGGCTATTTGGATTTTCTGCCGGCCATGCGAAACCTGGAGATTATGACGGCCAACCGCGACCGGCGGATTTGGGCAATTGCCCAGGGCAAAAGCTTTGGTCATACCCCGGTGGACGACTCCAACGTGCCAGAGCTGGACGAGGTCGCCGAATCACGTGGAGCCAATGAGTGGATGACTCCGTCGGACGAGCTAAAAGCCTTCCGCATTGACCCACGGTTTGAAGTAAACCTGTTTGCCAGCGAAGAGGAGTTTCCGGAAATCGCCTGCCCGATCACCATGCGTTGGGATGCACGAGGCCGACTTTGGCTGAGTTGTTCCACTACTTACCCCCATGTTTATCCCGGGCAGGAGCCAAACGACAAAATCGTCATTCTGGAAGATACCGATTGGGACGGGAAAGCCGACAAATCCACCGTTTGGGCGGACGATTTGCACATTCCGCTATCGTTTGAGCTGTACCAGGATGGCATCATCGTTTCGGATGAACCCCACCTCAGCTACATTCGCGACACCGACGGCGACGGCAAAGCGGATTGGCGCCGAAAATTGCTGACCGGATTCGGTTGTGAAGACTCCCACCACGCATTGCACGACTTCGTCTGGACACCGGATGGGGATTTGCTCTTCCGCGAATCCATTTTCCATAATTCTCAGGTTGAAACGCCTTATGGACCCATCCGGGCCAGGAATTCGGCCTGGTTTCGATATTCACCCGCCAATCAGGGGTTGGTTACTTTCGGAAGCTATCCCAATACCAATCCCTGGGGGGTAACCTTCTCGGACTGGGGGCATCACGTGGCCAGTCATCCGGTTTTTGCCAGCGCTTTCCACGCCACCAATCCGCCATTTCCCGGCCAACATCCCAAAGCCTTGAAGATTCCCGCCTATTCCGGAGTTTGCGGTCACGAGTTCGTCGATTTTCCCATGTGGCCGGAGGAATTGCAGGGCGGTTTTATAAAAGTGCGCTATAAACCAACCAACCGGGTCGAAATTCACAAGTGGATCGAGAAGGACGATTATTATGAGGAGGAGTATGTGTCGGACCTTATCTTTTCCGAAAACCTCAGTTTCATTCCGGTGGATCTTAAATACGGGCCGCGCGGCGCCATGTATGTTTGCGATTGGTACAATCCGGTAAAAGGGCATGCCCAGTATTCCCTGCGCGATCCCCGGCGGGACCGCAAGAGTGGGCGAATCTGGCGCATCGTTCCCAAGGGAGCAAAACTGCAGGATCCGCCGAAAATGGCCGGCGCATCGATAGGCCAGTTGCTCGATAATCTAAAACGCCGCGAATACCGTTACCGATACTGGTCGAAACGCGAGCTGCGCGATAAGCATTCACCATCGGCCCTTGAAACGGCGCTGGATGATTGGGTGGCCGAGCTCGATCCCAACGAGGAGCGCTATCGCCACCACCAGTTGGAGGCTCTGTGGCTGTATCGCAGTATTGGAGCAAGCCGACCGGATCTGTTGGTGGAGTTGTTAGCATGTGAGGAACACAAGGCCCGGGCCGCGGCTACCCGCCAGCTTCGTTACACGCGAGGAGCACAGGGCATTCCTCGCATATCGGGCATGGAGGCCAACGGCTTGTCCCTGGGGCAAGCGACTCAACTGCTGCGGGATCGGGCCAACGATGAAAACGGAATCGTCCGCATGGAGGCCGCCAATGCAGCCAGCTACCTCGGCACTCCAGAAGCGTTGGAGGCAGTGTTGGACGTGCTGGATCTCCCCATGGGAAACCATCTTCGGTATGCCCTGCGCTGTGCCGTTGGATCGGAGGCTTTGTCCCGCCACTGGGAAGGTAATGGCCCATTCCTCTCCCGGCATGTCGAACTGACCTCCTTTCTAAGAGGCTGGACCAAATCCTTAGATAAGCGCGACATCCTTCTGGAAAGAAACGCGGCCACTTCCGGGTTCGATAACCAGGAAAACCTTATCACCATTGAGATTTCCACGATTCCGGAACGCATGCTTTTTACCGTAGATAGGTTCGCCGTAAAAGCCGGGCAACCGGTGCGCCTGCTACTGACCAATCCGGATGTCACGCCACACAACTTGGTTATCATTCAACCTGGTACGAACGAGGTGGTTGGTATGGCCGCAAACGAAATGGCCAAGGACCCCAGTGGTGAAAAGAAGGAATTTATTCCCGATCATCCCGCCGTGCTTTATTATACGGGTCTACTCGGCCAGGATGAAGCCGAGGTTTTGCGCTTCTATGCGCCGGACATTCCCGATGTTTACCCCTACATTTGCACGTTTCCCGGGCACTGGCTCATCATGAAAGGGGAAATGATCGTGGAATAGATGAGCAGGACAAAAGGGGCGGGTCTTGACAATGGTATTTCGTTACACTCCATAACTTTTTCAAAGACGACTGACCCAGCAAAGTCGCGAATCCAACGAGGGCCGCGCCAGTGCCGATATTCCGGAGCGCAGTTGAAGATTGAAGAGATGTCGCATTCGCTTGGAAGTGAGACATCCGGGCTAAAGCAAAGTGGATTCAAAAAACCTCGTGGATACATCTTGCTCTGAATGCGTTCTCATTTCTTAATTTCACTGCGCTTAATGAAAACATCGTTTGCCTGCCTGGTGGCGGCATTTCTGGCCACTACGTCTAATGGCCTGTTTGCGGCCGATTCTGGACCTGTACGCGTTCTTTTCCTGGGTCACGACGCCGAACACCATCCCTCGGATCTCTATTATCCCATGCTTTCGGAGGCACTGGGCAGAGATGCCATTTATTTCGACTATGTGACTTCCGTTGAGGAGGCCTTGGGCGATGCGCGGTATCTGGGACGCTTCGATGCCTTATTACTCTATGCCAACCACCAGGAGATTGCGCCGGCACATTGGAAAAATCTGAAAACCTATGTTGAGGCGGGTGGGGGATTTCTGCCCATCCATTGCGCCAGCTGGTGTTTTCAAAACGAGCCGGAGTTCGATCAATTGGTCGGGGGTCGATTCGCGCATCACCAGCAGAAGGTATTTAAAGTAAAAACCGTGCAGCCCGGACATCCGGCGGTGCGGGGCGTGCCGGAGTTAAAAGCTTGGGATGAGACCTACGTTCACAAAAATCACAATGATAAAAACCGCATTATTCTGCAGGTGCGCGAAGTCGAGGGGCCCAATGACAACATCGTGGAGCCGGAGCCCTGGACCTGGATTCGCACCGAGGGAAGGGGCCGAATTTTCTATACCGCTTCCGGCCATGATGAGCGGGTGTGGAGCCGCAGCGAATTTCACCAACTGCTCAAGAGCGGAATTCTTTGGGCCATTGGCGACGATCGCCGGAAGAGCTACCAGGCATTTATAGAGTCGCGCACCCCGCTGCTATACGAGCGCCGCGATAATATTCCCAACTACGAAAATCGCCCCGAGCCATTAAAATTTCAGTTCCCCCTATCTCCGGAGGATAGTATGGACTACACCCAGGTACCAGTGGGATTTCGACTAGAGTTGTTTGCCAGCGAGCCCGACATCGTTAATCCCATCTGCATGGCCTGGGATGAGCGAGGCCGTCTTTGGGTAGCTGAGTCCGTCGACTATCCAAACCAATTGACCGGGACGCGCCGGGGGAGGGACAACATAAAAATCCTCGAAGATACCGATGGCGATGGGCGGTGTGATCAGGTGAAGGTGTTTGCCAGCGGGCTGAACGTGCCCACTTCGATTACTTTTTCAAAGGGAGGAATCATCGTCGCGCATGCACCGGACTTTATTTTCATGAAGGACACCGATGGAGACGACACAGCGGATGTTCGTGAGATCCTAAATACGGGTTGGGGTACCAACGATACCCATGCGGGTCCGTCTAATTTGCGTTACGGATTTGATAACAAAATATGGGGCACGGTGGGGTATTCCGGATACCGTGGTCCAACTTCCAGTGGTCAGGGCCAATTTGGACAGGGGGTATTTAAGATGGATGCTGACGGAACGAATCTGACCTTCCTGCACCAGTTT
The DNA here is from genome assembly GCA_965250065.1 of Opitutales bacterium. Lineage (GTDB taxonomy): Bacteria > Verrucomicrobiota > Verrucomicrobiia > Opitutales > UBA2995 > JAABVD01. The sequence continues at coordinate 4,040,489 of OZ252288.1, forward strand.
AACAACAATACCTGGGGGCTCGGTTTCAATGAAACGGGCGATGTGTTCGGTTCGACAGCAAACAATAACCCGGCGTTCTTTTGTGGTTTTCCTGAAACCGGTTACGCAGGTGACAAGGGGCTTTCGGCAAAAATGATTGCAGACACTTTGCGCTTCTTTCCCATCACCCCGAATGTTCGTCAAGTCGATGCCTTTGGTAATTACACGGCTGGCGCCGGTTACGCTTTTGCCACCTCGGGAAACTTTCCCGAATCGTGGCGCAATGAGGTTTCATTCATCGCGGGGCCAACCGGCAATCTTTTGGGGATGTATCGTAATCAGCCTGATGGTTCCGGGTTTAAAGCCGTCAATCAGCCTTCGCTTATCGCAAGTGCGGATGAATGGTTTTCACCAGTCGCAGCGGAAGTGGGTCCGGATGGAAATTTGTGGGTGGCTGACTGGTATAATTTTATCATCCAGCACAATCCGACACCCACAGCTATTCGCGGTGGTTACCATGCGGAACGCGGAATGGGGAATGCCCATATAAATCCCAACCGGGATCGGCAGCACGGGCGCATTTATCGTCTCGTTTGGGAGGGAGCAGAAGTTAGTGAGACCAAATCGTTAGCTGGCGTAGCGGCATCGCAGTTGGTGAAAGCTTTGGGCGACGATAACCTTTTCTGGAGGCAAACGGCGCAACGTCTGTTAGTAGAATCCAAGGCGGTGGAAACCGCGCCAGAGCTGCATGAGCTTCTGGCTAAAGGCGGTAAGGCTGCCTTGCATGCCTTCTGGACGCTGCATGGTTTGGGTGAATTGGATGGTGAAACTCATCAGGCGGCCTTGTTAAGCCGGGATCCAGCACTCCGCAAAAATGCAGTGATGGCCTTGGGAAGAAGCGAGGAGGATAAAAGATTGTTGATCGATACCGCGGTCCTTACCGATGCGGATTTGGGCGTCAGAAGAGCGGCCTTCATTGCCCTGGCACATTTGCCTGCTTCCGATTTCCTGGGAGCGGTCACTCTACGACTCTATGAAGACTCGACCAACCGGGAAGATCATTGGCTATCGATGGCCTTGAAGGCTTCCGCCGCCAATCAGGATGTCGAACTCGTCAATTCGGTCCTTGGACCAAATTTAATGAGCAATGCCTCATTTGAGGAATTTTACGGAAGTAATCCTTCCGGATGGAAGCTGGAAAGCTCTGATAGCATGGCGGATACTGTTGTCAGCTATAATGCTATAAGGGATAAGTTCAGCCCTCATAGTGGTAACCACTTGGTTGGAATTGAATCCAATGAAGGCGGAAGACTGAGGCTGACCACTACCGTGCCAGTAAAACCTGATACTGATTACCGATTGGCTGGATGGATTTTTGGTCGTTCTCTTCGCCAAGGTAGTGGCGCGCATTTGAGTATATCTGAAATTTCCGGTGCGCAGACCGATTTCGTTCAGTGGCGGACTGTCTGGCGGGAACTGGAAACCTTTTTTAACTCCGGAAACCATCGGCAACTCACGATTGAACTTAACTACGGTAAGGAGGAATTGACCAAAGGAAGGGTAGCCTTTGATGATATTTCGCTTTCTGAAGTCATCGTCCAAAAGGTCTCTGATCAAAATCTGTCCGGAGATCCCGAGCGGGGGCATTACCTCGTCCATTTCGACGAAACGGCGTCTTGTGTTCGTTGCCACCAGATTGCAGGCAAGGGTGGAGTCGTTGGACCTCCCCTGGACGGTATCGCTTCGCGCAAGCAAATGGACTACCTAAGACAAAGCCTTGTCGATCCCCAGGGGATCATCGCAGAAGGGTTTCCGGTGGAAGTTTCGCCAATGCCGCCATACGGCGTGCTACTTTCCGCTCAGCAGTTGGAAGATGTGCTGGCCTACCTTCAAACATTGAATTAATCCTGTATCCGGAAAGGCCTTAAAAATTATTTCTATACGAGTTCACCCCATAACCCAGATACCTGAATGAGTGATAAGAAAGTAAACATTGCTATCATCGGCCTTGGTTTCGGCGCCGAATTTATCCCCATTTATCAACGGCACCCTAATGCCAACATGAACGCGATCTGTCAGCGCACGGAATCAGCCTTGAATGAAGTGGGGGACAAGTATGGCGTGGAGAAACGTTATACCGACTTTGATGAGCTGCTGAAGGATTCGGAAATCGACGCCGTTCACATCAATACACCCATCCCCAACCACGCGGAGCAATCGATTGCGGCATTGAAGGCGGGAAAACATGTGGCCTGCACCGTTCCCATGGCCACCTCGGTTGAAGACTGCCTGGAAATCATCCGCCTGGTCCAGGAAACCGGGTTGAAATACATGATGATGGAAACCGTGGTCTATTCGCGTGAGTTTCTGTTCATGAAGCAACTTTTCGAAGATGGTGAGCTGGGCAAGTTGCAGTTCCTCCAGGCTTCCCATCAACAGGACATGGATGGCTGGCCCGGTTACTGGCCCGGTCTACCTCCCATGTATTATGCCACGCATTGCGTGGGTCCGGTTCTTGGACTACCCAAGCAGGATGCAGAATACGTTTCCTGCTTCCCATCGGGAACCATCCGTGAGGATATGCACCATCATTACAACTCTCCGTTTGCGATTGAAACCACTCATATCAAAATGCGGAATAGCGATCTTTCCGCCCGCATAATCCGCTCGCTCTTTGATGTTTCCCGTCAGTATCGGGAGAGCATCGACGTCTACGGACTGAAGAAATCGGTCGAATGGCCGCTCATGGAGGGAGAGCCGCTGGTTATTCACACCGCCAAGAAACCTGAACCGGAAATCCCGCAGAAGGTGGAATGTCCGGACTTCGGGCGCCTGCTGCCGGACGAAATTGCACCCTTCACCTTGGGCGGGGTTTACGGCGGTGAGGAGGGTGAAGAACACCTCTCTTTCACCCAGGGCGCTGGCCACGGTGGATCGCATCCGCATTTAACCCATGAGTTTGTCGACGCCCTGATCCGGGATCGCGATCCCTGGCCCAACGCCAAACAGTCGGCCAACTGGACGTGTACTGGAATTTTAGCTCACGACTCGGCCCTGAAGGGTGGAGAAATCGTTCGATTGCCCGAGGAGACGTTTACGGAGTAAATCATCTTTATCGTGATCGCTCCGGTGTGATACCTTGGGAGATTGCTGGGGAGTTCAGTGTGTATGCCATGGCGCGGAAAAAGGCTGAAGCGGCTGGGAAATAGTTTGATGGGATAAATTAGAAGAGGGGTAAGATTTGTTATGAAGAAACCAATATTGGGTATTTTCTTGGGGATGATTGGTTTGGTTGCTTTGGCCACGGCCGAAAGGCCTAACGTCATCATTATTTTTACCGATGACCAGGGATACGGAGATTTGTCGGCGCACGGGAATCCCATATTGCAAACACCCAATCTGGACAAGCTGCACGGAGAGAGCATTCGCTTCAGCAATTTTCACGTGGCTCCGGTATGTACCCCTTCGCGCGGGGAGTTAATGACCGGTTTGTACGCTTTGCGCAACAAGGCGTGCATGGTGCCGGCCGGACGAAACTTGATGCGTCGCGATGTAGTGACGATGCCGGAAGTTTTTGCGGCCAATGACTACGCGACCGGACTATTTGGAAAATGGCATTTGGGCGATACCTACCCGCACCGCTCTATGGATCGCGGTTTTCAGCGTGTGGTCTGGCACAAAGGTTGGGGACTGGCCTCGGAAATCGAATACGACAACGATTACTACTATACGCGTTACTACGATGAAATGGAGGTGAAGTACTCGGATCGTTTTTGCGCGAATCTTTGGTTCGACAAGGCGATGGCGTGGATGGATGAGCAGATCGAAGCCAAACGGCCCTTCTTCGCCTATATCGCTTTGAATACCCCGCACAGCCCCTTTCATTCCTTGCAGAAGGACTTCACAAAGTATAAGGACAGGGTCGATGATCCTCTGGTGGCCCACTTCTTTGGACTGATCAGCAACATCGACCAGAACTACGTCCGCCTGGATCACTGGCTGACGGAGAAGAAAATTCGCGAGAATACCCTCATTGTTTACATGAACGACAATGGCACCTCGCGAGGCGAAAAAATTTACAATGCCGGGATGCGTGGCAAAAAGGGCAGCGGCTATGACGGAGGTCATCGTGCGATCTGTTTTTTCCGCTGGCCGGATGGTAATTTTGGAGCTCCACGCACGGTCGAATTCGCCTCCCACATTACCGATTTACTGCCGACTTTTGTCGATCTCTTTAATTTTGAACTTCCGCCGACGGCCTTCGAGTTTGACGGCCTTAGTTTGAAGGAGGTGCTCAGAAACCCGAATCGATCCTTCCGGGACCGCAAACTCATTGTTCAATTTGGCAGTAGGCATCGGCCATCAAAATACTACCGAAGCTGTGTGGTCTGGGATCACTGGCGCTTAAATGGAGCAGGAGAGCTTTACGATATCAGGCAGGATCCAGGGCAGGAAAACGATGTGTCGTCGCATTACCCTCAGATAACCGCGGAGCTGAAAAATTACTATGACAATTACTGGGCTTCGATCGAGGAATCCATCGAAGTCGTTGAACCTGTCGTTATCGGGCATGATGTAGAACCTTTTACCGATCTCACCTGCAACAACTGGGTGGAAGTAGACTTCGAAAATCGTAGGCGAGTAGCTGGAGGAAATTCCATGGGAGGGATTTGGCAGATTGAGGCTGAAAAAAGTGGTAAATACAAAGTTCAACTCAGTCGCTGGCCCTTTTATATGAATCGATCACTCACCGATAAAGGTCCTGAGACCACCATTGGCGCTACCCCGATTGACCCGGGACGCGCCTTTCCCATCACTGCGGGTAGTTTAAGTATTGATGGGGCAAAACCAATTATGGCTCAGGCCAATCCCGGCCACACAGCCGTTGAGTTGCATGTCGAACTCGAGGCCGGCAGGAACACCTTGCAGGGATGGTTTCATGATAAAACCGGCGAGAAATTGTCGGGCACATTCTATGGACGAGTAGAAAAACTATGAGTTAACCCGGATATCTCACAAAATTCGTAGCGAGCGAACGAAGATCGAGTGCTGGTGCGGGCTTCGAGCAGATTCGCGGGTGAAGCTGGGTCGACACTCTGCAAAGTCGCGAATCCAGCGAGGTCCGCACCAGTGCCGACATTCCGGAGCGCAGTAGAAGATTGGGGGGCTGTCGCGTTCGCTCGGTAGTGAGATATCCGGGTTAAATCCCCAATACAATATCCGGCCTGAACTTTTTAATCCTACATTCCCCCTAACCCGCGCTAAACAACCCGCTCAATGCGTCGAGCTTGGCCTCGCTCAAGTAGGCGTAGCGGTTTATCCACAGGCGGTTTGGGGAAACCGACAAGACCGCCGCAGCGCGGTCGATGAACTGTTTCGGGGGTCCGTAGGCATGACCGAGCGGCCACACGGGAGTGTCGCCTGCCCAGGATTGAACTGCCGATTGCCGGACGGACAACGATTCCAGCTCGACCGGATGGTCTTCCTCCGGATCCGGGTAGTGCAAATCTGTCAGCCTGGAGGGAACCGGGGAAACGGCATCGAATGCTTTGGCCAGACATGCCACCAGCAAAGCCTCAGAGAGGCCAGAATTCTTCGCGGTCAGCGAATCGGCATAATTGCCGAGCATCATCGGCCAATGCATGGTGTAATACTTGCAACTGATGGCACTGGCAACTTCAGCGGCGCCGGAGTAATCGAAACCACTCAAGTGATTCCAGGGTGGGGGAAATGCACTGGGAAATAATTCTTTGTCAGGTCCGCCCGCTTCGTCCATGGTTTTGCGAAAGCGCTTTAGCAAATTGGATACCAGCAGGGCTTTAAATTTAAGCCATTTCCGACAATCGGCCCATTGGCCCAGCGCCCTGTCCGGAGAGTCCAGGAAAGTCCGCAGGAGCTTGTCATCAAGTTGTTCGGTAAGTTGCTTATAGAGCGCACCCACGTTTCGGCGCATGCCCTCGAAATCCAATCCCCTCGTCTCGGCAAAGTTTTTGGCGTGATAGCAAAAATCCAGGAAAACGGTTTCCAGAAAGTAGGGGGGGTATTCGGGCCAATCCAATCGTAATCCGCTAATATCCGGATACCGGCTCAGTAAATCGCGAATCAACGCTTCTCCGTAAGCCAGAATGTGCGGGCTGGCCAGGGAGCCGTTTTTATCGAGCCGTTTCGAGGGTAGGGATCCATCGGGCAGACGGGCCATGTCGTCCTCTTCCGGTCCGCCAAATTGGACGCGATAACCGGGAGGAATAGCCGCCTGGACCTGCAGGTAGACCTTTAATCTCCTGGCCTGGCATGCCTCGATGAATCGATCGATCACCGGACCTTCCCGGTCGGTTAAATCGGTGGGTTTCAGAGGTTGATAACGAAGACCCTGGTAATACTCGGTATTGGGCTCGAAGCTGGGCGTCGCGCTCACCCACACTTCCCGTTTTCCCCAGAGCCGACGATCGAGCAAGCGTGCCAGTCCTTTGCCGGAATCGGCTGGAGGTTCCCGCTCGCCACCTCGTTCCGGCGCGCATTCCTCCATCACATAAGGCGAAGTCGCCACCGCCGACAACGGCAATCGCTTGAGCAGGTTGTCCAGAAGCGCTTCCGGTCCCTCGCTTTGTATGTATTCGGGTAGAATGGTTATTCCGAGCATGCTCTAGCCTATAAACTTGAAATAAAATCCCAGGACCCCGGCTGCGAGCAAGGACACTCCCGATATTAGCAGAGCTATAAACAGCAGTCCATTCATGCGGTAACCCTTGGGCAGGTTTCGACGGTCCGCCCAGGCCACACCCAGACACCAGGCTCCACAACCGGTGGTTCCACCCAGTAGCGCCGGGACACTTACCACCGTAATGGGATTGGAAATAGCCTCCCAAACCAATCCGAGCCAAATAACACCGATACCAATGACCGAAGTGACAAGAATGATCCACTTTTTCAGCTTTGCTATCGAGATAGTGTTTCCCGCTTTTTGCCAGGGTAGCAGGCCTTCGTAAATGCTTTTGGTCCAGACATCGAAGGTGGCGAACAGGGTCCCGCCTATCGCGGCGATGATTCCGATCCGGTAAAGGATCAGCAAATAAGGACTGAGAGCAGTCAGAAATTTTTCCTGGTGGGTCAGAAGATCAAACTTGTCCGGAACCAAATGGCTTTCATGCAGTATGACTGCACCCAACACCACAAAGGCGGAGGAGAAAATAAAGATTGCCAGAAAGGAACCGCCCACATCGATTTTTATCGCTCGCAACCAATTCCGCTTATTGGCCTGGTTCTCTGCACTGGGATCGATTGCCGGAAATCCTGTTTTAGTGGAATGGTTGTAAATCTCTCGCTCCTGGAATAACCCCCACTTTTTGTCGCGGAGGAACCCAAGGTAACCGATGTAAGCGGGGAGGCCACCTCCAATGATTCCGATGTAGGTCACCAGCTCAATCCACGGGGCCTGCTGCGCAATGTTGGGGTAAGATGCCCCAATCCAGTCCTCATAGCTTGGCAGTGTCGGTACCAACATTCCTTTGATTAAAGAGGCGAGATCGGGCTGGCAGGCGACGGCGGCAATTACAACGCAAACCAACAGCAAAGCGACGATTATGGTTTGGGTGGTTTCCAGGCGCCGGTAGGTCTGATTCCAACTGAAGAGGGCTGCCGTGATGATCAGGGCCGTGGCCCATATCCGGGAGGAGACTTCTGAAACCACACCCGATCCGAGCATCCAGGAGATAATCGATCCCACCGAAATGGACAATGCCGCCAGTAAAAAAGGCAGACACAAAACCGTTATTAACAGCAGACTGATGGGCAACCAGCCGGGCGGGCCGGGCAGCATGATCCAGCTCTGCATGGGATGTTCTCCCGAAATCATCATGTAACGGGATGAGGCATAGATCTGGATGGCCTTCATAATTAAACCAAGGGTGAAGCACCAAAGTATGGCATATCCAAAAATGGCGCCGCCCCGTGAGGCGAAAATCGTTTCTCCCGTGCCAATGGAAACTGACGCGATTATGATTCCCGGTCCCAGAAATCCAATTGATTTCCACCAACGCTTATCCGTCAATTGCTGGGGAGGTTTCGGGTAACGGATGGGCGACATAAATTGGCAGATCGAGTTATGAGCTGTATGGGAGCGGCAACGGTCGCTCAAACTGGTGTGGTATCCCAGAAATTCCTTATAAAAATACCGCGGCGCTGAGGGCGAGGTGGCATGGAACACCCTGGCGGCGTTCGCTTTACGCACAAGGGCCTTCAGGCCCGTGCTGCGAAAAGCAGCCTTGCCAGGCAATTCATGGCACGCTCGTATTTTTAAAGTTATTTCTGGGACACCACACTAACGACGCTCGGTTTGCATCCACAAGCAGCAAATACCGACTTGTAGGATTACCTTAAAGGCTTGCGGATCTTGGCCATGGGGCAATCCGATTCCTCCGCGAGATCCAACGCCGTAACCCGCGATTTCCTGACTGAGGGGAAAAAGAACCAGTATCTGAGCCGCATGTCTCACTACCGAGCGACCCGACATCTCCCCAATCTTCTACTGCACTCAGAAATGTCGGTGTTGGTGCGGCCCTGGTTGGACTGCGAAAGATAGGGTCACACCTGAATGGTCCTTAGTTAACGCACTTTACGATGAATTTGCAAGGCATTGCCGGCGTCGGGGTCATTCCTTGCAATCCTGCATGCCAATGCGGGATTTAAGGTGTGACCCCCTCGAAAGTACTTTAATTCATGGTAAAATGGGTTAACCCGCATATCTCACAAAATTCGTAGCGAGCGAACGAAGATAGAGTGCTGGTGTGGGCTTCGAGCCGAAGCGCGGTTGAAGCTGGGTCGACACCCTGCTAAGTCGCGCATCCAGCGAGGGCCGCACCAGGGCCGATATTCCGGAGCGCAGTAGAAGATTGGGTGATGTCGCATTCGCTCGGTAGTGAGATATGCGGGTTAACTAAAGACCATTACAGAGATTCCAGACTTTCCTAATATTGAAACAATAGGGTAAGGTGGCTTGAATGTTCCCTGAACACAACGCTTCCATATACGAGATTCTCGACAATCTGTCCGGCATATCGCGGGTACAGCTTGAGACGGCGGTTTTAGAACAGGAGCGATCCGCCAAGTCTTTGGCGGAAATTGCCCTGAACCTGGGCCTGTTGAGCCGTGAAGGGTTGCTGCGGGAGGTGGCCAGCTACCTGAGCTGGGATTATGAGGATCAAATCCCCTCCGCCGTGGATACCCATTTGGCCTCCAGGCTGGAAGGCCGTTTGGCCCACATGTATGGAGTTGTTCCCTACCGGGAGAGAGGGCTGGAGCTGGAGCTCCTGGCCGTCGATCCCTTTAATGGCTCGATAGTTGAAGATCTATCTTTTTCTCTGGACCGCGACATTTCTTTGCTGGTTGCGGATCCGGACCAGGTGAAAGGCCTGATCGAATCGGTCTATGGCGCAGAAACCACTTCGGTGGAAGATGCCATGGATGCGCTCAAACAGATCGCCACCGCGGAGGGGGAATTGTCGGACGAGGACCTGGAGGCCATTGCGGAGGAGGCGCCGGTAATTCGGTTCGTCCACCTGGTGCTCGAACAGGCCATTCGCGACAAGGCTTCGGATATTCACTTTGAACCCTTTGAGGAAGTGTTTCAGATTCGTTACCGCGTGGATGGCTCGCTTTACGAGATGTCGCCCTCGCCGGTAAATTTGGCCCTGGCCGTTATCTCCCGGGTGAAAGTTCTGGCCAATCTCAACATAGCGGAGCGCCGGGTGCCTCAGGACGGGCGCATACGCATGACCCTGGATGCGAGGCCCATCGATTTGCGCGTATCCACTTTGCCCACACAGTACGGGGAAAGTGTAGTGCTGCGGGTTCTCGATAAAACGGTGGTGAACCTCGACCTGGCTCACCTGGGCATGCCGGATATGGTTTACCAGTCGACGCGGGAGGTCATTCGACGGCCCAATGGTGTTTTTATCGTTACCGGGCCAACCGGCAGTGGAAAAACCACTACGCTATACAGCTGCCTGAAAATCCTGAATCGGGATGAAACCAAGATCCTTACTGCGGAGGATCCGGTGGAGTATGAAATCGATGGAATCATGCAGTTGGCGGTGCGGCCGTCCATCGGGTTAACTTTCGCCCATGCCTTGAGGTCCTTTCTTCGCCAGGACCCCGATATCCTGATGGTGGGTGAGATACGGGATCTGGAGACGGCGCGCATCGCGGTGCAAGCCGCCCAGACGGGACACCTGGTGTTGACCACCCTGCACACAAATGATGCTCCATCGGCCATCACGCGCCTGGTGGACATGGGAATGGAACCCTACTTGATTACCTCATCGCTGGAAGCGGTTCTGGCCCAGCGGCTGGTGCGAATTCTTTGCCCCAGTTGCAAGGAGGCTTATCAACCCGATATAGCCCTGCTCGAACGACTCTATGGGGATAGGAAAATAAGACAGCCCACTTTTTATCGGGCTACCGGTTGTGCGGATTGCCATCACCTGGGTTACCGGGGACGCAGGGGTTTGTTTGAAATGATGCTTCTGGATGACGAATTACGTGATTTGACCATGAAGAGCTCAGCCTCAATGGATATCAAGCGAATGGCGCTTTCAAAAGGCATGGTACCCCTGCGTGTGGCCGGCCTGGAATCTTTGGAACAGGGTATAACCACGGTGGAGGAGGTATTAAATTATACGTAATGCACGGGGTGCGATTAATGTGTTATCATCGCTTGGTTCGTCGAGTTAGCTTTATACTCGGTTACACCTACTTCGCTTAGTTGCCTATTAACTTGTTTCCAAGATGACATTCCAGGAAGAATTAGACGATAACGCCCGGCCGGAATTCTCCATAGTCATACCTTTTTTCAATGAAGAAGAAAACGTGGAGGAGGTGCTGGGTGAGGTCCGAAGCTTGTTTCCCGAAGCTGAAATCGTAGCGGTTGATGACGGCAGTTCGGATAATACTTGGAAAAGGATAACCGCATTTGCTGATTGTAAAGGAGTCCGTTTATTGGAAAACCGCGGCCAGAGCGCTGCCATTTACAGTGGACTGAAGGCGGCAACCGGTAGCTATTGTGGTTTAATGGACGGGGACGGGCAGAATGATCCCTCGGGTTTTCATGCGCTGCTCGAGTCAGCGCGTGAGGGACGGGCAGATATCATTTGCGGATATCGCGCTAATCGAAAAGACAGTTTCAGCAAGCGCGTAGCCTCGCGGATTGCCAACCGCCTGCGGAGGTTGTTTCTGCACGATGGCATTCGGGACACCGGTTGTTCCATGAAGGTGTTTGCCCGAAAACACGTCGACCTACTGGTGCCTTTTAATGGGTTACACCGTTTTCTCCCCGCTCTCTTTGAAAAAGCGGGGCTCACCTGCAGTGAAGTGCAGGTGAAACATCGGCCGCGTCTACGCGGAAATTCAAAATATACCAACTGGAATCGGGCCTGCCGTGGTTTGTACGACCTGATTGGGGTGGCCTGGCTGCTAAATCGGAAAATCAATTTTCCTAAAATAGAAGAAAAGTAATGGATACTCAGATATTTGAATTATATGGTTGGATAGTGACGCCCTGGAAGTGTGTCGGCCTGCGGCCTCGGTAGCAAGGGTTGACCCCTTCCCCGCCTTTGGGGAGGTTTTCGGGTGCTTTTTTTATGGTCACCTGGTGGCTGCTTGACATAGTCCGAGGCGGTATTGCATAAATTTCCATTACAGTCGTGCGTTCAAAATCTCCCGTAGCCACCGCCAACCGGGCCAAATCAAAGGCCAAGCGCAAAACTTCTCCGCGGAAAACCAGGAAGCGGCGGTTAGGGTTTGGAACGCGAGTGAGGCAGAAAGCGCTGACGCTTTTTACCCGTCAATTGGCCACATTGCTGCATTCGGGACTGCCGTTGCTGAGGAGTTTGGAGGTGTTGACCCGGCAACAGAAAGACCCAGGATTTCGCAGAATCATCCAAAACTTGGCTGATAACGTTCGATCGGGTAATCCGGTTTCCAATGGCTTGGCCCAGCATCCGAAAGTGTTCAAAAACCTCTACTACAATATGGTTCGCGCCGGGGAAGCCAGCGGCCACCTGGATCTTGTGCTGGACCGCTTGGCCCGATTTATGGAAAAGGCTCAGCGCCTGAAGGGCAAGCTGGTCGCCGCCATGGTTTATCCCGTTGTCGTCATGACGCTGGCGGGTTCGATTCTGGGGGTTTTGATGGTTTTTGTGGTGCCTCGCTTTGAAGCCATTTATGAAGATTTTTTGGGTGGTAGCTCGCTGCCACCGCTGACTCAGACCATTTTGAATCTGTCACTTTTTGTTAAGGATAAGATTCTGATTTTATTGCTAATATGTTTTCTGGTGGTTCTGGGCATCAAATTGCTAGGGGGCATTGAAAAGGGCCGTTATGCGATTGACCTTTTAAAATTAAAGTTACCCCTATTCGGGGATTTGCTAAGAAAGAGCGCCCTATCCCGGTTTGCCAGAACCCTGGGTACGCTGCAGGGAAGCGCGGTTCCATTACTGGAAGCTCTGGAAATTACCAGCGCGGTAGTGGGCAACCGCGTTTACCAGCGCGAACTGGAAAGTACCTATAAGCGGGTGAGGGATGGAGATCCCATCTCCAAACCGCTCAGCCAGACGCACCATTTTCCCGACATGGTTTCCAGTTTGATCGAAGTGGGGGAAGAGACCGGGACGGTACCAGAAATGTTGAACCGCATTGCGGATAACTACGACGAGGAACTGGATAATTCGATTTCCGCCATGACCTCGGTTATGGAACCGGTCATGATCGTGCTACTCGCCCTTGTCGTTGGAGTGATCGTCATCGCCCTCTTCCTGCCACTGATGGGCATTTTTCAGAATTTGACCGCTTAGCCGACTATAGTTTATTGAGCGAATCGCGAATATCTTTCAGGACCTCCAGGGTCTCCGCGTCACGGGCGCCGATCGGAATATCCAGTTCCTTTATTTCGTCCAAGCGGGCCCGCGCCATTGTGCGGTGATTCTCCATGAAGACCTCTTCAAAAATGCCACTCGAATCGATGAGCACCAGCAGGAAATAAAGGGATGTTGGAAGGGGTTGTTTTCCCCCAACATACTTGAGGATTTCGGTCCGTAAATTCTGTTCGGGGTGCGGATTTTTAGTCGGGTAGTTTTTGATGTTGAAGCAGCTGTGAACATTGACGTCTTCCTGTGCTAAAATCCCCTTTGCGCAAAGTTGTTTGAGGACTACCTGCTGATTTTTGAGGTGATTTCTGGCGATGCGGATGAGCCAGTAATAAACCGGTTTTTTCAGGGCTGATTGCTTAATCAGGTCGAGGTTGGGTTTATAGATTTCATCGTTTTCCCGGCTGCCCGTAACTTCCACCTCGCGATGGTCGTTGAGGAGGATTTTTTTCCGCAAGGCCAATACCACGAGCACGGCCGCAGCCAAGCCGTATCCCACCCTTACTGAGTTGGTCGCGTAAAACCGGCCCTTCTCGTCATCCAGGGCAAGCAGCAGAAATTTTTCCGCCAGACTCAAATCGCCACCATACATTTTGAATCGTGGACTCTATGCCACATTTTAGGATTGAAGACTTAAGTTATGAGTACCGACACATTTTCGAACGGTTACAATGTTAAATTGGTATTACTGCATTCAAATTTTAATTGATAACGTTCCTTTGATCTTTTCAGTTTCAATTTTGTTTCGAATGCCAGCGAAAGAGAGGCGGAATTGAGCGTCGGCCGGATAGGTCCCTGTCCCACCACTTCCCCAGCCCGAAGCAATAAACCATGGGTAAAACAGGGGGTTATTTCCTCAACGTGGTGGGTTACGAGCAGTAGGGTGAGATGCGGTTGATGTTGGTTCAGGTTTTCCACGGTGTTCAAAAAATGCTCACGGGCTACGGGATCCAGGCCGGCGCAGGGCTCGTCGAGTATTAGAATTTCGGCCCGGGCCATGAGAGCGCGCGCGATGAGCAGGCGCTGTCTTTCTCCCTGGGAAAGGGTGAGCCAGGTATTTTCGAGCAGGTATCCGCATTCGAGCAGTTCCATTAATTGCCCAGCCCGTGCCCTGTCTTTTTTGGATATCCGACCCCAGTAATTTATCTGTGCGTATTTTCCCGATACGACCACGTCGATCGCCGGTTCCCTTTCTTCAATCCGCTGCTCGATACTGCTGGAAACCATCCCGATGCGAAGGCGCAGTTGGTTCCAATCGTGCCTTCCGTAGGTTTGCCCCAATACCGATACCCTTCCCCGCGTTGGTGGAAAATAACCGGCCAGCGATTTGAGCAGGGTAGTTTTACCGGAGCCATTCGCTCCCAGAATAACCCAGTTTTCACCAGGCATAACTTTCCAGCAGATATCTTTCAGGATGTAAGTCTTCCGCTCAATGGTGAGCTGATCTACCCACAGTATGGGGTCGGCCGACGAAATGGTTGGTATGAGACGGCAAGATTTTCCTTCACTCACTACGAAATGTAAGATGTCGCATTTGCTCGGTAGTTAGACCTGGCCGAAAATCGTTTTTCCAACCGATTGCAGATCCTCGCAACCACGGACGACGCGGGCGCTCATGTTTGCTTCCGCCTTTTTCATGTAGGTACGTGGATCGTAGGTTTTTTTCGAGCCAATTTCGCCGTCGATCATGAGGACGCCGTCGTAGTTTTTCATCATGTGATCGGCAATGGGCCGGGTAAAGGCGTACTGGGTATCGGTATCGATATTCATTTTGATGACGCCATAATCCAGGGTTTCGCGAATCTCACTCAGTTTACTGCCGGAGCCCCCGTGGAAAACCAGATCGAATTCCGCATCCGCTCCATATTTTTCCATCACGGCGGCCTGACCTTCTTTGAGGATGTCCGGGCGCAGTTTTATGGCGCCGGGCTTGTAGTGACCGTGCACGTTTCCGAAGGTCGCGGCAAAAGTAAAACGGCCCAGACCTCCCAAAGCTTCGTGAACCTTCACCATGTCCTCGGGGGTGGTGTAGAGCTTGTCTTCCGGGGTGTCTTCAGTTCCGGCGGCGCCATCCTCTTCCCCGCCAACGACACCCGCTTCGACTTCGAGAATTATTTCATTTTCCGCGCAGAGCTTCAGGTATTCCCGGGACACGGCCATATTCTCCCGCAAGGGAAGGGCGGAAGCGTCCAGCATATGGTTTTGGAAAAGATTGTTTTGTCCATTGGCCCGGCGTTTGGCGGTGGCCTCGATGAGCGGTTTGAGGAAAGAAGCGGCTTTTCCGGGCTGGCAATGGTCGGAATTGAGGGCGATCAGGACGTCGTATTGTTCGGCCAGCAAATGGGCGGCCTCGGCCAGCACAATGCACCCATAGGCGGCATCGCCATTGGCCAGACCGGAGGCAAATTGCCCCGCGCCGGTGGAGAATTGGATGATTCCGTCAGATCTGGAGTCTGCAAACGCCCTCATGGCGGCGTTGAGTGTTAGGATGGAGGTGCAGTTGATAGCCGGGTAGGCATAGCTCGCTTCCTGGGCGGCGTCGAGCATGGCGGCGAATTGAGGTGGTGTTGCGATGGGCATGATGAAACCTGTTAATAAGGGTTATAATATTCAGAGATAAATTAAGAAAAAACCTGGCGTATTAAACGGCGTTAAAAACTGGCAGTCGGCAATGCGAGGTTCTCAAGTCTAAATGTGTAATCATTGTCTGCAAAACGTGCTGTGGGCTCAAAGGCTTCTTTCACCGGCGATTTCGGGTTGTTTTTTTCCTGGGTGGGCGGGGTGGAAATTCAAACCTCACATTTCCGTTTTTCTGTAAGACCAGGAAGGCCGAAAACGGCTTTTTGGTGCGTTTGGATATAAACTTGTTCAATTGGTCGGTTTTTCCCTCGGAAAGGAGTTTTTTAACCTGATCTTGGGCAATCGGTTGGCCGAGAATGGTTTTGCTCATGCGAAAACCCTTGGCATCGGCGTTGCGTTCCAAGCGCTCACGGCAGGCGTAGGCCGATTGGGTTTCGTAAACCGGCGTATGATTTACCGGACAGGTGCCCACCACGGGCATTTCATCAAAATGTAATTTCTCCGTCGATTCTCCTTCTGCATTGGTGTCGTTGCCGCTGTTGTTTTCGAACTGGAACCTGACTTTGTATTCTTCATTCAGAACCAAAGTGGCGGTGTAGGGTTTGCCCGCCTTGGAACGGAACCCTTTCAGTGGCCCCAGCTTGCGTTCGGCAAGCAGCGTTTTCAATTCACTTCTGGAGAGATTGCGGTTTCCTATGACCTTGTAAATCGTCACCCGGCCGTCTTTCGATTTGAAGGCCCGGAAGTTCTCCAGCATGCGTTGGTTATCCGTTGGGCTGATCACATCGATTTCTTTCGACGAGTCGTCGGCCCCACTGAAATTTTTCACCTTGTGGACGATATCTTTGGTCTGGGCGGAAATTGCCGACATAAATTCCTCCCGCGAAAGGCTGCCTTCTTCGATTTTGTGGAGCCGGTGTTCCCATTCACCAGTCAAGGACGGACTGGTCAGAGTCTCGGCCTTAATGGTGGACAGGAAATTCAAGAGGTTTTCCGCCTTTCCGGTAGGAATTATCTCGCGGCTCTTTCGTTCCAGGTATTTCAGGGCAAACAAATGTTCGATGATTTGCGCGCGAGTGGCCGGAGTACCCAGGCCCTTTCCCTTCATGGCTTCGGCCAGCTCTTCGACTTCAACCAGTTTACCGGCGCCTTCCATGGCGGACAACAAGGTAGCATCGGTAAAACGTGGGGGCGGTTTGGTGGTTTCCTTTTTCAGGTCGACCGACACCACGCGTGCGGAGGCTGGGTATCCATCGGCGAGGGAGAGGGGAATGAGGTTATTTTTTCCAGTTTTATCCTTCCCGTAAACCGTCAACCATCCGGCTATGGCCAGCACTTTGCCCTCGGTTTTGAAAGTGTGGAGTCCCACCACCGACAAACGGGTGGTAAGGTCGAACTCCGCTGGGGGATAAAATACGGCGATGAACCGGCGAGTGATCATGTCGTAGAGCTTGGCTTCATCCGCGCTCAATCTCCTGGGAGAAGCATGGGTGGGGATGATGGCAAAGTGATCGCTGATTTGCGCATTATTGAAAATGCGCTTGGTAGGTTTCACCCAGTCATTCTGCAATAGGGGACGGACGTATGGCCGGAATTCCCCGGAGAGATTTTGCAGGGTTTTGCGGCAGGTTTGCAAGTAGTCCTCGGGAAGGGCCCGCGAATCGGTTCGCGGGTAGGTAATCAGTTTGTGTCTTTCGTAAAGGGCCTGGGCGATGGACAGGGTCTTGGCCGCCGAAAAATGATAGCGGTTATTGGCTTCGCGTTGAAGCGAGGTGAGATCGTAGAGCCTGGGAGCAACCTGTTTCTTGCGCTTTTTCTTTTCAGTTACATTGGCCTGGGGATTATTCTTAACTTCTTCGACGATTTGTTCGGCCCGGCCCACGTCCCAAATGCGGTCGACCTTGCCTCCATCATCGGAAGTTTTTTTCCAGTCCGCTTTCTGGTAGACTCCTTCGTATTGACCTGCGGATACGGCAAAATTGCCCACAATGCGCCAGTAATCGCGCGGCTTGAAGTTGCGAATCTTCAATTCCCGTTCCATGATAATAGCCAGGGTGGGGGTTTGTACGCGCCCCACCGTAGCCACTTGTCCTGTGCGGGACCCGAACATGCGCTTGGTAATGGCCCGGGTCCCGTTGATTCCGATTAGCCAGTCTGACTCGCTCCGGCAGCGCGCGGCCGACCGCAGGGGTTGCATTTCGCCGTCTTCGCGCAGGGAATTAAAGGCTTCCCGAATTGCCGCCGGGGTCATGGACGATAACCACATCCGCTTGAGGGGCTTTTTGTTTTTGGCCAGCTCGACGATGTAGGTAAAAATCAGCTCACCTTCACGGCCGGCGTCACAGGCGTTGACGATTTCACCAATATCCTTGCGACCGATTAGTTTTTTCAGCTCCCAAAACTTGGATTTTGTTTTTGCAATGGGTTTCAGCTCGAATTTGTCGGGAATTATGGGAAGGCTCCTCAGGCTCCAGAACTTCAATTTCTTATCGATGTCCTCGGGCATAAAGAGCTCCGCTAGGTGACCCACAGCAGAACTGATCACGTAAGCATCGTTCTCATACCAACTGCCTTTTTTAGGCACTTTTCCCAGGGCGGCGGCTAAGTCGCGAGCCACGCTGGGTTTCTCCGCAATAATCAATTGCTTCATGGTTGAGGAATATGGCGGGTTGTTGGGTTCAGGCGGTTGCTTTATTGGCTGAGATGGCCTGGTCGAGGCAATCCAAGTACCAGGATATGGTTTCTTCGGTTTCGTTTCCCATATTATTAATACGAAAAGTCTTTCCTTTAATTTTTCCGTAACCCTGATCCATTTGCACCTTAAAGTTGTTGCGCAAAAAATGATTGAGAGAAGGCAAGTCGACCTGGCCGTCATTGCGCACACAAGTCAGGGAGACGGATTCAAACCCGGCTTCGGGAAAAAGTGCAAACCCCCGGTCTTTTGCCCAATTGCGCACCATCGCGTTCAGCCGGCGGTGGCGGTCGTAACGGGCCTGAATGCCTTCTTTCTTGATACTTTGCAATTGCTGTTTGAGGGCATAAATGTGGGAGATGACGGGGGTGCTGGGCGTCATTCCCCTGTCGTGATTTCTTTTAAATTCATGGAAATCGAAGTAGTAGCCACGGTCTTGCAACTGCGCTGCTCGGTCCATGGCGCGTTGGCTCACTGCAAACAAGGCCATCCCCGGGGGCAGGGCCAATGCTTTTTGCGATCCGGTCAACAATACGTCGATGCCAAGCGCATCTTTTTCTATCGGTAGCACGGAGAACGAACTGACGGTATCGACCACCGAGATCACATCCGCAAACTTGCGCACCACCTCCATAATTTCCTCCAGCGGGTTCATGGTACCGGTGGAAGTTTCGTTGTGTATGAGGGTAATGGCGTCGTATTGGCCCTTGGATAGCTCTGCCTCCACCATTTCGGGCTTTATGGCTTTTCCCCAATCGAGCTGAAGGGCGGAGGCGTTCTTGCCACAGCGTTTGCTCACGTCGAACCACTTGTCCGAAAATGCGCCGGACATACAGTTGAGCACCCTATTCTTCACCACGTTCCTCAAGGCGCCTTCCATAATTCCCCAGGCGCTGCTGGTGCTGATGAAAACCGGATCTTCGGTGTAGAAGAGGTTTTGTAAGTCCGGTTGTATGGATTGGTAAAGCTCCACAAATTCCGGGCTCCGATGCCCAATCATGGGCGAGCCCATGGCCCGACGGGTTTCCTCGGACAGTTCGACCGGTCCGGGAATAAAAAGTCTGAAGCTCACTGCGAGATAGATTTCAGGTTCAAGGTCAATTCAAGCGCCGGAGGCTTCCTTGGAAAGCTTCCGAATGAAATTTACATAAAAAGGTAGCTGAGGATAGGTCCGTCAATCACGGAGTTAGGTTTCATATTAAAAAGAAATATTTTCAACCGAATCTGAGCGATGTAGAGAATTGCGATTGCCGGTAGGGCTGTTGATTTATTTCTTGAGGTTTTAAGGAGTAGCGAAAACGTTAACTCCTTGTCTTTTTCACCGGCTGCCTGCTTTTGTCCATCTTATGATCAAACGCCTCTTTAGGTGCGTTAATCAACTTTTCGAGCGTTTTGCCCAGTTTTCGGAAGACGTAATTCTGGACCGTAGGCAGGGAAAGCGCGTCGCGGTCTTTGCCGGGTTTTTAAAACTGTTTTCTTACCTCTTCAGTGGAATTGTGCAACTGCGTCTCTGGTTGTACGAGAAGCGCTTATTCAGAACCAATCACTTGGGCTGCCTGGTGGTGGTAGTGGGTAACCTCACCGTCGGAGGAACCGGCAAAACCCCGGTGGTGGAGAAGTTTGCCCGATCTCTGGCCTCCCGTGGACGCAAGGTGGCCATCCTCAGCCGAGGCTACAAAAGCAAACCGGTCCCCTTCTGGAAACGCTGGCTGCGTCAGATTTCGCACATGGGCGATCCACCCCCCAAGGTGGTGAGCGATGGTGAAAATGTATTGCTCGATTCGGAAGAAGCGGGAGACGAGCCCTACATGCTGGCCCGAAACTTGCCCGGTGTAATGGTATTTGTGGATAAAAACCGCGTAAACGCCGGTTCCTTTGCCATTCGCAAATACAGCGTGGATACTTTGATTCTGGATGACGGATTCCAGTATTTGCCCCTGAAGGGGCGCCTCAACTTGCTGCTGGTGGATAAAAATAATCCTTTTGGGAATGGCCGATTGCTTCCGCGGGGAATCCTGCGCGAACCGATAAAGCACCTAAAACGCGCATCTTATGTCTTTATTACCAAGTCGGATGGCACTTTCGATCCCGCTCTCGAGCGCCGGATCAAATTACACAACCCGGAGGTGGACATCATCGAGTGCGCCCACCGTCCCCAATACCTTGAGCATTTGAAATCCGGTGAACGCCGGGATCTTTCCGACCTTGAAGGTCGGCATATCGGGGCTTTCAGCGCCATAGCCGACCATTTCAGTTTCGAGGGATTCCTGCGCCAGTATGGGGCACAGGTGATGTATACGCGTCGTTTCTTGGATCATCACCGCTATAGCGAAGATGAGCTGAATCACATGTTCGAGCAGGCCCGGAAAGAAAATCTCGATTATCTGGTAACGACGGAAAAAGACGCCGTGCGCATTCCCACCGACTTTCCCATGCCCGTTCCGCTCTATTACCTGCGGTTGGAAATCGAAATTCTTTCCGGAGATAAAGACTTTGAAAAAGCTGTTTCCCGCATATGTTTTCCGGAAAATCCGACCCATTCACATGGGTAAATGAAGAAAATTGCATTGAGCTTGTCACGCAACCTGTTAACTGACTGGGGGTTATTTAAATTTGCCATCCAATCCAAATATTGAACTATGCCGCAAACGAAAAGAGACGGAACCATCCAGGATCTTGAGATTAAAGATGCGCAGATCATTTTTAATTCGGCCTGGCATAAACTCGAGCAAAAGTACGGACACCAGAGCCTGCGGTTTCCCAAGGAAATCATTTGGTTGAACGGCGCTCCGGGGTCGGGAAAAGGGACCCAAACTCGGTTTATCATGGATTTCCGGGATCTGACCAACGAGCCGATCGTGGTGAGTGACCTGCTTACCAGTTCGGAGGCTAAAAAAATAAAAGATGCGGGGGGCATGGTTGGGGACAACGAAGTGGCTTCGCTAGTCCTGGAAGAGTTGCTCAAGCCGAAGTATGAAAGCGGTGTGGTGGTGGACGGATTTCCGCGAACCAAGGTGCAGGTGGAGTGCTTGAAGCTCCTTTACCAGGCCTTGAGCAGTTTAAGGCTGGAATTTTATCAGACTTCCATGCAGCAGAAGTACCCCAAACCGATTTTTCACATCATGGTGCTTTTTGTGGATGAGCGCGAAAGTGTGGCCCGTCAATTGTTCCGCGGTAAGCAGATTCGTGAACACAATCAAAAGGTACGTGAATCGGGAGTTGGGAAACTGAGGCAGGAGCGTGCCACCGATTTCGACGAAGCCACGGCCCGTCACCGTTACCGCACTTTCAAGGAGGGCACCTACGAGGCATTGAAGGATTTGCGGCAAATTTTTCATTATCACTATATCAATGCCCACGGTTCCATCGAGGTCGTAGAGGAAAGAATCGTTGGCGAAATGCGCTATCAGAGTTCGCTGGAGCTGGGGGAAAAAACCTTCGATTTGCTGCGCATCATCCCCTTGTCGGAGGAAATCGTGCGCCATGCCCGACAGGACTTGATTAATCGGTTGGATGGATATTCCGAAGAGCATCCCGAACTCTTTGGAAACGTGATTCGGTATATCCAGGAGAAATTCATGCCCATTATCCTGCGCCATGCCATATCGGGAAAAGCCCAGATCAACTCGGAGGACGAGTTATTCCACAATCCTCTGGCGCTGCAAATTCTGTTGGATGTATTTTCGGAGCGGGGCTACCATACCACCATTGATGTGAGAAAGGTGGATGTGCCGAAACGGGTGGATTTGAAGACCGGCGCCATAATTCTGGCTGAGAAACGGGTTTATGCATTCCAGGTCAGGTACGCGGGAAGTGAGATCCGCCGCGGGTAGTTGGAATTCCAAAAAGCAGTTACGAATTTATGGACCCACGATATTTTGAACTGGCCAAGGTGTTAACCGGGCATTCGACCCAGCTGGAAGAGGGTGACAAGGTTTTAATCGAGTCCTTCGATATACCCGCGGCAATGGTCATCGCCTTGATACGGACCATCCGCGAAAAGGGAGCTCTACCGTACGTTACGTTGCACGATGCGCGAATTACCCGGGAACTGCTGCTGCAGGCTACGGAGGATCAGTTCGGTTACGACGCCAAATTGAAACTGGATCAGATGAAGGGAATCGACGCCTACATTGGCCTGCGCGGGGCCCACAATATTTTTGAAACATCCGATGTGCCGGCCGACAGGATTGCCGTGGCGCAATCGACATTTAAGCCGGTTCTCGATTATCGGGTGGAGCAAACGCGCTGGGTGGTGTTGCGCTGGCCCACCCCGGGCATGGCCCAACAAGCCCTGATGAGTAGCCAGGCCTTTGAGGATTTTTATTTTCGGGTATGCACCATGGACTACGGCAGAATGACCGCGGGCATGGAAAATTTGAAAGCGCTCATGGAGTCAACCGACCGGGTGCACGTCAAAGGGAAGGGTACCGACCTGGAGTTTTCCATCAAGGGTATTGGCGCAGTTACCTGTGGGGGTTTAAGAAATATCCCCGATGGGGAGGTATTCACATGTCCGGTCAAAAACAGTGTGAACGGAGTTATCCAGTTCAATGCGCCCACGGTTTATCAGGGGACCTCTTTCGACAACATTCGCCTCGTTTTCAAAGAGGGCCGGGTGGTCGAGGGCGCTTCAACCAATACAAAGCGACTGAACGAAATTCTCGATACCGATGCGGGCGCCCGCTACATAGGAGAGTTTTCCCTGGCCTTTAACCCCCATATCACCCGGCCGATGCGAGATATATTATTCGATGAAAAAATGGCCGGTTCCTTTCACTTCACTCCCGGCCAGGCCTATCAGGAAGCCGACAATGGAAACAGGTCTCAGGTGCACTGGGATATGGTTTGTGTGCAAACGCCGGAGTTTGGAGGTGGGGAAATCTATTTTGATGGTGAGCTGGTTCGCAAAGACGGGGAATTTGTCCCGGAGTCTCTGCAGACATTGAACCCGCAATATCTGTTGGGTCATTCGTAGCGAGGTCGTAAAAGGAAGGGGTCAAGCCGTTAAAACTGATGCCTTACAGGGTCAGTCGTCTTTGAAAAGTGTATGAAGTGCAACGGAATACAGTTTTTAAGACCTGACCCTCTTTTTCCCAAAGGCATCAGTTTTAACGGCTTGACCCCTTCCCCCTTTTATTGGGTTATGCCTATACAGATGATGGAAAAGTGGCAGGTAGAATGCGGAGTGGGAAAAATCCGTGCCGACAAGTGGATAAGTCGGAAACTACCCGACATCAGTCGGACCCACATTCAAAGAGCTTTTGCGGCAGGGCTTGTCAAAGTGAATGGAGGGGAAGCTGCCAAATCGGCCAAGCTCAGGGAGGGAGACGTGGTGGAGTTTCAAGCGCCGGAAGTCAGGCAGTTGGATTTGTCACCGGTGGATATTCCCCTGGATGTTTTGTTCGAAGACGAAGACCTCCTGGTGGTTAACAAGGTCTCTGGCATGGTTGTTCATCCGGGAGCGGGGACCGACAACGAAACCTTGGTTCACGCATTGCTTTTTCACTGCAAGAGCCGGCTCAGCAGCATTGGCGGAATGGACCGCCCCGGCATTGTCCACCGCCTCGATCGCGAAACTTCCGGAGTCATGGTAGTGGCCAAGACCGATGCCGTCCATCGTGGCCTGGCCCAGGCTTTCTCCTCTCGCATGATCGATAAAGCTTACCTCGCCCTGGTTGCCGGCGTGCCGGATCGATTGTCGGGCAGGATACAAAAACCCATCGGCCGTCATCCCGTTCACCGGCACAAGATGAGCATCCGCGATGGCGGAAGGAACGCCCATACCGACTGGGAATTGCTTGGGACGTGTGAAGATCAGGTTTCCCTCTTGCGATGTGAAATCCATACCGGCCGGACGCATCAGATACGCTTGCACCTATCCGATATGGGCCATCCGATTCTGGGGGATAAAGTTTACGGTTACCGTGAGGACCGCATGGAACTTCCCCTTTGGCCTAGCCGGGTAATGCTCCATGCCTGGACATTAGCATTCAAGCATCCCATTACCCGGCAAATATTGCGCTTGGTGGCGGAACCGCCGCATGATTTCAAGGCCCTGCACCCGAAGATTGAAACTCTCTATAGAAAACTTTGACCGGGGTTGATCATCGCAATTACGGCCCTATCCCGCATATCTTAGAGCCTATCCCAGAAACCGGGATTTGAAACTTCATTTCGAACCATCGTAGGAGCGGCTTTACGCCGCGATCCCACGAAACAGCCTCGAAGCAATCGCGGCGTAAAGCCGCTCCTACAACTTAAATCCATTACTCTAGCCCGAGTTCGACAGTTAGGAGGAAAAAACAGGAAAAATCGATGGGCAAATAGGCGGAAACCCCCGTAAATACAGGGGTTAGTGGGCCCAGAGGCGATGTAGTGGAGACCACAGCATTGCCAAGGGTGCAGAAAGCAGAGATGCTATGGGTCGATGTATTTACGCCGCAACCGTCGCCGCAAGGCAGGAGAGGATTACGACTATTGGACGTTAGTGCAATCGGTGCGCACGGCCAAAGGTCCGCGACAACGCATCGTGGCCTATATTGGCAAGGAACCTGGAGTTGATGAAGATCACCGAGTGGGATGGGAGCAGATTGGCAAGCTGCTGGATGGGCAGGATGGTGAGGGGGACGAGCAACTCGAGCTTTTTGGCTCCGAGCGAGTGGAGGCGCCGTTGTGGGCGCAATCAATCTGGGTGGGATCCGGGTGGAACGGGTGCGCCAGTTTGGCAAAGTGTATGTAGCTTTGGCACTTTGGAGGCGGCTGGGGCTACATCGTTTCTTTGAAGAGCATCTGGTGGGTGGGCGCGAAACGGTGGGCTGGGCGCAGGTGGCCTCGATCCTTTGTGTGGGTCGATTCTGTCAGCAGGTATCCGAACTGGCGCTGGCCGAGCGATGGTATGCCTCAACGGCACTTGAAGACCTAATCGGGGTGGATGTCGAAGCGCTCTACAACAACCGCTTATATCGTGGACTTGACCGGGTTTTACCGCTGCGTTCGGCACTCTTCGAGCATCTGCGCGAGCGCTATGCAAGCTTGTTTGGTTCGCGCTTTGAGTTTCTCATCTACGACGTAACGAGCACCTATTTTGAGGGGCAGTGTAAGGATAACGGCCAGGCCCAACGCGGCTACAGTCGTGATCATCGGCCCGATTGCAAGCAGGTGTGTATCGGGTTGGTGGTGAGCACCGAGGGGTTGCCTTTGGCCTATGAAGTATTTGCTGGCAACCGCGCCGACGTTACGACCCTCCAAGAGATGGTCGAGGTGATGGAAAAACATTACGGAGTAGCCGAACGGATCTGGGTGCTCGATCGGGGCCTGGTCAGCGAAGAGAATCTGGATTGGTTGAGCCAAAAAAAGGCTCGCTACATAGTGGGCACACCGAAAAGCCAGCTTAAGAACTTCGAGCGCGAATTGCTTGAGCAAACCGAATGGCAGGAAGTGCAAGCGGGCGTGCAGGTCAAACTTGTGACCCATCCGGATGGGTCCAACACCGAGAAGTATGTACTTTGCCGCAGCCAGGGGCGTGCCGACAAAGAAGGGGCCATGCTGCAGGCCCAACGGCAGCGTCTGCGCCATAAACTCGAACAGATCGATGCGGGTTTACGCAAACGTCCCCAGAGCTGCGACAAGGTGGAGAGGCGCATTGGCCGGTGGCTGGGGCGCAACACCAGGGTTGAAAGGATTTTTGGTGTAAAGGTGCGAACCGATGCCAAGGGGCGAGCCTGCGCCTTGAGCATCCGCGAGGACCACGACAAAGCCGCTTGGCTTGAAAGCTCCCACGGGGCCTATCTGTTGCGCACCAATTGCCTTGAAGAGGATCCTCGGTCGCTGTGGCGCTGGTACATTCAACTAACCCAGGCCGAGGATGCCTTCCGGTGTTGCAAGAGTGATCTGGGGCTTCGACCGCTGTTTCATCATCTTGAACACCGCGTGCAGGCCCA
Organism: Opitutales bacterium; assembly: GCA_965250065.1. GTDB lineage: Bacteria > Verrucomicrobiota > Verrucomicrobiia > Opitutales > UBA2995 > JAABVD01. The sequence goes on from OZ252288.1 coordinate 4,066,600, forward strand.
TATCCTGATCTGCTTCATCGCCCTGGTGATGTGGCGCAGCTTCGAGCAATGGTTACAAGCGGATGGATTGGGTAGTTGTGCCCGACAGGTCCTTCATGAGCTGGATAATCTTCGAAGTATGGATGTAATCGCTCCGTTGCACGGGGGCCGTGAGGCGCGCTTGAGAATTGTGGGCAAACCCGAACGGCTCTGCGCGCAGCTGCTTAAAAAGATGGATCTGAAACTACCGTTACGGCCAAAAATCATCGAAAATGTAGTGGAGAAAAATGCCTCTTTTTAGCCGCTAACCCGCATAAACACTAAACTCATGCCGCTGAACTGTCGAACTTGGGCTAGCCCGCACCAGCGCCGATATTTCGGAGCGTAGTAAAAAATGAGGGGCTGTCGCTGTCGCTCGGTAGGGTGATGTCGCTTCGCTTGGTAATGAGAAATGCGGGCTATTAGCGCATTTAGCTGTTTGTCGCCTCGGCCGGTGAGCGACGATCCCCGAGGAGAAAATTGTCAACCCTGCGCAAATGGTTTTAACGGCGAGTGTTCCGCAGGTTCCTCAGCTGCGGATTTGACGCCGAAATAGAGAAAACCCAAGGCGACCAGGAAATAAATTAATCCGCCATTCGGCAGGGGCGTATCAGCAATGTCCAACAATGTCTTGATTATCAATCCGGGAGAAATGGCTACCACGGAGAGGCGGATCAGAGAACTATAGCTGCCATGGAAGCCTGTCATGCGGGCAAATAGTATGCCGACAGCCGCGCAAAGAAGAACCTGGATAAGGTGGAAGACAAAAAAGAATCCAAGAAGGAAGACATAGACGAGGGGAGCGATAATCTTTTTGGCCATGTCCACCCAAGTGTGGAGCGCTTCCTGATCCACCACAAGGTCGTCTATGGCATTAAAGCTGAAGGTCCGCGTTTCAAAGTCATTCAATTCGATCGCGAGGTGGGTTTCCGTTATCAGCGCCATCGCGTCGGTATCTTCCAGGGCAGAGATTTCGCCGGTGGTATCGATAACTATATAAGGCTCCATTGGGTCCGAACGCCCGATAAAATAAGGCTGGGGTTCTTCGATGGATGCTTTGCCGTTGGTGATGGTCAGCGTGGGGAACTGTGATATCAGTTTTTGAGCCTCATTTTCGGCGAAATGCGACATGGCCGCATGGATCCCGAAGGCAAGGGGTAGACTGGTTACCGCCACTAGAAGGAATAGATAAAGAAAACAGAGCCCTTTCCAATTGTGGGCAATGTCGCGATATAGGTTCTTGGAGTAGAAAGATAGTAGCGGTAGGTGGTAAAGGGAGTATCGTTTCATGCTATTTGAAAGTATGGATTTGGGCTGCTATGTAAAACAATCCGCAAGCGACATCATGGTTTACCGGATTTCGCGAATTCATCATACCATCCTTCGATCACTTCCGCTTCAGGCTCTCCGTCAAGGGTAATGATTCTGAAGCGGGCGCGATAGGTCATGCCGGGCTTGATGATGAAGGAACCTTCCACTACCGGACTAAATACGAAGTAGGGCATGCGTGGATGGATGCGCACCGGTTGAGGGTGACGGAAATTGGTGGGATGATCCATGAAAACCACCGTCGCGGTTTGCCCGTCCATCCGCCCGTATGCAGCCACCCAGCGTGGAGAGGTGTGATTGCCCTCCACCCGGTCGGTGATGCCGTCACCGGTCAGGATTTGCATGGGGCGCTGGAAATGACCTTCGTCCTCAACGTTCCAGAGTTTGGACCCACGGAAAGCGAATCCGCCATAGTGATAGGGATGCAGGTAAACTTCGTCCGCTGTGGCGCAGCTTTGCTCGATTTCCAGGTCAATGATGAAGGGATCGTGGCTGTCCTGGACGGATACTCTCCAAATTTCATCCAAGGCAGGTCCGTGGTTTAGGCTGACCTGTTGTAGATGGGTGGCAAATCCATTGTTATGCCGCGCCACTACCGCGCGATGTTCTACATTGCCCAGATTGCGGGCTTGGTTCCAGAAATCGATCGTCTCGTGGCGAAAAGTCACCCGCGTCCAGGCGGAAAAAATCCCGTGCTGATGTACGTGCCCGACCGGGAAATCGTCGGTCACTATTTTGCCGGATGGGGTGTAAAGCGGGTGGATAAATCCGCTGCGTGAGTAGACCGGGTCGACGCTTGGGGGAGGTTGGACAACTGCGGTGTTGTATTTGAGAACGGGTTTTCCCGAAACCGATATTTCCAGACTGCCCGGACGTTCTTGCACCCCGACACTCGCTTCGAGACCTGGAGTGAAGATCAGACTGCCGGCCAGCGCGATTAAAATAGTTCGCATGGAAGATGCTTCGAGTTTCACCCTACAACGATTATTTCCCCAACTGGGGGATTCCAAGAATAAAGAGTGGCAGGTGGAAATGCACTTGGCGAAAGCGGCCAAAACGTGCCGGTCTAGTGTGGTGTCCCAGAAATTCCTTATAAAAATACCGCAGCGATTTTTCTGCCTCATCAAGGCGGCGTGGGTCGCTTGGGCTTTTGGCCCTGGCGACCTACGCTAACGCCGATCGGTGGAAAAAGCGCGCGGCCCTGAGGGCGAGGTGGCATGGAACACCCTGGCGGCGTTCGCTTTACGCACAAGGGCCTTTAGAGGCCCGTGCTGCCAAAAGCAGCCTTGCCAGGCCATTCATGGCACGCTCGTATTTTTCAATTTATTTCTGGGACGCCACACTACCCCCTTTTCCCGGGGTTTAAAAGAACTCGAGCTGGTCGGGAGTTGGCCGTTTTGATTGGGGCAGATCTTTCGGGGCTTTCCGTTTTTTTCGCACTTGCTTGCCGGATTCGGTGACTTCGTCCTGCACGGTTTGGTCGTTTTCGAGGTGGTCGAGAATGGTTTTGGCGCGGTCGATAACGGTGGAGGGAAGGCCGGCCAGTCGGGCGACATGAATGCCGTAACTTCGGTCGGCTGAGCCGGGTATGACCTGACGGACGAAGATGATATCGTCGTTCCACTCCTTCACCGCCACGCTGTAATTACGGAGCCGGGATAAGGTTTCCTCCAGCTTGGTCAATTCGTGGTAGTGGGTGGCGAAGAGAGTTCTCGGGCCTTTTTCCCTTCCGGAATGCAGGTGTTCGATAACCGACCAGGCGATACTAAGCCCGTCGTAGGTGCTGGTGCCCCGTCCGATTTCATCGAGGATTATCAGACTTATGTCGGTGGCGTTGTTGAGAATATTGGCCGTTTCGTTCATTTCCACCATGAAGGTGGAATTTCCCCGGGCCAGTTCGTCGCTGGCTCCCACACGGGAGAAAATGCGGTCTACCAAGCCGAGTTTACAGCTCTTAGCCGGAACCCAGCACCCGACCTGCGCCATTAGGGTAATAAGGGATACCTGCCGGATGTAGGTAGATTTTCCGGCCATATTGGGACCGGTAATGAGCAGGATCTGTTGATCGGTGGAACTGATCTTGGTACTGTTGGGGACAAAGGCGTAGTTGCCGGCCAGGCCGAGCGCTTCTTTTCGCATGGTTTGTTCAACCACCGGGTGACGACCGTCTTCAATTTCCATGGAATCCGTGTGGTCCAACTCGGGTTTACAATAATCCCACTCCCGGGCCAGTTGCGCCCAACCCACGTAGAGATCGGATTCCGCCAAGGTATGGGCAGCTTGGTTCAGAGCGGCCGCTTCTGCCAAAACTTTTTCCACCAGGTTGCGAAATAGACTTTCCTCGTGCGCACTGCTGGTGGCTTCGGCCTGAAGAATTTCCCTCTCTTTCTCCTTTAGTTCGCTGGTCACGTAGCGCTCGGCATTTACCAGGGTGGATTTGCGCGTGTAATGTTCCGGTACAAGAGATAGATTGGACTTGGAGACTTCGATGAAGTATCCAAACGCCCCGTTGTATTTGATCTTCAGGTTCTTGATCCCGGTGGCTTCCTTTTCGCGGGCCTCGAGTTGGGAAATCCAGGTTTTGTTTCCCCGCATGAGATCGCGCAGGCGATCTAATTCGTCGTCGTACCCATCTTTTATATACCCGCCATCTTCGAGCTTGCCGGGTAACTCTTGGTTAAATGCACGGTCGAGTAATTCCCGCAGTTCGGTGAAGTCCCCCAGTCGGTCTACCAGGTCGTGAATGTTTGGGCCGTTGAATTGAAGCAGAATGCGCGTTAAATGGGGCAGGGCGTTAAGGGTGTCGCGTATGCCTCCCATCTCGCGTGGATTGCGTATGCGGTTCTCCAGTCGGGCGAGTATCCGCTTGATGTCCCGAGTCAGGCGAAGGGTTTCGGAAAATTCGGCCATGAGCCCGGGGGATTCCAGGAATTCTTCCACGCAGGATTGCCGCCTTTTTAATTCTTCCAGCTCCAGGCAGGGTGAACTGAGGTATTGCTCCAGTAACCGGGCTCCCGCGGCTGTGTTGGTGCGGTCCATGGCATGAATGAGCGAACCGTTGCGGGTTCCACGAGCCGACTGAAAAATTTCCAGGTTCCGCAGGGTGGAAGGATCCAGCAGCAATGTATCCTCCGAGCGGTATTCGCGGATGGCGCGCAGGTTTTTCGGCTCCCTGCACAGGCTTTCAGTCACATAATAAATTAATGCGCCGGCTGCGCCGATTGCCGGGTGATCAATGGACAAGCCGAATCCGTCCAAATTGAGGACACCCAGTGTATCCATGACCGATTGAGCGCCGGAAACTTCGTCGAAGTGGTAACCGGGAACTTCGGAAGAGGCGTTTTCAGTGCAAAACAGGCAGAATTGTTCGGTGGCGGAGTGAGGATCCGCCCCGGCCTTGAGTTCATCCAGTTCCTCTTCGGGAAGCACGATTTCCCGGGGATTGATCGCGGTGAGCACGGGCAGCAACCGATCGATGGATGTTTCTGTCGCTATGATGAACTCGCCGGTGGAAAGATCCATCCAGGAGGCGTGGATTCCCTTTTTATCCCAATGCACGGCCAGGATAAAGTGATTTTGATTACCGGTGAGCTGGTTATCGTTGAGGGTGGTTCCGGGGGTGATTATCCGGGTTAAGGCCCGCTTCACCAGTTTGCCGGTTTGCGGGGTTTCTACCTGGTCGCAAATGGCCACTTTCTTGCCGGCGGCCAGGAGTTTTCCGATGTAAGCCTCGGCGGCGTGAAAGGGGATGCCCGCCATGGGGTAATCGTGACGTTTGGTAAGTGTTATGCCCAGAAGAGAGGCGCCCTCTTCCGCGTCCCGGTTGAACAACTCGTAAAAATCACCCAGGCGAAAGAGGAGGATAGCATTCCTGGGCAGCTTGTTGCGCACTTCCCAGTATTGCTGCATCATGGGGGTCAGAGCTGTCTTTTTGGTGGCCATAACAAGCGCTCCGCAGCGGATATGCGCAAAAGGAAATAGGATTTGCGGACGTGGATATTAGAAATGCGCTTTCATCCCATTACAGCCCCGCTAAATTGCAAGGGCATTAGCCCGAATGTCTCACAAATCTTCTACTGCGCTCCGAAGTTTGTGAGACATTCGGGTTAGGGTGGAGTTTCCGAAATATTTGGCTACGCTTTTTGACAATCTCCTGCAAAACTTCGGACCAATGGTTTTAAATTGTCGAGAACCTGGGATGAATTCGGCCACAACCTGCACTATGAAGACAAACAGAGGTTTGCCGATGGGCACTCGGATAAAATTGAGAATTTTCCATGAAAATTTCACTGCCAAATAGCGATATCCGCATCGTACGGGGTAAGCTTATCGATCCGCGGGGCGACGATAGCTGCGCCTACCATTCCAACGGGGCAATTCTTTCTCGAAAGCGGGACGGAAAATGGTCTATCGTGGAAAGCGGCGATTTTCAGTCTCTTTCGGATAAATACGCCTGGGACAATGCGAAGGAGATACGGGAAACCGGTTTGATCCTTCCCCCGTTTTTTGACCTGCATTTTCACTGGGTTCAGGATGCGGTTCGCTTGATGCCCAAGGCTTCCCTTCTGGAATGGCTGGATGAATACACGTTTCCCCATGAGGCGAAATTTGCCGATCCCGATTTCGCCGACGTCCAAGCACAGCTCTTCTGGAAGCGCATCCTTTCGGTGGGAACGGTAGGTGGTCTTTGCTACGGTTCAATACACCAGGCAGCGCTGGAAGCAGCCATGCGCCATGCCCCCGAGCATTTCCGAATCGGAAACGTGCTGATGACGATGAATTGTCCGGACAGCTTAAAGCAAATGGACGACGAGGCGATCAGGCTGGATCAATGGGGAGCCAATACTTACGGCGACCGCCATGTAGCTTCTCCGCGCTTTGCCTATACGACGGGACCGGAGGTTGTTCGCGCATCGGCCGAAACGGCGGAAGCCAAGGATGGCTATCGCCAGACTCACGCCTGTGAATCCCTCGATGAAATTGAGCGGGTAATATTCGCTTACCGGGATTTTCCCGGATTCGGAGATCTCGAATCCTATATTGACGCCTACCGGCGCACCTCATTTCTCTCGGCCAAAACGGTGCTGGGTCATTGTATTCATTTAACGGATGCCGAATGGCGAATGTTGAAAGACTCCGAATCCATAATTGCGAGTTGCCCCACTTCCAATGCGCCCCGGTATGACCTGGGCCTGGGGTCGGGTCTCTTTGACTTTCACCGCGCCGATGAGGAGGGAGTGCGCTGGGTCCTGGCTTCGGATATTGGAGGCGGGCCTTATTTGTCGATGCTGGACGTCATGGGCTCTTTTGTGCGACAGAATCAGGATCGCGATATTGCGGAAGCGAGTTACGGCAAAGCGCTTTGCCGTTCCACCCGGGTCGCAGCGGAGGTTTTGGGGCTTGGCGAGCGCAAAGGTTCGTTTGGGGAAGGAAAGGATTTGGATTACATCGTGGTCGATGCAACCGAGGGACAATTGGCCCAATCCCATGCTGAGGATGTCCTCCAAGCCGTGATTAGCGCCGGCAAACACAATCGGGAGGATTACGATCAACGAGTTCTCAAAACTGTGATTGAAGGCCAGACCGTTTTTGAGAAGCGTAGCTAGACCTTATTGTTTATGTGTAACTACTCAGGTATCTTAAACAATCGTCCGCATGGATGCTTTATTGATAACCTATTACGAAACTGTAGGAGGGGGTTTATCCCCCGATTGCGGTGAGGCCATTTGGAAGATCGGGGGATAAACCCCCTCCTACAGTTCTCTCAATCACCATCCCATGATAATTTTCTCGTTTCTTCTTATTATCTTTTTGCCTTCATCCTTTATCCCCTTGAAGCAAAGCCCAATTTCATTCTCATACTTTCCGACGATCTAGGCTATGGAGACCTGAGTTGTTACGTTTATGTTAAAGTTTTGGTGCAAGGTAGTTTCCGAGCTCGAAATGAGCGAGCGGGTATTTGTGACGATAGTGGTGGATCATCAAAAAGGTTCTCCCGGCACGAAAGGCGCCGCCATGATGCTGACTAGGGATGGAGAGCAGTTTGGCACCATGGGTGGCGGAATTATGGAGTTGAATATGATCGAACGAGGCAAAGCGATGCTGGAATCCGCTGACCCCAAAAATGTTTTGGAGACCCGACAGCATAGAAATGTAGCTGCGGACAAAGCTTCGGGCCTGATCTGTGGAGGATCTCAGACCCAGGTCCTCATGGTTTTGGATGCGGATGATTTGCCGGTGGTGAAACAGGCTGTTGATGGATTTCGGTCTAGTCATTTGTTAATCGATGAAGGGGGAATTTCGTTCGCCGATTCGGGTGATTGTGGCCTGAACGGCGGATGTGAATTGATCGCCACCGTGGACAAATGGACGGTGAAGCTCGAGCTATTGAACCGCAAACGCATCGCCATCGTGGGCTGTGGCCACTGCGGGAATGCCCTGGCCAGGCAAATGGACTTTTTGGATTACGACGTAACTATAATGGATCCCCGGGAGGAGGTTTTAAACAGTAAATCCCTACCTGAAGGCATTGAAAAACACCAAGTGTCCTACGCCGAAGCGGGAGACTTAATTGCACGCAAGAAGTTGACCTTTGTGGTGGTTATGACACCCTCATATCCCGACGACGTCGACGCCGTTGAAACTCTATTGTCTCACCCGTTTCCGTTTATAGGTGTTATGGGAAGTCCCGTTAAATTAGTGCGAATTAAGAAGGAACTTGGAAACCGCGGTATTTCCAAAGCGGAAATCGAACGTTTGGTTGCCCCGGTTGGATTGGATATCGACAGTGATACCCCGCAGGAAATTGCCGTGAGTATTGCCGCCCAGATTTTACTCAAATCCCGCCAAGAGGGACTGCGATGAATTTAAAGCAATCCATAACTTTTCTCCTGAACGATGGTGAAATAACGGCCCGGGAAGCTCCCGGACGCCTGGTGCTGGATTTTTTGCGGGATTCCGTTCATTTAACCGGGACGAAGGAGGGTTGTAAGGAAGGGGATTGTGGAGCCTGCACGGTGATCATTGGGGAGCTTGAGGGCGGCCGGGTAAACTACCAGCCCATGACGTCCTGTCTAATTCCGATCGGTGAAATGCACGGCAAACACCTGGTTACGGTGGAAGGCCTTAGCGAAGGAAAACTGAGTCCGGTCCAGGCCGCCCTGGTGGAAAGCGGGGGAAGCCAATGCGGCTATTGCACCCCGGGGTTTGTGGTAGCCATGACGAATTGGTTAATGGATCCAACCAGAACCCTGGATAAACCCGGTTTTCGCGATGCGATTTCCGGAAATCTTTGCCGGTGCACCGGCTATCGCTCCATCAAGGCGGCGGGAGATCGGGTAACCGAGCAATTGGAAGGCGAGCTTCGGGGGGAAAATCGAATTGACGATCTTTGCCGTGCGGAAGCCTTACCTGCTTATTTTAATTCAATTCCGGAGCGGTTGAGAAAAATTCATTCGAGGGGGCCAAATACGGAGGGAGCGGCAGAATCGGTTCGATCTTTGCTCATCGCGGGCGGAACTGACCTTTACGTGCAACGCGGAGAAGAGATTCCGGATCTGGAAGTAGGACTTTTGAACAACCGGCCCACACCAGGGCCAGCGCGTGAGGAGGGGGAGAATATTGTGGTCGATGCCCGGATGAGCTTTCAGGCCTTTGGCGATGATCCGCTGATTCGCACCTGTATTCCCGATATTTTGGCTTACAACGACCTCATTGCCAGTTGGCCGTTACGGATTCGGGCCACGCTGGGTGGCAACCTATGTAATGCATCGCCCATTGCCGATATGACTTGCCTGCTTTTGGCCCTTCAGGCCGAACTGCACCTGGAGGGGGGAGATGCTCCCCGATCCATTCCGCTGAAGGATTTTTACCTCGGTTACAAGGAACTGGCAAAGTTTCCAGAGGAAATTATTTCGGTGATTCATTTTCCCAAACCCGGTCCCAAGACACACATCAATTGGGAAAAGGTTTCCAAAAGACCGGTGCTCGACATTGCTTCGGTCAATTCAGCGGCATCTTTTGTGGTCGACAACGGAACCATTGAAGAAGCCCACCTGGCCCTGGGAGGTGTGGCTCCTATTCCCTTGTATTTGAGCGAATCGGCCAGGTTTCTGGTCGGTAAGTCGATGTCTGCCGATTTGATTTTTGAAATGGTGGATCTGGCGCAGTCGGAAATTAAGCCGATAGATGACGTGAGGGGCAGCGCCGATTACAAACGCATGCTCTCACGTCAGCTACTATTGGCTCACTTCATAAAATTGTTTCCGGAAGTGATACGAGAGGAGGAGGTCTATGCGGCATTTTGACAGCGAGTTGCACGTGACGGGTCGCTCGGAATACGTGGATGACGTTCCCGCGCCCAATGGAATGTTGCATGGCGCAATATTTGGTTCGCCCATCGCCCACGGCAAAATCCGAAAACTGGATACGTCTGCGGCGAAAGCCTTAGATGGGGTGCGAGCGGTTTTCACGTTTGATGATACTCCAGGTGGAAAATTCATTGGTCCGATACTGCAGGACGAGCCTCTATTTGCTCATGATGAAGTCATGTATGCGGGTCATCCCATCGCATTGGTCATCGCGGACACGGCGAAAACGGCCCGACAAGCAGCCAAGGCCTGCACCGTGGAAATCGATGCGCTGCCAGTTATCGTCTGTCCACGCAAGGCTTACGCGACAGGAGATTTGCTTCAGGAGGTGCGGGTATTTGAAAAGGGCGACGTGGATTCGGTTTGGGACCAGTGCGACCACGTTTTTGAGGGCAAAGTGGACCTGGCCGGCCAAGAGCATTTATACCTGGAAACCAACCGGGCGCGGGCTATTCCCCAAGAGGATGGTCATATAAAGATTTTTGCTTCCAGCCAGAGTCCTTCCGCCGTGCAGAAGTTTGTGGCGCATATCCTGGGAATCTCCATGCACAAGGTGGAAGTAGACGTGAAGCGCCTGGGAGGTGGATTTGGCGGCAAGGAAGATCAGGCTACCCATTGGGCCTGCTATTGCGCCCTGGCGGCCACACTTTTGCAAAAGCCGGTGCAGATCGTTCTCAGTCGTTTGGATGATATGCGCATGACCGGGAAACGGCACCCCTATAAACAGGATTTTAAAATCGGTCTCGACAAAGAAGGACAGATCCTGGCTCTCGATATTAAGCACTTTCAAAACTCCGGCGCATTTATGGATTTGTCGGCCCCCGTGCTGGAACGCACGGTCCTGCACACCACCGGCTCTTATGCCATACCACATGTTCGCATATTGGCCGCCGCATGCCGCACCAACCTTCCCCCCAATACCGCCTTTCGCGGTTTTGGAGGTCCCCAAGGCATGTTTGTTACCGAAGCCGCTATCTACCGGGCGGCGGTGGGGATGGGGATTACACCCGAATGGATCCAGGAACGCAATCTGATCGAGGACGGTTACACCTTTCACTATGGTCAGAAATTGCAGCATTGCCGGATGCGGCGAACCTGGGATGAAACGGTGGAAAATTTCGATCTGGCAAGGGTGCGAAGACGCGTCGATGACTACAACGCCAAACACGTCGGATCGAAAAAGGGTTATGCGATAATGCCGGTGTGTTTTGGCATTAGTTTTACCAAGACATTTTTAAACCAGGGCAGCAGTTTGGTGCACGTCTACACCGATGGTTCGGTAAGTGTGTCTACCGGCGGTATTGAAATGGGGCAGGGCGTCAGCTCCAACATGATTGCCATCGTAGCCCGCACTTTCGGTATCGATACCAGCCGGATAAAGTGCAACAGCGCCAACACCTCGAGGATTGCCAACATCTCACCCAGCGCAGCCAGCGCTACCACCGATTTAAATGGCAACGCCACCATTATCGCTTGTCGCGAGATATTGTCGGGTATGATGGAAGTGGCAGCAAAAGCGCTTGCCTGTCCACCTGAGTCGCTCTCCATCGCTAACGGCCTCGTCCATCGGAATGGAAATGCCACCGGCATGACCTGGGAACAGTTGGCGCTCAAGGCCTATTTCTCGCGCTTTCCGTTGATGGCGCATGGTTTTTATACGCCGCCCGACATACATTATGACCCGGTCAAGGGATTTGGGAAACCGTTTCACTACTACACTTATGGCACCTGCCTGATCGAAACAACGGTGGATTGCCTGCGAGGCATTTACACGATTGATTCGGCCAAACTAGTCCATGATCTTGGACGCGGCATAGTGGAGGACGTGGACCTGGGTCAGGTGGAAGGCGGCCTGGCTCAAGGCATAGGATGGGTGACACTGGAAGAATTGATCTACAATGACGAGGGCATCCTCCTGTCGCATGCGTTGAGCACCTACAAATGCCCGGATGGCGATTTTCTTCCCGACGAATTCCACGTTATGTTTCTGGAAAATGCTGACAATCCTGGAGGGCCTCTAGGCAGCAAGGCAGTGGGCGAACCGCCCTTCATGTATGGCATTGCGGCTTATTTTTCCATTCAAAAGGCCATCGAGGCGTTCCGCCGGCAGGATCCAGACCAGGAAGTCGTATCGCCCATGACACCGGAGCGGGTATTGTTGTCCCTGTATGATCGCATCGGCGTCCTCTCCGATTCGGAGGTAGGCTAATGGATTCGGGGTTTATCGATTTCATTAACCTCGTTTTTCGCTTCGTCCATATCGTGGCGGCGATCATGTGGATAGGGAATTCGCTTTTATTTACCTGGATGGAGATCAACTTGCTGGAGGATAAGAAAAACCCCCACTCACTTGGCTCCATGAACATGCTTCACGGGGGAGGAATATTCTTTCTGGAAAAGCGGGTGATCAAACCCGAAGAAATCCCCCGGAGGCTTCACATTTTTAAATGGCAGTCTTACACCACTTGGCTGAGTGGGTTTATTTTGTTGGTCGGTTTGTTCTACATTCGCGGAGAAACGCTTCTGGTTGATCCGTCGAAGACCGATATAAGCGGACTGACGGCCGCTGGAATCAGTTTTGTTTCTTTGCTAGTGGGTTGGCTGTTCTATGACCTGATTTGGCGGAGCAAGCTCAAGGATGTGCCGGCATTGGGGATCGTGATTTGTTTTACCGCTTTGCTCGTCTACGGTGGTTGGCTCGATACGCTGTTCAACGGACGCGCGGTCTACCTGCAGATGGGCGCCGTGATGGGTACCGTGATGAGTGCAAACGTCTTTTTTCACATCATGCCGAATCAGGACCAGATGATGGCGGCGTTGCGGGCGGGGAAACCGCATGATCTCAACTTGGGGAAACAGGCCAAGATCCGCTCCTGGCATAACCACTTTATGACCTTCCCGGTTATATTTCTGATGTTGAGCGCACACTTCCCGGTGACTTATGGCAGCGAGCGGAAAATCGCCATTGCCGCCGTGATCATGGTGGCCTTGAGCATTATCAAGCACTTGATGAATAGCTATCGCACCAAACGGCTTTGGAAGCAAAACATTGGCGTCACTTTTATTCTGGGCGGCGGGTTGGTCTATTTGCTGATTACGCTGCCTCCCATTTTCAGTGAAGATGCCGGATTGGCGGTGCAATTGAGCCCCGAAGTGGAAGCTGGACGTCGGGTATTTACGGCCAAAGGCTGCCAGGCCTGTCACCTGCCTGTCACGGGGACCATAGCGCCTTCCCTGCACGGGCTGATGGGTCGAGAGAGGGAGTTTGCCGATGGCACTAAACTGATGGCCGATGTAGCCTATGTGCGCGAATCGATTCTGAATCCGAACGCCAAAGTAGTCCGAGGCTTTGTCCCGGCCATGCCGCCTTATGAAACGGTGATTTCCGAGGAGGAACTCAATCAAATGGTGGCTTATATTCAGTCCATCAGCGACTGAACAAGTTAAAATCCAAGTCAATAAAGTCGCCGGACGCTAACCACCCAAACTTCGAGTTAAAAAACTTATATTGTGAGTAGCCACAAGAAGCCACTACCGAGCCTGTAAAGGCGACATGATCACCAGAAAACAAATACACAAAACTCATCTAAGCCTGTATGGCTAAATCTAACCTTTGCTATATAGCTCAAGCGACCCATAAGAGCCGCCGTGATATTTAAGGTAGGGCTCGATCGCCGAGCGAGCCGCCGTGAAATTGGCGGTTTGCGGCGAAACCGCCCTACCCGGTCAGCTAATTAAGGTAGGGCTCGATCGCCGAAAGGGAGCGTTGTTATAAATTTGCAGGGAAGATAGGGCCATTGAAGTTTGACCCCTTTGAATCGGCTCGTATTTACCGGGTCCAAATGCGCATGCAGGAGAGGAAATAATCCTCCAGGGCAGTTTCTTCTTTCAAATTGACGGCGAGTAAGCTGACGACCGACTCGAGTTGTCGGATGCTATCGGTAAATTTCAAAGTGATATCGCCTTGTTTTTGGCCGGTCAGATAAGGAGCAGCGGTCATGCGGGTCTGGTTTTCCAATTCCTTGAGCAGACGGTGTCGGATCGCCTTGGCGGAACCCTCGCGCGTGGCCTCCCGCTCCTCTTTGCTCATATCTTCGGGAAGTCTTGTTTTTTCCCTTTCCCAGGCTGAGTCTTTCAGTTTGGATACGATTCCGTTGTAGCGGGCAACCAGTCCGTAAGCGGTCATAAAGCTACCAGCGACCCGTTGCTTGTCGCGACCCAGCTCCAATAAACCGAGCAAAAACTTCGAATAGTCTTTGAGCCATTGTTGCCAGGATCCGTCCCGGGTTACCTCGAAGGAAGAGGGAATACGAAAATTGAAACACCGGCTGCGGATGGTTTCCAGCAGCGAATACGGCCGAGTGGTAAACAGGATGATTGTGGTATTGAGCGGGGGCTCCTCCAGGGTTTTAAGAAATATATTGGCCGATGACGACAGGGACGATGCGCCCAGGCGGTCGGCTTCGTAAACGATGGCTACCTTGCGGTCGGATTGGAGCGGTGATTGTTGAATATTGCGTATCAGCTCGCGGGTATCCGCCGCCGCAATAGCCCGGGCTTTTTTAGAGGGGCGAAGCGGGAAAAAGTCCGGATGTTTTTCCACGGCAGAAAAACGCTCTTCGTTCTCCGTGGAAATGGATACGTCCAATAATACTGCGGCCAAACCATGAGCCGCTTCCTCCAGCAATTCCTCATTCTCACCGTAGAGCAGCATGGCGTGGGCCAGACGACCCTTTTGCAGGGACCGTTCCAAAACCTCCACGGGTTTGGAGGATCTCAGGGGCTCAGTTAATACGCTTTTTAACTCCATGCCAAATTGCCTCTTCCACCGCTTTTATGGATTGCGAGCCATCCACCACCAGGAACCGGCCGGGCTCGGATTTGGCCAAGTCCTGGTAACCCTTTCGTACCGCTCGATAAAAATCCATTTTTTCTTGTTCCATGCGGTCCGGTGGCTTGGTATTTCTGGATTGAATGCGTTGAAATCCGATTTCTGGCTCCAGATCGATCCATATGGTCAAGTCCGGGAGAACGCCATCGATGGCAAACCGGTTGATGGCGCTTACTTGACCCTCATCAATGGCCCTGGCCACTCCCTGATAGACGGTGGTCGAATCGAGGAATCGGTCGCTGATAACCACCTTACCGCGTCGCAGGTGGGGCTTTATCAACTCCTCCACGTGTTGGGCGCGGCTGGCGGCAAAAAGAAGAACCTCAGTTCTTGGCGCCATGGTCCGTCCGCTCTCGGCGTGTTTAAGCAGATGCCGGATTTCTTCTCCCAAGGGGGTGCCTCCGGGCTCGCGACTGAGGACCACGGTCTTTCCTTGGGCTGTCAGTTTTGCAGCCAGTCGTTGTATCTGGGTGGTTTTTCCCGTCCCTTCGGAGCCTTCGAAAGTAATGAAAAAGCCCTGCCCGGATCCGCTCATTAATCGTCCTTCCAGTTTTGGATGAAGGACTGGGCCTCACCCATACTTGGACTTCTACCGGTGCGCACGTAGTGACCACTGAAAGTGACGCCCGTAGTCAAGCAGGCGAGGGGAGGGAAATCCAGTAATTG
This sequence comes from Opitutales bacterium, assembly GCA_965250065.1. GTDB lineage: Bacteria > Verrucomicrobiota > Verrucomicrobiia > Opitutales > UBA2995 > JAABVD01. The sequence continues at coordinate 4,081,873 of OZ252288.1, forward strand.
GGCGATGCAGAACCCCGCGTTGAAATGGTCTCCAGCGCCGGTGGACAGGTGGGGATCTTCCGTATAGGGTCCCTCCACCCAGGCCGTTTCCATCTTGCTCGCGCAGGCGGCTGATTCCTTGGGGTGAACCACCACAGTGGCGATGCTCAACTGGTTGCGGATGTAGGTGGCCATGGATTTAAGGCCATCGGCATCGGCTTCCATTTCGGATTGGCCCAGAAGTTGGGAAACTCGTTTAGCTTCCTTTAAATTCAATCCCAGGGTAACCGCGCCCCAGTTTTGAAAACGGGAAATGGTCGAGAGCGCCGATCTTATTTCTCCATCGTTCCGTTTTTCCGGATCTGCAAGGTCGAAGAAATAATGTTTACTGTCCCGTGGAGGGAGGTTGGGAATGACGTAGTCGAGGAGGTCGGCCAGGAGGGTAGTAAGGTTGGGGATCATGGTCCAATTAACGATGCTGATCAGGTCCTGACGGGACAGCAGATCAAAAAACTCCCCTTCCGTCATGTGGCTCAAAATGCTTTGGTAATCGATGGCGTCGAGCGAGGCCATCGTGCCCATCATGATTTTGCCGTCGGCAAATTCGAGGGCATGGGTGATGCCGGGATCTGCGATGGAAATGGCTTGGGTATCCCGGGCGAATTTTTCAAAAACCGGACGAATTGATTTATCGCCCAGGGCGCCGATATAGCGCGCGTTGAGACCGGCCTTCCGCAGGGCTTCGGCCATGATGGGTCCGTTGCCGCCGAGTTTCTCGTAATTGACGTAAAGCTCGATGTTAGTGCTTTTGCCGGCTGCGGCGAGGATTCTCGCCCCAAACGCCTCGATCGTTTCCATGCGCTGGAACTGATCCCCTTGGCCAGTGCGTTTATCCACCACTGAGGTGATCCGGTCGATGAAGCCGTCGAATCCCACCAGGGCGTGCTTCTGAGTTATTTCCGTTCCACGTTTGCTGAGGAGGTCTAGAGCTTGGGTTTTATGGTCCATAAAACTATTTCAAGTGGTTCGTTTTGGTTGGTTATTGCTTAGAAAAGAAAGGAGATGCTTCGCTGTGATCAATCCTTAAAGAAAATTCTGGGGTTAGAATTCATTTTATCTTTGAAGATCAAGGCGAACCGGTCATTAGATAGTAAACTGACATGCGCATTTTTGGTCCCTGCTTCCAACCATGATTCCAACTTTGGCCCAATCCCAAGATCCTGGTCTTTTTTCCTATTTCTTATTGTCCAATACCGCAGGCCAGTTCATTATTTTGGCCTTGGCGGTGTTCAGCGCAATAGCCTGGACGGTTATGTTCAGCAAATTTATGGAGTTGAACAACCTCCAGAAAATGAACCAGAAATTCGAAGCAATTCTCGCCCAGGCGCCCTCGTTATTGGATTTGTCCCAAAGGAAAACTGTCAGTGACTCCATTCCCTTTGCCGCGCTGGTAAAGGGAGCTACCCGGGCATATTTCCGGGCCGTGAAACTCGATTCCTCCAATCTGGACCGGGAAAATGCGGTCAGTCATGCGGAAAATGCCCTCCAACGGGCCGTGGCCAAGCAAAGCATCATTTACGAAAAGAAAATGGTTTTGCTGGCTTCTATCGTTACCGGGGCGCCCTTCATGGGACTTTTGGGGACGGTATGGGGGGTTATGGATGCCTTTGGAGCCATCGCTTTGCAGAGTAGCGCCAGTTTACAAAAACTGGCTCCGGGCGTAGCGGGGGCATTATTAACTACGGTTGCCGGACTGCTAGTGGCGATTCCGTCGGTATTCGGGTATAACTTTCTTTTGTCCTTGACCAAAAAACGCGTGATCGACCTGGAGAATTTTGCCAGTTCGGTTGCGGACCGTATCGAATTGGAGGATACGTTATCGAGGGGCGAATGAGATGGCTCGGACCTTTCACAGAAGAGAGCGTTTGACCGCGGTTTCGGAGATCAACGTGACTCCGATGATAGACATGGCTTTTGCCCTGCTGATCATTTTCATGATTACGACCCACTGCTGGAGCAAACCATTCCGGTGGAATTGCCAACCGAAACTGCGACCGCTACAGCGGCCCAACCGGAAATCCAGTTCCAGCGGATATCGATCACTGAGGATGGCATATATTACTGGAGCCAGGAGCAGGTTACGTTTGACGAGCTTGAAAACCGCATCCAGTTGCTGGCTCAACAGCACGATCCTCCCGTGATTCACCTTCGGGGTGACTTCAGGTTGCAGTACCAGAAAATTATCGAAGTAATGGATTTATTGAAACAAAACGAGTTGACGCGGATCAGTTTGGATACGCGCGTAAAGTAAAACCCCGGGGAAAATGATAGTTGATCCCATCACCAAGAAGGCTGCGCTTTTTTCCGGCCTTCTTCATCTGGGGGCGCTGCTTTTTTTGATACTGGCGGCCATTTTCTCAACCTTGTGGGCGCGGGAAAAAGAACCCCATGTTTTCGAAATGGTGGAACTGCCCAATTGGGAACCAACCGCGGTCCTGGAAGATAGCGTTCCCGATCTCTCCATGGATTTACCGGAATTCGAACCGGCTCCCGTTCTAACACAACCACTTCCCCAACCCGCGGCTGCTCCGCCAAAGCCTGTTGACATACCACCACCGCCAAAACTGGTGGAAAAACCGAAGCCCAAAATTATCAGCTTTGGCGAATTCGTGGAGCAAGTGGGTCAGCCCGAGACACCCAGGACCGTGCAGATTCCCCGCCAAAAGCCGCCAAAGATTGATACTTCCGAGATTGAAAAGAATCTACGCAAAACCGTCATGAGTGTTCCGGAACTTTTAGTGTCGAACTCGACCGCTGCGACTGACTCAGACGAAATGCGAGTCTGGCGATCGCTCTTGGCGGCCCGCCTGGACCAGGAATGGAAGAAGACCAATACCGAGGGAATCGTCGGGCGCAGCGTGCGGATTTCATTTTATATTTCGACCTCCGGTTCAATTTCCAATGTTCGAGTCATTTCCAGTTCTGGTCTCAATGATCTCGATAAAAACGGCATCCTCACCGTTCGCCGACTCGGCATTTTCCAACCTCCTCCCAACCGGGAAGGCGTAACTATCACCGTGACTTTCAAAGTAGAGTAGGTTTGACCCCCTTTGGACGGACTCTTGACCTTATCCTGTCCATCCTGTCTATCCATGTTTATTTTTGCGGCCGTCGGGCTCATTCCTTTCTACCGAGACCGCAGGCCGACACCCCGCCATCTTGCATGCCCGTCGGGGTCATTCCTTGGCATCTTGCATGCCAATGCTTGATGCAAGGTTTGACCCCTTCCCTGCCTCGGCGCCAGCACCTCAGCGTCTATTCAAAAGGTTTGCTCCCCTCAGCCGGGCAAAATTCCGGTTGACCCGGGGGACTTTGTCGCTTTGGTTCCTGACCTCATTTTATGGGGGGCCGTAGCTCAGTTGGAAGAGCGCTTGAATGGCATTCAAGAGGTCGTCGGTTCGATCCCGATCGGCTCCACCAGCCTTCACTCGCAGCAACGCGAAGAGTGAAGGCTGACACGCCGTAGGCCCGGAGGGCGAAGGCGGTCGTGAAAAAGACATGATTTGAGCTGCGAGATTACGGCTTGGCGTGCCAGCCTTCGCTGGAGAGATTACGGCTTGGCGTGCCAGCCTTCGAACATCGATCCTCCGGTTTAGGCCAACTCGAGCTTTTTCGGGCTTGAGGAATGCTACTCCTCCTTGGTATCAATCGGGATAATCCTCCAACTTATCCGCCATGCATACCATTTTAAAAAACAAGCTGATCCTAGCCTGCTTTCTTTTATCTGGGGTTTATCTTTTGGCCGAAGTTCCCGGAAAGCTAACCCTGATTTACCGGGTCAACAAAGAAAATTATGAGATTTCGGGTTTCGAAAACAAAAACCCCTATTTCTTAATAGCAGGGGAAAAAGTTTTTCCCGAAGCGGGAGGAAGGTGGTCCGTGGAGGGGGATTTCGAAAATCTCAAGCGTTACGCTTACCTGCCCAATCGATTTGCCCTCGATCTGAAGGCCAGAAGCTACAAGCAACGAAGATATCACAAGTACTATTCGGTTAAGTGGTTTCGTACGCATTCCAACGCGGAAAATATTCCGGGTAAGCCGGATCCCAAGTCCCCAAGCTCCTACGTTTACTGGGACGAATCAAATTTGGGCAATTGTATCGTGGTTGCAGCATGGGTCGGTACAGAATCCAGTCCAGCTCGAATCGCCTACATAGGGAAGGATGATATTCAAAATTTTAGAATTGGTCAGATTGGAAAATTTTTGGTTAGGGAATCCGGAAAACGGGGGCATCCGGCGTTGTGGTTTTTGGATCCCACCACTTTGCAAGCACAGGTTCCTCAAAAGGATACCGGTAACGAAAAAGCCCGTCTAAACTGGTTGATGAAGGCAGGCTCGGACCAGGAGGTGATCAAGGCCTGGAATTCCAGAGCTTCTTCGGTAAAATATCGGAGGGGCGAGGTGAACCCACTGCACCTCATGGCCCTGTACGGCAGAGAAAAACTGCTCCCTTCCATGCCCGGTATCGAAAGGCTTTCCAAGGTCAGTGATCGGTTCAGAAAAAACGCGGGACATTATGCCGCCCAAGTGGGGAATCATTCATTTTTGCAGTCGCTGCAGAAACCGAAATCGGCCGTATCATCGTACAATGGTGATGGCTATTATCCGGTGCATCTGGCCATTCGCTACGGGCATTTGGAACTGACCCGATGGCTAATCGAAACTTTTAAGCAGAGGGATAGGGCGAGATTGGACAGAGGGGACCCGCCGATCTTGATGGCTTTGAATTATCGGCGGCACGAAATTTTCGAATACCTGCTAAACTTAAAACCCGGGAAATTATCTTTCGAAAAAACCTCCCTGACCAGTATGTTGAGTGGTCTTTGCCGGTTTGGAAGAACTTCTATGGTGCTGTATCTTCTCACCTACAAACCTAAGCTGGTGGATGACTCGGGAAGATTCGATGCGATTGAAGCGGCTATTTACTCGGGCAATCCAGAAGTCCTGGGCCTGGTTCTGGATAAAGTCAGAAATCTAGGCTTTCCAAAGTCCGAATCAAAATTGACCTATCTCCATTTGGCTGCCCTTAACAACGAGGCGGAAATGGTCCCGCTCCTGATTGCGAAGGGTGTTCCCGTCGATTCGGTTACCAAAAATGGGGTAAGCCCGCTGTTTGTTGCCGTGACCGCGGGGGGCTTGGAAGCGACATTGAAATTGATTGAACTCGGAGCAAACCCGGACCTAGCGCCAGAGGATGGCGTTTCGGCGGTTTGGGCTGCCACCTACCTGGGGAACAGAGAGGAAATCCAGGCCCTTATCGAAGCCGGAGCGGCCTGTGAACTAAATCCGGACTTCGCCAATACCATGGTGGAGTATGCCACCCTTTACGACATAACTGAGGTGGTGCAGATTGCCCTGGATCAGTGCCTGGCTCCCGATTACCAGCTTTATGAGGAATTTTCCGGCATCTACGTGGCCCATTATTTTGGCAGCGAAGGAGTCTGGCGACTGCTGGAGGCACAGGGCCAGAGGCTGGACGAGACTAACAAGCCCAATTTAATTTCCCCTGGAAAGTTGGATTCCCCGGTCAAATTCCTCAAACGACCGAAACCTAATTACCCGGAAGAGATGGCCGAGAAGTACGGTACCCTGGATACGAAAGTATGGGCCATCTTTAATAAAGAGGGGAAGCTGATTTTACCTAAGTTCGAGCCGGCCCTGCCGCCGGATGTAACCAAACACGTGCGGGAGATTTTCAAGCAATGGCGCATTGTTCCTCCCCTGTCGGGTGGCCAAACTGCGAATTTATTGGCAAGGTTCCCTTTCAAGCTGGAAAAAAGGGTAAAAAAGGCGGAGATCTACGAAATCGACGCGTTGAATGTTCCGCCCAAGCCAATTAAGAAGGTATCGCCCATATATCCTCCGGAATTGAAACGTCAATATGTTCAAAGCGAATTGTTGCTGGTCTTTGTGGTGCTGGAAGATGGATCGGTTGAGGATGTTGGCATTCTGAAAATGGGTAGTCCGGCTTTCGCAGAAGCCGCGGTCGAAGCGGTCAAACAATGGAAATTCGAACCGGGAATGAAAGATGGCCAACCGGTTAAGACCCGGGTTCGCTTACCCTTGTCTTTCAGTTTGAGGCGTTGATGGGAATTGCATTCCCCTAGATTTTCACTGGGTAATGGAGAAATCCCTTTTTTCGTGTAAATTACCGATATTGAACTCATCGGCCTGGAGGACCCCATTTACGAGCAGCTCCGGTGAGGGTCTGGGAGGGGTTTAACCACAGAGTTCACAGAGAGAACAGAGGGGGGAACGAGAATTAGGAATTAGGAATGGTGTGTTTTCGTGATCGTGATCACGATTAAGAGGTATAGCTTCAAAATTGCTAGGAATGATCCCGACGGGCATGCAAGATGCTAAGAGCGGTGGGAAGGGGTCAAACCTTGAATCGGTTGACTCCGCAAGCTACGTCAAGATTGCAAGGAATGACCCCGGAGCAGGTGCCGGGCGAAGAACCAGAGGATGGGGGGTATGCCGGCGCTGAGTCCAATGGCCAGGAGGGGGTGGGCGGACCCAGTGTGGCCGATGTAGGCGAAAGCGAATCCGAGCGGCAGGGATCCGCAGGCCATGGCCAGGACCAACTTGCCAATGGGCATGCGGGTGAGACCGGCCATGCAAGCCACGACCTCGGGCAGAAGGGGAAGCCATCGGGAGATGACGATGATCCAGCCCCCGGCGCCGGCGAAGAGTTTACGGCCCCGTTGGTAATCTCTTTCGCCCAGCAACCTTTCGGCAGCCTTGGGTCCCAACCATCTGCAGAGGCCATAGGCGGCCAGTCCGGAAAAAAGAGAACCGCCTCCACCGATTAGCCCACCCCATAGGGGGCCATAGATATAGCCCAGAGCGGACATGACCGCGGTGGCTGGAATGGGTAGCAGAAAGTCCAGTAAGAGCAGTCCGATAGCCGCTGCCCAGGCCCATCGCTCAAATGCGGTCAGCCAGGTAATGGCGCTTTCAACCGAAAAGGCCCCCTCCAGCGATGCGCCCCATATGAGAAAGGGAATCAGAAAGAGCATGGCCAGGGCCAGGAATATCCACAATAGGCGCATTTTGTTTGAAATTTCATTAACCCGGATGTCTCACAAAATTCGTAGCGAGCGAACGAAGGTCGAGTGCTGGTGCGGGCATCGAGCAGATTCGCGGGTGAAGCTGGGTCGACACCCTGCAAAGTCGGGAATCCAACGAGAGTCGCACCAGTTCCGACATTCTGGCGTGCAGTAGAAGATTGGGTGATGTCGCTTTCGCTCGGTAGTGAGACATTCGGGTTAAGAACTACGCATCGGGCGAATTTGACGCGAATTGTTTTTGAGCCTGTAATCCATGGCTGCAGTCCTGTATATTGGTGGAAAATTGCTCTATGGTCAGGGCCTCACGGCGTTCATTGGTGATGGTCCGGACTCCGCAGTATCGAAGTTCCATGTCAAAACCGAAACCTAAACCGGTCGATCGGGCCGATTTGCCTGCATTGGCGCAAGCTACCATGCGAGCGGCCAAGTTTCCATGCCTGGCAACGGTTGACGGTGATCAACCGCGTTTGCGACCGGTTTCACCGGTGCGGGTGGAGGGATTTACCGTTTACGTGGCTAACCTTAAGCAGTATCACAAAACCCGGGAACTTGCGACCAACGCCAAAGTGGAGCTTTGCTATTTGGATGCGGATCACAACCAGGTGCGCATTACCGGTGTGGCGGAGATACTTTCGGACCCCGACCTCCTGCGAACGATTTGGGAGGGTAATCCGCTGCTGCGCCAATACCTTGGCAGTATGGATAACCCGAATTTAATCATCTACCGCATAATACCCAACCGCGTTCGCTACATGCGCGAATGGGCCTTGGAGTACTACGAGGTGGAGATTTAGCCCGACGGGGTCAGTCGTTGATTTTTGACATGTCTCCATGTTGAAAATAAATGCCTGACCCCTTCCCCGAGACCTCCGAGCGAGCCGTTGTGAAAACGGCGGTTTGCGGAGAAACCGCCCTACCGGGTCAGCTAATTAAGGTAGGGCTCGATCTCCGAGCGAGCCGCCCTGAAATTGGCGGTTTGCGGCGAAACCCCCCTTCCTGGTCAGCTAATGGCTTCGAGTGTCGCCTTCGGATCGAAACAGGTTTGACCCCTTCCCTGCCCCGTTTAGCTGGGCACTTCCAGGGGAATATAGGTAAAGGAAAACTGGTTTCTCAGCTTTTCGGACCAGACGGGTTCGAGCGGTTTTTTAAGGGCTATATCTTCGGCCAGTTCGGTGAGGAAATTTGATCTGTATTCGGCTTGCCACCTTGCATTTTGCCGAAGTTCGACCAGGTCGCAGCGCAGGTTGAGGCAAGCGGCCTTGAAAGCAGCTGCCGCGGGATTCTTCTTTACTTTTTGGCAAAGACGGCGCCGGTGGGATGGATCGAGGAAACCCTCCAAGTTATCCACAACTTTCTCCAGACACTCTCGAGTTGAGGTATCGAGGTCCGGTTTTTGGGGATAAACCAGCTTCAGCCATACCTTGAACAATGATGTGGAGAGTTCCAACCTGGGAATGCGGGTGGACAGACTCAGGTTTTTGCTGGACCAATTTTCCAGATCCCGAGCGACGATGAGAAAGCGCTGGGCGGTATTCAACTGTATGAGCTGCTGGATCAACCCAGGTTTAAACGGGCCGACACTGACCGGAATCTCTTGAAGGATTATAAATAACTGCCTCTCAACGTCGGAAACGCGGCGCATGTAGGCGATGCGAAGCCAGAGGTTATGGAAGACTTCACGAGCATAGTGGCGGATGCGATCGGGGTCATGGTATCCCGACGTAGCCAGGAACTCGCAGACCTCATTGAGGTATGCGTCAGCCACTTGCCGGAAGCTTTCGGGATTACCGCGCGCGGCAGATCGTATGATTTTGCGGATCTGATTTCGGGAACCATGCGAAGAAGAGACAGTGTTGGGAACGGATAGCGGTTCCATAATAAATGGGCGCCGGGGAGATTACTCGTCGTCTTTAACCCGACGATCGAGCTCTTCCCGGCAATCTGTTATCACACGTAACCAGATTTCGCGCACATCGAACAACCGGCAGGCGGATTCCGATTTAAAAGCGGCCAATCGTGGGTGAAGAACAGGGTTTAATGACTCTAAAACCTGCAATGTGCGGTTTAACGATTTCAGGGCTCGTTTGAGCTCACTGATGCTCAGGGCATAATCTGCCAAGTCTAGTGATTGTAGCGCAAGTAGAGACTCCATTTTCCCGTCATTGATGGTCTGGACCAAATCACAACAGACTTTTGGAGGCAGGTTTATCGTAGTTTCATTAAGTAAATTGTTCCAAATATGCAGGACGGAGTCGTAAAGCCCCGAGACGGCGATAAACAGGGGGTGCCGGTGGAGCGTATAAGGATCTTGATCACAATCATCATCATCCGGCGCATCCAGGTTCCAGGGGAAATCTGCACCGTCATCGTCAAATGAGAGGTCGTTCAAAGACCAATCACTGGCATCCCAGCCCATAATGTGGGCCACTTTATCGATGCGGTTGAGACTTGGGGGAAGACGATTATATTTGCCAATAAAGCGTTGGGTTTCACGATCCTGACGTTGCAGGAACAATTCCCAGTCGAATTCGTTCCAGGCGAGATCGCCTCTTTCCTCCCAATCTCCTTCAAAAAAATGATCGTGGTCGAAGTTCTTCATGTCGTGCCGAAGCAGCAACCATTGCAGGTATCGTGCTTCCGACACTTTGAATTTATCAGCCATTGGCAAGTTTATTTTGAGGGGAAAGTCGGTTATTGAACCCATCCAAAAATTTGCTTAGATTAGCGAAGATTTATAACCCTTTGATTTAAATAGGAATAGATAAATAACTATGGGAGAAGAGGTGTATCACAGGACCGTGTATTTTGGTGGTCACGTTCAAGGAGTGGGGTTTCGTTTCACGACTTTTCAGCTGGCCAAAGGGTATGAAGTAACTGGTTTTGTTAAAAATTTGCCTGATGGACGCGTTCAGCTGGAAGTAGAGGGCGTTCGGGAAGAGTGCCTGGCATTCACCCGGGCGCTGAGTGAGGAAATGGCCAGTTTTATAAGGAGTAAGGAGCAGCAGGATGGTAGTCGGCAGCCCATTCACCGGCAGTTTGTCATTACTTGACTTGGTGGATGAAGTTGGCGATTTCCACGGCTGGGTTGGGTAAAACTTTTTACGATGGTTGGGGTAATCCCGCTGTATTCGCCCTGCATGACGTGAGCCTGGACATTCCCGCGGGCGAGACGGTAGGGATTTTGGGGGGGAACGGTTCGGGAAAAACAACCCTGGTAAAACTCATCTGCGGCTTAACCAGGCCTACTACCGGCTCCGTTCTCATTTACGGAAAAGCTCCGGCCCAGGCTATTCGGAGAGACGCGATTGGTTTTTTACCGGAGAAGCCCGATTTTCCCGGTTACATGACGGTTGAAAAGACGCTTCGGTTCCTCGGTAAAATGAGCGGTCTTAAGGCGGCTGGCTTAACGAGCAGGATCCATTACTGCATCGAGGCGATGGGTCTGCAAGATCAGGCGGGCAAGCGCATACACACGCTGTCTAAAGGCTCACTGCAGCGACTGGGATTTGCCCAGGCTCTGGTCCACGATCCGAAAATTCTGATCCTGGACGAGCCTACGGATGGCCTGGATCCCCTGGCCCGCGACCAGGTGGGAAAGGTGCTGCAAAACCTCAAGGCTGAGGGAAAAACGCTCATCCTCTGCTCCCACTATTTATCGCGCATGGAGGAATTTTGCCGGAAAGTGCTGATATTGCATGAAGGGAAAACCGTCTTTTGGGGAGAACCCGACTTTGAGCCCAATCTGGAAAGCTGGCTTTTGAGCTATTTGCGGGGTGGGGAGGTGGAATCCAATGACGGATAGCATTCACCGCATCTGGCTCATGATTGGGGATTCCCTGTCATCGGCTCTGCACAACCGGTGGTTTTCGCTTTCGGCCGGCGCCGTGTTGTTGTTCGTCTTTTTTAGCCGCACTTTGTCGAGTCTGCCGTGGGGGAGTTCGGGCCCGAAAATGTTTTTTGACCTCGGTCAGACGGTTATTCAGGTATTTGCTGGAGCATTTCTAATCCTCATGTTGGCCCATCAATTTTACTGCTTTGTCGACCGAAGGACTTCCCACATGTGGTTTGTGCGCCGCTTAAGCCGGATGGAGTTCATTCTGGGGAAAGGATTGGGAGTGTGGATAGCGGTGGGCTCGGCAGTTGTGGTTGCCGATATCTTTCATTGGCTGCTCCTCCATCAGCAAATTGCGGCAGTAGGGCAGTTGTCCGGCGATAGGACCCCACTTCCCGGTGCAGGGGGCTGGTTCCAATTGATTTTCTTAAAATTGGTGATGTTGCTCGTAATCACCGGACTGAGCTTGTTCTTTGCCAGCTTGTCCCGGTCTTTCCTCTTTACCGCCATGGCGAGCCTGCTGTTTTGGATGGGTTCCCTGGTAGTGGCGGAAGCCTATACGTTGGCGGATTCCATGGAGGGAGCGGGAGGGGTTCTATTGGATATTATCCGCTTGTTTTTGCCCCAATTCGCAACCTGGAATTTGTCGTCTCAGATCTGGCTTGAAGGTGTTGTTTCAACGGGAATTCTTTTACGGGCCAGTTTGTCCGGTCTGTGTTATGCCGCGCTCTTTGCTGGACTGGGCGCGCTGGTATTTCGGAGGAGAGACCTGTGAACGGCTTTCTCTTTGTAATAATTGCCCTGGCCGCAACCGGGTTAATCAATGCCGGATTTAAGTTAACTGGGGATGGTATGCAAACTCGCCCTGCGCACAGCGGCTATGTCCGCGAAATTATTTCTCAATGGTATTGGATCCGCGGATACGGGTCCTGGATGGAAAAGGATGAGCGTTCTCTTAGGGATCACTACCGTTTTGCCACCGCAGTGAATCCGCGTAACCTTGATTACTGGCGGTTGGCAGCCCAGACGTTGGCTTACGATTGTGCAGCCTGGAAAATCGAATCCCGGAAAGCGAAAGGTGCAATTGAGAATGGAATTCGAGCGGAATATGGTAAAAAGGCTCTGGAATTTTATGAAACTTCCCGTCCCTGGTTTGAAAATAACCCAGATTGGTGGTTGGGCGCAGGCTTCCTGGCGGAAAGAACCTTGCAAGATCGAGCGCTTGCCTTAAAATATTTTCAGACCGCTTTGGAAAAGTCAGACCATGCCTTTTTAGCCGGGAGGATGGTGGCTCGTTTACTGCTTGAAGAGAAAAGATACGCGGAAGCTTATGATTTTTTGAAGGCATGGTATCCACGGTTACCGGATGGTCGCCGGGAGGCTCGCAAACCGGCAGTACTTCAATGGATTCGCAATCTGGAAACACATTTGCAAGTAGCGAAAACAGAGCGGCTCCCCGAACTATGAGTGTGAAGCCCTGGATTCTGGCAGCCCGCCCCAAGACGCTTCCCGCCGCCATAGCCCCGGTGGTTGTGGCAACGGCCTTGGCCTACCGGGAAGGAGGGTTTAATGAGCGACCGGCCTTGATCTGTCTGGCCTTTGCCCTGCTCCTTCAAATAGCCACTAATTTTGCCAACGACTACTACGATTTTAAAAAAGGCGCGGATACCGAAGCGCGGCTAGGTCCGACGCGGGCGGTTGCGGCCGGGCTCATAAAACCTGAAGTTATGAGAAGAATAACGGCGCTGACATTTCTGGCGGCTTTGGCGGTTGGTTTCATGCTGATTCCGTTTGCAGGCTGGTGGTTGCTGCCGGTGGGAATTTGCAGCATCGCCTGTGGATATGCTTACACCGCCGGGCCCTTTCCTTTGGCTTATGTTGGCCTGGGAGAGGTATTTGTCATGCTCTTTTTTGGACTGGTCGCGGTTTGCTTTACCTTTTACGTGCAAACGGGTTATTTCTCTTGGGAAGCGGTATTGGTCGCAACCGGTATTGGCAGCCTCAGCGCCAACCTTTTGGTGGTAAACAATCACCGCGATATGGAAACAGATCGTCTGGCCAACAAACGTACCCTGACCCTGCGTTTTGGGCCCGTTTTTTCTCTCTGGGAATTCCGTATCTTTTTACTCTGGGCCTATGGAGTATGCATCGGGTTGGCTCACCTCTTGAATTCAAGCTGGCTGCAACTGCCTCTGCTCACTTTACCCTTGGGATATGTATTATGGGCAGGATTGGGCAAAGCGGCCACGGGGGACGACTTCAACCAGCTCTTGGCTAAAATGGCCTCTCTGCTGGTAGTATATTCAGTTTTGCTGAGTTTAGGATTGCTTGTCTAACCGGCTGAGAATTTGCAAGTCAGCCCAGGAAACCAGGCGCTGATAGTTCCGGATTCGTAACTACTCAGGTATCTTAAACAATGGTCCGCATGGATGTTTTATTGATAACCTATTACGATACTGTAGGAGGGGGTTTATCCCCCGATCTTCCAAATGGCCTCACCGCAATCGGGGGATAAACCCCCTCCTACAGTTCTCCCAATCACCATCTCATGAAAATTTTCTCGTTTCTTCTAATTATCCTTCTGCCTTCATCCTTTATCCTTCAAGCAAAGCCCAATTTCATTCTCATACTTTCCGACGATCTAGGCTATGGAGACCTGAGTTGTTACCCGATTTCTTAACTCAGCTTGGCTTTCAAGGCGTCCTTTTGGGTTACCCCAACGATGGTATGGGCCAGGTTTCCGTCCTTGAAGATCAGCAGGGTGGGAATGGAACGAATACTGAACTGACCGGCCAGCAGAGCGTGTTGGTCCACGTCGACTTTAAAAATTTTAGTAGAGTCGTCCACTTCCCCGGCCAGTTCTTCCAGGATAGCTCCCATGGTCCGGCAGGGAGCGCACCAAGGCGCCCAAAAATCGACCACAGCGGTAGAAGTTTCCGCAATCGCATTTTTAAAAGTATCGGTGGTTAAAGAAGAAATTTTATCGGACATACTCATAACTCTGACAAATACATGAAACAAATTGCAACTGAAACCAACGCCAGAACGGCATCGAACAGGAGTTTGGCCGCCAACCTGGATCAGGCGGGAGCTGCAATGCCCGTCGGGGTCATTCCTTGGCATCTAGCATGCCAATGCTTGATGCAAGGTTTGACCCCTTCAGAACGCCCAGTAGTGAAATATACGGGCTAACTCGAATCTGACCTGTGGCCACCTACCTGGATCAGGCGGGAGTATTCTTGTCGAGAAGGTCTTTTAACTCTTGCGGTTCAATAATTTCCAAAGATTTTCCTTTGCGGTCCATCTCCTCAAAAGTTTTCACCACGGTCTCCGTCATTTTGTCATGAGTCTCCTTGGACCCACCCAAAATGGCAAATTTTTCGGCGGAAGTAATGCGTTTGTGCTCGTCCTCATTATCGAGGCCAAGACCCAGCAAAATCGAGTTTTTTGGCTTTCTATTACCCTCCATCGTCTCCTCCTACCAACAGGGCGCCATGGTCTATTTCAAGCTCATTCTGTGTCACTCCTTGGAAAAATATTTCCGAAAAAGTTTCCCTTTGCCAAATAATAACTTTGTTTAAACGCGCCAATTCGAGGCAGGCCAAAAAGGTGTAAACGACCAAAGTTAAAGTGGTTGTTTCATCGAAAAGTTTTGTGAGCGCATGGGGACCGGGCTGGCTGGTAATTCGCAGAATAAAATCCATTTGATCTGCCACCGTTACATTTTCATCGTGGATTTCTCCCACCACCAGGCGCTCAGACAGACGGTGCAGAACCTGATTAAATGCATTCCACAGCTCCATCTTATCGGATTTTCTGATGGGCCGGGGTCCCAGGTCGGATCGTCTTCCCTGGACGTCGCGAGGCACGAGTTTCTGCTGGTCCTTAATCAGAGAATCGAGATCGGAAGCGGCCTCTTTAAACTTTTTGTACTCGAGCAATTGATGGACTAGTTCCCAACGCGGATCGACTTCATCGTCCTCCTCTTCAGATTGGGCAACCTGTTCACTTTTGGGAAGCAACATGCGACTTTTGATTTCCATCAGTGTCGCCGCCATGACAAAGAATTCACCAGCGGTTTCCAGGTTGAGTTTTTCCATTTGGTAGAGAACGGCCAGGTATTGATCGGTAACCTGCTCAACCGGAATGTCGTATATATCAATTTCCTGTTTGCGGATGAGGAAGAGCAGCAAATCAAGGGGGCCTTCAAAGACGGACAAACGGATGGGGTGGTCGAGGCCGCTGAGCACTATGTTTTCCATGGCAAAAATTAAAAGGAAACGAGTTGCAGGCCGATGCGAAATGCCCAGTCCTCTTCCCGCAGAGCCCTTTCGCGTAGGGAGATGCGATATTCCACTTCCACGGCCCGGCCAAATTTCTGAAAAAGTGAGTAGTGTTTTTCGGTAAAATCTTTCAATACAAAGTCGTATCTCACTAATCCTTGCAACCGGAATTTATCGTTTAATTTGTAGCCCACTTCCAAGGAGTGCTGATCCACGTCCAGGAAGGGATAGACGCCCATATTTCCGTCCTCGACGGTCCGGCCGAGATAACCAAAGCCATCATCCAGTTTTGCCAACGCGTTGCGGTATTGGATGTACCACAGGTCAGCATCCTGAATGCGCAACTGGGAATTTAACTCCCACAGTTTAAGGTTTTCGGTGGTGAACCGGGAAAAGATTCCGATTGCCAGCCACTGGGCTGGAGTAAAGGAGAATTCTGAATAAAGAAAGCTGATATCGTTTTTGAAAGGCCCATTAAAAAAATAGTCTGCGGCCAGATTCCAGTTCGCCAATTCACGGGAGCCATAGTCCTTTCGCCGGGTAAACACCTGGTTTTTGAGACCAACTCGGGCCAGGGTTTGCTCTTGGGCAAACACCATGTCCCGGCGGGTTGCCAGATCCCAATTCGGGAGGTTGGTATCTTGTGTGTAGACCAATCCGGATCTCCCTGCCATACCGTAGGGTTGGCTGGCCGGATTGTGACGAAATTGCAGATAAGGTTTTACCACGTGCTTAAGCCCATTGATTTTCCACACGCGGTTTTGCAGTTGCCAATGTCTCGAATACTGTGCTTCCAAGTCAAAACCGATGTCCCCCAGCGACTGGGAGAAGCTTTGATTCTCAATGCGCAGATCCCTCACCGGCGCATTGGGATGGGACATCATAGCGAATTGCGGGTAGGGGATTGCAAAGGATTTTTTGCCGGTCTGGCCCCTTAAGGTCGGCACATCTTCCCATTCCGCAAAACGCACACCGGCAAAGAGATTCAGGTTAACGCCCGCGCTTAACGGCAGGTTTTTACTGAGACGATAGAATCCATCCAGGGTTGTGAAACGTTCTTTCCTGGACAGGTCGCCGACAAAAAAGGTGTGTGCGCTTTGTGAAGCGCTCAAGGATAACTCCTGGTAAATTCCGCTGGCCAGATGGACCGGGTGGAGGTCGAAACGAACTTCGGGAAGTTTTTCTTCAAACAGGAAGGCACGTTGGGTTGGCGAGGCCACGATGGGCAGGTCCAATGGATTGTAAAAATCGTTGGCATCCGCCCGGGCAAAGGCTGAAAATGCCCAATCGGGTTGCTGGTGTATAAATTCGAAAAAATTATCTGGCTGTTGATTATGGTAAAAGTCGTCGAAGTGAAAGTCGCGCCTTACTTCCGGATCACTCCAAAAATTCAATACGGCATGGGCCTGAATGTTGCCGGCCCACTGTTGCAGGTAGTTACCTTCAACGAAGTGCCGGCGCCGGGGGACTGGTTCCCCAAAGATATCGAATCCAAGGTCTCCGCCATCTTTGATAATTCCGGTCGAGATAATCCCGGAGGCGAAGCCGGTTTCCGTTTCCTTTTCCAGGGCGAATGAGGGTCCAATAAAAAGGCCGCGTTTGCTGTAATAATCGATATTCCCCCCAGCAAACAAGCTGTCGCTGGCAGGAAAGAGGAACTGGCTCTGGAAGAACCCCCCCAGGTTTCCCCGTGTTCCCAGTTTGGCCCGCACTTTAAACGGTTCCACATCGGTTGGAATCCGGAGTCTGGACAGATACCAGACCGGCAAACCCAGCACCTCGAAAAGAACGCCTTCGCCCGCTACAATTTCACCGCCTTCAATCACGAAGTTTGCGATGGACATTTTGGGCGTATACTTGTCGGGTTCGCGGTAAAAGACCTTGGCGTTTTTTAGCTCCATACGCGTTTGGTTGCCGGTTCCGTACTCCGCCTCAGCGTAAATGGGTGGTGAGCCGAACCGAACCTTCTGAGCTTCTACTTCCTGGGTCTTCAGGTTGATTTTCAAGCGTTCCGCTATGAGCCGGTAGCCTTTTTGTGAAATGCGGATGTTTCCCTCCGCGTCGGCGATGCCATTTCCCTGGTCGTAAACGATGCGATTGGCCCTCAAAATGAGGTCCCCATAAGTGAGCGCCGCCTCGCCGGTAGCAATCATTCGTTTTTCGGCTTCATCGAACTCAATCGGTTTATCCGAAACCAACTGTATTTCCTGGGCAGAAAGAGTTCCGATCAGAAAAATCGGTAGCAGGAAAAGGTTAGCGATCCAGGATTTTAGACGCACTGTGCAGACATTTATGACAGGCTGGTTAGGGCACAAGATATTTATTTGGTCCTGGGCGGATCCTTTAGCGGCTACGCTTGGGACTGCTTGAAGAGGGTGAAGGTTTCATTCTTGTGATTCCCCCAAAAGCCCTTTGATATGGCGGAAAATCATGGCATTGGGCTCGTTTGCCGACGTCAAATAAACTGTAAACAGGTCTGGATTACTCGTAGTGATAATTTCCGATATAGAACTGGAATCGGTTCTGTCCGCGCGATGTGCGTCTCCTCACAGCTTGATGGGTCTCCATGCCTGCCATAATAATGGAAAAAAGGGGCTGGTAGCCCGCGCTTTTGTGAGAGATGCAGCCAGTTGCGAGGTCGTCGAGATTTCCAAAACTGCGGAAAATCGTTTTCCGCTGAAATCCCTGGCCCCCGAAGGTTTCTTTGAGGGATTCATAACCGGCCGCAAAAAGCCTTTCAAATACCGGTTGAGGATTACCTGCCACAATGGGGAGATACGGCAATTTTACGATCCCTATGGCTTTTTGCCGACTTTGGGGGAAACGGATCTATACCTCTTCTCCCAAGGCAATGACCACCGGGTTTATGAAAAGCTGGGGGGCCATCTGCGGGAAGTAGAAGGCGTAAAAGGCGCCAGCTTCGCGGTGTGGGCTCCCACCGCCAAACGGGTTTCCGTGGTGGGCGATTTTAATCATTGGGATGGGCGTTTTCATGCCATGCGCGCCCTCGGGTCTTCGGGCGTTTGGGAATTATTTGTCCCCGGTCTTCAGGAAGGAACCCACTACAAATTTGAAATTTTGACCCGGGAAGATCACCTCCTTCTCAAGACGGATCCTTACGGGATTTATTTTGAACCACCTCCGCACAACAGTTCCATTCTTTACCCTCTCAATGATTACCAATGGAAGGATGAAGAATGGATTGAAAACCGCTGCGAGCGGCAAAGAAGCCCAGTGGATCCCATTTCCATTTACGAGGTGCACTTCGGTTCCTGGAAAAAAGTGATAGAGGATGGCGGTCGTCCGCTCAGTTATGTCGAAATGGCCGAGCAGTTGGGGGATTACGTGCGTGAAATGGGTTTTACGCACGTTGAGTTTATGCCACTGGCCGAGCACCCATTTACCGGCTCCTGGGGGTATCAGGTCACCGGATTCTACGCCCCGACACACCGTTACGGACACCCCAATGAATTTAAACAGATGGTGGACCTACTCCATCAGAAGGGTATTGGCGTCATCATGGACTGGGTAGCGGCCCACTTTCCCAGAGATACGTTTGCCCTGGCCGATTTCGATGGAACCCACCTCTACAACCACGCCGACCCGCGCAAGGGACATCACCAGGACTGGGGCACATTGATTTTTAATTACGGACGCAACGAGGTGTCCCAGTTTCTGGTGGGCAATGCCCTGTCCTGGTTTGACCGGTATCACATCGACGGATTGCGGGTAGATGCGGTCGCTTCCATGCTTTTCCTGGACTATTCGCGCGATGAAGGTGAATGGCTACCCAACCAATATGGCGGGCGCGAAAATATTGAAGCCATTGCGTTTATCCGGAAAACCAATTCGCTGGTGCATCAATACTATCCGGGCGCCCTGATGATCGCGGAGGAATCCACTTCCTGGGGCGGGGTTACCAAACCACCCGAACACGGAGGTCTGGGATTTGATTTTAAATGGAATATGGGCTGGATGCACGACACCCTGCTCTATTTCAGCAAGGATTCGGTTTTCCGGAAGTGGCACCACGACAATCTGACTTTCGGCATGCTCTATCAGTTTTCAGAGTGCTTTGTATCGGTGTTTTCCCATGATGAGGTCGTGCACGGAAAAGGGTCGATGATCAACAAGATGGCCGGCGGATCAATCGCGGAAAAGTCACAGACTCTGAGAGCTCTCTACGGTTACATGTGGGCTTATCCGGGCAAGAAGTGTTTATTTATGGGGACTGAGTTTGGCCAGTCATCCGAGTGGCGTTACGACGGCAGTCTCGATTGGCACTTGTGCCAGTATGCCGACCACGAAGGCATCCGCCTCCTGGTAAGAGACCTCAACCTTTCCTACCAGTCAAACCTGGCATTGTACGAAAAGGACGACACGCCGGAGGGGTTCCGCTGGGTAAACTGCAATGACGCAGAAAGCGGAATGCTGTCCTTTATACGATATGGACACAACAAGGCCGATACCCTATTGGTGGTGTGCCACTTTACGCCGGTTTTGCGATCGCATTGCCGAATCGGCGTGCCTTACGCAGGAACATGGCGTGAAATTTTGAATACCAATGCCTGGGAATATGGAGGAACCGGAACCGGTAATCTGGGTGAAGTCTATACGACGGGACATGGGTGTGATGATTTGCTGGATTCGGTCGAAATTACCCTTCCCGGCTTGACCACCCTGTGGTTTAAATGGGGTGGTTAACCCGGATGTCCCGCAAAATTCGGAGCGCAGTAGAAGATTGGGGGGCTGTCGCGTTCGCTCGGTAGTGAGATTTGCGGGTTAGGAGGTGGTCGTTCCGCTCAGCAGCCGCCCAAAGTCGGACCTGAAGGCTTCAAATACGCCATCCTTGAGTTCTTCATCTAAAGTGGTAAGGCGGATCTTTAAAAACTGTCCATTATAGCCAGTCATGAGAAGGTGGGAGGATTTTAGACCATAATGATCCGAAAAGCTGAATTTGAAATGCAAAAAGGCCTGGCCTCCGACCATTATCCAGTCATCGGTTTCAATTTCGCGTATACTGTAATGGCCTTGCCTTTCGACCGCAGCTATTTGGGCCTTACCTTCCTCAAAGTAGCGATGAACGCCTTCAGAGAATATTCCGTCCTCGATATCTTTGTATCCCCGGTCAAAAATGGAAATATCCACCTGGGTTTCCTCATTACCATATTGATATGCCACCCCGTAACCCGGATGATTCGCCTCGTGGACATTGATTGACAGGAAGGGCATTCCTGCAATGGCTTTGGGAAATACCAGGTTTTTCCGGATCGGTTTCTCTTTTTTGGATTTTACCGGAGCGGGTTCCAGGTTGTTGTAGGCTTGTTCGGCAGGAGTAGTCGAGCAGCCGACCATGAAAATCAGGCTCAGTGCTATTCCGCCTACTAATACCAGCAATTTCATTAAAAAATGGATAAATGTATTTTCTTAGAGTTCGAGTCGGGCCAAAGCGTTCACTCGGTAGCCCGCATATCTCAAAAATTCCTGGCGAGCATCGAGCCGATGCGCCTGCCTGTGCGCCGCACGCAGACAGGCGGGTGAAGCCGGGCCGACCCCTTCCCCTATCCTATCCATTTAATCCGTGGTCCATCCTGTTCGCGGTAGCGATCCTGTTCCGGCAAAGCCGGATCAAGCGACCGAAGGGAGCGTTGTTTATTAATATTTCTGTAACTACTCAGGTATCTTGAACAATCGTCCGCATGAATGTTTTATCGATAACGTATTACGAAACTGTAGGAGGGGCTTTACGCCCCGATCCTCCAAATGGCCCCACCGCAATCGGGGGATAAACCCCCTCCTACAGTTCTCTCAATCACCATTCCATGAAAATTTATGAGTAATGCAGGTTAGGCTATGGAGACCTGAGTTGTTACATATTTCTTAACATCGCCGCTTTGCGGCTGGATGCCTTCCGCCTTCAATGAGTTAAGGCGTGACAAGTCGGCAACAGGATGGCGCTGCGCGCCAAAAGGAAAGTAAAGAATTAGAATCCTGTTCGCGAAGCGATCCTGTTCCGGCCAAGCCGGACCTGTCACGCCGTAGACCCTTGGCGCAGCCGGATCAAGCGACCAAAGGGAGCGTTGTTAAAAATTTGCAGGGAAGATAGTGCCATTCCGGATTTGACCCCCGCCTTCATCTTAGGTTCTTTTCCCAAGTTCGAAACCAAATTAGAAATGTCAGAAGTTCGCGTGCGATTTGCCCCCAGTCCAACCGGAAGCTTTCACCTGGGAAGCGCGCGGACTGCTTTGTTTAACTGGCTTTATGCGCGCCGAACCGGTGGCAAATTTGTGCTTCGCATCGAGGATACCGATCGTCAACGCAATGCGGAGAAAGCCCTCCAGGTCTTGTTGGATGGCATGCGTTGGCTGGGATTGAATTGGGACGAAGGGCCGGAAGTCGGTGGAGACTACGGACCTTACTTCCAAAGCCAAAGAACGGCGATATACCGTGAACACCTGCAAGCCCTGAAAGACGCCGGGAGAACTTACCAAAAAGATGGGGCAATTTTCTTTCGTTTGGAAGGTGAGAGGTACGTGGAATATGACCACTACCTGAAAGCCAAAGTAGATAAGGTTCGGGCCAAACCGCAGGTGATTGAAGACATGATTCGAGGCAAGGTGGTTCGAGCGGAGGAAAAAGACTTTGTCATCGTTCGCTCGACGGGGGAACCGGTTTTCCACCTGGTAAACGTGGTAGACGATATCACCATGGGGATTACCCACGTAATTCGGGGTGAGGATCACCTTTCCAACACCACCAAACATTGTGAACTTTTCCAAGCTTTGGGAACGCCCCTGCCCCAATTTGCCCATATATCTATGATCTTGAACAGCACCGGGCCGGGAAAAATGAGCAAGCGGGGCGACGGAGTCCACCTGGAAGACTACGTAAGGCGTCACTATCTTCCAGCCGCTCTGGTCAACTTTTTAGCCCTTCTAGGATGGAATCCAAAAGACGGTAGCGAGGTCATGTCCCTAAACGAATTGGTGGAAAAATTTGACCTGCACGGAATCCAGAAGGGAAATGCCCGTTTCGATGAAAAAAAGCTGGCTCACATTAATACCGAGCATCTGCGACGCCTGCCTCTGCAAGAATTTATCGACCGCGCCAGTCCCGTTTTGGAGCAATTCGGGTTAGCGTTGTCCGATTCAGCTTACTCCCGGGCTGTTTTGGCCCTTTGTCAGGAAAAAGTCCGATCCCTCAAAAATTTGCCCCAATTTGTGAGTTACTTTTTCAGCGATTCCTACCCGGTAGATGAAAAAGTGCGGGCGCGGCTTCGCAAAAAGGGTGATTCCCGGCAAAAACTGAGGGAAGTTTTTGCCTATTTGAGTGCGATGGAGGATTGGTCGAGGGCTAGTCTGGAAGAAGGGTTTATGAAGCTGGCCCATGCCCACCATCGGGAAAAACCCTTCGGGTGGTTTCCCATTACACGTTTTGCCGTCTCTGGAACTGGGGGAGGACCCGATTTACTGCCCATGTTGGAGGTTTTGGGCCGGAGGCGGGTATTGGCCCGTATGCAGCGATTTTTGAACCGGGGCTAAATTCCTCTTCGCGAAGCGATCCTGTTCCGGCGCAGCCGGATCAAGCGAAGCGTTGTTCAATATTAATTCTGTATTTGTGCTTCTGATGCCTATTGTGTCCAATTTCTCTCCTTATTAGCCACAAAAGGCACAAAAGTCACAAAATGGCTGTGTGTTGTTCAAAGCACAGCAGAATTACCTCGGTCTGGTTTATTCACATGGATGTAGAGGATGCCCAGGATTGGAGACCTTTGACCTCATCCTGTCCATCCTGTCCATCCATGTTTATTCCTGTATTTGTGCGTCGGGGTCATTCCTTGGAATCTTGCACGTCAGTGCGAGGTTCAAGGTTTGACCCCTTCCTCTGCTGTTTTCTGGTGATCATGTCGCCTTTACAGGCTCGGTAGTGGCTATTTTCTAATCATCTCAGAATCTCAGAATCTCGCTTGTTGAGGTGTCGTCGCAAGCTCCTCGGTAGATCCCTTCCCCCGCGCTCGGTAGACCCCTTCCCCGATCTCTGTATTTGTGTTTCTTGTGCTTCTTGTGCCTTTTGTGGCCAATTTCTCTCCTTATCAGCCACAAAAGGCACAAAAGTCACAAAATGGCTGTGTGTTGTTCAAAGCACAGCAGAATTACCTCGGTCTGGTTTATTCACATGGATGTAGAGGATGCCCAGGATTGGAGACCTTTGACCTCATCCTGTCCATCCTGTCCATCCATGTTTATTCCTGTATTTGTGCGTCGGGGTCATTCCTTGGAATCTTGCACGTCAGTGCGAGGTTCAAGGTTTGACCCCTTCCTCTGCTGTTTTCTGGTGATCATGTCGCCTTTACAGGCTCGGTAGTGGCTATTTTCTAATCATCTCAGAATCTCAGAATCTCGCTTGTTGAGGTGTCGTCGCAAGCTCCTCGGTAGATCCCTTCCCCCGCGCTCGGTAGACCCCTTCCCCGATCTCTGTATTTGTGTTTCTTGTGCTTCTTGTGCCTTTTGTGGCCAATTTCTCTCCTTATCAGCCACAAAAGGCACAAAAGTCACAAAATGGCTGTGTGTTGTTCAAAGCACAGCAGAATTACCTCGGTCTGGTTTATTCACATGGATTTAGAGGATGCCCAGGATTGGAGACCTTTGACCCCATCCTGTCTATCCTGACCATCCATGTTTATTCCTGTATTTGTGCTTTTGTTTTCTGGTGATCATGTCGCCTTTACAGGCTCGGTAGTGGCTATTTTCTAATCATCTCGGAATCTCAGAATCTCGCTTGTTGAGGTGTCGTCGCAAGCTCCTCGGTAGACCCCTTCCTCCGCGACTTGACCCCTTCCTCCGCCCCTTTGGACGGAAGTGGACTGCCCTCAGTGACGCCTTCCTCCCCATCGGTTTTCTGTCAATTTGAGTGGCCAAACATTGACAACTTGACGATTTGTCAACACCAACAGCCCTTTACCATGAGCGACAATCCGACGGCCACCAATTTTATCAGGGAAATTATCGATGAGGAGCTGGCTGCGGGAACAAATGAGAAAATCGTAACCCGTTTCCCACCCGAGCCCAACGGCTACCTGCATATCGGGCATTCCAAAGCCATTTTTACCAATTACACCATTGCCCGGGATTACGGGGGACGGTTTCACCTGCGGTTCGACGACACCAACCCCAGCAAGGAAGACATGCACTACGTCGAAGCGATCAAGAAAGACCTTTCTTGGCTGGGGGTAGATTGGGGTGACAATCTCTTTTTTGCATCCGATTACTACCAGCAGCTTTACGAATGGGCAATTTACTTGATCGAGCAGGGAAAGGCTTACGTGGACGACCTGAGTCCCCAAGCGATGAAAGAATATCGTGGAACGTTGAACAAACCGGGAAAGAACAGCCCTTATCGCGACCGTGCCATAGAAGAAAACCTGGCGCTTTTTGCCGGCATGAAAAACGGGCAATTTGAGGATGGATCAAAAGTCCTTCGGGCCAAAATCGACATGTCCCATCCCAACCTGAACATGCGCGATCCCACCCTCTACCGAATCCTCCACCACCACCATTACCGCACAGGGGATGCATGGTGCATTTATCCCATGTATGATTTCGCCCACGGGCAGGGAGATGCCATTGAGGGCATCACTCACAGTCTTTGTTCCCTGGAATTTGAAAATCATCGTCCACTCTACGACTGGTATATTAACAACTTGCCGGTTCCCGCAAAACCGCGACAAATTGAATTTTCCAGACTCAACCTGACCTATACGGTAATGAGCAAACGCAAATTGCGTAGGTTAGTAGAGGAGGGCCATGTGAGTGGATGGGACGACCCGAGAATGCCCACTCTAAGTGGCTACCGGAGACGAGGCTACACCCCTGAATCGATTCGGGAACTGGCAAAACGTGCTGGAGTAACCAAACAGAACCAGCTTATTGATATCGCATTGCTCGAATTTTGCCTGAGGCGGGATCTGGAAGCAAAAGCAGCCAGGCGCATGGCGGTACTGGACCCACTCAAGGTAACCATCACTAATTTCCCCGCCGGGAAGGTTGAATGGTATGAAGGGCCAAACCACCCGGGCAATGAGGCCTTTGGCACGCGCAAAATTCCATTGACGCGCGAGATTTATATCGAGCGAGGTGACTTCATGGAGGATCCTCCCAAAAAATATTTTCGACTGGGCCCGGGGCGCGAAGTTCGCCTGCGTTACGCCTGTTACATAACCGCCCGTAAAATCGTGGTGGACGGGGACGGGAAAGTCGCGGAAATTCTGGCCGAGTTCGATCCCCAATCCCGCGGCGCCAGCACGCCAGATGGTCGCAAGGTCAAAGGAACTATACACTTCGTCAGTGCAACCGAAAACGTAGCATTGGAGGTTCGTCTATACGAGCCATTGTTTAACCGGGAGAATCCAGATGATGGGGGCGACTTTATGCAGAACCTCAATCCGGATTCCTTGAAGGTTATCATCGCCTATGGAGAACCCGAGTTGGCCAATGCCAAAGTCGGAGATCCAATCCAGTTCGAGCGCAAAGGATATTTCAGTATCGATCCCGACACTACCGAGGATAAGATCGTATTCAATCGAACGGTGGGATTGCGCGACTCTTGGGCAAAGAAGTTTGCTCAGTAGTGAGATCTGCGGGTTAGAGGCGATGCGCGGGTGATGCTGACCCCTTCCGAACGCTAAGGTAGGGCTCGATCGCCGAGCGAACCGTCGTGATAATTCATATAGGGCTCGATCGCCGAAAGGAAGCGTTGTTTATTAATATTTCGTAACTACTCAGGTATCTTAAACAATCGTCTGTAGGGATGTTTTATTGACAACCTATTACGAAACTGTAGGAGGGGGTTTATCCCCCGATTGCGGTGAGGCCATTTCCGGCCTAGCCGGATCAAGTGACCGAAGGGAACGTTGTTATTTTAACCTCTCCTTCTCCATCCGCGCCCATCCGTGTAATCTGTGGTTCATCAAAAGCGCCCGTCGGGGTCAGTCGTTGATTTTTGACATGTCCCCATGTTGAAAATAAATGCCTGACCCCTTCTCCGAGACCTAAGTCCTAAAGGAGGGTGGACATTCCTGTCCGCCATTATCCTTAAAAGCGGGTTGGAAAACCCGCTCTCCGTTTGATCCGCCCCTCCTTCCGAACGCCTTGACACCCCCGACCCGTGCCTTTTGTGACAAATCCAAAAGAAGTTGCCCTGTCTGGTCGTTTTCCTCTTACTTATTCGATTTTAGGAAAGACGAGGTTTCTATTCATGGGAAAAAGCCTTTTTGAAAAAGTGTGGGATGCACACGTGGTACGGACCTTATCCACCGGCCAAACGCAATTGTTTATCGGAACTCACCTCATCCACGAGGTGACCAGTCCGCAGGCCTTTGGTATGCTCAAAGAAATGGGTCTCGGGGTAAAATTTCCTCAGCGCACCTTTGCCACCGTAGATCACATCGTTCCCACCAATGAGTTTACGGAGCCATTTTCAGATTCACTGGCTGATGCAATGATAAAGGAGCTGAGGAAAAACTGCCAAGAATTTGACATTACATTTTTTGATCTGAATTCCGGTAAGCAAGGGATTCTCCACATCGTTGGACCCGAACAGGGCATCACTCAACCGGGTAGCACCATAGCCTGTGGAGATTCGCATACCTCGACCCATGGCGCATTCGGCGCCATTGCTTTTGGAGTGGGCACCAGCGAGGTGCGCAATATCCTGGCCTCTCAAACCATGGCCATGAGCAAACTGAAGGTGCGCCGCATTAATGTGACCGGTCATTTGAACCCCGGGGTATATGCCAAGGACGTAA
This sequence comes from Opitutales bacterium, assembly GCA_965250065.1. GTDB lineage: Bacteria > Verrucomicrobiota > Verrucomicrobiia > Opitutales > UBA2995 > JAABVD01. The sequence continues at coordinate 4,108,900 of OZ252288.1, forward strand.
TCCTCCACATCATTCGCCAATTGGGAGTCAATGGTGGGATTGGGTATGCCTACGAGTACGGCGGAGAAGTATTCGATGCCATGTCGATGGAAGAACGCATGACCGTCTGCAACATGTCCATCGAGGGCGGAGCGCGCTGCGGTTACGTCAATCCCGATAATAAAACCTTCGCATATCTGAAAGGACGGGCCTACTCGCCAAAAGGCAAGCAATGGGACGCCGCGGTGGAGCGTTGGCGGGCCTATGCATCGGATCCCGATTGTGAATACGACGATAGGGTAACGATTGAAGCAGCCGACATTGCTCCCACCGTCACTTGGGGTATCAATCCCGGGCAAGGTATTTCGATCGACGAAAACATTCCTTCGCCGGATTCCGTTTCGCCCGATCAGAGGGCGGGTGTGGAAGAAGCCCTGGAGTTTATGAAATTTGCGGGTGGTAGCCCCATTAAGGGCATTGCCGTAGACGTGGCATTTCTGGGATCGTGTACCAACGGCCGACTCAGCGATCTGGAAGAGGTGGCCAAATACCTAACGGGCCGAAAGGTGGCGGATTCCGTTAAAGCCATTGCCGTTCCCGGCTCGCAAGTAGTGGCGAAAATTGCCCAGGAAAAAGGAATTGATAAAATCTTTACAGACGCAGGTTTCGAATGGAGGACAGCGGGGTGTTCCATGTGCCTGGCCATGAATCCGGACAAGTTAATTGGCGACCAGGTATGCGCCAGCTCCAGCAACAGGAACTTCAAAGGCCGCCAGGGAAGCCCCACCGGGCGCACCCTGCTGATGAGTCCCCTCATGGTTGCTGCTGCGGCCGTAACAGGAACCGTTTCTGACGCGCGGGAAGTTTTCGGTGTAAGTGAGCCGGTATTGGCTTAATCCCCATGAAAATTTCCCTGAGACTTTTACCATGGCTCTACAGAAAATAACCCAGGTTTCCGGGCGCGCGGTATACATTCCCGGCGACGACATCGATACCGATCGAATCATTCCGGCCCGTTTCATGCGATGCATCACCTTTGACGGCTTGGGCGAGTTCATGTTTTATGACGCGCGCCGAGCTGGGAATGAAAAAGGCCGCCAACATCCGCTCAATGATCCCCGGTATGCGGAAGCCAGCATTTTGATAAGCGGGAGTAATTTTGGCTGTGGAAGCTCCCGCGAACATGCCCCCCAGGCCATCTCCAAAGCGGGCTTTAACGCCATCATCGCCGAAGGCTTCGCCGAAATTTTCTTTGGAAACAGTACCACCCTTGGACTTCCTTGCGTCGTGGCGACCCGAGAGGATATTCAGTCCATTAACGCCGCCGTTGAAGCCGATCCTTCTACCGTGGTAATGGTCGACGTGGAAAATCAGAAGATTCGTTTCCACGACCGGACAGTCACCTGTTACATGCCCGAATCGGCGCGCGAAGGATTGATCTCCGGCGCCTGGGATCCGATCGCGGAACTTCTGGAGGGGGACTCCGAAATTGATGTAACGGCCCGGTCTCTTCCCTACGTTTAAGAAGTTCCACCGCATCTGCCCATGATTCAAATTATCGAAGGTTCCGGCGTATTTATCTACCCCCTCGGCTTGTGTTCCATTCTGGGCATTTTCGTCATTTTTGAGCGAGGTATATCCTTGAGAATCGAGAACATTTTGCCCAAAGGCCTGGTGGCAAAAGTAATTGCCGGGCAAATCGACGATCCGCTGGAAAAGGAATCCGTCCTGGGGCGAATTCTGGAATTTTTTAACCTACGCTCCCAGGACCCGGATAAAATCCGCGCTTTCACCAACCTTGAAGTCAACCGAATGGAACGTGGTCTCGTCATTCTGGAGATCGTGACCGGAGCGGCCCCATTATTGGGCCTTCTGGGAACGGTCACCGGACTTGTGCAGGTATTCGCCAACATGTCCTTTGAAACCGGCATACCGGAACAAACCGCATTTATTTCCGGTGTCGCCCTAGCTTTAACGACCACCATGATCGGTTTATCCGTGGCTATTCCCAGCCTGGTTGCCTACAATATATATCAGCGTCGCATCGACACCTATACGGTACAGCTGGATGCTATGATAGAGCGGCTGCATTCGCTTAACCAACCCAATATCGACCTCTGACGGTTGTAATCATGGCCCAGGCGCTTTCCAGAAAACAACGCAAGGTGACCATCAATATCGTCCCCTTGGTGGACGTGTTGATCGTGTTGATTTTCTTTTTTCTGATGACCATGCAGTTTCGCAACATTTCCACCTTAAACCTCACATTACCCAAAATTGAAACTGCCGGACAAAACAAGTTTGATAAGAATATTATCATTGAAATTGCCAAAGACGGGTCCTTCCTGGTCAACGGAGTGGAAATGGAGTTGAGCCAGTTGGAACCTTCCCTCCGTCAACTCAAGCCTTTGTCAGACGATATCACCATACTCATTCGGGCCGATGAGGAATCCATTCTCAAAAACCTGACTAACATCATGGATGCCTGCCGCAAAAACGGCCTGAATAAAATCCGGCTGCAGTCCCGGTAATTCAATTAGGAATTAGGAATGTTTAATTAGGAATGAAGGCTGATAATCCAATTCAGACCAAATCTTACGCGTTCGCTTTGCGGATAGTGAAGCTGTATCGACCGTCGGGGTCATGCCTTGCATTTTTGCAGCCATGCCAAAATGCAAGGCTTGACCCCTTTCCTGCCCAACGATGCCCCCCCAGCACTCGACCTTCGTTCGCTTGCAACGAAATTGGTAAGCTGTCGCATTCGCTCGGTAGTGAGACATGCGGGCTAATTCCTTTTCACTTGGCGCCTCCTTCGATGCAGTACCGGTTCGGTGTAGCCGTTGGCTTCCTGGGCGCCAGTAAATACCAGATCGAGAGCACCTTGAAATGCGATGCTGCCGTCAAACTCCGGCGCCATATTGCAGTAGTTCGGATCACCCGTATTTTGCCCATCCACCACCACCGCCATCTTTTTAAAAACTTGCAGGACTTCTTCCTCACTAACGATACCGTGGTGTAACCAATTTGCCATGTGTTGGCTGGAAATGCGCAAGGTGGCCCGGTCTTCCATCAGGCCGACGTTGTGATAATCCGGCACTTTTGAGCAACCCACTCCCTGGTCGATCCATCGAACCACGTAGCCGAGTATTCCCTGGGCATTGTTTTCAAGTTCCCTTTCAATTTCCTCACGGGTTACCGCGCGATCGTGCAGCAGTGGTGGCGTCAACAATGCCTGCAAGTCGGCCCTTGGCCGCGAGGCCAGTTCCCTTTGCCGTTCCGCTACCTCGACTTGGTGGTAATGCATGGCATGCAGGGTAGCGGCGGTGGGTGAGGGAACCCAGGCGGTACTGGCCCCGGCCTCCGGGTGGGCCGCCTTGGTATCGACCATCGTCTTTAGATCGTCTGGCATGGTCCACATACCTTTGCCGATTTGCCCCTTGCCGGGAAGCTTTGTCTCATTGCCAATGTCCACGTTCCAATCCTCATAAGCCAGCATCCAGGGCGCTTCCTTAATTTCCATTTTTGGAATGACCGGTCCGGCTTGCAAGCTCGTGTGGATTTCGTCGCCGGTTCGGTCCAGAAAGCCGGTGTTAATAAATACAATACGCTCTTTGGCCGCGCGGATACAGGCCTTCAGATTTAGGGTCGTGCGCCGCTCTTCGTCCATAATGCCCATCTTCAAGGTATTCCTCGGAAGCCCCACTGCTTCCTCCACGCGGCCGAACAATATAGAGGTAAACGCCACCTCTTCGGGTCCATGCAGCTTGGGTTTGACGATGTAGAAGCTGCCGGTCCGGCTGTTTTGGTATTTGCCAAGGCCTATTAAATCGTGCACAGCTGCCAGGGAGGACACCATGGCATCGAGGAAACCTTCCGGTATGGGATCACCGGCTTCCGTGGTAACCGCATCGGTATACATGTGAATTCCCACATTGCGGGCCAGTAACAGACTGCGGCCCGGTAGGGTAGCCGTTTTACCATCGGGGGCGGTAAAGGTTTTATCCGGGTTCAAACTGCGTTCGATAACCTTTCCACCTTTTAGAAAAGAGGTATGCAGGGCGCCTTTCATAATTCCATTCCAGTTTCCATACACCCGGGCCTTGTCTTCCGCATCCACCGCCGATACGGAATCTTCAAAGTCCTGAATGGTAGTAACCGCCGCTTCCAGAACTATATCTTTAACTCCGGCTGGACTGGATTTTCCTACCGGGTGATTGCGGTCGATTTGTATTTCGGCGTGCAAACCGTTATGCGCCAGCCAGATGTTGCTCAGTCCATCCTCATTTTCTTCAAATCCTGCGAACTGCAAACTGTCGGAAAGACCGGAACTTGCCCCACTGGACAAAATCATCGATAGCTCTTTTCCTCCTTCAACCGTCGACAAATAAAACTGAGTAACTTCCGCATACTTGCCTTTCTGCAAGGGAAAGTAGGCGTCGAGAAATTCATAACTTTGCTTTATGACGGCTTCTCCGCGGGCCGGATTGTAAGTTTCAGAGATTTCCAGACCGGCAGTTTCCGGGATAACGTTGCTACCGTAAAGGGCGTCATACAAACTGCCCCAGCGGGCGTTAGCCGCATTTAACGCGTAACGGGCGTTGTCGACCGGAACAACCAACTGTGGACCGGCCACTGTAGAAATCTCAGGATCCACGTTTTGAGTTTCCACGCCAAATTCATCTCCTTCGGTGAGCAGGTATCCAATAGCCCGGAGGAAATTTTCGTATGCTTCATTAGGAAACCTTACCTCCGGGTGTTCCTTATGCCACTGGTCAATTTGGCGCTGAAGGTAATTTCTCTTATCCAGCAATTGGGCGTTATCGGGCGCGAGGTCGGCGACAATACTACCTAACCCATGCCAAAAGGCCTCCGTATCGACTCCCGTTCCCGGGGCAATTTCGTTCTGGACCAGGTTATAAATGGCAGGGTCAATCTTTAAGCCGCTCTTGTTTATCATTTCCGTCATCTTGGAGAATTTTTGGCGATTAACCCGCATATCTCAACAATCTTCTCCGCCATCCGTGCACATCGGTGTAATCCGTGGTTTATCGAAAGCTTGACCACGGATGGGCACGGATTGACACGGATGAGAAACAGAATTGTAAGCTGTCACATTCGTTCGGTAGTAAAGCCGAGGATACAGCGCCGTTTTTTTATCTAAAACATCGTCACTACGTGACTAGATGCCTTCGGCAACAGGATGGAGCTGTGCTCCAACAGGATAACTATTTTTGTGAGTAGCCACTACCGAGCCTGTAAAGGCGACATGATCACCAGAAAACTAAAGCACAAAATATCACAAAACTTTCCTTGTGGCTTCTGTGCCTTCTGTGGCTAAACATCCCTGTCCATCCTGTGCATCCATGTTTCATTTATTCGGGAGAAAAATCCTATTCGCGAAGCGATCCTGTTCCGGCAAAGCCGGATCAAGCGCAGCGTTGTTCAATATAATTTCTGTATTTGTGCTTCTTGTGTTTTTTGTGGCTAATTTCTCTCTTTATCAGCCACTACCGAGCCTGTAAAGGCGACATGATCACCAGAAAACAAAGGCACAAAAGTCACAAGATGGCTGTTTATTATTCTTGAACGAGATTGGAAGCCTTTGACTTTATCCTGCCTATCCTGTCCATCCATGTTCATTTCTGTATTTGTGCGTCGGTGTCATTCCTCGCTACCGAGGCCGTAGGCCGACACCCCACTATCCGTGTAATCCGTGGTTTATCTTTGTAATCCGTGGTTTATTTTCTCCTCGGAGGAGATACAGATTTTGTAAAAGCTCCCATCACTTCGATTAAATCCTCCCCCGTTACCAATTGAAACATCTCCCCCTCACTCAACCTGGAGCCTTGGCTGGCATTTCCGTTCCTCATCTGAGCAAATATGCGGTCGGGAAAATCGGGCCCGAATCTTTCAATCAAGTAATAAACCAAGCGGGTGGACCAGAATACATTTTCCATGCGGGGAATTTCTTTGTAACGGCCGTATCTCATCAAAGGCTGGAAATTATTTTCCCAATTCAAATCATCAAATTCCGCACCAATTCGCCGCAGGTTCCACGCCGTCCAATCCTGCTCCCGAATTACATGTAATTGGCGCTCGTCCATGCGATCTTCCAGGGTCTTGAAGGACAAGTAAGCTGCCAGCCCCCGAGCCAGAGGGGTATTACTGAACTGCTGCCATTCATCGGCAAACAACCGACCTCGCGCCAGAATGTACAACCCATGCAGATCGCTTAAATCCGAAAAAAAGAAGTCGGTGAGGATCTGGTAAATATTATCCATGGCTTTGCGAAACGCTGCTGCATCCCGGGCGATTCCCTGTGAAGGATCATTTCGCAGTTCCTGCGAAACGATTATCGGGTATTCCAACTGCAACACATGTAGGTCGCGAGGGTTCAACTTGCCCCAGAAAATGAAACCACTGGGATCATAATAGCCATTCATGGTTCTCAGGTTGATTCCCAGATCAAAATCCAGCCTCAAGTCGATACTTTTTGACCGGTACTTATAGAAGATTCTCCAGTTCAATTTTATCCGGCTTTCAATCTCTCCACTGTCCGGATCGAGGCGTAGATTGGGAAAGTTGAATCTTTTCAGCCGCAGCTTTACTGCCCGTTCTTCCCATACGATGAGTTTGTCCAGCTCCACGGGCGGCTGTTTTTTCATCCATTGCAACAGCGAAGTTAAAAAATCAATCCGGTCCTTGTAACCTTCAATCAACTCCCTGGGGGCTTTTTCCACACCCGCCAACCGGGCCAGCTTCTCGGTTTTCAGATATTTTTCCTCCTTCAGTTTCTGTAAGTGGCGACTCATGCGGGCCAGATGCCCGCGGTAAACCGACTCGGCAATTCCCGGTAGCGTACGGAAGAATTTTTCGACGACCGAATCCCGTTTTGTATACGGTCTACGGCGGGAACCATCGATGATTTTTGGATCCTCGTAGACGACAAAACTTTCCAGATCGGTCAGGTCACCTTCCTCAATTGCCGATTGCCCCTGCAATCCCGCCCCTATTCCTAAACAAAATACGGGTATCCAGGAAGCAGCGGTTAAAATAAAGGCCCGTCTGTATTCAGTGTACATGCGGGCTAGTGTAGAGCAACCCATCATCTGGGTTCTATTTTCTCAAGGCGTTTGTCATGGCGCCCGCCCTCATAGGTGGCCTCGAGCCAGGTATCGACGATGCGAATTCCCTCTTCATGCGCGACCATGCGGCCTCCTATGGAAATGACGTTGGCATTGTTGTGTTCCTTGGTGAGCCGGGCACTTTCCTCGTTCCAGCACAGCCCGCATCGTATGCCTTTTACCTTGTTGGCCACCATTGCTTCACCGTTCCCACTGCCCCCCAAAACAATTCCCAGGTCATTTCTACCCGAGGCCACACTTTCTGCCGCTGGACGGATAAAATCGGGATAGTCCACCGACTCGTCACTATGCGTGCCAAAATCCTCCACCCGATACCCTCTCTTCAATAAGTGCTGCTTTAATTTCTCCTTGAGGTCATGCCCTGCGTGATCCGTTCCCATGGCGATGCGTTTCATAACGTCGATGGTTCTTACAAATTGCTCCCCCACATGCAAGAATAGGCAAATACAAAAACCACCTCGGGGTCATTCCTTGTTCCGAGGCCGCAGGCCGACACCCCGCCATCTTGCACGCCCGTCGGGGTCATTCCTTGCTACCGAGGCCGTCGGGGTCATTCCTTGCAATCTTGACGAAGCTTGCGGAGTCAACTGATTCAAGGTTTGACCCCTTCCTCCCTAACGATGGCTTCGCGTGTCGCCTGCGGCTCGAAACAAGGTTTGACCCGAATGCCACTTAGTTAAGGGGGGGTTAGGACGAAATTTCACTTCTTTTTCCACAATGACATTCCTTTTCGCCATTGCCTCCATAAAGCGGGTTGGAAAACCCGCTCTCCGTTAGCTCCGCGCCTATGTTAGTGGATAGGTTCGGCTCGCAAACCCGACGGCGCCGTTGGGGTCAGTCGTTGATTTTTGACATGTCTCCATGTTGAAAATTAATGCCTGACCCCCTTTCCCGCGCGCGACTCTTGTGCTTCTTGTGCCTTTGTTTTCTGATAATCATGTCGCCTTTACAGGCTCGGTAGTGGCCAATTTCTCTCCTTATTAGCCACAAAAGGCACAAAAGTCACAAAATGGCTGTGTGTTGTTCAAAGCACAGCAGAATTACCTCGGTCTGGTTTATTCACACGGATTTAGAGGATGCCCAGAATCGGAGACCTTTGACCTCATCCTGTCTATCCTGTCCATCCATGTTTATTCCTGTATTTATGCTTTTGTTTTCTGGTGATCATGTCGCCTTTACAGGCTCGGTAGTAGCTATTTTCTAATCATCTCAGAATCTCGCTTGTTGACGTGTCGTCGCGAGCTCCTCGGTAGACCCCTTCCCCCGCGCTCGGTAGACTCCTTCCCCGATCTCTGTATTTGTGCTTCTTGTGCCTTTTGTGGCCAATTTCTCTCCTTATCAGCCACAAAAGGCACAAAAGTCACAAAATGGCTGTGTGTTGTTCAAAGCACAGCAGAATTACCTCGGTCTGGTTTATTCACATGGATTAAAAGGATGCCCAGGATTGGAGACCTTTGACCTCATCCTGTCTATCCTGTCCATCCATGTTTATTCCTGTATTTATGCTTTTGTTTTCTGATGATCATGTCGCCTTTACAGGCTCGGTAGTGGCTATTTCCTAATCATCTCAGAATCTCGCTTGTTGAGGTGTCGTCGCAAGCTCCTCGGTAGACCCCTTCCTCCGCGACCCGTGACCCTTCTTTCTCAGGCCCCAGATTACTCCGTGATCTCGTGCTCTAATACCTTGCGCTGCCCGACCACCGTGCGCTCATTGACGATAATCTCGGGTGGTTGTTCTCCAGCCTCTTCCATCTTAGCCAGGAGCCTGCTCCGCAGATGGTCGGCCACCGGGTCATGGGATTGGCATTCAATCAAATTTTGAAGTTCGTAGGGATCGGAGTAGAGATCGTATAGATAGTCTTCGGTGTAGGTATCCGCACTGGATTCCGTTTCCCCGTCCCGCTCGTGGGCCACCACACCGTATTTCCAACGCTTGGTCCGGACCGCTCGTCCCACCTGAGACTCGCTAATCTGCATGAAGACGCAATTATCCCAATCCTCCCGACTTCCCCGCAGCCTGGGCATGAGTGACCGGCCCGGCATTACTTCCGGCACATCGATACCACAGGCATCGAGCAGGGTTGGAACCAGGTCCACCAGGCTCATAACTTCCTGCCGGCGTCCACCCATCTGGAAACCTGGGCCGCTGAACAGAGTTGGCACACGCACGGATGATTCGTGGCCCGACCGTTTGTATTCGTCGTTACGGGTCTTGAAATGACAACCGTGGTCGGAGGTGTAGAGAATAATCGTCTCGTCCTTAATTCCCACGCTGTAAAGCGCGTCATCCAGCCGGCCGAGAGCTTCGTCCAGTCGCTTTACCATTCCGAGATACCCCCCCAGGTGTTGTCCGGTCGATCCCCCCAGTTGCTGTAGATCAGGTGGAACCCATTTTCCCGTATAGCGTTCTCGATATCCAGCGGGGGGAGGGTAGTCATCCACGTGATTCTGGTGATGCGGCTCGAGGTAGGATACGAAGAGGAAAAACGGTTTATCATCGTCTTTTTTCTCGTCGACATAGCGGATGACTGCATCCGTTTGCGCGTCCACGCGGTAACCGGGCAATTTTACCGCTTGGTCGTCTTCATTGAAAAGAACACAATCGTAGGCGTCCGATACAAATTCGAGCAGATTGGCCCCCAGCCAGTATTCGTAGCCACCGCGCTCATTTTGGGAAACGGCGCCTAACCCTGTGCCCAAATGCCACTTGCCGATATATCCCGTTTGGTATCCCGCTTCCTTGTAATATTGGGCCAATGTTTTCAAGTCCGGGTTCAGGGGAATACCGTTCCGCCAACAACCGGTTTGAGTGGCATAGAGCCCGGTTTGCAAACACGACCGCGCCGGACCACAAACCGGCTGGCAGGTGATGCTGGCATCAATGTGAGTCCCCGCATTGGCCAACCGATCGAAATTCGGAGTGAGGTTCAACGGATTGCCGTGAGCCCCGGTGGTGTCCCACCGCTGCTGGTCGGTAAAATAAACGATTACGTTGGGTCGTTTTGCCATGTAAATTTATGGATCTTGAATTCTTCCAGGTTTCGGGGATAAAATTTCTCAATCAAAGCCATGCATTGTCAAATCTACCCCGCCAGTCAATACCGACCATGAAAACTTCCCGGCCCATGCGACGAGAAAAAGTTAAAACGTTCTGATTTTTCGGCAAATGCTTCCGGCGGGGCATTGGTCATAGTTTCCGGTTGTGATTTACGCTGATTTCGTTTTATCCACCTCATCTGAACCACCGCGTTTTAGAGAATGAGTAAGCGTTCTGAATTTCAAATAAGGACTATGCGACCTGAAGAAGCCGACCAGGTGGCTGAGCTTATTTTTCAATCCACCAATTACTGGTATGAGGCCAGTGGTCACTCCAGAATATTCCAAGGTAATTGGCAGGACTGCCGGCTATTTGCCGATGTATACGAAGACCTCGATCCGGGATGCTGCCTGGTCCAAGTATCCGGTAAAGATACTATCATTGGATCCTGTTTTTATCACCCCAGGGAAACCCACCTCTCCCTGGGTATTATGAACACGCATCCAGCTTTTGGCCGAAAGGGTGTAGCCAAAGCTCTTTTGCAGACCATCATAGAAATCGCTGACCTCCGGAGTCTTCCCCTGCGGTTGGTCTCCAGCGCTTTCAATCTCGATTCCTTTTCCTTGTATACCCGCCAGGGATTGGCGCCCTTCGCCCTCTATCAGGATATGGCGGTTGCCGTCCCGCAAGGGGGGTTTAACGTAAATCCACCCCCGGGAATCCGGATCCGCCCGGCCAAAATAGAGGATGTGCGTGCCATTGATCAATTGGAGCAAAAGGTTTGGCAAACCTCTCGCAAAAAAGACTGGCAATACTTTATCGAGAACACGCGCAATATCTGGTGCCTCAGCGTGGCGGAGGACGGTGAAGGTAGCATCGTGGGCGCCCTCAACTCGGTAGACCATCCCGGCAGCAATTGCTTGGGACCGGGACTGGCAATGGATGCCTCAGTTATGGCCTCCCTCATACGTGCCCAATTGAACAAACACCGCACCATAAGCCCGGTATTTGTCCTGCCCTCCAACCAAAGGGATCTCGTAAAAGCCATGTATGACCTCGGTGCCAGGAACCGTGAACTGCACGTGGGTCAGTGTCTCGGAAATCCTCCGCAGATCAGTGGAATTGTCATGCCCACATTCATACCGGAAACAGGATGAATTAAAATCCCCGAGGTCATTCCTTGCTGCCGAGCCCGTCGGGGTCATTCCCCGCCATCTTGCACGCCCGTCGGGGTCATTCCTTGCTACCGAGGCCGTCGGGGTCATTCCTTGCAATCTTGCACGCCAGTGCGAGATTCAAGGTTTGACCCCTTCTTCCGCTTTGAACGAGATTCGAGACCTTTGACCCCATCCTGTCTATCCTGTCCATCCATGTTTATTTCTGTATTCTGTATGTTATTCTTGAACGGGAACAAACCCCCTGGTGGGGTTCTCATCCCTCTCTCCCAAAAAGTGGCGGAGAGAGAGGGATGGGTGATGTCGGCCCTGCGTGCCTCGGAACAAACCCCCAGCTGGGGGTTCTCATCCTTCTCTCCCAAAAAGTGGCGGAGAGAGAGGGATTCGAACCCCCGGTACCTCTCGGCACAACGGTTTTCAAGACCGCCGCATTCGTCCACTCTGCCATCTCTCCGTTAGTCAAGGTGGGGAAACTTGGCAATGGGAAGTTTGGCAGCAAGTCAAAAACTCTCGAAGTCATTCCTTGCAACCGAGGCCGTCGGGGTCATTCCTTGCAATCTTGACGAAGCTTGCGGAGTCAACTGATGGCTTCGCGTGTCGCCTTTGGCTCGAAACAAGGTTGTTATGTTGGTGTCGCTCTGCTCGAAACTTGCTTCGCTGCGTTGAGGTGTCGTCGCGAGCTCCTCGGTAGACCCCTTCCTCCGCGCTTCCCCCGCGACTCTTGTGCTTCTTGTGCCTTTGTTTTCTGGTGATCATGTCGCCTTTACAGGCACGGTAGTGGCCAATTTCTCTCCTTATTAGCCACAAAAGTCACAAAAGTCACAAAATGGCTGTGTGTTGTTCAAAGCACAGCGGAATTACCTCGGTCTGGTTTATTCACATGGATGTAGAGGATGCCCAGGATTGGAGACCTTTGACCTCATCCTGTCTATCCTGTCCATCCATGTTTATTCCTGTATTTAGAGCCTATCCCAGACGCTTAAGCCACTGGGGGACAAGGTATTAGACTAAAAAAAGTCGGGCGAAAGGAGGTGAAAATCCTCGATTCGCCCTGAATAAAGCCTCTATACTTTGGTATGAATAAAAACAATGAAACTTATTCTACTGATACGGTAACCTTTCAAAGTTTGCTTCGTCCAGCTTTAACGCCGGTTTTGCGCAATCGTGATTATGACCGTCTGGTCGCGGATTTGCGGCAGCTGGATGATAATCTGACCCAAAGTGGGCTGGAAACCTTGGCGATCCAATTCGGTTTGTCGCAGTTGCCGCCGGGCGCCTCGGTGGCTGTGCGCAATAGGAAAGCGGAGTTTGCGGTTTACTCGCTGCGCGTGGAGCTGCTTCGTCACTTGCTGGGTCTTCCAGGCTTTGAAGCTTACTCCATGACATTGGCCTCTAGTGATCTTTTGAGCGATTTTTGCGGATGCCGCAGTCTGCTTGGCGTGAAGTGGAGCTCGAAGAGTTCGCTACACCGCGCATCGAAGTTTTTCACCGATGAAGAGTTGCGCGAGTTCAACACACGGCTGGTTGAGCTCGCGGGCAATCAGAGCAATTGCTGGCAACTCGGAGTGGAGCAAGCGGAGGATCTTTCGGTTTGCCTGGTCGATTCGACCTGTCTGGAGGCAAACATTCACTTTCCGGTCGATTGGGTGCTTTTGGGTGACGTGACGCGCACCTTGCTCAAAGCGGTGAAACTGATTCGGCGTGAAGGCCTGTTGCATCGGATGCCCGATTCACCGGATCGCTTGCTGGGCCGTATGCCCGAAATCCGGCATTAAGCTGAATATATTGAATCCAGGTGAGTTTGAAAGACGCAGCAAGGCTCGAATCGAGCGCAGCTGAGAAAATTTAGGCCCTGCAAACCCTACTCGCTTTCAAATCCCGGATTCTGGGATAGGCTCTAAATATGAAGGCATGGACCTGAAAGAGGCTCGGCGAGTTTGCCAAAAAATATTTCAATCCTGTTACTTGGGGCTAAATCGCGGGATCCAAGCAGATTACCTGATTCAATCGTAATCTGAAGAAACTTGACCTCGGGGCAGTCTATGGTAATCAAAAAAGCTAAATATTTTTTGACCAGTGGTAACTTAAGCATATATCTGTAGGCTACAACCACCATTTGATATCAACTTACGACAACGAGAGGAACACCATGAAGAGGCAGGTTAACCTTCCCGGGGTGGGCACTGTTGAAGGCGAAGACGTTAAGTTTTCTCCCATAAAAGAAGGGTGGGACCAATACCAGTTGGCAGATGGATACGTGATTCGTGCAAAAACTGTGGTATCTGCGATCACAAGGCTGCCACATCGGGGTCCAGACGGGCTACCACAATATGTAATTAAGCATCAAACTATTGTCGAGGTTGATCCCCCAACGAATTAGAAAAAGAATTAGGATGACTATCACACAGCCAGTTCGTTTAGCTAGCAACCATCCCCACCTATGGGCAACAAGTTACTTTGGGGTAGAAGGGTCGCCAGAGGAATCTGATTCTCTTACTTTTTGCGCGGAAACAAGCCAGTTTACACTGGCGCTACAGGAGCTTACTCTCAGCACTGGAAAAGGTTTTGTATGGAAAGATGTCTGGATCGACAACCTAGATGAACCTGGCTACCGCCTCTTGCGACCAATACCTGTAGAAATCAGGAGGGTAGAATACGGATATTTTTTGGCCTCGTTTTCAGATGCCAACATCGCGATTTCCGGCCAGGACAGTGACGATGCTTTTCAGACCCTTAAGGTTGAGATAATAGAAACCTTTGAAGTGCTCATCGAAGAACCGAATCTGGGACCAGATGCCAAGGAGCAGCTTCGCACCCTCAATATATACATTGCCAAGACGTGATCACGGGCCGTTCAGCACTTAAGATTGCCAAGAAGCTGGATGCCGAGATCAAAAAGGGTGGTAAACATGATAGAGCTGAAGTTCGAATTAAAGGGGTTTACATCGGATCGTTTGGGATCCGAAGGAACAAGAATTTAGGACACGACTTCATCCCTCAACAGATCCACGTTGCCACGAAAGATGCCCTTGGATTGGCAAAATGCACCCTCTACAAGGAGGACTACGAGAAGATTCTAAAAGAACGAGGGAAGCTACCAAATGGTTAGTGCATCAAATAATGAATCCCCTAGTTGACCTGGAGGTTTTGCTCTGTGATTTGTTAGGGGAGAAGGCAGGGGACAGGTAGCATGAAGGGGAACAAGCTAAGGTAGACGAAGACGCGTCATTGAAAACCTTCGGCTACCGGCCAACCGGTTCCCTTTATGAACACATACATCGGAGTCGATGATCACAAGCGCGATAGACGAGCAGAGTCAGCGTCTGTCCGCGGTTCGCATAGAGGGGAACACCGCCGCGGGTTTTTACCGATAGAAATTTGCTTGGTGCGGATACTGCGGAAGAGCGTTTTAACGGGCTCATTTGTCCGTGTTCACCTCAAACCAGTTTGCAAAGGCAATTTCATCCATTTCTCCGGCAGCAACGGCGAGAGTTTTTAAGACCGCGTCCATTTCCGAAGCCACAAAATTTTTTCCGTTTAGCTCCAGAAACAAAACAGCAGTCGCAAAACCGGTCCGCTTGTTCCCGTCTACAAAGGGGTGGTTTTTTATAAGGCCAAAAGCATATCGTGATAGGCGACAACCACATCTCGCCTCACCCAAGTGGGTTCCTTCACTTGGCCAACTCGTTAAGTGTATTCCGGTAACGATTGGCTATATCCTCGGCCACTGCCATCTGTTCAGCAAAGGACTCTTTGTCCGGTGTGACCCGAAAACCGCCATCGGGAGTTTCAGACAAAATCAGGGTATCCCCTTGCTTGGAGTCCATTTTATTGAGGGCCTCCTTCGGAATTACCACACCCACAGAATTACCGATCTTGCGAAGTTTGAGTTTTAAAACCATGGCTTACCTGTAATTACAGATGTTATAACATCAAGCATTTTCGAAAACGACTAACCCGGATATCTACCTGCCTCGATTGAGGAGTAGCCCAAAGTGAGGAGGGTAGTAAGAAAGGAAACAGACCGAAATCCGGTCGGGGAAAATATATAAAATATTTGAAATAAATAAGTTATGAGAAAACATTTGACGGTATTGAGGGACTCCCAACGGCGCCAGCACTTGCCGGAATCGCTCTGTAACTTGATATATTATCAAGTCGGAATACCCTCGTTCATCGGTGGGCGGCAACCCACTGAACGACCTGGGGTTGACCTTCGATATAGCCGAGCGATGCCAGGAAGACATCCGTTGCGGTCACGGTTGCGATAAACGCGGATTTGTCGGGCGTCTGATCCCGGTTCCAGTTGAAGAACCCATGTGGGGCGTCGGCAAATACATGCAGTTCAGATCGGATACCCAACTCGCGCATCTTTTGTTGGTAGGCCTCCGCGGTTGAAACCGGCACAAGATTGTCGCTATCCCCCAAGAAGACTATTGCCGGGGGATGGAGCTTATCGATGTTATGCATCGGTGAGAAATGTTCCCAATAATCTTTCACCCGGTCGTAGCCATAACCATTGGGTCCGTTGTCATAAACGGGATTGAACAGCACCAAGGCATTGGGAACACAGCTGATATGGAGATTTTTGCCGGCATCGAACCGATCTAGCGTAGCGGTCGCCGCTGCTATATGCCCCCCGGCGGATCCTCCACCGGCGGCAATACGATCGGGATCTATTCCCAGCTTCCCGGCATTTTGCCGCACATAGCGCATAGCCGCCTTGCCATCTTCCACACACTGGTAGGGCAAAGCTCCATGGCTTGTCTTGGTGCGATAATCCGGGCAGATGGCTACCATTCCCCGGGAAGCCAAATACTTGGCCTGAATATAAAAGTGCGCGGCATCTCCACCATTCCAACCTCCGCCAAAAAAAAGGACAATGGCAGGATACTGTTTGCTGGTTTTGTAGCCTTCCGGGTAAAACAGGTGCAATTTAAGCTCGGTTATCTCCCCAGGCACCTTTTTAAAGACCATCGTCTCATCGGGGCTGAATCCCCCACCCTGCGCATCGGTAATTTCAGCCCAACTGAGCAGCGGAAGAAAACCTATAGAAAAAATTAGTAGAAAGCTCTTTTTCATCTACACACTTTTTTGCTTGGTAGCTCGGCGCAATGCGAGCACATTTTGCAAGCTTGCGCCTGCACCTGCGCCTATACGTAAACTCCATTCCTTTGCCTCCTCGGCTAGCGAGAAATTTTTGACTACTGCCCTGACAACCGTGCGAAATAGCATCTACGCCATCATACTGCTTATCATTCCATACTGGTTTTGCGGCTGCGATCAGCCGAAAGAATCCGCACCCAATTGGCCAGATGGAGCCTGGCGGCGGCACACTATCGATGACTCTTCCTTGGGAGCGGATGGAACGCGCTTTGCCGATATAAATGGAGATGGCCGGCTTGACATAACCTCCCCCTGGGAACAAGGAGGTCGAGTACGCGTTTATATCCACCCCGGCGAATCAGGCCTTCGAGAGCGATGGCCTGCGGTAACCGTGGGGGAAGTCGGCGATCCGGAAGATTCATTTTTTGTCGATCTGGATGAGGACGGATTCATGGATGTGGTGAGTTCCTGCGAAGGCGATACAAGGGCCATATTTGTCCACTGGTCACCCACCGGTCTGGATCGTTTGCTCGACCCACAGGCCTGGAAGACAGAAGAATTTTCACCAGCCTCCGGGTTAGGAAAATGGATGTATGGATTTGCCATGCAAGTGGATGGAAAAGCGGGGATCGATTTAATCGCTGGAGCCAAGAGTGGCCATCTGGGGTGGTTCGAATCACCCGCAAATCCTCGTGAACTCGAGAGTTGGCGTTGGCATCCGCTCCTTAAAATGCGATGGACTATGACCTTGCGGCCGAACGATATCGATAAAGATGGCGATATGGATATCGTTGCAACGGAACGCATGGATGCGAACCGTGGTGCATTGTGGCTGGAGAATCCGGGCCCTGAAAATGCAAGCTCCTCCTGGAAGGTACACCGGGTCGGTCCAATTGACGATCACGAAGCTCTCCACAATACCATTGCGGATCTGGATGGGGATGGCCTCGAAGACATCCTCGTTGCGGTGAGAGGCGGGCCTATTCAGTTTCACCGCCGCGTTTCGCAATCCCCGCTCACTTGGGAAACACACCCTATAGAAATGCCACCTGGCGCAGGGAGGGGCAAAGCGGTGGAAGTGGCGGACATCGATCTGGATGGTCGACTGGATCTGGCCATCAGCTGCGAACATGCGATCGATGGCAAGATCGGCATCTTCTGGTTATCCTACGATCGAAGTCCTACCCAAAGTCAATGGGCACCCACTTCCATCAGTGGTCCCGAAGGGTTCATCAACGACCTGATCCAACTCACCGACCTCGATGGCGACGGCGACCTCGACGTTGTCACGGTGGAAGAAAAGGGCCCCTACCTGGCCCAAGGTTATGAGGGCAAAGAGCTGGGAGTAATCTGGTATGAGAATCCTGCCCGCCACAGTGAGTAAAAGGGGCGATATTGTTCTTTTCGCCGGTAAGACTTGCGCCTAAGGTGAGCTGAAATATACCCCCAATTCAATCTGCCCATTTATGAAAGTTCTCTACAAAGTTTTTCTTTTCGCCGGCCTGGCCACTCTGACGCTTGGCCTCACCAGTTGCGGTGGCGGCGCTGATTCAGCTCGTGGCGACAATGCTCGCTACGCTTACGTTACCAATGGGGTCGATCCGTTTTGGACCTTGGCAGAGAGCGGGGTCAAAGCGGCAGCTGCCGATCTGCAGGTGCATGCGGATGTATTAATGCCCGCGGCGGGCGCCGTAGAGCAGAAAAGCATGTTGGAAGATCTGATGACGCGCGGTACGACGGGAATAGCGGTCAGCCCGATCGACTCCGCAAACCAAACTGATTTCCTCAATCAGGTGGCGGAAAAAACCATTTTGATTACCCACGATTCGGATGCTCCCGACTCCAATCGGCTCATTTACATCGGCATGGATAACTACGACGCCGGCAGAGAATGCGGCAAACTGGTAAAGGAGGCCTTACCGGGTGGAGGATCGATCATGATTCTGATCGGAAGGATGGAGCAGGACAACGCGCGTCGCCGACGCCAGGGAGTGATCGACGAATTACTGGATCGCCCCCACGACCCGACTCGATTTGACCCACCGGGAAGTCGAATCGCCGGCGAAAGATTTACCATTCTGGGAACTTTGACCGATCAGTTCGATCGAGCGAAAGCCAAAGCGAATGCCGAAGATACCCTGGCAAGGAATCCGGATATCGCGGGGATGGTGGGGTTGTTTGCTTACAATCCACCTTTAATTTTGGAAGCTCTGGAACAAGCCGGTCGACTCAAACAGGTGAAGGTGATCGCCTTCGACGAGGCTGACCGCACGCTGCAGGGCATCGTCAACGGAGAGGTGCACGGAACCGTTGTGCAGAATCCCTATATGTATGGCTACAAGTCGATCGAAGTGTTAAAGGCTCTCCACGAAGGACGTGAAACGGGCGCCGATGAAAACGGATTTATCACTATTGATGCCCGGCAAATTAAGAAAGATAACGTGGAGGAGTTTTGGGCGGACTTGAAAATGAAGCTGGGCAAGGAGTGAGTTCAGAGTCCACAAAGCCGCTACTCGAAGTCCGCGCAATGGGGAAAAGTTTTCCCGGCGTGCGAGCGCTCAACGACGTGAGCCTTCATCTGGATAAGGGTGAAGTCCTTGCCGTTTTGGGAGAAAACGGCGCCGGGAAAAGTACCCTTATGAAAATCCTGGCCGGGGTGCTGCCAGCGGATGAAGGGCAGATCCTTATAGATGGTAATTTGGTTGAAATTGCCGGTGTCCACGATGCTTTGAAGCACGGGATCGCCCTTATTCACCAGGAGCTTAACATGGCGACCAACCTAAGTGTCGGGGCAAACATATTTCTGGGCCGGGAGCCGCGGAAGAGAGGGTTGATCGACGAAGCATCCATCCATGAGGAATCGAAAATTTACCTGGAGATGGTGGGGCTGGCGGTCGATCCAATGGATAAGGTCGGGGAACTGGCCCTAGGCCGCCGGCAGTTGGTGGAAATAGCCAAGGCGCTCTCGGTGAACGCGCGCGTGCTGATCATGGACGAACCGACCTCCAGTTTGTCCCAAAGAGAGACCGAAACCCTCTTCCGCGTGATCAGGGATTTGCGCCACCGAGGGGTGAGCATCATCTATATTTCGCACCGGCTCGGCGAAGCCAAGGAGTTAGCCGACCGCGTCATGATCCTGCGCGACGGAGAAACTGCCGGTGACCTAGGCAAAGATGAAATCAACCACGACGCCATGGTCCGGCTCATGGTTGGGCGCGAAATTTCCCAGTTCTACACCCGGACAATTCACCAACCCGGAGAGGTGGCACTTGAAGTTCGGAATTTGCGCACATCAGCCCATCCGGAACACCAACTGAACTTTTCGCTTCGGACGGGTGAAGTGGTTGGAATGGCCGGTTTGGTCGGTGCGGGACGCAGTGAAATGCTTGCAACGCTTTTTGGGGTTACACCGCCGGTAAGCGGGAAAATCCGCATTTGCGGTGAAACAGCCGATCTGCGATCTCCCAACGAGGCGATTCGGTCCGGATTGGCCTTGGTTCCGGAGGATCGCAAGCTGCAAGGACTGATTCTGGAGATGACGGTTCGAGAAAATCTGGGATTGGCCACCCTAAAGAGGGACAGCCCCAATGGCCTTTTTCTAAATGAAACCCGTGAAGGGGAAATCGCCCAGCAAATGATTGAGCAAATGCGGGTAAAAACCCCGAGTTCCCGGCAGGTGGTCCGCTATCTCTCCGGTGGAAATCAGCAAAAAGTCGTGCTTGGGAAATGGCTGGCTATGGAACCGCGAGTCTTGCTGCTCGATGAGCCGACCCGCGGGATCGATGTGGGAGCAAAACAGGAAATCTACGGATTGATGGAGGATTTGGCCGGGCGAGGGGTGGCGATACTTTTCGTTTCCAGCGAAATGGAAGAGGTGTTAGGAAT
This sequence comes from Opitutales bacterium, assembly GCA_965250065.1. Taxonomy (GTDB): domain Bacteria; phylum Verrucomicrobiota; class Verrucomicrobiia; order Opitutales; family UBA2995; genus JAABVD01. The sequence continues at coordinate 4,129,227 of OZ252288.1, forward strand.
GTCCGACCGGGTACTGGTTATGCACGAGGGGCGGCTTACCGGAGAGCTTTCAAGAGATCTACTCAGCGAAGAAGCAATCATGCAACTTGCCACCGGTAATACGCGAGCTGCCTAGCAAACTATTTTTAGATCGAATATGGACCTTTCAATCGCAAAGGAATTTTTCTCCAAACTGATCGGAGCACAAAGCGAGGGAGTGAAGCGCATCCTCGGAATATTTGTACTCCTTCTTGTCGTTTACGTAGCGACCGCGATCATGAATCCGAATTTTGTCGGCGCATACAACCAGGAGAACCTGATTCGTCGCACCTCCCTCTTTGGAATCCTGGGAATCGGAGTCGCCTTTGTGATCATCACCGGTGGGATCGATTTGTCCCTCGGTTCAGTGGTTTGTCTGGTGGGTGTCGGCGTACCGTGGCTCATCATGGATCAAGGATGGTCTCCCTGGCTGACCTTGATTGTGGCCTTGGTCGTGCCCATGTTGATTGGGCTCAGTCACGGCTTGTTGGTGACGAAGTTAAAACTGCAACCCTTTATTGTGACCCTATGCGGTCTACTGATTTATCGGGGGGTAACCCGTGGGTTTACGGGCGATCAAACGGCTGGGTTCGGTAATGAACTGAAAGGCCTGCGGTGGATTGCCACCGGCGAGATACCCTTATTTCCAGGATTCGGTATTCCCTTTCCAGCCATAATCCTGATTGTGATCGCCCTGCTGGCGGGGATATTTCTCAACCGAACCATCTATGGCCGCTATTTACTGGCCCTGGGAAATAACGAGGAAGCGGCCAAATTCAGTGGGATAAACACCGATAGAATGATCACATTGGCCTATGTTATTTCCTCAGGCCTGGCTGGGCTTGCCGGATTACTGTTCGTCCTTGATTTAAATTTGGCCCAACCGGTCGATTTTGGAAATTTCTACGAGTTGTACGCCATAGCAGCAGCGGTTTTGGGCGGATGCAGTCTGCGCGGAGGTTCGGGAACCATCCTTGGAGTAATCATAGGAACAGCCTTGCTAAGGGTGTTGAGGAACATGATGAATATGGTGTTTCTTGGATTCCAACGGGCAGAATTTGCGGTAATCGGGGCAGTCATTTTGGGCGGTGTGATCGCAGACGAATTAGCAAAACGCGCCGTAGCCAAAAAGCGCGCCGCTCAAAAGGAGCGGGAAAAGCGGAGATCAGACCCTGAAGGGCCGTTGCCCAATTCAAAAAAAAATAACTCATAACCAACCATTGGCACCGCATAGGCCGGATAGTGTTTAACATGGTGGGGTCATTTGGGTCAGAACCCGTATGGTAAGAGGACCCCTATTTTTCACGGGTAGGGAAGCATTCACCGGATAGCAGAAAAATTTACGAAAAAGGTAGCCGGAAACCGATTTTTTTGTGATTTTCCAATTTTTAGGCGCGATCGGCACTTGATCGGTAAACATCGGGTTCTACCTTTTGCGCTAAGGGTATTTTTCAAATTCTGGAGATATTTTTTGATAAATTAAAAATACATGACCGTCGTTTTATCCAGACTCCCCGCCATTATTATTCTCGTTCTGCTGCTGGTATTATCGTTAATCGATGGCGCCTCTCTGAACCTCACTTCCAAATGGGTTCCTTTTTTAGGCAGGTTCCACCCGGTATTGCTGCACGTGCCCATTGGATTGTTTGCGGCAGTCGTTTTGCTGGAACTCTTTGTTTTTGTTCGTCCGATTTCACGCATTCCGGAAAAAATTCATTTTCTTCTCATCGCGTGTTTTTACATCACTGCGCTCACGGCAGTTTTTGGTATATTTTTATCCTGGGAGGGTGGCTACGAGTCCGGCGCCGTGAATTTCCACAAATGGGGGGGTGTCGTTACCACCTATCTCATTTTCCTGCTGGATCTCTCCCTGAAAACGCGGAGAAGCCATGAGGAGAAACTTCCCACGGTCTATTTGGGCGGGTTGATTGCCACCATTCTGGTGATGACCATAACCGGCCACCAGGGTGGATCGATAACCCATGGTTCCGGGTTTTTGACCCAGCACATGCCTTTCGGTAAGGACGAGCCCGAGGAGGCGGCTTTGCCGGGCGAAGGCGTATTTGCGACGCACATACAGCCAATTTTAAAGGATTATTGTCTTCAGTGTCACAACGCGGAAAAGCTCAAGGGCGAGCTGCAAATGGATACCCATGAATTGCTTTTAGCCGGAGGGTTAAACGGCGCCGCCCTGGTGGAAGGCAACAGCAAAGAAAGTGCCATGATCCAACGCATTCATTTGCCGATTGAGGAGGAGGAGCACATGCCGCCCCAAGGCAAACCTCAGCCCAGTGACGAGGTGATTGAGCTGTTGTCGTGGTGGATCGACCAGGGGGCCAGCGCAACGGCTACTTTGGATGAAATGGAAGTTCCTCCCGAAATCGCGGTTCATTTTTTAGAACACGATGTTCTGGAGTTCAAATCCAGGGAGGACATGGATGCTGCACTGGAGGCGTTCGAAGCGCCGGAAGGCATGGCCGTTTATTACCTGGCCCAGGAGGATCATCGGATTGGCGTTCGGGCCGGTAAAAGCAACGATGAGGGCGTAGAGGCATTACTGGCTTTAAAAGACAATTTGGTCGAGCTCAGTTTGGCCAATTCCCAAATTACCGATCGCGCCCTGGAAGCGGTTGGACAAATGACCAACCTTACCAATCTGCATTTACAGAATACCGCCATTACGGACGCGGGTTTGGAGCACCTGGCAAATCTATACCAGCTCCAATATCTTAACCTCTACAACACAGCTATCACCGATCATTCCCTAAAGGTGTTACGCCGGTTAAAGGCGCTCAAAAATGTCTACCTCTGGCAGACTGAGGCCACCAAGGAAGGTGTTGCCGGCTTGCACAGATCCCTCTTTCGCGCGGCGGAAGCGGATCGATTGCAAACGGAAATTGAGGAATTACACCGCAAGCGCGACCGCTTGCGGGTGGACATCGTTTCGGCCTTCGATTTCGGATTGCAGGCTCTGGAAGAAGACACGACCCCGGCGGCGATCAGCATATCCGACGTGATGATTAATTTTCACAAGGGTGAAACCTCCATTGCCAATCAGGCCAAAGAAGGAGCCGCCAAAATTGAAGATCTGCAGAAGATGTTGGAATATTACCGGGCCATGACTGAATTGAACCCGCCCCAAGGCCCGCTCGACGGTTGGAAAGAAAAAACCAGTAAACTGATCGAAGCTACGCAGTACTTGATTGAAGGCGATGATGTGGCGGTGGAGAGTTACAAGCTGGCGGTAGACTGCAAGGCCTGTCACTCCGTGCACCGCGAAGACTAGTGTGCCTCGGGAAAGGGGTCTACCGAGGAGCGGATGCGACGACACCTCAACGAGCACAGCGAGAATAACAACCTTGAATCCTGCATTGGCATGCAAGATTGCAAGGAATGACCCCGAGGGCCGCACCCGTGCCGACTTCGCATGCCATCAGGGTCAGTCGTCTTTGAGACCTACCGGTTTCGCCCGATGGGCCCAGAGTAAATGGAGAGTTTCAGGGAAGGTCCCTGCGGTGAAGGTCGGCGTAGCGGTCTGGGCGGACCCGGCTCATATCGACGGGGTAATCCTGGTTTTCCAGCAGCTGCTGGTCGGTCGGTGTGGCGGAGGGAACTCCGTTGGCCGGGACTTTTACCCGGGCGATCCAGACGATGGCGTTGAGAACCACTTTTCTGAAGTTGTCGTCCTGCCAATTGTCGTGAAAATGCCCCCCGGTAAATCCGAAACCGCGGCTGCCGTTGGCGTTTTCGGATACCCACATCACGTGCTGTGGGTCGCGGCGCTTTACTGCGGCCCGAGCATCGGCGGTGGAATTGTGATGGTGATCTTTTTCGGGAATCACATCCAGGGGGGGCACGGCGGAAAGAATCGGAGTCACCCCTTGCATATTTTCGCGGAAACGCATGTTAAAATACCATTCGTCCTGGATGTGAAAGGGTGTAACGCCATTGGCCACGGGATGATCGGGCAGGTTTTGAAAATGAGCTGCCCAATGGGGATTGACCGATTTACCCAATTGGAAGTAACCACCCAGCCAGCGCAAAAAAGCGTCACCCGGCTCACCGTCTATGGTTTCCACGGCGTAATGCAGGCAACCTACCCCGACACCTTTATCGGACAGGGCGTCGATAGCGCCGATATGGCTGTTGGCCAGGTGTTTTTTCCCGCCGTCACAATAAATGACCACCGCGTCGACGTCTTCAAGCCAGCTGTCATCAGCTGGCCAGCCCGGGTTTTCTTTGTCGTAAAAAACCGCTGCATCGATCCCCAGACCACTTTCATTCAGCGCCTTGGCCAGCAGTAGGGAGCCAGCGTTGTGCTCGTGGTTATTAAATCCATGGCTCTTTTTACCGGCCACGAAGAGGACTTTGGCTTTTTCGGCGGGTGCGCCGCCCGCGAACAGGCTGGACAGGATGAGAAGCATAAGGATTGAAAACGGGCGAATTTTAAAAATCTTTAGCATCTATGGGTGTGGTTTCTGATTAACAAGCTGAACTGTAGGAATGTGATTTGGGGGCGTCTAGCCATTAATTCAAGCTTGGTTCTAACCCGGAAAATTGGACAAAAACGGGCTACAAAGTGGGAAAATTGGCAAATTTTATGCTGTTGTAAGGGGATGTTTGTCTTGAATTGGGGCTAAAAAACGCTTCAATCGCGAAACTCATTTTATGTAACTTCCGGCAATTTCGCCTACTCCGGATCTGGAAAGTGTTGAAATTGAGGCTCTTTGCCACCTTGTAGCTCCTCGGGGCCAGCACGGGAAAGCTGGGGGCGGGTTAATGTTGATTTATAATTTGTAATTGCAATAGAATCGAAAAATGATACGCTAATATAACTCTGAGCGAAGTAGGCAGGCGTCCCTTCGCCTGGTTTTCCCAGTATACGAGAATAATTTTTTATGATAAATGCCGCTAAAGATTATCCCGGGTTGTACCGGCCCGAGTTCGAGCACGACAGCTGTGGAATTGGCTTTGTTGCCAACCTGAAGGGTAAAAAGTCTCACCAGATCGTTAAAAATGCCTTGGATATGCTCTGCAATATGGAGCACCGCGGAGGCACCGGTTATGACGTGGCCAGTGGTGACGGCGCCGGCATCCTGATCCAGATTCCGCATGAATTTCTGGCCAATGCTTGTGATATGCTCGGGTTCAGCCTGCCACCGGTAGGTGACTACGGCGCGGGAATGGTCTTTTTTCCGGCTGAGGCGAAATGCCGGGAGGCCTGTCGGGCGTTACTGTCCCGAAATATTTTGAATCTCGATCTTTCACTGTTGGGTTATCGCAGGGTTCCCAAGGACAACCGGATGCTCGGTCAGGCTGCGCTCGATACGGAGCCTCAGATCGAACAGGTATTCGTGGGCAGGCCGGAGTGCATGACCAAGGACGAATTCGAGCGGAAGTTGTATGTATTGCGCAACTGCACGATCCACAGCGCACACGAATCGGTTGATGAAGCCGAGAAAGATTTCTACATCATTTCGCTTTCGTCACGGAATATCACCTACAAGGGCCAATTCACTACTTACCAGGTGGATCAATACTACCTGGACCTGCAGGATGAACGCGTCGTTTCGGCTATCGCAATGTTCCATTCGCGTTTCTCTACCAATACCTTCCCGTCGTGGAAACTGGCCCAGCCATTTCGCTACCTTTCCCACAATGGTGAGATCAACACGGTGATGGGAAACATAAATTGGATGCGGGCGCGTGAGGCCATGCTAGAGAGTATTCACTTTACGCCGGAAGAGCTGAAGATGTTGCACCCGGTGAGCGACCGGGCCATGTCCGACTCGGCCAACCTCGATATGGTAATCGAGCTGCTGGTTCTGAGTGGCCGCCCCTTGGCCCAGGTGATGATGATGGTCATCCCTGAAGCCTGGCAGACCCAGGAGGATATGGATCCCGTCAAACGGGCCTTTTATGAGTACTACTCTTGCATCATGGAGCCTTGGGATGGTCCTGCGTCGATTTCCTTTACCGATGGCAGGGTGGTTGGGGCCACTCTGGACCGCAATGGTTTGCGTCCGTCGCGTTACCTTGTAACTGACGACGACATGGTAGTCATGGGTTCTGAAACCGGTTCGCTGGAGATCGACCCGGCCCGCGTTATAAAGAAAGGTCGCCTGCAACCCGGTAAAATTTTTATAGCCGACCTGGATCAAGGGCGCATCATTTCTGACGAAGAAGTGAAGGCCGATATCTGTTCGCGCCAGCCCTATGGTCAATGGTTGGCAAAGCATAAGATCACCCTCGACGAGTTGCCGCTGCCCAAGGATGAGCAACGACAGTCCAAAGAAAGTTCGGTGAAAAAGCGCCAGAAAGCCTTTGGGTATACTCAGGAGGACCTCAATATCATCTTCAAACAGATGGTGGGAACCGGTAAGGAACCTTTGGGAGCAATGGGTGCGGATAATCCACTGGCCATTCTTTCCGACCGGCCTCAGCAGTTGTCGAATTATTTTAAGCAACTGTTTGCTCAGGTAACCAATCCGCCGATAGACCCCATTCGTGAGGAGATGGTCATGTCGCTGCAAAGCTACATGGGCGGATCGCTCAACCTGTTGGATGAGACCCCGCGGCATTGCCACAAAGTGGAGATCAAACAGCCGGTGCTTTCCAACGAGGAAATGCAGAAGATCCGTTATATCGATCACGATCATTTCCAGTCCAAAAGCATTGAGTGCACCTTCCGGGCCATTGATGAGCCCGGCACGCTGAAAGCCGCCCTCGATCGTATCTGCCGCTATGCGGGAGACGCGGTGTTGGATGGATTTTCCATCATCATATTGACCGATCGGGGAATGGACAGTGACCACGCCGCAATCCCATCGCTTTTGGCTACGGGCGCAGTTCATCATTATTTGATTCGCCAAGGGTTGCGCGCCAAGGCCGATATCATTGTCGAAGCCGGGGACATTCGCGAGACACACCATTTTGCCACCGTACTGGGATATGGCGCCTCCGCCATTCATCCCTACCTCGCGCTGGAGACGATCGACGACTTGAGGGAGCAAGGTATCGTAGATCCACTGCAAAGTTTTGAGGAGGTTTTTTATAAATACAAAAAGGCGGTTAACGGTGGTCTTCTGAAAATCTTTTCAAAAATGGGCATCTCGACTCTGCAATCTTACCAGGGCGCGCAGATATTTGAAGCGCTTGGCATTAGCAGTGAGGTCATGAATGAATATTTCTCCGGTACCGTCAGCCGTATCGAGGGCATGGGCTTGGATGAGATTGCCCGCGAAGCGCTCACGTGCCACCGCGAAGGTTTCCCGCTGAAAGATAATCTGGTGGGTAATGAGATGCTTGATTCCGGGGGCGATTATGCCTGGCGGCTCGATGGTGAACGTCACTTGTTCAATCCGACCACCATACGCCTGCTGCAACACTCGACCTCAACCAACAACAAGGAATTATTCGAGGAATACGCCAGAACGGTAAACGACCAGACTCGCGATGCATTTACATTGCGTGGATTGATGGAATTCAACCCGGATCGTCCATCAATTCCGCTTGAAGAAGTAGAACCGGCCGAGGACATATTCAAGCGTTTTGCCACCGGGGCGATGTCCTTCGGGTCCATCTCCTGGGAGGCTCATACTACGCTGGCCAAGGCCATGAACCGCCTTGGGGGGAAAAGTAACAGTGGGGAAGGCGGCGAGGATCCGATTCGCTACCTTCCGGATGAAAATGGCGATCTCATGATGTCGCGCATCAAGCAGGTGGCCTCCGGACGTTTCGGAGTGACCTCCTATTACCTGGCCAACGCCGATGAGTTGCAAATCAAGATGGCTCAAGGCGCAAAGCCCGGTGAGGGTGGACAATTGCCTGGCCACAAGGTGGATGCGTGGATTGGCAAGGTCCGTTCATCTACACCGGGCGTGGGACTCATTTCCCCGCCACCGCATCACGATATTTATTCGATCGAGGACTTGGCCCAATTGATTTTCGACCTCAAAAACTCCAATCGCAAGGCCCGCATCAATGTCAAGTTGGTGTCTGAAGCGGGAGTGGGCACGGTTGCAGCCGGAGTATGTAAGGGTTATGCCGACGTGGTGTTGATTTGCGGTCACGATGGTGGAACTGGGGCATCTCCGCTGAGTTCCATCAAACATGCCGGATTGCCCTGGGAACTCGGTCTCTCAGAGACTCATCAGACCCTGGTCCGCAACCGGCTGAGAAGCCGGATTGTGGTGCAAACAGACGGGCAATTGAAAACGCCGCGCGATTTAGCCGTGGCTACGCTATTGGGTGCGGAAGAGTGGGGTATCGCTTCGGCCGCATTGGTCGTGGAGGGTTGTATCATGATGCGCAAGTGCCACATGAATACATGTCCGGTAGGCATTGCCACGCAAAACCGCGAGCTGCGGAAGCGCTACCACGGCAAGGTGGAGCACGTCATCAATTTCTTCACCTTGCTGGTGGAAGGACTTCGCGAAATTATGGCTGAACTGGGATTCCGTAGCGTGAATGAGATGGTGGGCCAGAGCCAGTGCCTGAAGTTCCGGGACGATATCGATCACTGGAAATACAAGAATCTCGACCTGTCTCCCATCCTCTACCGGGAGTCGGAACGCGAGGGTGATGGTCTCTATCAAAGCATTGAACAGGAACACCTCATTAACGAGATCCTCGACCGCAGGCTGATGAAGGATGCATCTGCGGCCCTGGAGAATGGCAAGCCGGTGAAGTTGAAATATAAGATCGTGAACACCGACCGCACGGTGGGGGCCATGCTTTCCAACGAAATTTCTAAACGATACAATGGCGAGGGCCTACCGGATGGTTGCATCGATGTGAAGTTCAGAGGATCGGCTGGGCAAAGCTTTGGTTGTTTTGCGGCCATGGGACTCCGCTTGGAGCTGGAAGGCGATTCCAACGACTATTTTGGCAAAGGCCTGTCCGGTGGAACTGTGGTTATTTACCCGGATCGAAAAGCGCCTTTCAGAGCGCGCGAAAACATAATCATCGGAAACGTTGCCTTCTTTGGCGCAACGGGCGGAGAAGCCTACATACGCGGTAGGGCGGGTGAACGATTCTGCGTGCGCAATTCCGGGGTAACTGCAGTGGTTGAAGGTGTTGGTGACCATGGTTGTGAATACATGACCGGTGGCCGGGCTGTAATTCTCGGCGAAACCGGTAGGAACTTTGCCGCAGGCATGTCGGGTGGAGTCGCTTATGTCTTCGACCGCTACGGACTCTTCGATCAACGTTGCAACAAGGAGATGGTCAGGCTGAGTCCGGTCGAGAACCCCGCCGATATCAAGGAACTGAGAATGCTTATTGAGAATCATCGAACCTACACCGGTTCCAATGTGGCCAAGGAAATTCTCGACGGATGGGAAAGCAACCTTAGCCGGTTCGTCCGGGTGATGCCGGTCGACTATGAGCGCATGTTGAAATACATCGAACGGGCCCGAGCGACTGAGAATTTCGACAACGATTACGACATCGCCGTTGAGGCGTTCGATATGCATATGCACCAATTGGCCGCCAAATAGAAATTGCAACCAATTAAGGTATGGGAAACCCGACCGGATTTTTAGAATTTGATCGCAACTTGCCCCAGGACCGGGACCCGGTCCTTCGGGTGAAGGACTGGGATGAGGTGCATTCTCAGATGGCGGTGAGCGACATCCAGGTCCAGGCCTCCCGCTGCATGGATTGTGGCGTACCGTTTTGCATGGCCGCGGAATCGGTCCACGGACCAGGCATAGCCGGTTGTCCGGTCAATAACCTCATTCCCGAATGGAACGATCTGGTTTACCGCGGTCTCTGGAAGGACGCGCTGGCGCGCTTGCTAAAAACCAATAACTTTCCGGAGTTTACCGGACGGGTTTGTCCGGCTCCTTGTGAAAGCTCCTGTGTTTTGGGCATCAATGCGCCCCCGGTTACCATTAAACACCACGAAGTATCGATCATCGACCGTGGCTTTAAAATGGGCTGGGTTAAGCCCCATCTCCCCCCATTCCGCACGGGCAAGACAGTAGCGGTTATTGGATCTGGTCCGGCTGGACTGGCTTGTGCGGCTCAGCTCAACGAAGCGGGGCACACCGTAACCGTTTATGAACGTGACGATCGTCCGGGTGGATTGCTCATGTATGGAATTCCCAACATGAAGTTGGAAAAACATGTGGTGGAGCGCCGTATTCAGTTGATGAAAGACGAGGGGATCATTTTTGTTTGTGATACGGAGATCGGTAAGGATATACTGGCAACCAAGCTGAAGGCCGACTTCGATTCCGTCGTTATTTGTACCGGAGCCACCGTGCCCAGAAATCTGCTAGTTGAAGGACGTGATCTGAAGGGTATTTATTTCGCGATGGAGTACCTGAGTTCCAATACCAAGAGTCTGCTCGACAGCAACCTGGAGGACGGCAATTACATTTCCGGCAAAGACAAGAATGTCGTCGTTATCGGCGGTGGTGATACCGGGACGGACTGTCTGGGTACGGCCCTTCGTCACGGTTGCAAACATGTGCGCCAGCTCGAGATCATGCTGCAACCCGCCGATAAACGCAGCGCCAACAACCCCTGGCCCCAGTACGCGCGTATTTTGAAAATCGATTATGCCCAGGAAGAAGCCATTGCCATTCAGGGTGATGATCCGCGCACCTATCTGATAATGACCAAGAAATTTGTTGGTGATGAGGATGGAAATGTGAAGGAGATTCACGCGGTCAAGATCAAATGGGAGCGCCAGAAAGATGGCAGAATGGCGCCGGTTCAACTTCCGGGTACTGAAGAGATCATTCCAGCCGACTTGGTTTTACTGGCCATGGGATATCTCGGTCCCGAAGGTGGTCCTCTTGAACAACTCGGCGTTGAAAAGGATCCTCGTTCAAATGCCCGGGCCGAATATGGTAAATACAATACCAATGTGGAAGGTGTGTTTGCCGCCGGCGATGCCCGCCGGGGACAAAGCCTTATCGTCTGGGCCATCAACGAGGGCCGCGGCGCCGCCCGCGCGGTCGACACCTACCTGATGGGTAAGAGCTACCTGCCACTGTAGGGCTGAGAAAGCGGTCTCCGTAGCAACCACGCTTCCGGCCCACCGGAAATTGCCTTGTCCAACGGTTTCAAATGCTCTTCGGTTAAGAACCTATGCCTAACCCGCATGTCTCACAAATTTTCTACTGCGCTCCAGAATGTCGGCACTGGAGCGGCCCTCGCTTGATTCGCGACTTTGCAGGGTGTCGGCCTGCGGCCTCGGTAGTGAGCAACTGTGTCATGAAGCAAGGTTTAATTGATGGTTTTTAATAAGGATATGAAGGTGAATGAGCATCTTCCTCATCGCAGCAACCATGGCACACTTGTAAGGTTTACCTCTGGCTCTCAATCCTTCCACATAAGATTTAATTACGGGATTATGTATGGCCGCAGTTTGGACTGCCATGTATAGGCATTTTCTGACTTTGGCTCGTCCACCTTCAATCCCGCGTTTGCCTTTGAAGTTACCGGTATCCTTGTTGTAGGGAGCTATACCAGCGAGGGCGACAATTTGATTGCGCTTGAGCTTCCCCAGTTCACTGAGGTATGCCATCAGTGTCCAGGCCGTGATGGGGCCGATTCCGCAAACCGATTGATGGATTTGGGCTTCTTCGCTGAGCTGTTGATCATTTTCAACCAGGTCTTGGATTTGAGAATCAATACCTTCGAGCTCTTTTTGTATCATTTTCATCATCCGCTCAATGGATCGTTTGATAAACTTCGAACTGTTTTGAATGCGGTTCTTCTCTCGTGCTAACTGCTCAGTGAGATGGCTTCTTCGATCCAGTAAAGCGGTTAGTTCTTGGCGAATGGGATCGGGTGGACAACCGGGTTGCAACCGTTTTTCGCGCGCAAAACCCAGGATCATCAAGGCATCGATAGGATCTGTCTTGGCTTTGATGCCTTCACTGCGCGCGTAGTTGCGGATGCGACCTGGATTGACCCGAACCACCGCTATTTGCTTTTGATGGAGGTAATCCATCATATCGCGTTCGTATCCACCGCTTGCTTCACAAACCACCAGGGGTTGCTGCTGGTGGCCAGCAAGCTTAACCAACGCCTTAAACCCCGTTGGGTTATTGCTTAAGCTGTAGCGGTGCTGTTGAGTTCTTACTTCCAAATCAGATTTGGAGAGGTCTATGGCTATATAATCGTATTTTTTATTTTCCATGGCTTATATCGGTCTTGTAGAGGTGAGCTCACCTGCCGTAGCATGGGGCTCTAACAACTGTTTGATATTAAGCCAGGATACTTCGGAGGATCGCCGCTCACTAATGAACTCAGCGTAAGCAGGTTCGAGACATGCGTTGATCTCATCCGAAGTCCCTGCGAAGTGTTTGAAAGCACTTCGCAGGGGGTTCCTGGCACCTTCAACTTTAACGATTAATGCCATCAAAGGCTTTTTCGAGCACTTTCTCCGACGAGTTGTTTGGGCCCATTCTCGAAAGTGCTCAAAAGCCGGTAAAATCATAACGGAAAGACCTACAAGACATGCGGGCTAAAGTCATATACCAGGTCGCCTCCAGTCTGGATGGATTTATTGCCACGCAGAATGGCGGAGTGGACTGGTTGCATGATTTTGCGAGGCAGGAGGTCAAGGAGGAGGACGTACCCGCTGACTGGGCCGAGTTCCAGAACTCCTTCGATGGCATAGTGTTGGGTGGACGTACTTACGATGTTGCATTGAAATCCGGCCGGTGGACGTCGGTTGACAGACCGAGTTGGGTTTTTACCGGCCGGGAACTGCCTATTCTTCATCCCAGTATCCAGCTTACGCAGGAAACACCAGAGGACCTGGTGAGGGATCTCGATGATCGGGGCTTTAAACGGATTTGGCTGATGGGTGGTGGCAAGTTGGCGGCATCGTTTGTCAACGCTGGACTGATCGACAGCGTTCTAGTGAGCATTATGCCGATCGTCTTGGGCAAAGGTATACCCTTATTGGGCAAACTGAGACTGAGCGCTCAATTGAAACTGGCCGATTCGAAGCAGACTTCCAACGGGATCGTACAAGTGGCCTACAGCGTGTAGAAATGATCATTCCCTCGGTAGTGGGATACCAGGGCTAAATGGCAGCCACCATAGCGTGATGCCGACAAATACCGTAAAAACACACCACAAGTAGTGGAGATGGAATCTCCATAAGGGAAGGCAGAAAACTGAAAATCAATTTTTCATTTGCCTGAAATGCGGGCAACCATAGGTTGTTATCCCACGTCAAACTCACCTTAATATAGGCATTATGAAGCAGAAATCCCACCATCCATCCAGGAGACAATTCATCATGACGGGCGCAGCGGTATCCGCCTTGTCCGTTTTAGGCCAGAAGCCTTATACTTTTGCCTCGAGTCCGGGAGCATCGGACAAACTCAAGGTTGGCCTGGTTGGTTGCGGCGGTCGTGGAACCGGCGCGGCACAACAATGTATCAATGCCGCTCCAAACGTTGAGCTCTATGCCATGGCTGACTTCTTCCAGGACAAAATCGATGCTGCCCAGGAAAAATTTAAAAAAAGTTGGCGCTCCTATCCCCCGATGGGAACGAAATATAACGTCACCCCCGAGCGTCAGTTCGCTGGATTCGACGGCTTCAAGCAAGTGATTCAATCCGACGTCGATATCGTTATTCTGGCCACGCAACCGGGATTCCGTCCCATGCATTTCGAAGCGGCTATCAAAGCTGGAAAGCACGTCTTTATAGAAAAACCTGTCGCGGTGGATCCAGTGGGAGTTCGCAAAGTAATAGCGGTTTCCGAACTGGCCAAGCAGAAAGGCTTAACCGTCGTTGCCGGAACACAGCGCCGTCATACACCCAATTATCTTGAGACCATGGATCGCATCCGCAATGGCGACATCGGCGAGCTGCGTGGCGGAGATTGTTACTGGGTCTGGGGTAAAAAGATCGGGCAAAATGCTCAAAACCCGAAATGGTCGGAAATGGAATTCCAAATTCGCAACTGGTATTTTCACTGTTGGGGATCAGGCGACTGCATTGTCGAACAACACATTCACCAGCTCGATGTCATGAACTGGGCTTTTGGAGGACCTCCAAAGTCCGCTCTCGGCATGGGTGGTCTCATGATCGAGCACAAATTTGGCAATATCTACGACCACTTTGCCATCGTCTACGAATATGCGAACGGCGCTCGGGTTACCAGCATGGCCAGTCAGATACCCGGTTCGACCGCTCGCATAGGGCAAAACATCGTCGGTAGTAAGGGTCGGGCCGATGGAGAGCGCATCGAAGGGGAAAATTCCTGGAAATACTCCGGTCCCGCGGTTGATGGACAGGAACAGGAACACAAGGACCTGATCGCTAGCATCCGCGGAACGGGTCCTTATTTGAATCATGGAAAACGTGTCGCCGAATCCACCATGACGGCAATTCTCGGGCGCATGTCTGCCTACACCGGCCGGGAAATTCGCTACGACTGGGCACTGAACAAATCTCAATTGGATATCAGCCCGGCAAACTACGCAATTGGTGATAATCCGATTCCGGCCAGGCCGATTCCCGGCCAAGAGCAACTGGTCTAAATCGCAAATATCACTTACCGAGCGAGCGCGACATCTCCCAATCTTCTACTGCGCTACGGAATATCCGTCTTCACCAAGTTACGGCCGGACATGCCGGCGCTGGAGCGGACTTGAGGCCGGGAAGGGGTCAAACCTTGTCGCGGAGGAAGGGGTCAGGCATTTATTTTCAACATGGAGACATGTCAAAAATCAACGACTGACCCCAACGGGCGAGCCGGCTTCACCCGCGCATCAGCTCGATGCCCGCTCCAGCGCAAGTGTGGTGGCGCGTTCGCTCGGCAGTGAGACGTGGCGTCGGTTCGGTAGTGAAATATCCGTGTCGGTAACTTTAACCGAGGATCTCCTGTTGGTGAAACTCCGACCAATCTTCATAGTTGTTGAGATTGACCGCATCCCGGGCTGAACAGTCATCGTCATTTAGCCCGGCGAGTCCGAAGATTTCTCCCCGGGTACCGTCATCGTGACAATAACCGGTGACGGCGGCATTGTGGGCACCGATATCTGCATCGGCCTTCATGTTATCTCTAACCCAGGCTTCGAATGCAAAGTAACTGGGTTTATCGGTTTGGATGTAATTGATCGTGGTGTCCTTGTCGAGTCCCAGCGCGTCCAATGTCATTTGATCAAATCCAGCCCCACAGGCAGGATAATCTTCACGCAAATTGCCCACTCCGTCCAAGGATACTTTTTGCCAAAAACGGGGTAGGTGGAGAACACCGAGTGGACCGGCTATGCCGGAGCTGATTGTAGGAATGATTTTGCTCATTGCGATATATTTTGTGGTTACTGATTAGCTTAGAAGGCCCAGAGTTTACTGGAACCTATAGCGGATGACAAAACCACCATAGGAAATGTAGAGACGCAGGCCAAGCCCAAATTGCGATCATATCCACTCCGCCCCTAATTTACGGGATCTGTCAGAGGGGGGGGTTAAGAAGAATTAGGAATTAGGAATTAGGAATTAGGAATTACGCGGAGGAAGGCGTCTAATGAGATTCTTAGATGCTGAGGTACCGAGATGCTGAGAGTTGTCGTGATCGTGATCGTAATCTTGATCGAACCCTTCAAAATCAGGTAGGCAGAACGCAGTGGAAGCGGAGAAAGAAGGGGTCAAGCCGGGAAAAGTTATGCCTTACAGGGTCAGTCGTCTTTGTACCGAGGCCGCAGGCCGACACCCCGCCAAAGTGTATGAAGTGCAACGAAATACAGTTTTCATGACCTGACCCTTTTTTTCGGAAGGCATCACTTTTCAACGGCATGACCCCGACGGGAATGGCGGGGTGTCGCGTTCGCTCGGTAGTGAGATATCCAGGCAAAATGCGGGTTTACAAACCGGGTCCAAATTCCATTATAGAGCTTTTACTATGCGTTCGCTTGGATTGACCCTGTTAATATGCTTGCTTTCATCTGCCGCGTCAGCAGCTGATAGACCAAACGTGATGCTGATCCTGAGTGACGATCAGGCCTGGAACGATTACTCATTCCTGGGGCATCCTCGGGTAAAAACACCCCATATTGATAAATTAGCGGAAGAATCGGTCGTCTTTACACGCGGTTACGTTCCCACCGCGTTGTGCCGGCCTTCCCTGATGACTTTGGCCACGGGGCATTACGCCCACCGGCATGGGGTGACGGGCAACGATCCGTCACCAAAATATGCCGAAAAAGATTCTGAACTCTATAATCAACGACGGCATCAGCTTATTTCATACATTGACCAATTCGATACCTTACCCGAATTGTTGGGTCAGGCCGGTTATCTCAGTCATCAAAGCGGTAAATGGTGGGAGGGCAATTTCAAGCGCGGTGGATTTACCCATGGCATGACCCGTGGTTTTCCTCAACCCGGGGGACGTCACGGGGATGACGGCCTTAAAATTGGACGGGAAGGGTTAAAGGAGTGCTTTGATTTTATCGACATGGCCATCTCCGAAGAAAAACCGTTTTACATGTGGTATGCCCCTTTCCTGCCCCACACCCCACATACTCCCCCCGATCGATTACTGGATAAATATAAGGACGATCATCCCACCACTGTAGCCAAGTATTACGCCATGATTGAGTGGTTGGATGAAACCTGCGGAGATTTGATCGGCTATCTGGAAAGAAAGAAGATCCGGGATAACACCTTGATTATCTACATCGCCGACAACGGTTGGATTCAACATCCGCAAAAAAGAGGCTACGACCAGCGCTCAAAACAGACGCCCTATGAAGGAGGTATTCGTCAACCCACCCTTTATTCCTTTCCAGCCAAATTTAAACCGGCACATCGCCACGACTTGGTTAGCAGTATCGATATATTCCCTACGATCATTGCCGCAACCGGAGCAAAAAATCCATCCATTCCCACTCCGGGTATGAACTTGATGCCGTATTTAACAAGCGGATCTGAGATCCCACGGGAGGCGATATTTGGCGAATCCTTCGCCCACGATATTGCCGACATTGAAAAGCCGGAAGCCTCCCTGCTCTTTCGCTGGTGTATCCGGGGCAGGTGGAAACTGCTCCTGACCTACGATGGAGAGGTCAACCGGTATAAATCGACCCATCCCAGGGAAGAAAAGCTGCCGCAGTTGTTCGACCTCCATACCGACCCCTGGGAAAAGGTTAACCGGGCGGCCGATCATCCTGAAATCGTGGCCGAAATGGCCGCAATGATCGAAAATTGGTACCCTCTGCAGGAACGAAAAGCTCTCACCAGGTTTGAATGAGGACTGCCATTCAGCCGATAGCGGGATTGCCGCTGTTGCAGGGGAACGCTCAAGCGGACTGAAAGCATGACAACCTGCCATTGGACCAAGCCCAGTTGTATCATCGCTTTATTTTTCCTGGTTAATACCCTCTATTGCCGGGGAGACGTTAAACTCGATGTTCAACAAATCACCCACGGGCCAAAACACCATTTCTTCGGATACATCGGCCATGTTCAAAACATACCCTGGAATAAATCCGAGCGCTATATACTGGCGCTGAGAACCTCATTTCAGGACCACTTACCGGAGGGTCATGAGCCGGCGGATGTCATTCTGATCGATGCGCATGAGGACAATTCGATTCGGGTCGTCGATCAATCACGCGGATGGAATCCGCAGCAGGGTACCATGTTCTATTGGAATCCCCAAGCTCAGGAAACCCAGTTCTTCTTCAACGATCGGGATGCGGAAACGGGCAAGGTTTTTTGTGTGCTTTACGACATCGAGAAGGGTAAACGCATCAGGGAATACCGTTTCGACGACCATCCGATTGGCAATGGCGGCGTAGCCCAAAACGGCGGATGGTTTCTGGGAATCAACTACGCCCGTATGGCACGCTTGCGACCGGTTACCGGCTACAAAGGCGCCTACGACTGGACCGAGGGTGTAGAACATCCGAAAAATGACGGTATTTTTAAGGTGAATACAGAAACGGCAGAGCATGACTTGCTGGTTTCCTTTAAACAAATGGCCGCGATCATCGGCAAAACTGAACCTCACATTGATGCTTTGGCCCTGTTCATCAACCACACCCTATGGAACCGCGAAGACGACCGCATTTTCTTTTTCGCCCGGGCCGGCTGGTCCAATAACAAGAAATATCCGCGGATTAACGCTGCCTTCGTGATAAAACCAGACGGGTCCGGTTTGAAGCGATTAACCACCTTTTTCGGAGGTCATCCGGAATGGGATTTTGGCCACCGGATGATCGGAGCGCTGGATGACCGGCAAATATTGTACGATGTGGATCGCCAGCTGGTTATCGGTCACCTCGGCAATCCTGAAATATTCCCAAATCCAGAGGGCGATATTGCCCTTTCCCCCCAAGGGGACTGGTTTGTCAACGGCCACAAGGACAAGCAGCAAGCGAAAAACTTTTACACCTTCTACCGCCGATCCGATGGAGCCTATATCCGGAGTCAGGGCTTTGGTATCGGGCCGTGGACATCGGGAGACTTGCGCCAGGATCCCTCTCCCTGTTGGAACAGAAGTGGTACTAAGATTCTGGTACCTGCACTATCTGCAAAAGATGACTACACCAGGCAGTTGTTCATGGTTACGCCTAGTGTGGTGTCCCAGAAATAACTTGAAAAATGAAAGCAGGGCCTTTACAGGGACAATGAGTAGGTTTCCTTGCCGGGGTGTGCCGAGAACATCGCATCCAGGATGACCTCGTGGCGAAGTCCGCCTTTCACACTTCGCACAAACTCAGGCCATCAATGGCCAGGTAATGATCATCCAACGTTAAAAGATCAGCTCCCTCGGCTAAAGTATGGGCGGCAATCCAAACATCATTGGATGGAATGGGTCGCCTTTTCCCGCTCAATTGCTGCATAATTAGGGCATAACGATCACAAACAGGTAGATCGACCGGTTTAAAGTTCACATAGGGAGAAGCCAAAAACTTCCCCAACTGTTTCTTGTTTTCCCGGGGCCGGCTGCCCAATCTAAATCCATACAAAAGTTCGCCGACCACGGTGGCGGGTACTATCAATATTTCTGCAATTCGAACGAAAGAGACGATGCGGTTATCTCCCCTCATCAATCCCGAATAGGCATTGGTATCCAGGACTATTTTCATTGCCATAGGTCTTGGTCTACCGACTCGAAAGCTTCTTCGATCTTTCGATTAAATGCTTCCGACTCGGCCCGTTTCCAAGTGCCTATGAATTCGTCCAGCCCATCGCCGATACCCTTGGCGCCCGGCTGGTCGGAAATTCCAGCTCCCTCTTTCAACAAAAAGACAGCCGCCTTGTTCAAGGAGCATCCCCGTTTTTGGGCCAAAGACTTGATTTTTTTCTCCAATTCCGGCGAAAAATTACGAAGCGTTAATTGAGTCATTATGAATCATAAAATGCCTCAATTGAGCGCCGGTCAAGTTGGAAAATCCCGCATTCGCTCGGTAGTGGCGCGTCCAATTCCGGAACTCACGCCGGTTACCAGGGCGATGCGCCTTTTCCATTTTGATAATCTATGGGATGAATTACTCATAAATTAATTTGGCCAGGGGGTCATTGGCAGTGGTATTTCCTGCTCAATTTCGAATAGCCGGTTATACTTGGAGAGCCGTTCCGACTGGGTGATGGATCCGGCCTTGGTTTGATCGCCGGACCAGCCGACCGCCAAATCGCTATACCAATCATCTTCGGTGTCTCCGCTTCGCACGGAGATGGATACTTTCCAATCGGCATCTTTTGCCATTCGAAAGGCTCCCAGGGCTTCGGTTAATGAACCGATTTGATTGACCTTCAATAACAAGGCGTCGCAGGAGTTCGAATCGACAGCTTTTTGGATGCGTTCGGGATTGGTGCATAGCAGATCATCCCCCAAGGTTAAACTCGTATCCGAAATTGTCTTACGCAACTCCGGCCAATAGTCCCAATCCTCTTCGGCCAGACCATCTTCCAGGCTGACAATGGGATACCGGCACACCCAATCATGCAACTGTTTGATCATTTCTATACTACTGAGCGCTTTACCATCGAGGTGGTAAGCTCCACCTTCATAAAAGTGGCTGGAAGCTATATCGAGGGCCAGGCACACATCGGCTCCTGGTTTAAAACCGGCCAGCTCAATCGCTTGAACGGCTAGCTCCAGGAAATCTTCCGCCCGAGTTGCTGGGGGAGCCAATCCGCCCTCATCGGCCGTCAACCACCGCATGCCGAACTTATCTGCCAACAATTTTACAGCGGCCATGTAAACGGCATGGGTTATTTCCAGGCTTTGCCGAAAGCTTTCAGCGGTAGCGGGAATGACCAGTAGGTCCTGAATTGCAACCTGCTGGCCCGCATGGAGACCGCCACTGAAAAGGTTTATGGTGGGCCGGGGAAATTGGACGATGGGTCGACCGAGCATTTCGGCAAAATGTTCATAAAGCGGCACTCCTCCTTCCACCGCGCAGGCACGGGCATGGGCAATCGATACCGCCAGAATGGCATTGGTGCCCATTCGCGATTTGTTGGGAGTGCCGTCCAGGTCGATCAGCGCCCGGTCCAACTCAGCTTGCGACTCAAAGGTGCTGTCAGAGAGTTTCCGGTTTATTTCGCCATTGATATTGGAAACCGCTTTGAGGCAACCGTATCCACCATACCGCGACGAATCGCCATCTCGCAGCTCCCGCGCTTCCGCCCTGCCGGTGGAGGCGCCACTTGGAACTGAGGCGGAGGCGGAGGCTCCACTCTGCAATACACAGGTGGCCTTCACGGTGGGACGGCAGCGGCTGTCCAGTATTTCCAGGCCCTTTATCGATTGAATGCGCGGCATAGTTTAAGGGATTGTTGCCCTAGACTTTTAAATAATAGTTTTTTGCAAAAAGTTACAAGATCAGCTGTCGCATTCGCTCGGTAGTGAGCAACTGTGTCATGAAGCAAGGTTTAATTGATGGTTTTTAATAAGGATATGAAGGTGAATGAGCATCTTCCTCATCGCAGCAACCATGGCACACTTGTAAGGTTTACCTCTGGCTCTCAATCCTTCCACATAAGATTTAATTACGGGATT
The DNA here is from genome assembly GCA_965250065.1 of Opitutales bacterium. GTDB lineage: Bacteria > Verrucomicrobiota > Verrucomicrobiia > Opitutales > UBA2995 > JAABVD01. The sequence goes on from OZ252288.1 coordinate 4,150,245, forward strand.
ATGTATGGCCGCAGTTTGGACTGCCATGTATAGGCATTTTCTGACTTTGGCTCGTCCACCTTCAATCCCGCGTTTGCCTTTGAAGTTACCGGTATCCTTGTTGTAGGGAGCTATACCAGCGAGGGCGACAATTTGATTGCGCTTGAGCTTCCCCAGTTCACTGAGGTATGCCATCAGTGTCCAGGCCGTGATGGGGCCGATTCCGCAAACCGATTGATGGATTTGGGCTTCTTCGCTGAGCTGTTGATCATTTTCAACCAGGTCTTGGATTTGAGAATCAATACCTTCGAGCTCTTTTTGTATCATTTTCATCATCCGCTCAATGGATCGTTTGATAAACTTCGAACTGTTTTGAATGCGGTTCTTCTCTCGTGCTAACTGCTCAGTGAGATGGCTTCTTCGATCCAGTAAAGCGGTTAGTTCTTGGCGAATGGGATCGGGTGGACAACCGGGTTGCAACCGTTTTTCGCGCGCAAAACCCAGGATCATCAAGGCATCGATAGGATCTGTCTTGGCTTTGATGCCTTCACTGCGCGCGTAGTTGCGGATGCGACCTGGATTGACCCGAACCACCGCTATTTGCTTTTGATGGAGGTAATCCATCATATCGCGTTCGTATCCACCGCTTGCTTCACAAACCACCAGGGGTTGCTGCTGGTGGCCAGCAAGCTTAACCAACGCCTTAAACCCCGTTGGGTTATTGCTTAAGCTGTAGCGGTGCTGTTGAGTTCTTACTTCCAAATCAGATTTGGAGAGGTCTATGGCTATATAATCGTATTTTTTATTTTCCATGGCTTATATCGGTCTTGTAGAGGTGAGCTCACCTGCCGTAGCATGGGGCTCTAACAACTGTTTGATATTAAGCCAGGATACTTCGGAGGATCGCCGCTCACTAATGAACTCAGCGTAAGCAGGTTCGAGACATGCGTTGATCTCATCCGAAGTCCCTGCGAAGTGTTTGAAAGCACTTCGCAGGGGGTTCCTGGCACCTTCAACTTTAACGATTAATGCCATCAAAGGCTTTTTCGAGCACTTTCTCCGACGAGTTGTTTGGGCCCATTCTCGAAAGTGTTCAAAAGCCGGTAAAATCATAACGGAAAGACCTACAAGATATGCGGGCTAAGACCCTCTGGCGCAAATTGCTCAATAACCCAGGTTGGGCGCAAGCCACTTTTCTGCCACTTCAATGGAGATTCCTTTTCGCGATGCGTACTCAGCCAGTTGTTCGCGGGTGATTGGGCCTACTAAAAAATAGCGAGATTGCGGATGGGCAAAAATGAGCCCGCAAACAGAGGGAGGAGGATTCATGGCAAAACTTTCCGTAAGCTGGATTCCGGTGCTCTTTTCCACCTGCAACAGTTTCCACAAGGTCTGCTTTTCGGTGTGGTCTGGACAGGCGGGGTATCCGGCGGCGGGACGGATGCCACGGTATTTTTCGTCGATCAGATCCTGGTAGTTTAAATGCTCATCCCGACCAAATCCCCAGAGCTTGCGCACCTCCTGGTGAATTTTTTCGGTCAACGCTTCGGCAAATCGGTCTCCCAACGCTTTCACCATAATGGCCGAGTAGTCGTCGCCTTTGCCTTCAAAAGTTTTGGCATACGATGCTACATCAAATCCAGCTGTAACCGCAAATCCTCCCAGGTAATCGGCTCTTCCCGAGCTTTTTGGAGCGACAAAATCGGACAAGCAGAAATAAGTATTTCCTTTTAACTTTTTCTTCTGCTGTCTCAAAAAATGGAACTTATGCTCCACTTGTTTGCGGCTTTCATCGGAGTAAACCTCCAGATCGTCATCGACCGAATTTGCCGGAAAAATTCCATAGATTGTGCGGCATGTGAATGCCCGTTGCTTTAAGATTTCTTCGATGAGTTTTCCCGCGTCCCGATACAGACTCGTCGCTTCATCTCCATATTTTGGATGTTGAAAAATCCTCGGATAAATTCCTTTCAACTCCCAGGACCAGAAAAAGGGGGACCAGTCGATGTAGGGAACGATTTCTTCAAGCGCGACCTCCTGCCCCCGCAGTATTCCCGTTCCAGCCGGTTGGGCAATGTCAACCCCTTCCCAGTTGGTTTCATATGCCTTAGCGCGGGCCTCTTGAAGGTTCAGGAATTCAGCTGCTGACGAACGCCTGGCATAGGACGCCTTCAGTCTCTCCTGATCCGCTTTTAGTTTTTCCACAAAACTTTCTTTTCGTTCAGGGTGAAGCAACTCGTTGCATACGCCAACAACCAGCGAAGCGTCTAAAACATGTTGCGTCGGTCCGGAGTAGGCCGGGGCTATTTTTATGGCGGTGTGCGCCTTACTGGTGGTGGCGCCGCCAATTAGAAGTGGAATATTGAATCCCAACCGCTCCATTTCCGCAGCATTGTGAATCATCTCATCGAGGGACGGTGTAATCAGTCCACTCAAGCCGATGAGATCTGCTCCTTCCTCCCGGGCTGTTTGCAGGATTTCCTCACAGGAAACCATTACCCCGAGGTCCATTACCTCGAAATTATTGCATACGAGCACGACGGATACAATGTTCTTGCCTATGTCGTGGACGTCGCCCTTCACCGTGGCCAAAACCATTTTACCTTGGGACTGGCGGCCACCGGCCTCTTTTTCGTCTTCCATAAACGGGATTAAGTGAGCCACTGCCGATTTCATAACGCGCGCACTCTTAACGACTTGTGGCAAAAACATTTTGCCGGAGCCAAAGAGGTCACCCACTATCTTCATCCCGTCCATCAGTGGACCTTCGATGACATGCAAGGGCCGGTCATATTTTAGGCGGGCTTCTTCCGTATCACCGACGATGAATTCGGTGATTCCTTTGACCAATGCGTAAGATAATCGGTCTTCTACCGAACTATTTCTCCATTCGAGATTCACCGCCGATCTCCCCTTGACCTGGCCTTTCACTCTTTCCGCGTAGTTCACGAGTCTTTCGGTTGCGTCGGGCCGACGGTTCAACAGAATGTCCTCTACGCGTTCGAGCAGCTCTTTTTCGATGTCCTCGTAAACCGCCAGCATACCGGCATTTACGATGCCCATGTCCAGGCCGGCCTTGATGCCGTGGTAGAGGAAGGCCGCATGCATGGCTTCCCGGACAACGTTGTTACCTCGAAACGAAAAGGACACATTGCTGATACCGCCGCTCACCCGTACTCCGGGGCACACTTGTTTTATCTCGCGGACTGCTTCGATAAAATCGACTCCGTAGCTATTGTGTTCTTCTATACCGGTTGCAACCGTCAACACGTTTGGATCAAATATAATATCCTGCGGATCAAAATCCAGCTTCTCCCGCAAAAGATCGTAGGCTCGCTTGCAGATGCGAATTTTGTCCACCTTGCCAGCTGCTTGCCCCTTTTCATCGAATGCCATGACAATTACCGCAGCGCCGTAACGTTGAATAGCCGCGGCCTGGTCGAGGAATTTTTCCTCCCCTTCCTTCAGGCTAATTGAGTTGACAATGCCCTTGCCCTGCAGGCACTTCAGCCCGGCTTCAATTACCGACCATTTGGAACTGTCCACCATGACGGGAACGCGCGCAATATCCGGTTCCGCCGCGACAAGGTGCAGAAACCGCGTCATGCTCGCCTCGCTATCGAGCAAACCTTCGTCGAAATTGACATCGACAATGTTAGCGCCGTTTTCCACCTGTTGACGCGCGATATCGACCGCCTTTTCAAAATCTCCTTTCTTAATGAATTTGCGAAACCGCGGCGAGCCCATGACATTGGTTCGCTCACCGACTACGATAAATGGCGCATCTTTGGCGGCAATATTGAGAGCTTCGAATCCACTCAGGCGCATGGCGGGATTGGGCGCGGAAACTTTACGGGCTGAAAATCCGGATAGACGTTGCACAATGGCGGCTATGTGCTCGGGGGTCGTACCGCAGCAGCCTCCCACGATATTGATAAAGCCGGAATGGGCATAATCTTCCAGGAATGCGGAAGTAATTGCCGGAGTTTCATCATAACCGGTCTCACTCAAGGGGTTGGGAAGTCCGGCATTTGGATAACAGCTGGTGTAGCAATCGGCGATGCGGGAAAGTTCCTCGATGTAGGGACGCATCTCTCCGGCTCCAAGCGCACAGTTGATACCGATACTGATCGGCTTTGCGTGGCGAACCGAATTCCAGAATGCTTCCACCGTCTGCCCCGACAACGTCCGGCCCGAGGCATCGGTTATGGTGAAGGAAATCATTACCGGTATGCGCTCCGGTAATTCGTCTTGGAGTATTTCGATGGCAAACAGAGCGGCCTTGATATTGAGGGTATCAAATGTGGTCTCCGGCAGGAGCAGGGTCGCTCCTCCATCCACCAGTCCTTTTGCCGCAATATAATAGGCCTCCACCAACTCATCAAAACTTACCGCCCGGTAACCGGGATCATTCACATCCGGAGACATCGAAGCAGTTTTGTTGGTCGGTCCCAATCCTCCGGCCACGAAACATACCCGCCCCGGATTATCCCTCATCACCTCATCGGCAGCCTGCCTGGCCAGTTCAGCCGATACCTTGTTCAGCTCATAGGCCAGATCCTCCAAACCGTAGTCAGCCTGGGCAATGGAGGTGGAGTTAAACGTGTTGGTTTCAATGATATCTGAACCGGCTTCCAGATACTGGCGATGAATGTCTTTGATCAGGTGAGGCTGAGTCAGGCTCAAAAGGTCGTTATTGCCTTTCAGGTCTTTCCCGTGGTTCCCGAATCGTTCCCCGCGAAAATCCTCCTCCTTCAGCTTGTATAGCTGAATCATGGTGCCCATGGCGCCATCCAAAAATACAATCCGTTTTTCCAGTAGATCGCGCAATTGCTGGAAAGTCTGGGACTCGGGATTTTGCGTTTGGAGTTGGGCGGTCATGGCTAGAAAACATGATTAAACGCATCAACGTATCATGATATGTAGATATGTAAATTAATTTATGAGCCGCAACGTCAGGCAGGTATCCGCTCCTGGACGGAAAAGTATAAGATCGCGTCGGCTCAGCACCGCGAGCGGTTTGGAGGTAAAGTCTTCTAGGATTTATGAGCCTTTCGCTGCTTTTTGAGAAATTTCCGAGTCTGCTTTTTAAGTTTTCTTAATTGGCGCTCTACTTCCTTAAGGCTGGGTTTTTCCATCCGGTCAATAAACAGGATACCATTCAGATGGTCAACCTCGTGCTGGACGCAACGCCCCAGAAGCCCATTGCACTCCATGTTGTGGGTGTTGCCCCGCGGATCCTGAAACTTAACGCGAACCTGGTCCGGTCTTCGAACATTCCCATTTATTTCGGGAAAGGAAAGGCAACCTTCTTCGTATTCGGTTTCCGGGCTGGGTAATAGTTCTACTTGGGGATTAATCAAGGCCATGGGCATGATTAATTCGAATGGTGGAGATTTCCCATCGATTTGGTATTCATACGTATCATTTTCGGTTTGCGGAACATCGATTACGCACAGTTGGATGGCCCGTCCAATTTGTTGGGCGGCCAAGCCGATTCCTTCGTTTTGGCGCATGGTCTCCACCATTTCGTTGCAGAGGTTAAGCAGTGCTTCATCGAAGACCTCGACCCGCTTTCCGATCTCGCGAAGTACGGGTTCATTGTATTGACTGACCCTGAGCGCCATGCATGAACAGTTTTAGAAGCTGTCTTTCCGCGTCAAGCCGCCTCCCACAAGTTTTCTGGATCAATAAGCCAATTGAGAAATCTAATAGCTTTGTTCACACTAGCCCGAATGTCTCATAAATCTTCTACTGCGCGCCGGAATGTCGGCACTGGGGCGACCCTCGTTGGATTCCCGACTTTGCAGGGTGTCGACCCAGCTTCACCCGCGAATCTGCTCGATGCCCGCACCAGCACTCGACCTTCGTTCGCTCGCTACGAATTTTGTGAGACATCCGGGCTAGAGCAGTTTAACATTTCCGACTAACTTATTATGATGCGCCCGATTCTGCTGCTGATCGCTTCCCTCGTTTTGGGTATTGTGGGCTGGTCGATTCCCGTCTACTGGCAGTTGGTTAACAGCCAGCTTCTGGAAGTTGTGGGAATCCGGTCACCTGGTCTGGAGGAACAGGCGGCCAACCTGAGCCAGCTCGATCAACTGGGAGCGGCTACTATTGTAATCGAAGCAGCCGATTCATTCGGTAGCAGGGAAACCGAAGAATTGAAGGCCAGTATCGCCCGGGCGGTTGAGCAGTTTCCCGAATACGCTATTTCGGGGGGACCCGATCCCTACTTCGATCAGATACTCCGGCTTGACCCGCAGTTGAGAACGGCAGCTCGCGCCGACCTGATTCCCAACTTCATTCCGCTGCAGACCAGGCAGACGCTGGCATCATTCCTGCAAAATTCACGCAGTACTTCGGTTCAGGCCATCCTCAATACCCGGCAAATGTCCGGCACGCTCCAGTTTATGCCGGTTTACTCGTCGGCCGGTCAACCCCTCGAAGCGACTATCCTGCTCGCGGCACTGCTCATGCAGGGGAACCACTTTTCCCCGGAGGTCGCCGCTTCCATTCGAACCCTGGCCGACCAAATCGATCGGGTGGAGGCGCTCAGTGATCTTGAGCGGATCTACTTCGCCCTGTTTTCGTTGGGTAAACGGTTAAACTGGAATCAACTGGTGCACCTGCTTCCCTTTATTGAGGACGGGGGGCTGCTGGAGACGGTAGCGGCCTATTCACGTAACTTCGAGGAACAATTCAGTTGGGTTTACTCGGCCATCCTCCAACAGCAGGCTACTCGGCCATTGATCGGCTTTTTAGACCGATTCCCGGAGGAAGGGATGGTTGACCTGGGTCTTAGCCTGAGTTATGGAGAAGCTGCAACCCAATACCTGATCAGCAATATGGAAGCGGTGCAGCGTCCGACCCGGCGTCTGCAATGGGCTGCCCATATCCCCTGGTTACTGGATAACCCCGGAATTCTCTTGCCCGCAGCCAATTATCCCAAAGTGTTTCTCGTCCTGAAGGGATTTTTCACCGCCTTGTCTGCCCTTTGTTTTGCATCGTTTTGTATCGTCATCTTTCCCCTGCTATTCAAGACCCTTTCCCGGGCTGGGAATCCCCCGGTTCTGGCCGCGGGCCTGCGCACGCTCACCCTGACGCTTATTATTTCGTTTGTTATTGTATTATTAACGGAACCTGGCGTTTTCCGGCAAAGTCAAAAACCTCAATCCGATGTTCGACTTGAATGGGCGTTTCAGGATACCGTAGAATCGTTATTCACTCCCACTGAACGCAATGAGATCATGGACCAGATCACCATCATAACCATATCCATCTTTTTCCTTATGCAGGTAGCAGTCTATATGGCAGGCCTCATAAAACTGACCGAAATTCGCAAGATGGAGGCGAGTATTCCGGTTAAACTCGAGTTGCTCAACAACGAGGAGCAGCTCTTCGATTGCGGCCTTTACCTGGGTCTGGCCGGGACCGTTCTCTCCCTCATTTTTCTGGCCGTCGGGGTAATCCAGGCCAGTTTGATGGCTGCCTATTCTTCCACGCTATTTGGCATCATTTTTGTGGCGATGTTAAAAATATTTCACGTTCGTGCTTATCGAAAACACTTGATCCTTGGGAATAAAAACTAGCTCATGAACCGGTCTCTTTTGTTGATCATATGTGACTTCCTGCTCATCAGTCTGCTGGCACTGGCACGATTTGAAACGCCAGAGGAGGAGGACATGGAACAGGAGGTCATGCAGGAAGATCCCCTCCAGGCCCAGGAAGACATCATCGATGTGCTGAAATTATCCCTCGATTTGGAACAGGAATCCAATCAGAACATGGCCGCTTCCCTGCAGAAAACCCAGGAGCAGTTGGATAACGCGACGGGCAACCTGGAGGCCCGCGAATCCGAATTGGAGCAGACCCGCCAAGAACGTGAGCTGCTGCAAAAAAACAACGAAGATCTGCAGACTAACCTGGAGGACCGGATAGCCGTTCTGGAGAGGAAGGAAAGGCAGGTCAGCGATATGTCTGCTCTCATCGAAGAGCAGGAAAAAGAAGCGGGGGAAAACTTGAGGCAAATGGAAGCGCTGCAACGTGAATTGAAGGAACGCCAGGCCGCAATCGCCGCAGCAGAGGCGCGGCGAAAAGAACTGGAGGAAGCAAATCGCGCGGCTGGACTTCAGGCTCAGGCTCTGGACACTAAGTTGCAACTGGCCGAAACGGAAACCCGGTTGGTTCGCCAGAACCTGGAACAAACCAAATCGGAAGTTTCCGTTGTTCGCGATGAAAACCAACGTTTGCAGCAGCACGCATCTCAATTGGCCAACCAACTTGCCCAGGGTGTTACTGCCCAGACCGAACGCCTTGCCGCCATCGAAGAAGAAGTCCGCAAAGCACAACCGCGTAGTCCCAATTTGATTTTTGCTGATTTTAGGGGTAGTGGGGTCACCATTGATGTGCGTTATCGGGAGTCATTTCGCGGCGGCGACGAGCGCGTGGTCACCCTGCGGCCCGTTATTGTCGAGGACGAAGATGGTCTCAAAGCCCTGCTTACCTGGGATGACCTGAAGCTCAGTGAAAATGACTTGCGCAACCGGCGTTTGAATTTTCGCGGTGTCATACGACTCGGAGGTCAAACCCATCCGCTCGGGAAGATGGATTTCCTCTCCATTGATCCGCGGGTAATTGCCGTGAAGCTTGAAAAAGCCTGGGAACCCTTTGTGCAAACGGATCCATTTCAGACTGCACTGGAACCCCTCAAATTTCCCCGGGCCGTACTCGTCGACCCCGAAAGGGGCTTCTATGGTGAGGCCCCTTTTAAACTCGATATCGAAGCCAAGCATCATTTCCGTATCGATAGCCGGTTAATGAACCGGTTAATGGGTGAATTCTCTCCCCGCAAATCCAATATCATGTTCAGCCAGGCCGGAGACTTGCTGGGCGTCATGGTAAACAGGGAATATGCCGCCCACGTAGACAATTTTTTGCCCGGTATCTCCGTCACCGCTGGGCAGGGCGAAACCACCCTCGAAGAACTACAGAAAGCCTACACGCGCATGATCAACCAGGTGCGGCGATTCCCGGACGATCTGCAGTAAATATTGCCTGTTTCGCGACCTTTCCAAATTAATTTCCGCTGGAAATTCTCTATTCTATACTTGTAAAATGCGGAAAACTCAGTCTTCTTGTCAGAGTTTAGAGCATTTTAACCTTTTCTAGCCGCATTGGCTGGGAAGATTTTGAGCCTTCAACCAGGCCCGTCTTCAGCCGCAATCCCCAATGCGACGATTAAAAGTCAAACTGCTCTGGGAAGTACCAATCCTCAAGTGGAATACAAAAATGAAGATCAAAGCCTATTTAAAACCTCACTGCGGATGGAGCATGGGCGTGCGTGCTATTTTCCAAAAGCATAATCTGCAGTACGAAGATATCGACGTCATCAATAATCCCGGAAATTACGCCGAAATGGTGCGCAAATCGGGTCAACCGTTGTCTCCTTGCGTCGAAATTGACGGAATTATGCTGGCCGACGTCAGTGGAGAAGAAGTCGAAGCGTATATGCTCTCCAATGTCCTGGTGAAAGCCAATGATTCCTCCACCGGCATTGCCACCGACCGGGGGTGCTCAGACGAGCAGCACGAACAAATGCGTCGGGAGCAAGAGTCGAAACCAATGCGCTTCTTTTGAGGTTAGTGCCGGGTAACAACTCAGGTCTCCATAGCCTAACCTGCATTTCTCACAAGTTTTCATGGGATGGTGATTGAGAGAACTGTAGGAGGGGGTTTATCCCCCGATTGCGGTGAGGCCATTTGGAAGATCGGGGGATAAACCCCCTCCTACAGTTTCGTAATAGGTTATCATTAAACATTCATGCGGACGATTGTTCAAGATACCTGAGTAGTTACAGAGCCGGTTATAAAACCTTTTCGTCGATGTAGGTAGCCACCTCTGCCTGGGCAATGCGGATTTGCTCCATGCTATCGCGCTCGCGTATGGTGACGGTGCCGTCCTTGAGGGAATCGAAGTCCACTGTAATACAGAAAGGGGTACCCGCTTCATCCATACGGCGGTAACGGCGGCCGATGGCGCCGCCCTGGTCGTAGAAGGCATTGTGTCTGCGACGCAGATCCTTGTAAATCCGGCGGGACATTGCCACGATTTCCGGTTTATTTTTCATCAAGGGAAAAACTGCCGCTTTGATCGGGGCAATGCGTGGGTGAAATTTCAATATATTGCGGGATTCACCTTCCACTTCTTCCACTGCGTAGGCTGAGCAAAGCAGGGCGAGTAAGGTGCGGTCGACGCCCAGAGAGGGTTCGATGACGTGGGGGATGTATTTTATGCGTCGGCTTTCATCGAAGTATTCCATCGATTTTCCGGAGTGCTTCTGATGCTGGGCCAAGTCGTAGTTTCCCCGGGCGGCGATACCTTCAAGCTCCTGGCGGCCAAAGGGAAAATCGAAAGTAATGTCGGTGCAGGCGCGCGCGTAGTGAGCCAGTTTTTCCGCGGCATGAATGTCCTTACCCAGCAAGTCTTCACGCAACCCGATCGACTTGTGCCAATTCAATCGGATTTCGATCCATTGCTGGTAATATTTTTGCCACAGGTCTTCGTCAGGTGGGATAAAATATTCGATTTCCATTTGTTCGAATTCCCGCGAGCGGAAGATGAAATTGCGCGGGGTAATTTCGTTGCGGAAGGCTTTACCGATTTGGGCAATACCAAAGGGAATCTTCACCCGGGCGGTATCCACCACGGATTTGAAATTTGCAAAAATTCCCTGGGCCGTTTCCGGGCGCAGATAAGCCACGGCCGAATCGTCCCGCAGTGCGCCAACATAGGTCTGAAACATCATGTTGAAGTCCCGCGGTGGTGTAAGTGAACCGGGTTTCCCGGTTGCCGGGGAGGGGATGAAGTCGTGGAGGTCGGGTGAGGCTTCCAGGTATTCCTTAAGTTCAATGGGTCTCAGCTCACCCGGCTTAGCTTTCCTGCGTTTCAAAGTTTTTGCTTTCTTTTCTGCATCGGCCTGCGCTCCGGGACCCTCCAGAGTGGATACGTAGCCAATGGTTTCCCCCTCTACCACCACCGGCGCCCACAGCAAATGATCGGCGCGGTAGCGCATCTTGGATTCTCGGCAGTCGACCATGGGATCGGAAAAGCTCTCAATGTGCCCGGAAGCTTTCCACACCTGAGGGTGCATGATGATCGATGAATCCTGACCCACGATATCGTCACGGGCATGCACCATGTCTTTCCACCAGGCATCCTTTATATTTTTGCGCAATTCAACTCCGAGGGGGCCGTAATCATAAAAACCATTGATTCCGCCGTAAATCTCGGAGGACTGAAAAATAAATCCTCTCCGCTTACAGAGCGAAATTATGTCGTCCATGGCTGGATTATGGGACGGGTCCTTGGACATAAGGGGGGTAACAAGCCACGTTTCGAAGAAGTGGTCAAGACATCTCAGGCATCCTCAAAAGGTGAAAAATATACCCATTGCAGTTTGCCTTGCCACTCAGGTTGGGGTCATTTCTTGTAATCGTGCATGCCAATGCAGGATTTAAGAATTGACCCCTTCCCCCCAACCCGGTTGGTGCCCCGTTAAACCCTATTTTACCGATGAGCTCCAACGTTGCCAGGTTCCTTCCCCAAGCTGCATCTTCTCATCCCCGTACTTGTGCTTTAAAAATTCCGCTGGGTTGGGAGGGTGAACGGATTCGCTATCGTAGTTTGAGTTTTGCCCAGTTGGATCAATTAAGTAATCAATGCGCCGCGTATCTGAAAGGGCGGAAGGTGGATCGCGGCGTGCGGGTCCAACTTGCAGTGCGGCCCGGCCTGGAACTTATCCTCATCACATTTGCCCTGTTTAAGCTCGGGGCAGTACCCGTGGTCATGGACCCGGGCATGGGGATGAAAAATTTTCTGGACTGTGTGCAGCGCACCGGTCCGAAAGTGTTGATCGGAACCCCTTTGGCCGCGGCTTTGAGCCGGGTTTTTTGTCGTAAATTTGGTCGATTGAGCCAGCGAATTTCGGTTGGGAGGCGCTTTGAACTTGAGGTCAGAAGAGCATCTGCGGGCCCGGTATTGGCCGATACGAAAAGCGATGAGCTGGCCGCCATCCTATTTACCTCCGGATCTACCGGGCCGCCCAAGGGAGTCCTGTATGAGCACGGCATGTTCGATGCCCAGCTACGGTTGATTGGCAAAGCGTACGGCATTTCGCCCGGGGAAGTCGACTTGCCCATGCTACCGGTGTTTGCCCTGTTTAATCCCGCCCTGGGAATGACGACCGTAGCGCCGGAAATGAATTCCAGCCGGCCAGCTACCACAGATCCGAAAAGGATCGTGCAAGCCATCCGGCAAAATGAGGTCACCAATTCTTTTGGCTCACCGGTATTGTGGAGAAAAATTGCCGACTACTGCCAACGCCACTCGCTGCTGTTGCCTTCCATCAAACGCGTTTTAATGGCCGGCGCGCCGGTAGCGCCACAATTGATACACGAGTTTAAGAAGTTTATTCCCAACGGAGAAATCCACACGCCCTACGGGGCAACTGAATCGTTACCGGTTTGTTCCATATCCGGTAATCGGATACTGGAGGAAACCAAAGCGAAAACCGAAGCGGGGGCCGGCACCTGTGTGGGTCGGCCCGTTGCCGGGATGACTGTTAAAGTTATACGGATATTAGATGAGGCCATACCGGGCATGGAGGCAGTTGAAGAAGCGCCAACTGGCGCAATCGGTGAAATTATCGTTCGGGGTCCGGTGGTCACCAAAGGTTACGATGGTTTGAAGGATGCCACCGCTAAAGCGAAGATCCCGGATGGCGAACAAATCTGGCATCGCATGGGTGATGCGGGGTATCTGGACGAAGAAGGCAGCTTATGGTTTTGCGGCCGAGTGGTGGAACGGGTAGAGACCAGGGACGGCGTGTTGTTCACCGACCCGGTCGAGGCCCTTTTCAATCAGCAGGAAGGCGTATATCGTTCAGCTCTCATCGGGCTGGGTGAGGTGCCGGACCAAATACCGGCTATCGTGATCGAGCCCCTTCCGGGTTGGTGGCCAAAAGATAACATTGCCCAATCCGCCTGGACGAAAAAGTTGTTGGCATCCATTCCTCCCCATTGCGAAGCCGCCCGGGTAAGAAGGGTGTTCTTTCACAAATCCTTTCCGGTTGATGTGCGGCACAATGCCAAGATTCATCGGCTGGCGCTGGCGCAATCTTTAAAAAGATAGTGGAAAAATGCTCTGAGAAGAATTCAGGTATTGGCCAACAAAGGGAAGCATGAAGATTTTGGTAACGGGTGGAGGTGGTTTTCTGGGACGTTACGTCGTAGATAAGCTTTTGGCCCAGGGACACTTCGTGCGCATCCTTGGAAGGTCCGACCAACCCGATTTGCGCGCCCGTGGGGTGGAAGTTGTTCTCGGAGATCTGGCCGAACCCCGGGTGGCTGGAAAGGCGGTCGGAGAAATGGATGTTATCCATCACCTGGCGGCAAAGGCGGGGGTTTGGGGAAAATGGGGCGATTATTTTCGGGCTAATGTCACGGGAACGCTCAATCTATTGGCCGCCTGTCGGGACCTGGGAGTGAAGCGTCTCCTTTACACCAGCACTCCCAGCGTCGTGTTTAACCGGCAACCTTTGAGTGGCGTGGATGAGTCCCAGCCCTATGGACGCGATTGGTTGTGTCATTATCCGCACACTAAAATGCTGGCGGAGAGGGAGGTGCTGGCCGCAAACGATCCCCGGGGAACTGGCATGCGCACCATCGCCCTGAGACCGCATTTGATTTGGGGTATCGGCGACAATCACCTCATTCCCCGCATAATCGACCGGGCCCGCAAAGGGCGCCTGCGCATGGTAGGGGATGGATCTAATCGGGTGGATATCATCCACGTCGAAAATGCGGCTTCCGCCCAGGTGTTGGCGCAGGGAGCCCTGGAGCGGGACAGCTGCTGCGGGCGCGCCTTTTTCTTATCGCAAGGTGAACCGGTGCTACTTTGGGATTGGATGAACGATCTCCTGAGACGGGTCGGCTTAAATCCCGTCGAGAAGCGGATTTCATTCAAAGCAGCTTATCGGTTGGGCGGGGTTATGGAGGGAATCTGGTCCGTCCTGCGCCTAGGGGGCGAACCTCCCATGACCCGGTTCGTGGCAACCGAATTGGCCAAAGACCATTATTTCGATATTTCAGCGGCAAAAAAAGATCTCGGTTATAAACCGGTTGTATCCACCGAAGCGGGTTTGGAGGAGTTGGCGAAGTATTGGAGGGAGCGGGTTTAGCCCCCATGTCTCACTACCGAGCGAATGCGACCTTGGTTGGATTGCGGAAGATAGAGTTACACGTTGAATGGAAACGTGTCGTGCGCTGAACCACTCTTTTCCACCATCCGCTCGCATCCGTGTAATCCGTGGTTTATCTTCTCCACAGATATTCAAAACACCTTGGCGCTAAAGCAACGGAAGCTTGACCACGGATGGGCACGGATTGACACGGATGAGAAACAGATTGGTAAGATGTCGCTTTCGCTCGGTAGTAAAGCTGAGGGTGCAGCGCGGTTTTTTTTATCTTAAACATCGTCACTTGTGACGGGTACCTTCGGCAACAGGAAAAACTTAGCATAAAAAATCCTGTTCGCGATAGCGAATGTTCCGGTTCAATAAATGCCCGGTCTGTTATGTTGGTGTCGCTCCGCTCGAAACTGCGCTTCGCTTGTTGAGGTGTCGTCGCATCCGCTCCTCGGTAGTCAGTCGCTTTCGCTCCTTCGGAACTGTTCCGGCGAAGCCGGATCAAGCGTAGCGTTGTTTTAAATTGGCAGGGAGAAAAGGGTCAGTTCTTGATGACAACCGTCTTCCGTAACACTCCATACATTTGTCAAAGACGACTGACCCTGACATCGTGCATACGCATGCAACCTCGGGGTCATTTCTTGAATCGTGAATTGTTATTCTCGATTCAAGGTTTGACCCCTTACTCCCCCTTCCGGTCGTGGTTGGGGTTGGGTTGGAACTTCGGGTTTGAGGGTGAGTTGGCGGGCTTTTTCGATGAGTTCGATAAACTCGGACCGCAATCCGCCGGAGTCCCGGGCTTCGGCTTGGCGGGCCAAGTCGAGCACCTCGTCGAGGGTAATCGATTCGGTGTATTCAGAATTCCGTAACAGCATGCCAAATGCCGCCACCGCGGTGGCAAAGCGAAAATCATCCGAAGCGGCGCTAAATTCAATGCCCGGATCCACGAAGGGTTTTTCGATCAATTGGCTTTCATCAGCATCGGGTTGTTTGTAGCGCAACTTTACTGTGAGCAGCTCGACTGAGTTGACCCCGGTTTCCCGGGCGGCCGGGTTTTGGTACTTCAGGGGATCGACGGAGGCGGTGGCATTGGCGGCCAAACCCGCTGGGATAATTTCGTAAAGGGCGGTCACGCTATGCCCGGCGCCGATTTCACCGGCGTCCTTGGTGTCGTCATTGAAGTCCTCCTTGGCCAGCATGCGGTTCTCGTATCCGATAAGGCGATAGGCTCCGACCAGAGCCGGATTGAACTCGACCTGGATTTTCACGTCCTTGGCGATGGTCATCAGGGTGCCGAGCATTTCGTCGACGAACACTTTGCGCGCTTCCTTGATAGAATCGACGTAACCGTAATTGCCGTTCCCCTTGTTCGAAAATTCTTCCATGGTGGCGTCCTGGTAGTTGCCCACGCCGAAACCGAGAACCGAAAAGAAAACTCCGGTTTTGGCTTTTTCTTCAATCAACCGGGTCAGGCTGCCTCGGTCGGTCGTGCCGACGTTGAAGTCGCCGTCGGTGCAGAGTATGACGCGATTGATACCCTCCTCGATGAAGTGCTGCTGGGCTACGGAATAAGCCAATTCAATTCCGGCGCCACCGTTGGTAGAACCACCGGACTGCAGGTTGTCGATGGCGTGTTTGATGGTCTCCTGGTTGTTGGCCGTGGTGGATGGCAGGGCCAGGCCGGAAGCTCCGGCGTAAACGACGACGGCTATGCGGTCGCGAGCTTCCATTTGTTCCACCAGGAGATTGAAGGATTGCTTGACCAGGCCCAGTTTATTGGTGGAGCGCATGGAACCGGAAACATCGATGAGAAATACCAGGTTGGCGTCGGGGCGATCGGACGTGTCGATGGTTTGGCCCTGCAGGGCTATGCGAACCAGGCGATGTTCGGGTTTCCACGGTGCGGCAGCCGCATCCACGTGGACGGCAAAGGGCGTCTGGTCAGTCGGCTCTGCATAATCGTAGGGAAAATAGTTGATCAGCTCCTCGATGCGCACGGCGTCGGGGGGAGGCAATTGGCCATAATTGAGAAACCGGCGCACGTTGGCGTAGGAAGCGGTGTCCACATCGATGGAGAAGGTGGACAACGGGTGATCGACCGGATTCTTGAAGACGTTCTCAACGATGCGGTCGTAGGCTTCGCGACTGAAGGCGCTGTCGTCGGGAATTTGCCTAAAATCCTGATAACCTTCTCCAGGAGGGGGAACAGATAGTGCGAGGGATATGTTCTGCAGCTCGGAATCGAGGCGCCGGCCGGCCAAAGCGCTCGTCGCTTGATAACCGCCATCCTCTAACGATTGAATCGTAAACGGAGAAAGTTCATAAACTTCATCCTTGAATTGGGAAGCCTGAGGTTGCTGCTCGCGTTCGAATAGGGTTATTTCGCTTTCGCCGCCCGCAATCAGCGGTTGTGGGGGCGGCAACGGCTGTTGGTTGGAAAAAGAATCGGTTGCGACAGCCGGTTCGCGAACGGAATCGTCTTCATCTCGCTCCCGTTCCGCTGAGATCTGAATCATATTTGCACCGGCCTCGGAAGGTGCGGTCTGTTGCAAAGAAGTATTGAACGCCGTCCAGGTCAGAATCCCGGTCAGTCCAAGCAGCAGGGTGGCCGCAATTGCGCTTGGCCAAAAAGGGAAAACCAGGATCTTCTTGCTTTTCGGCTGGGCGGCCTGCTCGACGGCAGCTCGCTGCGACTCAGTGAGCGATTCGGTCTCTGCTTGCTGATGCAGTTCCCGTTTTAGTTGTTGGGAAAATTCCTTAAGCGATGCAAATTCTTCTTTCGCTTCCGGGTCGATGGCCTGGGTTTCTTCTTCGCCCAGGGCTTTGGCGGTAAATCTGGGGTCGTTCGGTTCAAGGTGTTTCATATCAGTTTCCTCGGGTTTGGGGAATTTCCAGGGATTCCCATTGCTTTTTTAGGGATTGGATGGCCTGGTGCAGGATAAAGCCGACATTGCCGATGCTAAGGCCGGTGACTTCGCTGATATCCCGGTAGCTGAAGTCCTGCTGAAACTTCAGCAGGACCAGCTCGCGTTGGCGATGGGGAAGGGCGTCTACCAATTCGAACAGCGAGGTGATGGTTTCCCGTTCGCGCCGTTCCCTTGGATGGTTTTGCCCCGGTTTTTCCAGGACGCTGATGTGGTCCGGGTTGTCGAAGTGGCTCATGCGTTTTTCCTTTCTTAGCATATTGAGACACTGATTTCGCACGACGCGGAAAAGCCAGGGAAGCAAATGGTCCTGAACTTTTTCCCGGGGTTGTCCACAGAGTTTGATAAACGCTTCCTGCACGGCATCCCGGGCCTGATCGCCGTCGTTCAGCAGGTGGTGAGCGTAGCGGATGAGGGCGGATTGATGGGCTTCCAAAGCTTCCCTCACCCAGGCCCACTGGCTGCCCGACGAGACTTCAGGCGGCATAGTCTATCAGTGCTGGGGTTGTCATATACCGAGGTAACACATGAGGAGGCCCTTTTATTAGAAAAAGTTCCAAAATGTTTGTGGAGGTGAGATCGCATAAAGGAAACATGGATGCACAGGATTTAGGTAGAGCGAATTTTGCCCCGGTTATCTTGTCTGACCATACTATCGCTTTGTCCGAGTGAAACGTTTGCATTCCAGTCTGGGGTAAGCGAAGTTGATGAGCAATTGATCTTCAATGCCGATTTCCTGTCTATCCTGCCCATCCATGTTCGACCCTCGAACCGGCATATCTCATAATATTCGTAGCGAACGGACGAAGGTTGAGCGCTGGTGGCGGGGTCATTCCTTAGCAGCTTGCATGCTAATGCGAGATGCAAGGTTTGACCCCTTCCTCCCAGGGAACCAGCGCCGATATTCCGGAGCATAGTAGAAGATTGAAAGATGTCGCATTCGCTCGGTAGTGAGAAATGCGGGTCATAGTCCCTGCAATTTTCCACTCTCCACGGTTGCCAATGTAACAACTTAAAACACTAAATTAATTTCATCTTTTATGGATTCACCCCTGTTAAACTATGCATAGACTCATTCCTTACTTCTCTTTTTTTCTACTCGCCTACGGAACCGCCTCCGCCCAAAACGCCACTGTCGCTGGTAAGTTCATTGTGGAACATCCCACTCTGCTCAATCTCGGTTTCGAGTGGGGCATCGAAGGCGATGCCAATCGCAACGCTGAAGTCGCCGTTCAGTTCCGTGTTGTCGGGGAATCATCCTGGCGTCCTGCCTTGCCACTTGTGCGGATTGGAGGAGAACGGATCTACCGTGCGCGGGAGCATCTCGACTACATCGTGCCCGACGGCTTTGCCGGTAGCATTCTCAACCTCCAGCCTGGGACCGAATACGAATGCCGCTTCCAAATGTCGGATCCAGATGGAGTCTCGGGCGAAGCCAAACAAAGGGTTATCGTCAAGACCCGAACCGAACCGCAATCCTATGCCGGAGGCCGTACCCTGCACATCTATCCCCCCGACTACGAGGGTCCACGCGATGAACCTAGTTTCACCGGCATCCTGCAGGCTTACTATGGTGCTGGTCTCGGAGATTGGTCCGTAGTTTGGGAACAACGGGCCCAACCCGGAGATACACTGCTACTGCATGCCGGACTCTATCGCGTGGAGCGGCACGACTACGTGGACCCGATGATGACGCCTTTCGACGGTTCCATGTCGCTCACCCTCAAGGGCACTCCGGAAAAGCCTATCACGATCAAGGCCGCCGGCGACGGCGAAGTGGTGATCGACGGAGACGACAACCACCGCCTTTTCGATGTTATGGTCTCCCGTTATCACATCTTTAAAGGACTCACATTCCGCAATACTGACGTCGCTATTTTCGCTGGTCAAAAGGACGTGAGTGGCGCGGTCGGTCTCGCAGTTAAGAATTGCCGCTTTGAAAACATCGGCTTTGGCGTCTGGACCGAAAATGCGGGTTCCTCGGATTTTTATATCGCAGACAACCTCTTCATAGGGCGGGACGACCGCTTCCGCCTCGTTGGCTGGGGAGGACGGGCCCGCGCACCCGATAGCCCCAGCTGGAAGGAACCGCTCTACAAGTCCCATCGTTTGGTCAGCTATTACGCAATCAAGGTCTATGGACCAGGCCATGTGATCGCACATAATTCCATAGCTTATTTCCATGATTCCATCGGTATTTCAACTTATGGCACACCTCCGAAAGACCCGCACCAACGCGCCTCGTCGATCGATATTTACAATAACGACTTGCATATGTCGAACGACGATTTTATCGAGGCTGATGGGGGTGTTCATAACATTCGGATATTTAATAACCGCGGAACCAACGCGGCCATGGGCGGCCTGAGCGCCCAGCCGGTTTTCGGAGGTCCTGCTTACTACATCCGCAACACCATGTACCATATTCCGCGAGGGGTTTCCCTAAAGTTCGGTGGCAAACCTGCCGGTTTGTTCGTCTATCACAATACCATCATCTGCGAAAACCTGATTGGCGGCACTGCCGCGAACATGCATTTTCGCAACAACCTCATACTGGGACGCGATGAACCGAATCGTGGTATCATGAGCATAGGAAATTCCCACAGCATCAACTCCTCCGACTACAACGGCTACCGGCCGAACAAAGGGGTGGAGGATCAGTATAAATGGTTTGCGCCTCCTCCCGGGGAGGTGAACTACCGGCCCGGACGCGGTGATTGGAAAAGATCCACCACATTGGAAGAGTTCCAGGCTGCCACCGGGCAGGAAGCACACAGTATCGAAGTCGACTACGACATTTTCGAAGAGCTGAGGCCGCCGGATCAAAAGAATCCCTTCAAAGTCTACCACGCCATGGATCTGAATCTACAGCTCAAGCCGGATAGCCGGCCTGTTGATGCCGGCGTTATCATTCCAACCGTCAACGACAACTTCGTAGGCAAGGCGCCCGACTTAGGAGCCCACGAGGTCGGAGCAGCCAAGATAAAGTACGGGCCACGCTGGCTGACTTGGGAGCCGTTTTATCGGTAAGGCAGAGGGAAAATCCAAAACCGCAAAACAAATTCAAGGTGGTTCTACCTAACCGGCATTTTGCAAAAAAAAGCGAAGAACTGTACGGAATGGCTGACTATCGCAGAACCAATCACCCTTCAGGCCGGCTTAACAATTCAAAACGAATGGCAAACAAATGACCCCTGAAAGATCTTAGAAATTATTAAGGGTTAAAAATGTCACAAGGATACCTGATGTGCGCGGTTGAATATGGGAGCTAAAGGGACCGAACAGAAATACCTTCTTGGGTACCGGAGCATAAAAACGCATATAAACTCCAATATTTTCTTTATCATTTGATGTGTTGACATCAAAAGATAAAGGCTTAAGATGCCTAAATATGAGAACAACACTCACACTTGAGCCGGACGTGGCTGAGCGTTTACGGCAAGAAACGGCTAACGGGAAGCAATCTCTGAAGCAGGTGGTCAATGAAAGCTTGCGTATTGGCCTGGGGCTTAAACGAAATCCCCCCAAACGGCCCTACAAAATAATAGCCCATCATTCGCCGTATCGTCCGGGAATTGATCGTGCGAAGCTGAATCAATTAGCCGATGAAATGGAAGTTGAGGCCACCCTTTCGAAATAATGAGTTAAGGTGATAATTCCTGACATCAACCTGCTCATTTACGCCCACAACGCCGCCGACCCACAACACATTCCCGCCAAGGATTGGTGGGAAAGTAAAATCAATGGCGGAGAACCTGTCGGGATACCGTGGATCGTGATAGGCGGCTTCATTCGGCTCATGACCCACCCACGTGTATTAGAGACTCCCATGGCTACCGCGGTCGCAACCGGTTGTGTTCGGAGTTGGTTGGACCAGGCATCTGTTATCATCATTGAACCTGGGAAAAGCTTTCCTCTGATTTACTTCAATATTCTCGAAAAACTCGGAACGGCTGGAAACCTGACAACCGACGCTCACATTGCCGCCCTGGCAATTGAGAGACAAGCGGACGTGCACAGTTGCGACTCAGACTTTGCCCGATTTAAAGGACTCAGGTGGATAAACCCCATAGGTGAATAAGGCTTTAGCTCGGTAGTGAGATATGCGGGTTAAAGCTGGGAACGCTCAGCCGAAAAAACGTTTCCGGCCGGCTTTGCTGGAAGGCTGGCTTGCCACCGGGTAAGCTTATCCCGCAATTGACGCGCCACATTGGGCTTCGACGTATTTATGTCCTTTTTCTCCAAAGGATCCGCCGCAATATCGTAAAGCTCTAAGTAGCTGCCATCTTTATTGGAAACCAGCTTCCATTGTTGATCCACTACAGCGTAGGAGACCCAATGTTCAGGTCTGCTTTTTGGAGCGGGCCATGGAGATTCAAACTTCCAAAAAAGCGGCTTTTCCCGAACCTTCGTGGCTTCGCCCATCAACACACTGACCTGGCTGATTCCATCCGGTTTATAATTGTCAGGCAACCTAGCCCCCGCAATTTCACAAAATGTGGGAAGCAGATCCACCGCGGAGATCAAAGAGCTATCGTCAATTTTCCCTGCCGCGATTTTTCCCGGCCAACGGGCAATGAAAGGCACGTTAATGCCACCTTGAAAGAGGGAGGCCTTGTAGCCTTTTCTACCCGCAGTGATGCCCTTGGCGGCTGCGATTCCCCAACCGGCTCCCGTTGCCGTGTCGTACATCAATTTAAGTTTGGTAGGTCGGGCTGCTCGGGCAGGCCCATTATCAGAGCTGAATATCACCAGTGTATCATCGGCAATTCCAAGCCGGTCCAAAGTATCCAGTACCTCACCAATTCGATCATCAGCATGAGATAGCACAGAGGCATAGATACGGTCTGTTTCGCTCTCCACGTCACGAAATCGCCACTCGTATTTGGGAACCGTATGGAAGGGTGTATGCGGTTCGTGAATCCACAGGTTGACAAAAAACGGTTTTTCCGCTGCCACCGATTTTTCTATAAACGCATTCGCGTGTTTTGAATCTTCATGTACGGGTATTTGCTCACCGGCGCAATTAAAGGCTCCGTATTCATCGTACCCATACAGGCCCGGCAACGGGGAATCAGGTATCATATTGTTGGCAAGATGCCATTTGCCGTAATGGGCGGTAGCGTATCCCGCTTTTTGGAGAAAGCGGGGTAAGGACGGCGCCTCTAAATCCAACCAGTCCGGCATATTCCGCCTGGCGTTACTCGGCACCCAGGCGAAGTGACCATCGATGTTATACCGCGCCGGAAAGTGCCCCGTCATCACCGCAGTTCGACTGGGCGAACACACCCCGCTGGCCACGGTAAAGCGATAAAACTCGCTACCCTCGGCCGCAAGTCGGTCGATGTTGGGCGTTTTTACGTAGGGATGACCATGACAACTGAGATCTCCCCAACCCCAGTCGTCAGCGAAAATAAACAGGATGTTGGGCTTCTCCGCCCCCTGAACAGAAGAGAAGGTTAGCAAAAGCCCAAAAAGCAGAATTAACGAAGGGATGACTGGATGTATTCTGGTTATGGAATGATTCATGATCCTCCATTATTTGGCAGCATCTTTAGAGGCGAGAGTCTGGCACATCTTATTTTCAATCCAAATTAAAGCGGTAACTATAGAGGAATACCTACAGCTATCAAATCCCGTAAACGCAGGATCAGAATTTTAACTTTCACCAGGAAAATATCAGGTCTAAGGGGCTTCTGGATTCTCTGGGGCCGGAAATGTTTTCTCTAAAAGTAGAATGCGATTTTTCAAATTTGGGTGTGTCGACATCAATTCCGGGATATCCGCTTTCTCCTCGCCCTGGTGCAATTTGATAAGTATCGATTTTAAAGCTTCGGTTGATTCATATCTGCCTTGTAGCCATGCTCCGGACACTAAATCAGCTTCTTTTTCAAAACTTCTGGAATAGCTGCTCTCTATGAGAATTGTAGGTATAGCGGAGGCGAGAGAAGATACCGAGGTCAGGTCTCCCAAAAAGGTGGCGATGAATATAAATATTCCCGCATCGCGGAGCACCATTTGTATGGCGTGGCGATGCGTTACATGACCTAATTCGTGAGCAATTATGGCCTCAAACTCTTCCCGGCTGGAAACCAGGTCGATGAGGGAATCCGTGACCACTACTACTCCATTTGGAAGGGCCAAGGCGTTGGCTCCCAAATTCCAGGATCGGAAATGCAGGTTATAGGTATGTTCGCTCTCGAAATCCCCCGCCATCTCGTCGAACCATGCTTGATATGTAGCTTGAGTCTCGGGAAGAAGCTCCGACGGCTTCATGACGTATTTGTCCAACGAATCCAGCACTCCCTGCCCGAGTTGTTCATTCCATTCAACTGGAATGCGGTGAGCGACTACCCACGCTGCCCAGGGGACTCCCCATATAAAAAATGCGGTTATGAAAGCGATCAATCCGGCCAAACTGCCTATTACCCATCTCCAGGATCTTTCCACCCAATGTGCCCACTTCAGTCCCATTCCGGGGTGCAGCTTATCCTGCAGATCATCGTACTGTGCCAGGTCGTTGGTTTCCAGCCGGCCATTATTCGGCAACAGGATGACGCGCCGCGTATGGCCGAGAGGGGCCTCAAATTCGCAGTCTTTTATAGCATAGGTTTGGAATTGCTTACCGTAGCGAACTTCGAGGATGGAAACATCCAGAGCGAGTACCTCAACGGTTTTTGCTGAGGAGGATTGACCGTCAAAATACCTGGCCGAAAAGCGTATCATCACCCGATATCAAAGTCCAAATAATCAACGGCTGCGTCTCCCAAAGCGCTTTCGCTTACAATGGCGGATTGAATTATCTTATCCAGTTGATCTTTATCGACAGTAACCAACATACTTTCGCCAATATATTTTAGCTTTCGAACCGTTGCCCAGGGGATAGCCAGCCCAAGGCTGAAAAATATGGCCAGTCCATTGACCACTTCAATTTTCAGCAAGGGTTTTAGCTCAAAAACCGACCGGAAGGAAATTCCCTTTCCCAGTATAGTGTTCGGCCAAACGTAGTTCTGAATTCTTACAAAAATCAGAACTTTTCCCAAAGTAAGCGCAAAGAGAAGCAGGGCGTACATGGGTATCAGGGCAAAATAGAATGGAATTGGGAAACCGGTTTCAATTGTTTCGAGGGCAATAGTTAGCAAGATCCATGGCACAAAAAAGGCAAGAAAACCAATACCAACGGCTGACAGATAGGGTGGATAAAACTTACCGCCTCGACCGTTAAATTTGGATTCCCGATCCCCATAAGACATAAAATTTAGCAAGTAATCCTGTTTCAGATACGCGATGTAAGGGATTATGAGGCCAAGGGTAAATGGAATGAGGATGGGCCAAAGCATAAATCGTTTATAGGCATCGGACAATTTTCCTCTGAAGTTAAACCGAATGTTGCGATAAGATGAATTTCGTGTCCGAAAGCGTATGGCCTTCCAGATAATGACAGGATATAAAAGCACAACTATGGTAAAAACTATACTCGGAATTAGCGGGCTAAAGTATCCGCCGACACCATAAATTACCGCAAATGTTACCACAATCAGGTAGCCTTTGAGGAGGGCTATGGGTTTGGCATGAAATCCAAAATTGTCTTCAGCCATCCAGGTATTTGCGTAGAGGTATTTGCGTTTTCGAACGATGGCCCAGGGGAGATATATACCCAAGGTAACTATGGTGAGGAAGAGGTTAACAATCCAGATCCTGAAATACTCCCCCGCAGTGCCGGTAAAAGCCATCCGATAGGTTTGTGGCGCTCTTCCAGGTGGCGG
The DNA here is from genome assembly GCA_965250065.1 of Opitutales bacterium. Lineage (GTDB taxonomy): Bacteria > Verrucomicrobiota > Verrucomicrobiia > Opitutales > UBA2995 > JAABVD01. The sequence continues at coordinate 4,175,159 of OZ252288.1, forward strand.
ATCGTCTGATTGCTCGTTCATGAATGGGGTAGTTTCCCTGCGAGTGGTTGGAGTTGAATATTAACCTGGATATCTCACTACCGAGCGAACGCGACATCACCCAATCTTCTACTGCGGGCCGGAATTTCGGCACTGGTTCCCTGGGAGGAAGGGGTCAAACCTTGTCTTGGGGAATTTCTCAGCGAAGGGGTCAAGCCTTGCATTTTGGCATGGCTGCAAAAATGCAAGGCATGACCCCGACGGACGACCCAGCTTCACCCGCACCAGCACTCGATCTTCGTTCGTTCGCTACGAATTTTGAGAGATATCCAGGTTAGAGCGAGGCTCGTTGCCGAACAGCTTCATATAAGAGTATCGCGGCGGTCAAGCTCACGTTCAGAGAATCAGCCTGACCCGACATCGGAATGCTTGTCTTTAGGTCTGCCCGGTCCAACCAAAAATTTGAAAGGCCATCCCTTTCACTGCCCAGTATGATGGCTGAGGGAGTCGATATATTCGTGTTGTAGTATAGTTCGATTGCGTCGGGCGTCGCCGCAATTGTCTGGATACCGTGGTCTTTGATAAAATCAGCGCTTTCTTCTAGAGAAGCGGTAGTTGTCTGGACTTGAAAGACCACCCCTGCCGATGCTCTGATTACGTTTGGATTAAATATATCCGTAACCGGATCATTGAGAATCAAGGCATCGACACCGGTGGCATCGGCGGTGCGAAGCAGGGCGCCGAGGTTGCCGGGTTTTTCGACTGATTCCACGATGAGAATCAGTGGGTTCTGGGAGAGCGACAGTTCACTTAGCGATCTGCTGAATATTTTGCAGGTGGCCAGGAATCCGTCGGGGTTTTCGCGGTAGGAGCAATGCTCAAACACCGGCTTGGCCAGGTAGATGGCGGGGGTGGACTGCTGGAGAAGATCCTGGTGTAGCGATTCAGAGGCGTTCCCATGCCGGAACAATTCCGGACAAAGCATAATTTGGTTGGCTGCTACCCCAGCGGCCAATCCGCGCTGAAGCTCGCGTTCTCCTTCCAATAAAAACAGGCCTTCACGATCGCGATTACGTTTCGCCATCAACCCTTTAGCGCGTTTGATCCGGGGGTTTTGCAGGCTGTGGATCGTAGTTAATGGCATGGGACGGGCAATCCGATATTGATCTGCGGGAAAGGTAGGGCTTCACTGGTGGATTTAAAAGCACTTAATGGCTAGAGCACCCCGTGGATTTCGTGAAGGAAGATTCCATTATCACGAAGAAGTAGAACTGGTGATAGAAAACCTCACCAATCTGGGCCAGGGAGTCGGTCGGATCGAAGGTTGGGTGATCATGGTGCCTTTCGCATTGCCGGGTGAACGCATTCGGGCGCGGGTCTATCGAAACCATGCCAATTATTCGGATGCCGACCTGGTGGAGGTTTTGCATCCCTCGATGTATCGTGTTGATCCGGTTTGCAAATTATTTGGGAAGTGCGGTGGTTGCCAGTATCAGAATTTACAATACGATGAACAGTTAAAGTTCAAAACCCGCCACGTTCAGGAGTTGGCGGATCGGCAATTGAAGGGACGCTACGAGGTGGCGCCCGCCATCGGGTCGCCGCGCTCATATGGCTACCGTTCCAAACTGACCCCGCATTTTCAAAGACCGCGCCAAGGACGGGATTTGGCAATCGGCTTTCTCCAAACAGGCCGCCGCAACCACTTAGTGGATGTGGAGCAGTGCCCCATCGCCACGGAGAAAATAAACGCGGTATTGCCCGAAGTGCGGGAAAAGGTTTTTGCCAATTCCGCGAAATATAAGCATGGAGCGACCCTATTGTTGAGAGATGTTGAAGAGGGGGTGGTGAACGATCACCGGGCCATGGTTACGGAAGTAGTGGAGGATTTAACATTCCGTTTTAAGGCCAGTGAGTTTTTCCAGAACAATCCTTTTATTTTACCACTGCTGGCTGAGCACGTTTTAAAACAAGCACAGGGGAAGGGCGCTCGTTACCTGATTGACGCTTATTGTGGCTCCGGATTGTTCGCCTTGTATGCCGGGCGACACTTCGAATGCGCGGTGGGAATAGAAATCAGTCAAAAATCCGTTGAGTATGCGCGCAATAATACAGAGTTAAATGGATTGAAAAATTGTGAATTCCAGGTGGGCGATGCGGCCCATATTTTCGATCGGGTAGAATTTTCTCCCGGAGAGACTGTCCTGGTATTGGATCCGCCACGCAAAGGCTGCAGCCCCAGGTTCCTGGAACAACTGTTTGCTTTTGGTCCAGCCCGGGTGGTTTACGTCAGTTGTGACCCGGCCACGCAAATGCGGGATCTGCGGGAATTTTTGCAGTCGGGTTACAGCATTTCCCTGTTACAACCTTTCGATTTGTTTCCGCAAACCCGCCACATTGAGAATATTGCTACCTTAGACCGGATTTCTGAAAAAATCGGAGGTCGCGGGAGAAGATCACGGGGGAAGGGGTCAAACCTTGCATCTGGCATTAACATGCAAGATGCTAAGGAATGACCCCGAGGGGCGTTTTGCGTTTGAGTTATGGGGGCTTTTGTTACCCAATTCGAAGCTCGTCGTTCTAATTGCCCATGTCTGCTGCAAAGTTAAATTACGCGGATCTCGTCAATCCTTCAGTAAATGAACAGCCCGTCTATGAACCGGGTAAACCCATCGATCTGGTGGCGCGGGAATTGGGGCTGGACCCAGCCGAGACGATAAAACTTGCATCCAATGAAAATCCCCTGGGCGCTTCTCCCCAAGCGCTGGCGGCGGTGCGAGATTTTCTCAAACAGTCCCACCTGTATCCAGACGGCAGTTGTTACCTGTTGCGTCAAAAGCTGGCTGAGAAACTGGAGTTGTCTCCGGATCAGTTTGTTTTCGGCAACGGTTCCAACGAGGTTATTGAGTTGGTCGGACATGCTTTTCTACAGCCGGGTGACGAGGTGGTTATGGGTGAGAAAGCCTTTATCGTGTATAAGCTGGTTACACGGTTGTTTGGGGGCGTGCCAGTTGAAGTGCCTTTAAAAAATTTTACCCACGATCTCGATGAGATGAAGGCAGCCATAACCGACAAGACCAAACTGGTGTTTCTGCCCAGTCCCAACAACCCCACCGGGACGATGAATGAGCCTGCTGAGGTGCTCGAGTTTGCCCGGTCCCTGCCCGACCACGTCGTATTTGGATTTGATGAGGCCTACTGCGAATACTTGGACGATCCCGTTGACCTGCGCCCGCTCATTAGTGAAGGCGGAAAGGTCATTTGTTTTCGCACCTTTTCCAAAATTTATGGATTGGCGGGTTTCCGCGTAGGCTATGGTTACTGCGGGTCCGATTGCGCCGCTCTTCTGAACCGTGTTCGCGAACCGTTCAATGTAAACTCGGTTGCCCAGGCCGCGGCCACCGCCGCTTTGGATGATCTGGAGTTTGTCAAGCGTAGCCGGGAAGTTAACCGGGCCGGTTTGGAAATACTGTGCGGTTTTTTCCGCAAATACAACCTCGACTACATTCCAAGTCATGGGAATTTTTTATTGGTAAAGGTCGGCAAGGGCCGGGACGTGTTCCAGGCATTGCAAAAAGTGGGCGTGATTGTGAGGCCGTTGGTACCCTACGGATTATCTGAATACGTGCGAATCTCGGTGGGAACGAAAGCCCAAAATGAACGGCTTTGCCGGGAGCTTCAAAATGCGCTTGGGCTTTGGTGAATTTTCGTTAGTGAACGCGTTACCGTGAATGAAGTTTATTGGAATTGGGCCATGTTAGCCGGAGCGTCGATGATCCTGGTATTGCTCAATGCCGTTTTCGTAGCCAGTGAGTTCAGCCTGCTAAAACTCCGTTTCAGCCATTTTAATCCGGATTTTCTGGAGGAATTGGAGCGACAGAAAGGAATTAACGGCCTGTTGAAGCACATCGATCGTACCTTTCGGTTTTTAAGACTGGGAATTGCGTTTTGTACATTGGGTTTGGGCGTGCTGATTTTTCCCTTTTTTCAGGCGATGGCCAGACCATTGGGAATTGCCGATAATAAGGGGTTATTATGGTTGCTGTTCATTTGTTCTTTTTTGGTGGCTATCGCAATTCGTTACGTAATTGGGGAACTGGTGCCCCGCGCAATTGCCCTACGATATCCCATTCAGTCATTGGAAGGTTCTGTATGGTTTGTTCGCGCTTACCAGATCCTTGCCCATCCTTTACTGAAACTGATGGATTGGGCTTCGCATGCCCTCCTCGGATTATTGCGCATTGATCCGAGCATAGGCCTTAACCTATTGGATGTCGGGGTGCAGATACAGAACTTGGATGAGGATTCGGATGTGCCGGCGTTTTCCCAGAAAATTCTCAAAAATGTGATTTCGATGCGGGACCTGGTGGTTCAGGATGTCATGCTGCCGCGCAACCAGATCCAGTTTTTCGATATATTTGACAGCAACGAGTTAAACATAGACCTGGCTAAAAATACTGGTCACACGCGATTCCCCTTATGTGAAGGCGACATGGATAATTGCATGGGCATCGTACATATTAAGGATATTTTTCGGAGCAACCTGCCAGCGCAGCGCGTCGATTTCAGAAAAATAGCCAGGCCGGTTGTTTATACCGGTCCCGACGATCCACTAGAGAATGTTTTGCAGGAGTTGATGGCAAAAAAACTGCATATGGCCCTGGTCCGGGACGAATTCGGAGGGACCGTCGGGGTGGTAACCCTGGAAAACATCGTAGAGGAATTGGTCGGGAATATTCAGGATGAATTCGATTCAGAGGAGGAGCAAATCGAGGAGCTTCAGCAGGATGTGTTCCTGGTGGACGGATTGACCCCACTTCACGAAATCGAGGATCGACTGGGAATTACCATTGAGGAGGAGGAGGTTTCTACCATCGGCGGGTTGATGACATCGGTATTGGGAAAGATCCCGGAGGCAGGGCAAAAAGCCCGGGTTGAAAATCTGGAAATCGAAGCGATTGAGGTGGATGAAAAACGTTTGATCTCGGCCAAAGTACGTCTGATCCCTCTGAAAGGCGGGGACAATTTATAGGTTTCTGAGGAGTCTAAGCTTCTTGGAAGGAGTAAGGTTATTCAAAATCTGGGTAACCAGTTCAGCGGCATCGGCCATGAAGATTTCCCGGTCGGAGGCAAGCCTCTGCACAATCTCCCGCTTCAACTCGAAGGGCAGGGCTTTGCGGTCTGCCAAAGGTTTGCTTTGCAAGAGTACTTCCTGGGTATTGCCCAATATTAACTCGATTCGAATATTGTGAGCCAGAGCGGGTTGATTTCCCGGATTTTGTTGTAGGAGGTATTGAACGATTTCTCTGGCTTGATCGGGTCGGTTAAATTCGAGCAATTTTTTAGACACTCCCAGCAGGGTGGAAGGCCGGATATGCCTGGCCACAAATAACTCCTTCATTGCTACCTCACCCTGGTCATCCGCACCCGATGCGTAAGCGTTGGTCAACGCCAGGCTGTGAAACAAAATGCGGTGGAGAGGGATTAACAGGTTAATCGATTCGGGAGGTTCGGCCAACATCTCACTGGCCGCCTCGTGCTGCTGGGCGTTGATGCGAGCTTCGATGGCGAGGAACCATATCATGGGCGTCTCGCCCAGTGAACCTCCCGCTTGTTCGATGACGCTGGATTGGAGTTCGGGCTGGCCTGTTTCCGCCAGATAATTCAGAAGTTCGAAAAGGTTTGCCTGCTCCTGGTAAATTTCGGGGACTCGGTAAAGAAAACGCTCAATTTCGGTTTTTTCCTCAAGGCCGAGCACCCGGAAGTAATTTACTGCCGCGCCAATGGAGTAGGGGTTACTGAGGTAAGTTTGTCGTGCAAGTTTCACCGCCTTGGCCTCTTCGCCATATTGCCGATAAAACCGGGTGAGTTGCAGAACGACGTCGGGATGCTTGGGAAACGTTTTGTTGAGGGATTCCAACTCCACTAAAGCGAGCTCCTCCCAACCTTTATCAAAATAGATCCGACTACGTAAGACAAGGTTTGCAATGGAAGGAGCCTGCTTGACGACCTCCTCGACTTTCCCGTAGTTTGCCTGATGATAGTAAGCTTTTGCCAAGGCCGATTGGGCTGCGGCCAGGCGAGATTCGGCTACCAGGTTTTCGTTCAGCCCTTTTTCCAGAATCCGGATTATTTCGCGATCTGCCTGGTAGTATTGCAGAAAATGAATCATTTTGTTCCAAAAAGATTCATTCCGGGCCGCATATTCCAGCCCCCCTTCCAGCACTTGCACGGCTCGAACCACTTCATTGGCCTGAAATAACATATCGGCCATAGCCAATCGGCCGTCCAGGTTTCCTGGAGATTTTGCCACGCCCACCCGGGTAAAATAAAAAGCTTTATTCCACTCGCCAGCTTCGAGGTGTTGAAGGCCAATTTCGATAAAGTAGTCGCCCCATTTGGGACGAATCTGACTCCAATTCCAGGGGAAGGCCACATCGGAAAAACGAATCGCATCATAGCCTTTGGAGAATTGGATAAAAAAATACAACCCACTGGCGGCACTCAACCAAAGGCATATCGCCAAGCTGGCCAGAATCGCAAGTATTTTACTTTTAGTAAGTTGCATAACTTCTGAGGGTTTATACCTTCTCTGGGTCATACATCGCCAGCCTTATCTGTGATAAAGCCCCGGATTCCCCGGGTTTTAGGGGAACATTTTAAGCTTTTTATCCGGCAATCCCTTCCTTAGGATTTGTGCTTACAGAAATTTTAACCGGCCCCCCATTCACAAATGGCTCTCAAATTTGGTTTTCATGCGGCAATCGGACTAGCCGTCTCCAGCATTTCCTGCTACGCCTCTCCAATGTTAACGATTGGAGACAATAGCGCTGTTATTGGCCGGTTAGGTGGGCAAATTCAGTATAGCGATAACATTTTCCTGGATAGCGCCAATGAGGAAAGCGACATCATTCTCGTATTTTCGCCAGGGGTGGAGTTAAATGTGGGCACCCCGACTTCCAACGCCTACACCAACATCGTCTACCTCCACGATTTTGTTAATTACTCTGACGCCGATTCCTTAAATCGAGACAACGCCAATTTCGCCCTAAAGGGCCATTCCAATTCGCCCAAGACCAAGGTCAATTTCTCCGTCAATTATCGCGAGCACACCCAGAATGACGCCGCCAACAATGTGGTCGGCGACATTGCCCGAAGAGACTTGTTCCGCAGTGTCATTAGATCAGAATGGGAAAAGAGCGCAAAATCCTCGCTGGCAGCAGGCATCGGTCTGGAAAATGTCGATTACGAAGCGGAAAACCTCTACGATCGCGAGTCCTACAACGCTCCGTTCGATTATTACTGGGAATATTCCCCCAAATTGGACATAAGCACCGGCTACCGCTATCGGCGCACTTCTTTTGATCGCGATGGAGATTTCGCTATTGCCAATTCGCGTGATCCCCGCAGCTACAGCTCTCACTACAAAGACCATTTCCTCAACCTCGGTGTTCGAGGCGAGATCAGCGCCAAGACGAGGGGGGAAATCAAGGTGGGTATCCAGTATCGAGACTTCAACTCTCCCGGGACGTCCAACCGAGATATGTTTGCCGTCGATGCTCGCGTCGTCTGGGCGCCCACTGTAAAAACATCCGGTACACTTCTGATTTCCCGGGATTTTCGCTCGGATGCTTTCGGAACCTCTATCGAGTCCAGTGATTTCGCGTTTTCCGCTAGCACAAAATTCAGGGAGGATTATTCAGGTTTTGCCTTGATCCGCTACTCGGATGACCAATATTTTTCCGGTAGAGACGACCAAGGGGTTTTTACGCAAGTGGGTGTTTCCTACACTCCGAACCTACACTCCACCATTAGGTTTGCCTACGTGATCTACAACAATAACAGCAGTTTTATCAACGCGGACTTCGAAAATAACCTCCTCAGTGTTTCCGGATCTTTGCGTTATTAAAAATTACCCATTTTTTCATGATGGAGGCGGGCATAGGCCGCTTTTTTATTTGAAACTAAAATGAAAACTTACCTGAAATTAGTCCAGCCGGTCACCCTTTATTTTGCAGTAGTCCTGGGATCTTTCGGGCAAATATCCAATAAGACGGAAAATTACCTGCTCAATGCGTCTGACTTGTTGCGCATAGAAGTATTTCAAGAACCGGAATTGTTTCGTGAGCTACGCGTTGCTCGGGACGGGAGTATCGTGCTGCCTCTGATTGGGAAAGTCTACGTTGGCGGTAAAACCATATTCGATGCGGAGAGGTTGATAACCGAACTTTACGACCGGGATTACCTGGTGAATCCGCAAATCAACCTCACCATCATGGAATATGCGCTTCGGCGGGTAAACGTAATCGGTCAGGTGAATAAACCAGGCATTGTGGTTTTCCCTCCCGAGGAAGAAATGACCCTGCTTGAAGCCATTTCCCTGGCCGGAGGATTTAACCGCCTGGCCGACAAGCGAAAAGTTACCCTGACCCGTAACCTACCCAACGGGGAAACTGAGACCTTCACCATCGATACCAGCAAACTGATTGCGGGCGACAATCCCATGAGCTGGGATTTGCAGAAAGACGACATGATTTTTATACCGGAACGCGTATTTTAAGCCACGATGGGTTCAAACAAAAAAAAGGGTGGCGAATGGGAGCATGGCCATAACTACTACGACTCCAGTTATCCACACTATGGCAGTTACCCCTATGGGAAGGATGAGGGCCCGCAGCGCAGTTTGCAAGACTACCTGCTGATTGTCCGGGAGCGCATTTGGTGGATTATAGTCCTTTTTGTCCTGGCGCTTCTTTTCACCACGCTGGTGGTCCTGAACCAAACACCTCTATATAAATCGGTAGCTACGGTAGAAGTAAAACGGAAAGCAAACACCGTAGTCCAGTTTGAGGAGGTGGAAAGCCAAGAACTGCGTGGCGCTGAAGACTTTAATACCGAGGTTAAAATTCTGGAGAGTCTAAGTATCATCGAGGAGGTTTCAGCGCGTTTTAAAGGGGATGAAAGAGGCCGCTTTCTCAAGCCCTACTTGAAAGGCAGGGGTCCGGCTGAAGTACCCGTATCCCTCGTTCTTTACGAGAACCGAAAAATCATTCCCCAGCGTCTGACCAGAATAATCGCGGTAGAATATGTGCATCCCGATCCGGAGATTGCAGCCAAAGCGGCCAACCTGTTTGTCGACGAATATATCGGTTTTAATCAACGCAAACAAATGGAGTCATCCCTCAAAGCGCTTGGAGACCTGCGGATTCGTGCCGATCAACAACGCAAGAAACTCGAGGAGTTGGAGTTCAAATTGCAGGAATATCGGGAGAAGCATAAAACCGTTTCATTTGATGAAAGGTCGGCTATCGAAAATGAGAAATTGCGCGTGCTCAATCTGAAAAGCGCGGAAGCGGAAGAGGCGTTGTACCAGTCCCACTCCCAATGGGATTTAATCACAGCTTATCGCCGGCAGGGCAAGGATCTCATTGAACTCAGTTTTATTTCCAATAGTCCGCTGGTGCAGAAATTGAATACAGATTTTACCACCCATAAGGTAGAGGTTGCTTCGCTCTCCAAGCGTTACCGGGAAAAGCATCCGACCATGATTTCCGCCTTGCGCTCGTTGCAGGAAATCCAGGATGAACTCGCTAAAGCTATTCAGGTCGAAGTAAATAAAATTTATTCTGATTTGCTGCGTTCAAATGCGCGCTACGATGAAGCGCAAGCTACCGTGCAGCAACAGGAAGCCCTGCTGATGAGTAACGACCGACTCAGCGTCGACTACAAAACCATTAAGCGCGAAGCCGAGGTCAATACCATCATCTACCAGCGCCTGGTGGCGCGGATGAGGGAAACCAATATCAGCTCAAGCCTAGACAACGCCAATGCACGGGCACTGGATCGGGCTGTCATGGCTGAGGACCCCTACTGGCCGAACCTTTTTCTTTTCTTTGGTGCCGGTATTTTGGGTGGCGTGATCTTGGGCGTGGGCGCTGCCATGATTGCCCATTATCTGGATGACAGGGTGAAAAGCGCTTTTGAAGTTGAAAACATAGTGGGAGTGCCACTACTGGGCATCATTTCCGAAATAAAAAATCTGCCCCCCATCGAAAAGGCCAAGATCGTAAATTCCAACCTGGACAGTCATACTGCCGAAGGTTTCCGGGCCCTGTATTCCAGTTTAAAGCTCAACAGTGAAAGTAAAGAAGCCCAGTGTATGCTCGTCACCTCAACCATCCCAGGTGAAGGCAAATCGTTCATCTCATCTAACTTGGCTTTGACCTTCTCCGCCCATGGCGAGAAGACGCTCCTTATCGACTGTGACCTGCGCTTGTCCAATCTTGCCAATTTACACGGACTCGAGAATGACCTGGGAATTATTGATTACTGCTTCGAAAAGGCTAATTTCGACCAAGTAGTCCAGCGTGCTGAACAAACGGGATTGCACATTATCCCAACCGGCGGATCTGCTAGCAATCCTTCCCAGGTCCTCAGTTCGCAAAATTTTGAGAAATTGCTCCATGAGGCGCGGGGACGGTATTCCCGCATCCTTATCGATACGCCACCCATTTCTGTGGTAAGTGATTCACTACTCGTTCTGCCCCTGGTGGACGGTGTGCTCTACACCGTCAAGTTCAATGCGGTACAGCGAAAGACTATCGCGGTGAACATCCGTCGGATCATGGATTCCAGCGTCCCTATTTTTGGGGCCATCCTGAATAACCTGAAATTGTCGGTATCGGGGTATTATTATACGTATCAGCATCACAAGTACCGGGATTACCATTACCGGCAGCAGCTGCCGCCCCGCGAGGTGGCCAAAAAAATAATTTAGCCCGCATAGCTCACTGCCGAACTGCCGCCCGTTGCATGCGGTCGCGAATAGCGCTGGCCAGACCAGCTCCTTCCGGAATTTCCAAGAAAATGGTCGCGTACCCTTTCTGGTCGAGATTATATAACTGATGATACAAATTTCGGGCCACCTCATCTAATTTACCACTGGGCGACAAGGCGAAATGGTGCTCGTGGCGGCAACTCCTCTCGTTGAGAAAGACAATGGCATCACCCTTACTTGTTTGCGGTGAGGAGCCTCTAAATGTACGCAGGAGGGTGTGCGGGCTGTAGTGCCGTTTCATCAGTCCGGGTGAGGGGAGCCCGTGGGCATACTTATCAGCTCGAGAACCGGTTGCGGAACGAAGGGACTTTCCAATTTTACCTTCCAGCAATTCAGGTGCAATGGCGCCATGGCGCAGAAGCTTGGGTTCATCTGCATCGAGGAGTGACACAATGGTGGACTCGATGCCGCCATCGCAGGGACCTCCATCCAGAATGTAGTCGATCGATTGGCCCAGACCAGACTCCACATGTTCCACCCGGGTCGGACTGATATACCCGAATGGATTAGCGCTGGGGGCGGCCAAGGGGAATTCACACCTTTGAGCCAATTCACGAAACAGGGGATGGCATGGCATTCGTACTGCCACCGTATCGAGACCGGCAGTGACTGAAGCGGGAATATGGGATTTTTTTTTGAGAATTAGGGTTAGCGGTCCGGGCCAAAATTGTTTTCCAACGAGATGGTCCAGGTTCGTAATATCTGCAATAGCCTCCACGCTTTCCCAATCGAGTACGTGGACAATTAGCGGATTCTGTTCAGGCCGCCCCTTGACTGAAAAAATTTTAGCCACCGCTCCAGGGTCAAGGGCATGGCCCGCCAAACCATAAACGGTTTCAGTCGGTACAGCCGCAATGCCACCTGCGGTAAGGTGATCGGCTAGAAGATCGAGATGTGCGGGGTCGGACTGAAGAATACGGGCCATGAGGATCGGCCCTCAAATCGGCCAAATGCTCACTTCAGGAGAAGCATATTGCGCGCGCGTTTAATGACCTTGGTAATATGACGTTGCTGCTTGGCCGAAAGCTTGGTGATACGCCGGGGCAGTATCTTGCCGGTTTCGGTTACATAACGGGACAATATCTCGGCGTCCTTAAAATCGAGATCCATGGGATTCCAGGATCGCTTTGGTTCGGTATCGGTAGCCATAAGAGGTGGGAAGCAAAATCGAATAAATCCTCGAAGCAAGCCAAAAATTGAGGTTCGCCGCTAGTGCCAGCCCGGATATCTCCCTACCAGTCCAGCACCGTTTATAAACTTGCTTTCATAAAAGCAATTCTGAGGCGATAAAAATGCGGTTATGTGGCATATCGTCTTGTAATGCACTGTTTTAAAGCCCTTACCATATAAGGGTTTCAGCCCTGGTCCCTGTAGTTCAATGGATAGAACCGCGGTTTCCTAAACCGCTGATCTGGGTTCGATTCCCAGCGGGGGCACCAGCTTTCGCCTCCTGCCTTGGAGTATTCCCACGTATTTTTATTGGGTTCGGTTATGGTTTGCTGGACGAGTTTCACCAATCGTTCACTCCGGAAAGGGCGTTTGCATGGCAGTCACCGCAATTGCCGCCAACCGGCAGCTCCCCTTCTACAGGAAGATTCTGGAGATGAAACTGGGGACAAAATCTGGACAAAAGCGACCACCGAAAGAGAATGGTGAAAATGAGTGAGGAGATCGAAAACCGCATCAGGTTGCTGCAGGAAAAGGTGGCCCATCACAATGAGCAGTACTATAGATTTGCAGAGCCGGAAATTTCGGATCGCCAATACGATCGCCTGAAAAGGGAACTCGAAGACCTGGAAGGTCAGTATCCGCAATTTACTCGTTCCGATTCTCCGGCCCTCAAGGTCGGTGACGACCGGCTTGCCGGTTTCCAATCCTACACCCATCGCTCACCCATGCAGAGCCTGGACAATACATACAGTTTCGAGGAACTGCGCGATTTTGGCAAACGGTTGCAACGCCTATTGGAGGAGCAGGATTCGGAATTCGTCATCGAACCCAAAATCGACGGCGTAGCGGTCAGCATCACCTATGAAGCGGGAAGATTTGTCCGTGCAGTCACTCGCGGAAACGGAACCCAGGGCGATGATATCACGGCAAATTTCCAGTTGATCGAAAATTTTCCACCGCACCTCTTGCCCCCCCATCCGGACGTGTTAGAGGTGCGAGGAGAAATTTACATGACTCTGGAGGAGTTTGAACGGATTAATGGCCAACGTTTGAAAGCCGGGCTTCCGTTATTTGCCAACCCCAGAAACCTCGCTGCCGGAACGGTTAAAATGTTGGATCGCAAGGAGGCCAGAAGCCGGACATTGACTTGGGTGTCCCACGGATTGGGCCACTGTGATCCAGGCTACTACAACACGCTGACTGAATTCTTCCAGGATCTCAATCGCTGGAACTTTCCCCAGGTAGAAAATCACTGGGTCAAACGGGGAATTGATCCATGCATCGATGCAATCGCTGAACTGGATAAATTGCGAGAGGGTTATGCCTATTCCACCGACGGAGCGGTTATAAAATTGAACCACATCGGGCGGCAAAACCAGCTAGGCAGCACCGCAAAAGCGCCCCGGTGGTCCATCGCCTATAAATTCGAGGCTGAGCAGGTGGTCACCAGGTTGCTCGATATTTCCATACAAGTGAGCAGAACCGGCACATTGTCTCCGGTAGCAATCCTCGAACCTGTCCAGTTGGCGGGAACCACCGTATCCAGAGCAACTCTTCACAACAGTGATGAGATAGCCCGAAAGGATGTTCGGGTTGGGGATTACGTGAAGGTTGAAAAAGCCGGTGAAATTATTCCTGCAATTATTGAAGTGGTAACCGGGAAACGCACATCCGAACTGGCGCCCTATGCATTTCCGTCTCATTGCCCTGCCTGCCATACCGCAGTAATCCGCGCGGAAGGCGAGGCGGCGTTCCGCTGTCCCAATACTGCGGGTTGTCCTCCCCAAATACGACGACGCATCGAGTTCTTTGCATCCCGGCAATGTATGGATATTGATGGATTGGGAAAAGCGGTGATTGACCAACTGGTGAGCCGGAGGCTGGTCGCATCCCCCGTCGATTTATATAGTTTGAACAAAGAACAGTTGATGGAGCTGGAAAAGTTTGCGGAAAAATCGGCGGATAATCTGCTGGAGGCCTTAGAGGCGAGTAAAGGCAAGGAGCTGTGGCGATTGATTCACGGCTTGGGAATTCAGCACGTGGGGGCATCGGTTTCAAAAGTTCTGTCGAGCGCCTTCCTGGACTTGGAGGAGCTGGCCTGCGCAACCTCGGATCAACTGGTTGAGATCGAAGGAATTGGCGCTGTCGTTGCCCATAGCATCGTCGCTTTTTTCAAGGATCCCGCGCAAAGGAAAATGGTGGATGGATTGATAGCGGCAGGATTGATCACCAAACAGGATCCTCCGGTCCAATCCGCACTCAATGAAGCTGTTTTTGGCAAGACATTCGTGCTTACAGGCTCCTTACCCAAATTGAAGCGCAATGAAGCTAAGGAACTTATCGAAAAGGCCGGTGGAAAGGTTAAGGGGTCGGTAAGTAAAAAAACGGATTTTCTGGTGGCAGGGGAGAATGCTGGATCAAAGCTTTCCGCCGCTCAAAACCTGGGGGTAAAGATTTTGAGCGAGCGTGAACTTCTAGTGTGGTGTCCCAGAAATAACTTGAAAAATACGAGCGTGCCATGAATGGCCTGGCAAGGCTGCTTTTCGCAGCACGGGCCTAAAGGCCCTTGTGCGTAAAGCGAACGCCGCCAGGGTGTTCCATGCCACCTCGCCCTCCTGCAGTAAAAAGCCCCGGATATCTTCCCGGGGCGCAGTAGAAGATTGGGGAGATGTCGCATTCGCCCGGTAGTGAGATATCCGGGTTAAGGAGTGGGGTTGCCGTCGCTTGGGGTGCTGACGACCACTTCTCTATCATAGTAAATTGGAACCTGACTACCCGCAGTTGCAGCTACCGGTCCATCTACGCCAATGGAGCTTTCAGTTGATACAGAAGTTGCAAGGTAACCACTATCGGCGCCCAAGCTTACAGCCGCGTCAGCCGCACCAGACACAGTGGCATCGGCGATTATTGGACCGAGAGTTCCACCAATTTCCCAAGCTACTCCCCCTACCAGACGTGCCGCAACATCGGCCGAATAGCAATCTGCGGCTAAGCTGATAATGCAGAGTTTTGCCGAGGCGCGCGCGCAGTTTCGGACCGTGCGGTTGCCATGTTTTTTCGCCTCCTCAAGGATAGTGCGATGAACGTTCAATAGTTCATCACAATCCATGGAAGCTGGCAGGTAGAATCTGGATAAACATTCTTCCAGCGCTTCATCATTGCCCGAGTTTTCGGAGATACAATCCGCAATCTGATCCGTCATCGCCGCATTTATGATAAGGGTGGAAACCGCAAGGCAGATTGCAGCTATGAGAATTGGAAATTGTGGTAATCTCTTCATTAGAACTCCTGTGAAATTTACTACTGGCTTGCCGTTCACCTTTGAATAAGCAGGCTAAAAAAGTAAAGCTTAAAGCGCTAATCAACCGGTTCAGAATCCCCGATTTTGTAGTAAAACGCTCAATTCTTTCTGAAATTCTTCTACGTCTGCCTCTTGCGGCTGGTATCCATCTTCCTTGGAATTCAGCACTAGTCGCCCGATCTGATCCAAGGCCCATTTCGCGGTTTTACCATCCGAAAAGGTCACTTCACCACTGGCTACCGCCCCGGGTCTATTGATGCGATCCAGGCTTATCGATACTTTGCCTCCTGGCGGCGCTGCGTCGGCGAATTTATCAATTTCATCTTGATTTTCAGCGACTTCCGGCTCCGGATCGGCCGTCTTAGAAATGTCGCCTTCGACCGGCTTCGGTTGGGACTTCAACTCCAGGTCCAAGTCGTCCACCAGAAAGCGCGTCTCCATGTATGTAAGAGAAATGTTAAATGCTTCTTTTATGCACCTTTGAATGTCACTTAACTTAAGGCCTTCGGCCACCCATCCGGATATAGCCTCTTTCTGGGAGTCGCTCAGGTCCATATCAACCGGTTGATTTTGCCAGTTGGGTCTTGAGGTACTCCACGCTGCGGCGGGTGGACTCGTCCTGGTCCATGATGTTTTCCACCGTTTTACACGCGTGAATGACCGTTCCGTGGTCACGTCCACCAAATGCTTCACCAATTTCCTGAAGGGGATGACTGGTTAAAATTCGACTCAAATACATGGCAATTTGTCGGGGAAATGCGATGTTAGCCGGTCGGCGCCTGCTGACCATGTCGGAAAGGCGGAGGTTGAAATAGTCGGTGACCCGTTTCTGAATTTTCTCTATCGTCACCTGATTCTGAGCCTCCTCCTGCAGGATGTCACCGAGAAGCTGCTCCGCCACCTCCAGGTTCACCTCCTTTGCCATCAGTGCGGTGTAGCTGGCTACACGAGTCAGGGCTCCCTCGAGTCTGCGAATGTTGCGCGATACGTTTTCGGCAATAAATTGAAGCACATCCTGCGGTAATTGAATACCCAGCGAATTTGCTTTGCTGGCCAAAATGGCAACTCGGGTTTCCAGGTCCGGCGCCTGCATGTCCGAAACCAGTCCCCACTGAAACCGTGAGACCAGCCGGCTTTTCAATTTGGAAATTTCTCCGGCAGGACGATCACTGGTCAGGAATATTTGTTTACCGGATTCAAAAAGGTCGTTGAAAGTGTGAAAAAACTCTTCCTGGATCCGTTCTTTTCCGCTGAGAAAATGGATGTCATCAATCAATAAGACATCCACGCTCCGGTACCGTTTACGAAACTTTACCAAGGTGTTCTCTTGGATGGCGCGAATAAATTCGTTGGTAAATTTTTCCGTGGAAACGTAAGCCACTTTTGCCAGGCGATTTTTCCTTAAAATAAAGTGACCCACCGCATGCATAAGGTGAGTTTTTCCCAATCCGGTATCGCCGTATATGAATAATGGGTTGTATGCTTTTGCCGGTGCATTGCCGATGGCCACTGCCGCGGCATGGGCGAGGTTGTTGTTTTGCCCAACCACAAAATTTTCAAATGTGTTTTTCGGATTGAGAATATTGCCGACGGCGGTTTTGGGTTCGCGAAGTCGGCCGTCCTGCTGCTTGTCTTGCCAAATGCGGCTGCTTTGCCTGGTATGGTGGCCCAGCCCCAAGTCCAATTCCTGCTTCCGGCTATGCGTTTCCAGTACTTTCAACGAGACCTTGATGGGCCTCCCCGCCGCAAATCGAATCTTATCCGAGATGAGCTCAAGGTAGTTATCCTCAACCCATATGGAGGAAAAGTCATTGGGTACACTCAGGACCACGGCGGTATCGGTTTGCCGCACGCAGGACATGGGTTTAAACCACATGTTGTAGATATCGCCCTCAAATTTGCTCTTCAGCTCGGGCTTTACCACACCCCATAAACTCTCAACTTTGGAAAATTGTGACATTTCCTCCTTATCGACTAGCAATTATTCACAAAGCATAGTGATTCCGCATTCGGCGGCTTGCCATCGAGCGTCATTGAGAGGTTCTGGGAAAATTTTAGAGTCATTTTGAATGCGGATAAGATTTTTTTTAAAACTAAGAAGAGAACCGTGCTTGACTTAAGTTATTGAATGGTAGCAGGTTAAAAGAAATAGGCTGATCGAATAATAAAAAAAATAAAGGGGCAAACACCATCTTCGAAGTTTCAGCTATTGGTTGTCACCCACAATAATGAATGAGAATCCGGGTTTTTTGCCTATTTTCAAGAGGAACTTTCACACAACTTATTAACAACTTATTGCCGATAACTTTTTTAAAAAAAATGTTGCAATTGAAACAAGAATTTAACAAAGCCGGAAGCGCATCATTACAAGTCATTTAGCGAAACGGATCATCGCTTTAAACGTCATCAGGTAGCCTAAAATCCTCCTGAAATTTGTAATTCCAAAAGGATTTATAAACATAAAAATTTAGCCCGGATGTCTCACAAACTTCGGAGCGCAGTAGAAAATTGTGGGGCTGTCGCATTCGCTCGGTAGTGATACATGCGGGTTAGGATCCTTCCGGTTGAGCCATGTGCGCGATGAGCTGTTCGTTGAATTCCTGGGCGGAGTCGTGGCCCATAATGCGCGCCGCTCTTACCATAGCCCCAACTTCGACCAAACGTGCCAGGTCCCGACCCGGGCGAATATAGATTTCGATGTGTGGAACATCGATACCTAGAATTGTAAAGTAACTTTGCTCCAACCCGGTACGTTCTTCCTCATGTTCGGCCGACCACTCGCGAAAAGATACGACCAGATCAATGCGTTTTTCCAACCGTACATTGCGGATGCCAAACAATTCAGCTACATTGATAATGCCTATGCCTCGACACTCCATGTAGCCGCGATTGAGCTCGGAGCTTTGGGCGACGAGTTCGGTTTCGTTTAAAAGTTTTATGTAAATGAGGTCATCGGCTACCAGGCTGTGGCCGCGTTCGATAAGGGCCACCGCACATTCACTTTTTCCGATTCCGCTTTTGCCCCTTAAAAAAGTTCCAATCCCTTTTATGTCGAGCATCGTGCCGTGCTCGGTTACCTGCGGCGCGAACTCGTGCTCGAGCAACACCGTAGCCGTCGTCACAAAATGATTGGATGAGAGAGGTGACCGGAACAAGGAAATATCGTAACGGTTTGCTACCTCCATCATGATTGGCGTTGGGGCAAGGTTTCTGGAAACGGCGAT
Source organism: Opitutales bacterium (assembly GCA_965250065.1). GTDB lineage: Bacteria > Verrucomicrobiota > Verrucomicrobiia > Opitutales > UBA2995 > JAABVD01. The sequence goes on from OZ252288.1 coordinate 4,193,670, forward strand.
GCAGGGAATCTGTAGTTCGGCAAACCTCAACAGTATGTTTTCCTGCTCGGCCTGGCTCAATGTCTTCATATAGGCCATCTCACCTGCCCCAAACAATTGAATTCGCTTGGCCCCAAAATAAGTCAGGAATCCGGTAAGGGCAATACCCGGCCGGTTGATGCTTTTCTCCTTGATGACATTTTTCAGCCCCTCTTTTCCAGCGACCAGAGAGAGGTTCAAGTTGTCTTTAAACTTTTCGTAGAAAGTCTCTACTTTGATACTTTCGACCAATTTGGGTTTGGAGCGGAGATTCATAGATCGTCTTTACATGTTAAAATTTTCACCCAGGTAAAATTCCCGGCTCACTTCATCGTTGGTTAAAAAGTCACTGGTTCCCTCCCGCAGCACTTCCCCGTTATGAAGCAGATAAGCGCGATCCACAATGCTCAAAGTTTCGCGTACGTTGTGGTCTGTGATCAGTATACCGATACCTCGCTCGCTCAGTTTGAGTACAATTTTCTGAACTTCTGCCACGTTGATTGGATCCACTCCGCTGAACGGTTCGTCCATAAGCAGAAACTTCGGTTCCGTCACCAGAGCACGGGAAATTTCTAACCTGCGTCGCTCTCCACCGCTCAAGGTGTAAGCTTTCTGTTTGGAAAGGTGGGTGAGCCCGAGCTCATCCAGGTGATGATCGATTCTTTCTTTGCGCAACTTTCTTTTGATGGGCAAAGTATCGACGATTGCCTTAATATTATCGTAAACCGAGAGGTTTCTGAACACCGAGGGTTCCTGCGGGAGGTAACCAATGCCCAATCGAGAACGCCGGTGCATAGAAAAAGGTGTTATTTCGACATCGCCCATCAACACCCTGCCTTGGGATGCGGGTACCAGGCCAACGATCATGTAAAAGGTCGTGGTTTTACCGGCGCCATTCGGGCCGAGCAGACCCACTACCTCACCCGAAGATACCTTAATGTTTACTTTGTTGACCACTTTTCGACCGGAGTAACTTTTCTCCAGCTCGAATGTAGAAATTGTTACCGGCGTAGCCATCTCCAATCAATTTTGCCCATCGGACTCGTCCTCCACACCCGGCTCCGGTGCTTGCCCTGTTTGTTCCCGGGGAACTTCGTCTGGGGCATCGGGATCGGGCCCCAAATCCGGTAAATTGGGAAGGGTAACCATCACGCGCTGTTGGCCTCCGCGAACCAGAGCCCGCCTCTGTCCATGAAACCATTCTATTTCCGTTCCCGAGACCGTTCCCTGGGCGTCCGTTACCACGGGATTATCGGTCAAAAGTACTTTTCCCTCTTCGGGGAAAAATTCCGCCCGGCCGCCCGAGGCCGATCGACCTTCCTGCTCCACGCTCACATTTCCGATGGCGATAATCTCCGTCACTTTCCCAATTTTGCCAATGGTATCGGTGGGATCTCCCTGTTTCACCGAGGTAATATGCAGTTCGTCGCAGGTCAGGCGTAGATTAGTGCCGGTGACCTGAACACTACCCATAATGTGAAACTCAGACTTTTCATCCCCACTCAACATTTCCAGGTCATTGCCCGTTATCACTGTATCAGTAGAATCGCTAGCAACTTGTGCCCCCGCCAAGGGGAGTAGGCAATATGAGCTGAGAAGGGAGATTAAAAATTTTCTCATTTGAAAAATGGTTCAATTTCGTAGTCCAAAACTACTTTAACATTTTTACTTACCAGGATACGACGGGTTGCCTGTTCATACTGCCATTGCTCACCTTCGATGGTGTAAGCATCGGAAACTACTTTGACCCCGTTATCGCCGAATATCAGTTTGTTATGGCTGAGGTAAGTGGCATTGTCTCCGAACATATGGAAGTCCAACTGGTTTTGTTCCGCACCGGTATAAACCTCGAGATCCAAACCCTGCATGTTGACCTTTCCCCCATCCCCATAGACGGCAGAATCTCCGGTTAAAAACCAAATCTTATAGCCCAGGTCGTTGAACATGGTAACCCGGAACCCTTCCACCGGGGCGTCTGGAAGGATCTGTGAACTCAAGTAAATTCCGCTGGCGATGACCAGAAGCGCGAAGGTGCACAACGATTTGCGCAAGAATGAGCTATTGGGGTACATCAGGATTTGTGGGACAGAGCTAATACGCTAACGTTCCGGCTTTCAAGTATTCGGTCGCATACCTCGCGCACCGCTCCTTTGCCACCGCCTTTGCCGGTCGTCCAGTCGGCGGATTGCAAAGCGAGCGGAACTCCATCCGCTACCGTAACTCCTATTCCAGCATACGCTATGGCGGGCACGTCGATCACGTCGTCCCCCATATAACAAATCTCTTCCGGCGCCAGCTTCAACTGACCGGCCAGTTCCTCCAATGCCTCGAGTTTGTCTCTCCTGCCCTGAATGATATGGTGGAAGCGCAGTTCAGCCACGCGGGAGGTAGTTGCGGGAGACAGACGACCGGAAATTACCGCCAATATCACTCCGACCTTTCGCAAGCAAGCCAGACCCAAGCCGTCCAGGACGCAAAATTGTTTCAGCTCATATCCATCCGGCCCGATAAATACGGTTCCATCCGTGAGCACGCCATCCACGTCGACGGCAAGCAGCTTTATTTTATGCCACTCCAGTCCGGAATCGGGGGTAGAATCTGATAATTTTTCTGCCATAGCTCAACAAAACCGCTCCAACCAGTCGATGATTTCACCGGTAATGGAATCTGCTGTGGGCATGTATTTCTCTTCCAGGGATTTGGCAAAAGGCACTGGCACATCCAGTGAACCTATTCGAAGTGGAGGCGCTTCCATTTCGAAGAAAAGTTCCTCGGTAATCTGGCTGACGATTTCGCCGCCAAAGCCGGTATTGCGGCGAGCCTCGTGTACGACGATCAAGCGACCCGTTTTGCGAACCGATTCCCGGATCGGATCGAGGTCAACCGGTTTCAATGCGCGCAGGTCGATGAGCTCCAACGAATATTCGTATTCATCTTCCAGGTAGGCACATACCTTTTGGCAAGTCCGGACCAACTCCCCGTAGGTCACGACGGTGGCAAACTGGCCTTCCCGAATCATGCGCGGTTTCCACACCCGCTGATAGTCATCGTGAATCCTAATGTCATCCCGCAGCCCCCGGTAGAGGGTTTTATGTTCAAACAACAAAACCGGGTCGTCCGACTCGTAAGCCGCCAGCATGGCGTCGAATGCATCCTGCACGCTACTGGGATATAAGACCTTGAGGCCTGGAAAATGGATATAGAGCGCCTCTAGTTCCTCGGAATGGAATGACCCAAAGGTAAGCCCACCTCCACAGGGGAAGCGCATCACCATGGGAAGTTTGGCGCCGGAGCGAAAATAAAAGGTTCCCGCATTCAGACAAATTTGCGTCGTGGCATCGGTGGCAAAATCGGCGAACTGAAACTCAATGATCGGTCGGTGACCGTTGAAAGCCAGTCCGATTCCGTATCCAACCGTGGCCGATTCCGCCAGAGGCGTATTCAACACCCTCTCCCGTCCAAACTCATCAAAAAGGTGATCGGTAACCTTGAAGGCACCCCCATAGGAGGCGATGTCCTGGCCCATGATGACGGATACATCGGAGTCCTCCAAAATCATTTTATGGGCATAGTTTAAAGCCTGGGCGAAAGTCAGGTTTTTTACCACCTTATCCCTTTGTTTCCATTTGACCGCGGTAAACGTATTGGAGAACTGATCCTTCTCCAGGTCCTGTTCCGGGATGGGGGGTTGAGCCATAGACACTTTAATACAGGTTTCCAGAAAAGCATCGATTTCCCGTTCCGCCTCCTCGACGGCATCCGATCCCAATGACCGGATCAACCTTTCCCGCAGAATGGGATTAGCGTCTCTTTTGTGCCAACTTTCCAGGATATCCTCCGTCAGGTAGTGGCAGGTATCGTAGGCGGCGTGTCCCTGCAGGCGCAGCGTCTTAACTTCGACCACCGTGGGCTTAACCGACTGGCGAACTTCGGCAAAAATCCCGTATAACTCGGTGAGGATTTTTTCCGTTTCGGAAATCTCCAATGTGATGTAATCCATTCCATAGGCCGTGGCTCGGCTGCCCAGAGATTCAACCGCATATTGTTCACTGATGGGGGTGGAGTAAGCGTACTCGTTGTTCTCGATGATAAAGACCATGGGGATGTTTAATACGGTGGCAAGATTCATGGCCTCATGAACATCTCCAGTGCTGGATGCGCCGTCGCCGATGAACCCGACGCCCAAGGCATCTCGACCAAAACGTCTCTGGGAATCGATCCCCCCCAAAACACTGGCTATTAACGGTCCCAAGTGACTGATGATGGGTAAGCTGCGGTTCAGCGGGTCTCCGTGGTGCACATTCCCTTCGTGCCCCAGGGTGGGGCTGCCAGAATTCGCCATATACTGACAGAGGTGATCACAGAGATGATCACTCCAGATCAAATGAGCAGCCAGGTTGCGGTGAGAAAAACAGACCACGTCTTTTTCCCGATCCAATAATAGACCGATGGGCGCTGCCAGTCCCTCGTTGCCCTGGCCGCCAGCCAAGGTTCCGTAAATCAGCCCTTGCCGGAACAAATCCCACAACCGATCATCGGTCCGGCGCGAAAGGTACATCCAGTAGTAGACGTGCATCAAAGCCATCTCAATGTCTTCCAAATCTTGCGGCAGCAAACTGCGCTTTTGAAGGATGTCCGGTGCTTCAGGATAAGGGATGTTGGGACGATAATTGGGATGCATACTTTATCGAATCAGGGAACCCTGTGGATTGTTCCGACCAGAAGCAAAACAATAAAAACAACCCTTACCCGGTCAGGGTTAAGACCGCATTTATCCAACGGGTTATGCCGGTCTCCACGTCGGAAATCTTGGGCCCGAGCATGTAGGCAGGGGTGGAAACAATCTTCAATTCTTCATCGATTACAAACTCTTCAACAGGACAAGTTACGTGCTGAGCTCCATTAGCTTCCAGGGCAGCCGCGGTATCGTCATCATTTCCAATGGTCAGGCGGACCCCTTTCTCGCCAAAAACTTTCGCCGCAATAGCGGGAGATATACAGGCGAATCCGATGGGATTGCCCGCTTCGTGAAACTGCTTGAGAAAATTGGACACGCTTTTATCGACGCTGCAACCGGCGCCTTCCACCGCAAAAGAGCTCAGGTTTTTGGCTGCACCATATCCGCCCGGTAAAACGACCGCATCGTAGTCTTCCACCTTCAAGTCGGCTACTGTCGTCACGGGACCCCGGGCGATTCGGGCGGATTCTGCCTGCACGTTGCGGGATTCATGTTCCACCACCTCTCCAGTTTGATGATTCACCACATGGAATTGACTTACATCGGGTGCGGCCACCGTTACATCAGCGCCGGCCCTGTCCAGCGCCAGGAGTGTTAGCACCGATTCATGGATTTCCGCTCCATCGTACACACCGCAACCTTCTCCCGCGACACCCACAACCCTTGCGCCCCCGTCGGGGTCATTCCTTGTCGGGGTCAGTCGTCTTAGAGAAATGTATGCAGTGTAACGGAATACGTTTCTTAAGACCTGACCCCCTCCCCAGACTCTGTACCTTCTCCCCTTAGCATCTCAGTACCTCAGTAACTCAATAACTCTTAAAGACCCCTTCCCTGAGGAATTCCCCGATTCAAGGCTTGACCCCTCCTCCGCCCTCTTCGCGCGACCGATTTTTTCGGTGGCAAATGGGGCCAACTGAGTTCAGCCTCTAGGGTTACTCTTTTGCCACCTTCAACTCCGCAAAGAATATGGCTTCATCGATCGTTGTAATAGGCAGTTACGTTCAAGACCTGACTTTCTCACTACCCGAATTCCCCGTCCCGGGACAGACCCTCATCGGCGCCTTCAAAAGTGGGCCGGGGGGAAAGGGTTCCAATCAGGCGGTGGCAGCGGCGAGGACGGGGGTACCAACCGGCTTTATCGGCGGCGTGGGAGAAGATGCTTTTTCCTCTGAAGCCCGGAAATGCCACCGGGCGGAAGGAATCGAATCAATTCTGGTGGCTTATCCTGAAGCTGCAACTGGTGCGGCGGGAATCATCGTAAACAGTCATGGGGAAAACGAGATCGTGGTGGCATTGGGTGCAAACGATTTGTTGGCCCCCGAGGATATTCCCCCAGACATGATAACCCAATCGCAAATACTGATTTCGCAATTGGAGTGTAACCTGGACGCAGCCACGCTTGCCTTGAAAATTGCTCGTAACAATGGAGTGCGAACCATTCTGAATCCCGCGCCCATGCGGGACGATTTCCATCCAGCCATGCTGGAATGGGTGGACATACTGATTCCAAACGAAACGGAATTTGCCCACCTGGTTCGGCTCACCCAACCGGAACGGTACCGGGAATTTTCCGAAGGTCAAATCGAGGAACTGGATGAATCGGCCTTGCACGAGCTCTGCCTGGGTTTTGGGATGGAAGCATTCATCATTACCCTGGGCGGCAAGGGATGTTTTGTATCGACCGTCGGTGGTTATTATACCGCACCACCGATTGGCGGTATCGAGGTTGTTGATACGACGGGAGCGGGAGATGCATTCGTCGGTGGATTCGCTTCGGGTTTAATTCAGTTTGAAGGCGATCTGAAAAAGGCTACGCAATATGGCAACGTAGTGGCCGGCCTTTCCGTAACTAAATTCGGAACCGCTCCGGCCATGCCGCAAGCGGATGAAATTGCGGCCGAGCTAAAGAGGCAGGCGATCGTGCTTTAGCCCGGTTGTCTCACTACCAAACGAGCGACATCTCACAGTGTGTAGCGGGCTAGTGCTTGTGTCGGGGTCAAGACGTAAAAAGTTATGCCTTACAGGGTCGGTCGTCTTGTAAAAGTGTATGAAGTACAACGAAATACAGTTTTTAAGACCTGACCCTTTTCTTACAGCTTAACTAAGCGCCATTGATAGCGCCGGCCAAGCCGGTGAGAAGTAGAGAATGAAAGAGTCTTACAGTGAAGAAATAGTCAATCACACTGACCCCGAGTCATGTGAGTGTGCTCGTGAGGGCACATTTGAAGCGTTGACAGGGGAACCCACAGGCCGGGCTATAGAGCCGCGAAATCAAGTTATCCTTCAGGGGGCCGACCTTCTAATGGTAAAGGGAAGGCAACACTGTGCACGCCGCCAAGACGAGATGTGCACGGCTCCTGCGCGGTCCAAGAACCAAGGCATGTGGCGACACTTCTCACGCGGAAGCCGGGAGATCTCAGGATCGGCCCTCCGGAATGGTGTCCGGCGGGTCCGCGCATTGAATCCCAAGGGAATAAGGATGCGATGAACGAGCCTGAGAAGTCGGACAACTCCATAGTATCGAAGAAACCGGCGAACAAAGTTGGGCAGAGAAGCCCGGCGGCGGAGTCGGCGGAGAAAAGGGGGTTGGCCAAAGGCAATCCGAGCCAGCAAACCAGTCACCGGACCCGGAGCCGGAAAAGGCTGCAAAGTGCGTTGGAACGGATACGTCAAGCGGTAAAAGGAAACAGGAAGCAGAGGATGACCAGCCTCTGGCATCACGTCTACGACGTGGATCGACTGCGGGAAGCTTACTTTGCGAGCAATCACAAAGGGGCCGCCGGAGTCGACGGTGAAACGTGGCGAAGCTACGGGGAAGAACTGGAAGCAAACCTACAATCGCTCTCGGAGCGACTGCGAAAGGGGAGCTATCGGGCCAAACCCGTGAAGCGGCATTACATCCCGAAAGCGGACGGAAAACAGCGACCCATCGGCATACCGGTCTTGGAAGACAAGATCGCGCAGAGGGCCACCGTTGAAGTGCTTAACTCGGTGTATGAATGTCATTTCAAAGGCTTCAGCTACGGGTTCCGGCCCGGTCGGAACCAGCATCGCGCTCTTGACGCCCTCTACATGGGGCTGATGAAAAGGAAGGTCAACTGGGTGCTGGATGCGGACATACGTGGTTGCTTCGACGCCATCGACCACGGCTGGCTGATTAAGTTCATCGAGCATCTGATATCAGACAAGCGAGTGATTCGTCACGTGAAGAAGTGGCTCAAAGCGGGCGTGCTAGAGGAAGAGCAGTTGCGCCAGAGCACGGAGGGAACTCCTCAAGGAGGCAGTATATCGCCGTTGATGTGCAACATCTACCTGCATTACGTCTTCGATCTGTGGATCGATCAGTGGAGGAGGAAAGAAGCCAAAGGCGAGGTGATTGTCGTGCGATACGCGGATGACTTTGTGATCGGATTCCAAAAGGAAATCGAAGCGCGGAGATGTCTGGATGAATTGCGCGAACGACTCGCGGCCTTCCATCTGGAACTCCACCCTGAGAAGACCCGGCTGATCGAGTTTGGCCGCTACGCGGAGATGAATCGAAAGCGAAAAGGCAAAGGCAAACCAGAGACGTTTGACTTCCTGGGCTTCACGCATTTTTGCACGAGGACGAGGAAGAATGGACGCTTCATTGTGGGCCGCAAAACGCAAGCCAAGCGGATGCGAGCGAAGTTGAAGCAACTCAAAGAAGAGCTGCGGCGGCGGATGCACTGTCCGGTGCCCGAAACGGGGCAATGGCTGCGTCGTGTGGTGCAGGGGTATTACAACTATCATAGCGTGCCGCGAAACCGTGCCGCCATGAGAACGTTTACCTGTGCTTTGTTAAGATATTGGTGGAAGAGCTTGCAGCGTCGCAGTCACAAAAGTAACTGCGATTGGGAGCGATTCTACCACCGTATCGCCCGCCGTTGGATGCCAAAACTGCGTGTCATGCACCCCTATCCTGAACATCGTTTGAACGTTACGACCTGAGGCAGGAGCCTTGTGCGGTAGTCCCGCCCGCAGGGATCTGTGCGGGGGCCGCCGGGTAACCGGCGGTTCTACCGCGACGAGGTTTGACCCCCTCGAACCCCCCAACAGGAAAAACTGGGCATAAAAAATCCTGTTCGCGAAGCGATCCTGTTACCGCGTAGCGGTATCAAGCGTAGCGTTGTTATTTATAGTATCTTAGGGGAAAATCAAACCCCGATCGGGTGCCAAGTGGTTTTGAATTCTACAAAGTTGCGAATTTCGTAGAGCGATTGGGCCGAGTCCCGGGTCCAGTAGGCCGCACCGGTATCCGGTCGAATCTTTAACCGTTTTATGCTTTCCGCCGCCAATGCTTGAGCTTTTTTTGCCGAGGATGAACCCAAACAAACGTCCAGCCCCCGGATGTGTTCGTGCGAGGCGAAGGTCTCGACCAACTCGTCGGTAAAACCGGATAATATATTAAAAACACCTCCCGGCAAATCGGAAGTTGCCAGCATTTCCCCCAACAAAATGGCGGGATAGGGATTGGCAATCGAAGCCAGGGTCACGACGGAATTGCCCGAAGTTATGATGGGCAAAACTTGGGAAATCAATCCGAGAAGCGCGGGCGATGTCGGCGCGATTACTCCCACTACCCCCATGGGCTCTAGAACCGTGAAATTGAAGAACGATCCCGCCACGGGATTTGTATTGCCAAGCACCTGTTCAAATTTGTCCGTCCAGCCCGCATAGTAAACCACCCGATCGATCGTATTGCTCACCTCTTGGCCGGCTGTTCGATCGGCAACCTCTCCGGTGATGGAAACCGCTTGAAGGAGTTCCTCCTGCCGGGCCTCCATCATTTCGGCCAGTCGATACAACACCTGCCCGCGATTATAGGCAGTGCGGGAAGCCCAATTTTCCCCGGCCCGGGCGGCGGCCACGACCGCGTCGCGGACATCCTTTCGCGTGCACTGGGGTATGTTGCAGAGAAACTTTCCGGATTTGGTCTTGAGCGGAAAGACACGTCCGCTTTCCGAACGTATAAACTTCCCGTCCACGTAGGCCTTTGGAGTTTTTGTAATCGGTAATCGCGACATAGATAATTATCCCACTTTCAGGTAATCGAATATTCCCTGCTTTCCACCTTCCCGGCCAAATCCACTTTCTTTGTACCCACCAAATGGAGAGGAGGGATCAAATTTATTGTAAGTATTTGCCCAGACAACGCCTGCCTTGAGGGCGCTGCTTAGCTTTAGAATTTTCGACCCCTTGTCCGTCCAAACCCCGGCGGAAAGACCATAGGCCGTATTGTTTGCTTTCTCGATCGCTTCGTTGACCGTTCGGAAAGTCAGGATACTCAAAACCGGCCCGAATATTTCCTCCTGGGCGATACGGTGGCTTTGCGTTACACCGGTAAACAGGGTGGGCCGGAAATACCAGCCCGCTTTCGGAATGGGGCATCTGCTTTGGTACATCTCCGCACCCTCAGCCACCCCCGCTTGCACCAGAAATTTAATTTTTTCCAGTTGTGTGTGGGAATTGATGGCCCCGATATCGGTGTTTTTGTCAAGGGGGTCACCCACCCGCAAAGAGGCTATGCGCAATTTCAGTTTTTGAACAAAGGCTTTTGCAATCGATTCCTGCACCAGCAGGCGGCTTCCCGCACAACAAACGTGACCCTGGTTAAAAAATATTCCGTCGATCACGCCTTCCACTGCCTGGTCGATCGGCGCATCTTCGAATACGATGTTGGCCGCTTTCCCACCGAGTTCCAAGGTGAGGCCCTTGCCGGTTCCGGCGGTTGCTTTCATGATGGCCTTGCCCACTTCGGTCGATCCGGTAAAAGCAATTTTTTTAGCCGAAGGATGATTGACGATCAATTGTCCAGTGGCCCCGGCCCCCGATACAATATTAACTACTCCGGGCGGTAACTCCGCTTCGTTGAGTAGGCCGGCGAACTTCAGGGCCGTGACCGATGTGGTTTCTGCCGGTTTGATGACGATGCAATTTCCCGTGGCCAGAGCAGGGGCAATTTTCCAGGCTAGCATCAGCAGCGGAAAATTCCAGGGAATGATCTGGCCGACCACTCCGTAGGGGGAGGCCTTCAACCCAGGCGTGGCGTAATCGAGTTTATCGGCCCAGCCCGCATAGTAAAAAAAGTGGGCCGCCGCCACAGGGACATCAAAATCACGCGATTCCTTGATGGGTTTTCCGCCATCCATCGATTCCGCCACGGCAAATTCCCGGGCGTGGTCCTGCAGCAGACGGGCAATACGGTAGAGGTATTTCCCCCGGTCCTTGCCTGCCAATTTGCTCCAATAATTTCCGTAGGCCTTTTCCGCCGCGACAAAAGCTGCATCCACGTCCGCTTTTCCCGCCTGGGCGATTCTGGCCAGGACTTTTTCATTGGCCGGATTAATGGAGTCGAAGAATCTGCCGCTTTTTGGTGCGGTAAATTCTCCCCCGATAAACAGCTGGTACTCCTCGTTTAGACGGGGATCAGCCAGCTCGGGCGCCGGATCGTACTCCCATAAATTGCCAAAGAGAAGTTGCGGGGTTTTTCGTCGCAAATTCCGTGATACGGAGATATTAGAAGCCATGGATTAATTTTGTAGGGGATCAATAGCCGGAACTGGCATCGGTAAATTTCCAGGGCGCCTGGTAGGCGCCGCTGGTTTGTTTGCGCAATTGCATGAGCAGGTCGTTCAAAAGGGAGCTGGCGCCAAAGCGGTACCGCTTCGGGCTTAACCAGGCATCGCCCATGGTTTCTTTGACCGCAATCAGGAATTGAAGGGACTGTTTGGCCGTCTTGATTCCCCCGGCCGGTTTCATGCCGATGGCAATACCGGTGTGTAAATAAAAATCGCGAATCGCCTCGATCATAACCTGGTTGTTGGCCAAGGTGGCATTGAGGGAAGTTTTGCCGGTGCTGGTTTTGATAAAGTCTCCTCTCCGCAATACCTGCATGGCGATAAACGACGCCGCCCGAATATTGTCGAAGGTTTCCAACTCGCTCACTTCGAGAATGACCTTCAGTCGGGCCTGGCCGCAAGCATCCAAAACCGATGCAATTTCGTCTTGTACGCGCTCGAGATCTCCCGCCAGAAAAGCGCCGCGGTTGATCACCATATCGATCTCATCGGCGCCATCCTGCACGGCGGTTTTTACCTCCTGTAAACGAGTGCGCAAAGCATATTGACCTGAAGGAAAGGCGGTGGCCACCGAGGCAATTCGCACCCCTGAATCCCCAAGAAAACGGCGTGCCGATTTTACCATGGACGGATAAACACAAACCGCCGCGACCTTGGGAGTAACCATTTCAGGATCGGGAGTTAACGCTTTGCGGCAGAGGGACTCCACTTTTCCTGCAGTGTCCTTCCCTTCAAGCGTGGTGAGGTCCACCATGGAAACCACCAGGTTCAAGCCCTTGATCTTGCTGGCTTTTTTTATGCTTCGCCTGGCAAACTTGGCCACCCGCTCCTCAATCCCAATCTGGTCGACCGGGCCAATGTTGTCGATCAGGCCACGCAAAGTAGACTTTTTAAAAGAGGCGGTAGGCATGTATATTTATATAGGTGTTTTCTTGGCTTCATAACAATCTAAATTTTTGAAAATGCCCGCCTTGTAGCCCGGTAGAATCAAAACTTAACTGAAACTTGATTTTTTATTTCCCAGCCCGTATATCTCAGTAGCGAGCGAACGAAGATCGAGTGCTGGTGCTGGGGTCATTCCTTGCAATCTTGCATTCTAATGCTAGATTCAAGGTTTGACCCCTTCTGGCAGACCCTATAAATGGCCAACTTTTAATTTTTCACAGGTAACATAAAAGAGTATTGTCAGAAACGCAATGAACGCCCAATCATCGGAGAAACACGAATTTCAAGCCGAGGTTAAACAGTTATTGGATATCGTAATCCACTCGCTTTACACCAATAAAGAGATTTTCGTCCGTGAACTGATTTCCAACGCCTCGGACGCGCTGGAAAAACAGCGCCACCTCCAGATTACGGAAAGGGAAATTTTCGACGACGCGTTGGAGTTGGAAATCAACATTACCACCGACGACACCGCCAACACGATTACGATTCAGGATTTCGGTTTGGGAATGAGCCGCGACGAGCTGGTGGAAAACCTGGGAACCATTGCGCATTCCGGTTCAAAGCAGTTTTTGCAAGCCCTTTCCGAGGTAAGCGATGCCAGCGCCAATCTGATTGGCCAATTTGGGGTCGGTTTCTACTCGGCCTTCATGGTGGCCAAGGAAGTTAAGGTTTATTCGCACTCCTGGAACAAAGACGAAGAAGGACACGTCTGGAAAAGTGACGGCTCCGGCTCCTACCAAATCCAGGCCGTCGAGGGTCAACGCCGCGGAACTAAGATTGTGATATCCCTGACGGAAGACCAGCGATCCTTTGCCCAAGCCAATGAGATCAAGCGCGTAATTGAAGAGTATTCATCGTTCGTGCAGTTTCCCATCAACCTTAACGGAGAACGGGTCAACACCCAGGACGCGATCTGGTTGAAGAATCCGACCGAAGTAAAAGACGAGGAATACAATGAGTTTTATAAATTCGCCTGCAAAGCCTTCGATGAACCCATGCTTCGCCTGCATTTCAACGCCGATGCTCCCCTGGCCATAAATTCCCTGTTGTTTACACCGTCAACCAATATTGAAGCGATGGGATTCATGCGGTCGGAATCCGAAGTCGGCCTCTACTGCAAGAAGGTATTGATTGACGCCGAGCCAAAGGGTTTGTTTCCCGAGTGGTTGCGTTTTCTCAAGGGCGTGGTCGACAGTGCGGACCTTCCATTGAACATTTCGCGCGAAACCATGCAGGATAGCGCCCTGGTCAGAAAGTTGAATACCGTATTGACCAAGCGGTATTTGCGACAACTGGCCGAAGAAGCTAAAAAACGTCCGGAGAAATACGAAAAATTCTGGAACACATTCGGCATTTATTTAAAGGAGGGCGTGGCCAGCGACTTCGCCCACCGGGACGCATTGACCAAGCTGCTGCGCTTTGAATCCTCCCTCACCGAACCGGGAAAACTTACCAGTTTGGAAGACTATCTTTCTCGCATGAAAGAGGAACAAAAGGAAATTTACTACCTCTACGGCAGCAGCCGGGAGACCATCGAGTCCGGACCTTACCTGGAGGCTTTCAGGGCCAGAAATCTAGAAGTTCTTTTCATCTATCAGCCCATCGACGAGTTCGTCATGAACCACGTGCGTGAATTTGACGGGAAATCGCTCGTTTCCGCCGACCAGGATGAAATCGAACTGGATTCCTTGACCCCGCATGACGGCGGGGAGGCCTTATCGAAGGGGGATGCCGATAACCTTTGTGGTTGGTTCAAAATAAACCTGGGAGATAAGGTGGAAAGTGTTCGCACCAGCGACCGGTTGACCGATAGCCCGGCCCTGGCATCCAACGCCGATAAAATGATGACCGCATCCATGCGCCGGATTATGAAAACCATGAATCAGGACGCCCCGGAAATGGCCGTCAAAGTCGTCCTGCACATCAATCCACGTCATTCCCTGATCAAAAACCTCTCATCCCTCCGGCAGAAAAACGAAGAGTTGGCCAAGCTGGTGGCGGAGCAGGTTATGGACAATACACTGGTAGCGGCGGGGTTAATGGAAGATCCCAAACATATGCTGAATCGGGTTTACCATATTTTGGAAAAAGTATCGGAGTCGAAAGATGCCTGATTCCCCAGCCCCAAGGTTTGACCCCTTCCTCATCGACCTGACCTGAATAAGAAACAAAAAGGGACGGTCCTAGTTGTTTAGTGTTGACGCGGGCTGGAGATTGGTTCTTTCGCTCTGACCATGCCCCGAGCAGCAACAGTGCGGTATGAGGGAACCCGCTATCACATCCTCAATGGGCTCTTGAAGTCATGTCTGCAGCGGTTGGATAAGACCCGCAAAGACATCACTACAGAAAAGAAATCGGCCCCCTGGAAACTAGCAATAGCCAGCCACCTGAAATCTAGGACGGGGATCAAAAATCCTCAGCTATGTAGCTACCTCAACCTGGGACATCCGGGCACGATGAGTAATCTGGTTGGAACTTACAACCGCACCGAAAAGTCGAAATGTCGTTACCGTCAACGACTCAAAACACTAAACAACTAGGACCGTCCCCTTTTGTGGCCCGATAGCCCCGCCCTAGCATCCAACGCCGATAAAATGATGACCGCATCCATGCGCCGGATTATGAAAACCATGAATCAGGACGGCCCGGAAATGGCCGCCAAAGTCGTCCTGCACATCAATCCACGTCATTCCCTGATCAAAAACCTCTCAACCCTCCGGCAGAAAAACGAAGGGCTTGCCAAGCTGGTGGCGGAGCAGATTTTGGACAATACCCTCGTGGCGGCAGGATTAATCGATGACCCCAAAAATATGCTGCATCGGGTCTACCATATCCTGGAAAAAGTGTCGGATTCGAAAGATGCCTGATTCCCCAGCCCCAAGGTTTGACCCCTTCCTCATCGACTCACGACAAGGTTTGACTCCTTCCTTCAAGCCCCCCTGCTTCCCTGAAGCGCTTCAATTTTGGGACGGACGTGAGAAGGGGGCTTTATGTCGGGGAGGTGGGGGAGTTATTGCGTCCTGTTTAGCCAGAATTTCGGCGGGAATACGTGCCTCTGCTCCCGCAATGGCGTCTTTGAGCTGATCGTGCGTTTTTGCCCCGACGATCATAGAGGCCATAGCTGGTTGTGCCAGGGCCCAGGCTACAGAATATTGGGGGAAGGCCAAACCCGCCTCATCGGCTAGGGATTCGGTCGCCTCCAACTGGTCGAAAATGGCCTCCTCAGGATGAGCCATCCATCCAGGACTCTCATCCAAGCGAGATCCCTTGGGAATGGGTTGGCCCCGCTTGTATTTTCCGGTCAAAAGGCCCCCTTGAAGCACCTGATAGGGTGTAACTGCGATGTCGTGGCTGGCGCAGAACTCGAGGTCGTTTTGAAAATCGCGCTTCAAAAGGCTGAAGGGTATTTGGGATGAGATGACTTTCGGCCAGCCATACCTTTCGGCCAGCCAGAGAAATTCACACAGCTGATAAGCCATGTGGTTGGACACCCCGAAAGCACGAATTTTACCTTGGCGGTAGAGGGTCTCCATGGCGCTCAGAGTCGTTTCCAGGGGTGTGTGTTCATCCGGCCAATGGACGATGTATAAATCGACGTAATCGGTTGCGAGTCTTTTTAGGCTCGCCTCGAGCGCATTGAGAATGGTGGTGACTGAATTCCCCACATCCTGGGGTCCCGGTCCATTGGGTGAACCCACTTTTGTCGCGAGGATCACCTCGTTGCGCCTTCCTCGGAGGGCCTTACCGAGAATTTCTTCCGCTACACCACCTGGAGATCCTAGAACGCGGCTGTAGCCTTCGTAAACATTGGCCGTGTCGATAAAATTAATCCCGAGGTCAATGGCTGCGTGAGTCAGTTTAATTGCATCTTTTTCATTCACTGGGGAACCGAAAGTCATCGTACCCAGACAAATGGGCGAGACCAAGATTCCGCTAGAACCAAGTCTTCTGAATCTCATGTGCAGGGAAGATTTTAATTTCCGTTAGAATTGTCGAGAAGAATTCGGGAATGCCCTCTGTGCCCTCTTACCCGTTTCAAACCCCTCCATCAGCGGAAACGGAGGGAAACCGATGTTAATCTTTTGCGTTTGACCCGAATTCATGTGGAGACGAAACAAAAGGGGACGGTCCTAGTTGTTTAGTGTTGACGCGGGCTGGAGATTGGTTCTTTCGCTCTGACCATGCCCCGAGCAGCAAGAGTGCGGTATGAGGGAACCCGCTATCACATCCTCAATGGGCTCTTGAAGTCATGTCTGCAGCGGTTGGATAAGAACCGCAAAGACATCACTACAGAAAAGAAATCGGCCCCCTGGAAACTAGCAATAGCCAGCCACCTGAAATCTAGGACGGGGATCAAAAATCCTCAGCTATGTAGCTACCTCAACCTGGGACATCCGGCCACGATGAGTAATCTGGTTGGAACTTACAACCGCACCGAAAAGTCGAAATGTCGTTACCGTCAACGACTCAAAACACTAAACAACTAGGACCGTCCCCTTTTGTGGTGTGTGGAGCAAGAGAGGTCTGGAGTCGGCTAAAAGAGTCAGTGGGAGCAGTTAGCAAAATCAATGACCCCGACGTTGTACTTCATTCACTTTTCAAGACCTGACTCTCTTTTCCCCCAAGGGGTTCATTTATTCCTTATAATCCGCCTTCTGAGGCGAAGCGTATTGAGGATGAGTTCAATGGATTTAACCGCGGTCATATGACCGCCTTTTATGTCTTTCCAGTTCACCGCTACGGGAACTACTTCAAGTCCGGCTTGGTGAGCGCGGTAGAGAAGTTCGAGGTCGAAGGCAAAGCCCGGTTCCACTAGTGCGGATCTATTATCGTGGAAGAAAGAGCGGGGTAGTATTTTGAATCCGCATTGGGTGTCGTGAATGGGCAAACCAAAGAGGATCTTAACCAGTGTTCGAAAAATCGATCCGCTTAGTTTTCGCAACAGGCGACGTTCCACCCGGGTATGGGAATCCTCGATGCGGCTCCCGGCAAACAGTTTACCGGAAGCTTCCGGGTCGTCAGCTATCTGTTGAAATATGCGAACTACTTCATCCGGACCAACCGCCCCATCGGCATCAGCAAAGGCAAGAAATTGCTCTTTTCCGGCAGACTCCCAGCCCAGGTAGACGGCTCGCCCCTTACCGCCATTGAGATCGAGATTGAGCACGGGCAAAAGAAAGGGGAAATTTTCACGGAGTAATTCCATGAGATTCTGGTAATGCTTCCGGTGGTAGCTGTCGGAACCGTCGTCTACGGGCAAGATCCTGACTTGAAGACCAGATTTTCCGATAGCCTGGCAAAGTTCGGGCAAAAACCGGGCCAGTCGTTCACCTTCGTTGTAGCAGGGAAGCGCGAGAAAAAAGGTAGCTGGCTGAGATTCTGCAGTCACGTTGTAGCGGTATTGTTGAAAATCATGGCGCAGTCGAATCTAATTCTGCTTTCCTCGGTCAATGGAAGTTTTTTGCCAATCGGACCAGCGCGACTTTCCACCTCGGGGTCATTCCTTGCAATCTTGCATGCCCGTCGGGGTCATTCCTTGCAATCTTGACGTCGCTTGCGATGTCGAGATTCTAGGTTTGACCCCTTCCTACCGCGCTGGGTAAAAATTTATTTGTTCTTTAGGCAAGAATGCTCAGCATAACCAAACACATTTTACCGAATTTATGCCTGATCAAAACAATCCATCTGCCCCGTCCGGCAACAGCGCCAACGAATGTTGGTCTTTTCTTGGCATCCGCCTTTTTCTGGCGATGCGTTGGTTATTTGCCGGATTGGATAAATTCGAACTGGATGGCTCCTACAGCCTCGCTAACTACACCGTGAACATGGATCGTATGGCCACCGGAATTGCCGGGTCCTCCATTCTTCCGCTCTGGTCAACCAAGATTTTTGCCATTTCCGCTGGTTACTTGATGCTGTTGTTGGGTTTGACCATTCTCCTGGGAATCAAGATGCGCATATCCCTGATCGTTTCCCTCTTTCTTTACCTGGGCTTGGCAGTGGGTATGATGGCGGTGAACGAAAGCTCCGGAATCGCCTGGCTTGCCATTCACATTCTTCTCTCGGTTATGGCGCTTAAAATGGCTGGTTCGGCCAAATGGGTGTTATGGAAAGACTAACCTAAGTTGCTCCCTACTATGAAAAGCGAATTTGGAAACGGCGTAGACCGTCGGAGTTTTCTAAAATCCAGTCTGGCCGGAGGCGCCGGGTTGATGCTCAGCAATAGCCTGCCACATTTCGCGGTGGGACAAGGGAGCAAGATGAACGATTTGAACGTCGCCATCTTCGGGACGGGAGCGCAAGGCCAGGTGCTCATTCAGGCCTGCAGCAAAATACCCGACCTCAATTTCGTGGCCGCTTGCGACATCTGGGAAAAATACAACCTGCGCCGCGGGGTCGGCATTTTAAGGTCGCAGAAGCACAAGACCAAGCCTTACACCGATTTCCAGGAGCTGCTCGACAAAGAGCAGGATATCGATACCGTTCTCGTGGCCACGCCCGATTTTTGGCATGCGCCGATAACCAACGCGGCCTTGCGGGCGGGCAAACACGTCTATTGCGAAAAAATGATGTCCAACACTCACGAGGGCGCCGTTTCCATGGTGAAGACCGCTGCGGAAACGGGTAAGCTTCTCCAGATCGGGCACCAACGCCGTAGCAACCCCCGCTACCAGTACGTGAAGAGCCAGCTTTTAGACGCCAACCAGCTCTGCGGCCGTATCACCAACGTCAACGGACAATGGAACCGGGCAGTCAGTGAGGACCTCGGCGTGCCCCGCCGCACCGAGATTGACGATGAAACTCTCAAGAAGTGGGGCTTCAGAAACATGCATCAGTTCAGAAATTGGCGCTGGTTTAAAGGACTGGGGGGAGGACCAATCTCCGATCTTGGCGCTCACCAGATCGATATTTACAGCTGGTTCCTCGGCGCCAATCCCCAAGCGGTAACCGCAAGTGGCGGGGTGGATTTTTATACCTCCCACGAATGGCACGACAATGTCATGGCCATTTACGAATACGATACCGCGGCAGGACCCGTCCGCGCATTTTACCAAGTGCTGACCACCACTAGCGCCGGTGGCGGATATTTCGAGTATTTCATGGGGACGGAAGGCGCTATCAAGATGTCGGAAAACCCAAAATACACCACTGTTTTCCGCGAGGCCCGAGCGCCCGAGTGGAACAAATATGTTCGCGAGGGGTTATTAAAGCGTAAAGGGGAAGAAGAAGTGAGACCTTGGGAAAAACCAAAAAGTTCCTCCGTCGACATGCGCGAAACCGCCGCACTGGACGCCTACGAGATTCCCATCACGCTGGATAAATACATTCACCAGCCCCACCTGGAAAACTTTTTCAACACCATTCGGGGCGAAGACACGCTCAATTGTCCGGGGCATGAAGCGCTGCAAACCGAAGCAGCCGTTCTCAAGGTCAATGAGGCGATCGATGCCCAGCGCAGGTTAACCTTCAACCCACATGATTTCCACGTCTAAGGTAATGAAAAAATTAATGCATCTCTTCACCGCTTCAACATTCATTGGGGTCTTCATACTCTCTGTGTCCTCCACTCAGGCGGCGGACAAGGTTTTACAGTTGGAACTTCCCAAGCCTAAATTTTCCGGAACGCCGGTTCCCATTAAAGGCATCCCTCACCTGGAAAAAAAACGGCAGGGGGCCCGTCCCGAATTCAGGGTACCCGCCGACGTGGAACTGGTTTCTGACGGAAAGGAAGTCACTTCCAGCGACGATTGGCCGATAATAGGCGACCTCGAATTCCTCACCGACGGTGATAAAGATGCCGACGAAGGTTACTACGTTGAACTAGCCCCGGAATTACAGTGGGTGCAAATCGACCTGAAAGCTTCCCGGGAGATTTTTGCCATGGTACTTTGGCACTACCACTCTCAGGCCCGGGCCTATCACGACGTAATCGTGCAGGTATCTGAAGGTCCGGAATTTGCTAGTGGCGTCCAATCTGTTTTTAACAACGACCACGACAATTCCGCGGGATTTGGGCGCGGAAAGGACAAAGCTTACGTCGAGTCCTATGAAGGCAAATTGATCGATGCCAAGGGAGCTAAAGGACGCTACGTCCGCTTCTATTCCCAAGGCAATTCAACCGACACCATGAACCACTACATCGAAGCCCAGATCTTCGGTCGGTAAATCGATAAAATTTTCCTCGGGGTCATTTCTTGCTACCGAGGTCGTAGGCCAACACCCCGCCATCTTGCATGCCCGACGTCGGGGTCATTTCTTGTAATCTTGCATGCCAATGCGAGATTTAAGATTTGACCCCCTTGAAGTGCCCCCTCGGGGTCATTCCTTGCAATCTTGCATGCCAATGCGAGATTTAAGATTTGACCCCCTTGAAGTGCCCCCCACATTTTTTTATCAACCGCTTTCACCCCATGAAAAATAAAATACTTAAGACAATTGCAGGTCTGTTAGCCCTATTTTCCTTTGCTGCCTGGTTGAATGCCCAAGAACCGATTCCGCCGTTTATGGGGGATTGGCAGGGTGGTTGGGTCAATGCGCCCAAAGAAGATGGAAATGCCCAACGCAATCCCGGGCTGGTGGCCCGCGTGATCGGTTTGGGTGGTGACCGTTATGAAATCCAGTTAATGGAGGAGTTCGATAAGCGGGCCAACTATCTGGTGCGGGTGCAAGCGAGCTGGGAAAACGGTAAGTTGGCTTTTGATGCCCACGGTTTTAAAGGTGAGATAACGAGCTCCCAATTTACCGGAAAGAAACGTAGCGAGGATCGGGTAACGTCGTTTGCTTTGCAGCGCCTACACCGCAAATCCCCGACCTTGGGCGCAAAGCCGCCAGCTGATGCGGTTATATTGTTTGATGGATCCAACCTCGACACCTGGCGACGTGCTAAGGGTGAACCGGTTACATGGCTGATAAAAGATGGATTCTTCGAGGTGCTACCCCGGAAGGAAAACAACGATAAGGGTGGTTCCATTTATACGCGCCAATCGTTTGGCGATTGCAAAGTGCACCTGGAGTTCAAGTTGCCTTACGAGCCGGAAGGGCGGGGCCAGCATCGGGGAAATAGTGGTTTCTTTCTTCCCGGTGGTTATGAGGTGCAGATTCTCGATAGCTATGGTCTCGGTGGCTTGTGGAATGAATGCGGCGCTCTTTACAAGCAGTCACCCCCCCAGGTGAACATGTGCTGGGCGCCCGGGGTCTGGCAAACCTTTGATGTCGAGTTTGAGCGCATGCGGATGGATGCCGAGGGCGACAAAATTGACGACGCGGTTATCACGGTCTGGCACAACGGCAAACTTATCCAAAATCAGGTCAGGATGAAAGGGACCACTTCCAATACCCAGGTCGGCCGTAGGAAACCCCAATCGGGGAAACGCGGATCCCTTCAGTTGCAGGATCACAGCCACAAGATCCAGTTTCGCAATATCTGGGTGGAGCAGCTGTAATCTGGATATCTCACTACCGAGCGACAGCGACAGCTTACCTAGAGCCTATCCCAGACGCTTAAGCCATTGAGAGACAAGGTATTAGACTAAAAAAAATCGGGCGAAAGGAGGTGAAAATCCTCGATTCGCCCTAAATAGAGTCTCTATACATCAGGCTTTAGGGGTAGGGCGGTTTTGCCAAAACCGCCGCTAGCACAACGGCTCGCTCGGCGATCGAGCCCTACCTTTTCCAAGAAACACGACTTTGGTATGAATAAAAATAATGAAACTTATTCTACTGATACGGTAACCTTTCAAAGTTTGCTTCGTCCAGCTTTAACGCCGAGAGTCCCGCGGCCTTCTCATCAAAACTGAACCTGCCAGCAGTGGTAAGGCCGCCGCATGCCCGAAATCCCGCATTAAGCTGAATATATTGAATCCAGGTGAGTTTGAAAGACGCAGCAAGGCTCGAATCGAGCGTAGCTGAGAAAATTTAGGCCCTGCACTCCCTACTCGTTTTCAAATCCCGGGTTCTGGGATAGGCTCTACCTACCGAGCGAACGCGACATCACACAATTCGCAGCGAGCGAACGAAGATCGAGTGCTGGTGCGGGTTTCGAGCGGATGGGCGGGTGAAGCTGGGTCGACCGTCGGGGTCATGCCTTTCATTTTTGCAGCCATGCCAAAATGCAAGGCTTGACCCCTTCCCCCGCAACAAGATTTGACCCTTCCTCTATGCCTTCAAAATGGAAGGGTAAGGGTCAGGCGGGCCTGCACATCCTCCGGCGCTTTGGTTATCAGCGTGTTGGCGGCAAAGGTCGGTTCGGAGCCCAGAAAGTAATCCGCCCCCGTCAGATTCTCCAGGCTCAATAGGACTTTCCATGCTTGGGCCTTATAGGAGATGTTGGCGTTGAGCACCAGAGACGAATCGATTTGCAGAGTATGGTCGTAATTATGGTAATAGCTATCGCGGTAGAGGCAACCCAGAGCGAAACCCCATGCATCCCCATAGGCTGTGGACACGAAGAGCTTGGCTGTTTTTTCGGGGGCGCCCGGCACGATCAATTTCGCATTGTTGGAAGGGCTTCTCCCTTCTGGGGTGAAACCACCGAAGGCATTGGCAAACTGAGTTAGCAGGGCTCCGCTCTCCAAAGCCAGACCTATCTCATCGTTTCCCTGGCCGGTGGGATCGGCCAGGGAGAAGGGCATCGTGCGGTAGCCCAGGCTGCTGCTGCGGCGGGTTTCCCGATCACTGTAGGATCCAATAATAGTGGTGTTCTCATTGATCCCAAAAGTGATTTCGAACTCGAACCCTTTTGACTCGTAGGGATCAGAGGTATTGGTGCGGTCGTTGAAGGAGGATTGCTCCCAGTGATAATAAGCGGCCGTAGCATAAAACCGCTCTTCCGGAAAGGAGACTTTTATACCTCCTTCGGTCAGTTCGGAATCACCAAAATTTCTGTGGTCGAGGATGGCTCCTCCCTGGAGGGGCGCATAGGTGGCCGCCCTCTGGTGGGAGGCGTAAAGACTCACCGCCCTCGATAGCTTTACTACCGGATTAATGCTCCAGTTAAAAAAACTGTCGTCTCCTTCGGTTCGGTTTTGTGCTATGTCCGTCGGTGCCTCGGGCACTTTGACCCTGAAGTCGACGCTATCCAGGCGGCTGCTGGCGATTACGGAGAACGCGTCACCCACACTTAGTTGAGCCGAGGCGAATCCACCCAACTGAGCGAGATCTGATCTGGCTGCATGGCCCCCGGGCCCACTGGCGCCAAACCCTCCGCCCCAAAAGTTGTGGCCCGAAATCGGATCAATTTGGTCGCCTGAAATAAATGTAGTGTTGGCGCTGATGGATTTACGTGAAATATCCCTGCGGGCAAAGGGCTCATCCCAGAAGTCCTGCAACTGAGTGGCTTTGGTGAGCCTGGCTTGCAAGCCATAGTCCAGAATCAGTTTCGAGCTTCCGCCCAGGTCAAATCTCGTGGTTAGGGATAAACGATCGTCAATAACCGATTGTTCCGACCGAAATGCATATTGGTAGGAGGAAACTTTATTGGTGCCGATCTCTTCCAAAAAGAATTTGTTTTTCAGGATAGTGCGGTCTGTGAGGAAGTGCTCGAGGTCGATGAATACCATAAGGTCCTCGGAACGGGCGAAGTCATCGCTGTCGGACAGGACCTGGTTGCCTTTAATGGATTTTGTAAAAACCCGGCCACCCGCCCTGAAGTAATCGGGTGTATAAAGAAAGCCGCTGTCTGTTTGAAGGATGTCCTCAGGCAATCCCTCGTAAGTGGCTGCCCGCACATGCGGATCGCTCATGTCTTTCAATGCCGCTAGTTGTGAGGCGGATATGATCCCGTCTGAAACAGCTGTGTTAATCACCGCGGCGGGAACGACCAGGGCCCGAAAATCGCCGTAGTTTTTATTTTGCAAAGGAGCTCTGCCGAATACCACGCTATTCAGCAGTCCCCGATCGGGAAACCCTCCATTTATTGTGCGCACCAAGCTCAGCGGCTCACCGATAACGTATTCTCCTTTGTCGATCAAATTTTGGGAAGGACGGTTCCAGCCGGCGTTTTCGTTGGATTTATATTCGTAGTATTCAGCCCCGGCGTAGAGGCGGGTCTCTTCGGACCATTTCATTTTTATAGATCCGTAGATGGATATAAAATCGTTCCTCACCCGATCCCACCAACTGCCCGCTTGCTGGGTCGTCAGTGATAATCGATAAGCGGCGGGTTTATCGAGAGCCAGAAAGGGTCCACCATTGTCGAACTGGAAATTATATAAATTGTTAGAACCCAACTCGAAGTTTATGGAGCTGCGGGGCTCATCGAAAAATGGCGATTTTGGAATCATGTTCACAAAACCCCCGACGTGACTGGGCAGGTACTGGGCCGGGGCCGGACCTTTCATGACCTCCATCGCTTCCAGTGCTCCAAATGAGGTGGGCATTTCATTTCGCTGGAAGGCGCGAAGCATTCCATTGAAATAGATGCCCCCTTGCCAGCCGCGAAGCACCGGGGCACCGGCAATGCCATAAAAGTTGTAGCGCTCTGTTCCGGCCCCAACTTTTTGCAGGTCGTCGAAATCGTCGATCTGGAATTGCTCCATGGCTTCCGGCGAGAGAATCAATACAGATCTCGGTACATCCAACAGGTCCATGTCAGGAAAAAAAGCCGAATCCACGGATCGTTTGGTTGGTATCAGCGAATTCGAATCCTCCAGTGCAATGGCCTCGGTAATGAATGCTTCCAGGTCGTAAACCGGCCCTTCCTCCTCTTGGGCTGATAGGGCGCTATTCAATAATAATAACCCGCAAAACATCCTTGGTAACGTGGACTTGTTCAATTTCATCGGCAGACTCCCCGCAAGCTTCTAACCTCGCTGGCATTGCAATGTGTAAACTCGCCAAGGAAAGTGATATTAGCTGAGCAAACAAGCCTGCAATGACTTAACCCGCCTACTGATTTATTTTGGACCCAAGGCTGGGCGCGCCATACCTTATGCCCTCAAAAACCCCTTAACTAAGCACCATTGAGGTTTGACCCCTTCCCCCGCGACTTTCCAGTGCCGACATTTCGGAGTGCAGTAGAAAATTGGGGGGCTGCCGCATTCGCTCGGTGGTGAGAAATGCGGGTAAGGGGCTGGTGTTTTCCCATCACGATAGAAATAGTCTAAAAAATCTGACGCGTGTATCCAGTAAGAAATGACCGATTTGGGCAACAACCCCTTAAGGTTTGACTCCTTGGCCCTTCTTTTAAACTTATCAATTATGAGAACATTAAGACTGGTTTTAATATCAATCACCCTATGCTCCTTCCTGAGCTCAAGCCTCCAACTCCTTGCCAAGCCAAAACCGCCCGAGGGTTTTGTGGCCTTGTTTGACGGGGAGTCCATGGGTGGTTGGTTTACTATCCCTGAAGGCTCACAGACGTCCTGGAATGTTGACCCCAAGCAAGGTACTTTGGGTCGTGTAATCCGTCACGGTTACATCTGGACCGAAAAGTCCTATGGAGACTTTGTGCTTCAACTGGAGTATAAGATTTCCCGGCAATGTAACAGTGGAGTGTTTTTCCGCAGCGATCCGCAGAATCCGGTCCAGGGAGGTTTTGAGATCCAGATCCTCGATTCCGCTGCCATGCGGTTTCTGGGGCCAGGACGTGAAAAAAATGCCAATGGGGCGCTTTACGACGCAGTGGCTGCATCCAGCGATCCGGCAAAGCCGGTGGGGAAATGGAACAAGATGCGCATTCGTGCCAAGGGTGACTCCGTTCGCGTTTGGATTAATGAGACCAAAGTGGTAGACGCCGATTTGTCCAAATGGACCACGGCTGAAATGAATCCCGATGGAACCAAGAACAAATTTAAAACCGCTTTGAGCAAGTTACCCAAAACCGGACACATCGGTTTCCAGGATCATGGCCATAATGTGTGGTTCAGGAATCTTTTTTTGAGGGAGCTTTGATTAAAAGGGGAAAAACAGACTATTCCTGAGTATTTTAAGGCAATTGGTAACAACTCAGGTCTCCATAGCCTAGATCGTCGGAAAGTATGAGAATGAAATTGGGCTTTGCTTCAAGGGGATAAAGGATGAAGGCAAAAAGATAAAAAGAAGAAACGAGAAAATTATCATGGGATGGTGATTGAGAGAACTGTAGGAGGGGGTTTATCCCCCGATCATCCAAATGGCCTCACCGCAATCGGGGGATAAACCCCCTCCTACAGTTTCGTAATAGGTTATCAATAAAACATCCCTAAAGACGATTGTTTAAGATACCTGAGTAATTACGGCAATCGAAAGTTGGATTGCTCTAACCCGGACATCTTACCTACCGAGCGGAGGAAGATCGCGCCGACATTGGTTTGACCCTTTCTGGCAGACCCGGGCTGAGTCCTGCAAAGGGGTTGTAAGATTTTTACATTGGTGAATCGACATTACCTTTTGGGGAACTATTATTTGCGACCATGGGTGCTTCCGTTGAAGAAGATTCTGATTTGTTCAGGGCCTCGGCTTCGGTGTTATTCGATGCCCTCTTGCACCAGACTCAGGACCAGGTATACTTCAAAGATCGGAAGAGCCGGTTTATACGGGTCAGTGATGCCGTTCCGGCCAAATTCGGATTGCAGTCCTCCAAGGAACTAATTGGCAAAACCGATTTCGATTTTTTCTCGGACGAACACGCTCGTGAGGCCTTCGAAGATGAACAGAGGCTCATGGAGAATAATGAGAAACTGATAAATAAAACCGAAAAGGAAACCTGGCCGGATGGAAGAGTCACGTGGGTAACCTCCACCAAGGTGCCGCTCCACCTGGGTTCTGGAGAACCGGTTGGGCTTATGGGCATTACGCGCGATATTACCGCCCAGGTGGAAGCGCAGAAGGCCTTGGAAGAAAGCCGGGAGCAACTCCGGCAGAAGAACGAAACCTTGGAAATGGACTTTCAGAATGCCGGGCGCGTGCAGCAGCTTCTTATTCCCGGACCATTACCCGAGCATCCAGCCGTGGAAATTGCCGTTATGAGTTTGAGTATGGGCGATGTCGGTGGGGACGTCATCACTTTTCCCCTCGTTACCCAAAATCACCTGTCCTTTTTGTTGGGAGATGTAAGTGGCCACGGTGTATCGGCCGGTCTCTTTACGATTCTCGTCAAACACTTGGCGGATTTTACCATGCCTTCAGATTTTGCCCATCCGGATCAAGCCTTGATTACCCTGGATCAGCATCTGAAAGGCCTTATTCCCTTCGGGTTTGTGGCGGCGACTGTTGCCACTTTGGATCTAACCAACGATGAGCGGCCAACCCTTAATTTAGCTAATGCGGCCTTACCGCCGGTGTTGTGGTTCAAGGACGCGAGCGCCAAAGTTGAAGTAGTCGACATGCCAAGCGAAAATGTGGTTGGTCTGGGGATTTGCCAAGAGGTTCAAACGCTCAAACTCG
Organism: Opitutales bacterium; assembly: GCA_965250065.1. Taxonomy (GTDB): domain Bacteria; phylum Verrucomicrobiota; class Verrucomicrobiia; order Opitutales; family UBA2995; genus JAABVD01. The sequence goes on from OZ252288.1 coordinate 4,221,336, forward strand.
ATCTAAATGAAGGGGATTGCCTCCTTTTTATGACGGACGGTGTGGTAGAAAGCCGCAATCCCCAAGGCGAGGAGTTGGGGACGGAGGGGCTGGTTGAGGTATTCGGGCAGCAGGCCAGAAAACCGATTGAGGAGATTGTCCAAGCCGTGCAGGATCACCTCGCCCGCTATTGTGGAGGGGAATTCCCCCAAGACGATACAACCGTCCTCGCACTGCGTTTAAAGGAAGAGGATTGATCTTTGTCCAGTGGAGTTTCGAGACGGCAAACAAACAAGGGACAGGCTAATTATAACCGTTGACAATTTATTGAGGGAGGGGCAGGATTAGTTTTTTGAAATTTTAGGAGTTAAATTATTGGCTATGAGAACGGCGAGATTGAAGGTTTTGGGGAGGAGTGCAGTTTATCACTGTGTGACGCGCGTGGTAGGAGGAGCGATGCTTTTGGATGGCCGAGGTAAGGAAGTATTGCGCAAGCAGATCCGTTACATGGCCAAGTTTTGTGGGGTGGAGATCCTCACCTACTGTATCATGACGAACCATTTTCACGTGTTGGTGCGGGTGCCGGGGAGAGTGGAGATTAAAGATGCTGAACTGGTTAAGCGTTTTTCTATTCTTTATGGAAAAGAGAAAGGCCGTGTCGCGACCCTTGAAGCGCTTCTGAAAAAAGGAGGTAAGGAGGCAGAGATTGAACGGGAGAAGCTTCTGGCGCGAATGGGCGATGTGTCGTTGTTTATGAAGGAGTTAAAGCAACGGTTCAGTATCTGGTATAACCGCAGCCATCAACGATTTGGAACCCTTTGGGCCGAGCGTTTCAAGAGCGTTCTAATTGAAGATGCGGCGTCCTGCTTGAAAGCGGTTGCGGCATACATCGATTTAAATCCGGTGCGCGCAGGAATAGTGGAAGATCCCAAGAACTATCGATTTTGTGGTTATTCGGAGGCGGTCGCTGGCAATACCGAAGCTCGATCCGGAATATGCAGATTACTTTACGAAAATGTTTCGAAAAAAGCCTTAGCCGACTATCGGAAGATGCTTTTCCTGATGGGAGCCACAACATCGAGGGAAAGTCAGAAAAGGATGAGTCCCGCAAAGGTAAAGCGAGTTGTCGAGAGAGGTGGTGAATTGCCTATGGCAGAGGTGCTTCGACTGAAAATACGTTATTTTACGGACGGGGTGGCGCTCGGATCCCAAGAATTTGTCAACCAGGTTTTTTTCGATAACAGGCAGCTTTTCGGCAAAAATCGAAAAACGGGCGCCCGACCCATGCTTGGCCTGAAAGGATCTGGCCTTTCGGTGATTCGCGATCTTCGCAAGGGAGTTTTTGAAGTGGCCAGACCAGCTTTACCGCTATAATTGGGGATGTCCGTGCGGTCCCTTTTTTGCGAAGTGGAAAGGATTTGATCGTCAATTGCTTGCAAAATCCTAATTTTCCTAGAATCTGAAACCAGCTATGTCTGAATATCCTCAAATTTTCCGTCTACGCCAAATTTTTAATCGCCCTTTAGTCGAGGACATCCCAGCCGAAATTGCCACTCAACTGGGGCAGCTTTCTTTGGAGAAGAAAGTTCAACCAGGTCAGAGTGTGGCCATCACGGCCGGAAGTCGAGGGGTGGCTAACATCCACATTATCATCAAGGCTATTGCCGACCATTTTAAGGGGATTGGAGCCGCTCCCTTCATTGTGCCCGCTATGGGTAGCCATGGTGGTGGAACCGCCGAAGGCCAGCGGCAAATCATCGAATCTTATGGCGTGACGGAGGAGTTCTGCGGGTGTCCGATTAGAGCGAGCATGGAAACGGTTATCGTATGCCAAGCGGCGGAAGGGTTCCCAGTCCACTTCGATAAAATTGCTTCCGAAGCAGACCATGTGGTTGTAGTCGGCCGGATAAAGCCGCATACTAATTTCGTTGGCGATATCGAGAGCGGTTTGATGAAAATGATGCTGATAGGCATGGGCAAACACCATGGAGCCAAGATTTATCACCGTGCGATCCTAGACTACGAGTTCGGTCAAATTGTACGCAGTGTGGGTCGCGAAGTGCTGACAAAATGCAAGATAGTTGCCGGGCTGGGTGTAGTTGAAAATTCCTACGACGAAACGGCCAAGCTCCAAGCAGTTGGACCGGAGGAATTGGAAGAGCGAGAGAAGGAGTTGTTGGTATTGGCCAAACAATGGATGCCGCGATTGCCCTTCGACGTGGGCGACATTCTGTTGGTCGACGAAATTGGCAAAAACATCAGTGGAACCGGATTGGATACGAATGTAATTGGGCGCAAGTTCGGCTGTCATATGGCTGGCCCAGGCGAGACTCCGAACATCCGGATGATAGCTGTCCGCAGCCTGACACATGAAACGCACGGCAATGCTGTTGGAATCGGCAATGTGGAATTTGCCCTGACGCGTGCCATCAACCAGATGGACATCGATATTACTCGCATCAATTGTCTCACTGGAGGGGGGGCCGGGGCAGCGATGATTCCCGTCAATTATGAAACGGATCGCGAGATATTGGACGCCGCATTGCCCTTGATTGGATTGACGCCGCCTGCCCAAGCCAAACTGATGTGGATTCGCAACACCTTAGACGTGGCAGAATTGGAGTGTTCCGTCGCGTATTTGGATGAAGTGCGGGAGCGCGATGATTTGGAAGTTGTGATCGAACCGCGACCCTTGCCTTTGGACGACTATGGCATGTTGCCTGAAGTTAAATCTTTGGAACCTGTCGCTGTTGGATGATCCCATTGCAACGGGGCGCACTTATTGGCCATCCGTACTTCAATTGCCAGATTGGCCTGATTGCTTCCCCTTGGTCAGGCCATCAGTTAGTTCCTCGGCACCACTCCGCCAAAACTCCCAGATGATCCATCGAACTTTTAAAAGCCGCGCTAGGCCGGCCATTCATGGCACGCTTGTATTTTTCAATTTATTTCTGGGACATCACACTAGGCCAAAAAGCTTTCTCGAATAAATTTATTGATCACGAAATGCTAACCGCTGCCAAAATTCACGGCGCCTTAAATGAGCAAGGAATTACGCATGTGGTGGGATTGCCCGATAACCTTTCGCGCGTGTTTTTCCAAGGTTTGATTGGGGATCCGAGTATTGAAGTAATTCAGGTCAGTCGGGAGGGTGAGGCTTTCGCCATAGCTGCCGGGCTACACATCGGAGGGGAAAAAGCGGTAGTATTGATGCAAAATACGGGTTTGCTCGAGTCGGGTGATGCGTTGCGCGGGACATCCTGGAACATGCGGATCCCGCAGGTGATTCTCTTGTGTTATCGAGGATTCAAGTCGCTCAAACCGGAAGTGGAGCGCAAAGATTCAGTGGCGGTGTTCACCGAGCCAACGTTGAAGGCCTGGGATATTCCCTTTGAGATTATGCGCGACGACAAAGACCTAGCTATGATACATAGGGCGTTTGAAAGGGCGCAGTCTTCTTCTAAACCGGCCGCCGTAATTATGGCCGAGACCACCGTTTAAAATGCTCAACAAGTACACCTGTCTGGAAAAGCTGGCCGCTGGCCGAACGGATGAAATTATAATTACCTGTATGAGCACGGCCAAACCCTGGGAGAAGTTCTCCGATACGGCACTGGACTTTGCTTCGGTGGACAGCGCCATGGGTCACGCGGCAGACTTGGGTTTGGGAATTGCCATTGCGCAACCCAAGCGCCGGGTGATCGTTCTCAATGGGGACGGAAGCATGCTCATGTGTTTAGGTAGCTTGGTTACAATTGCGCAAAGGCCGTGTGAAAATTATGCCATGGTGATTTTCGAAAACGGAACTTACGAAGTGACTGGTAACCAGGACGTTCCCGGATCCGCTTTTGTGAATTATGAAGCAATTGCACGCGGAGCTGGGATCGAGGATGTCTATACGGTTGAGGATGAGGAAGCATTTGATGAGCGATTGTCTTTGGTTTTCGAGAGCAAGGGTCCATGCGTATTTATTTGGAAGGTGGAACCCGGGGAGGAACCCGTACCGACATTTAAGGAGACCTTGGCCAATCGTGTGATGAGGTTGCGAGGAGCGTTGTTGTCGACCTGACAATGGTGGAGTTAACCCGTATGTCTCACTACCGAGCGAACGCGACAGCCCCCCAATTTTCTACTGCGCTCCGAAATGTCGGCACTGGTGCGGCCCTCGTTGGATTCGCGACTTTGCAGGGTGTCGACCCAGCTTCACCCGCAAATCTGCTCGATGCCCGTGCCAGCACTCGACCTTCGTTCGCTCGCCACGAATTTTGTGAGATATGCGAGCCAAAACATCGTACAACAAGGCTGGGAACCTGATGCTTGAAAAAGAGGCCATTTCCAAGGCCGATGGCGCCGCCTGCAATTTCGGCCGTCCCTCAAAAACTATTTACAGACCAATGCTCTTTATCCACGCTCTATTTTTCAGACAACAGGGTAAATACAAACAAGAATTATTATGGTAATGAGATTTCGCATACTCCTAGGTTGTTTTACATCACTAGCCATGCTCGCTTGTTTCGGAGACAAAGGTTCAGGGCCACGCCAGTGGTTGGTTTTCGATGGAGGGGAAGGCACGGGCAAGGGTAAACATGTCGTGTTGATCAGCGGTGACGAGGAATACCGGTCCGAGGAGGCCATGCCTCAACTCGGTAAGATTTTGTCGAGGCGCCATGGGTTCAAGTGCACCGTCCTTTTTGCCCAGAAGCCGGAATCCCCCGGCTTTATTGACCCCGATTTCCAGAACAATATTCCGGGCATGGAAGCTTTGCGGGATGCGGACCTGATGGTCATAGCGACGCGCTTTCGGGCATTGCCGGACGATCAGATGGAGGAGATTGACAACTACCTCACATCCGGCAGGCCGGTGGTCGGCCTGCGAACGGCTACACATGCCTTCCGGTTTCCCGCCGATTCGAAGTGGGCCCATTACAGTTTCAATTATTCCGGCGAAAAATCCGCCTGGAAAAATGGGTTTGGCGAGCTGGTTCTCGGAACAACCTGGGTAAGTCACCATGGCTGGCACAAAAAAGAAAGCACTCGCGGCATTCCCGTGGGAGGTCACGAAATTACCAAAGGCATTGGAGATGGAGAGATTTGGGGTCCTTCCGATGTATATGGTGTTACTTTACCGCAACCGGGGGATTGCCAACCCGTCGTTTTAGGACAGGTTCTGGCCGGAATGAACAAGGACGATCCGCCCATCGGCCCGGGGCCTGACGAAAAGGCGCCCAAGTACGGTCAGCACGAAGGCTTCCATAAAAACAATCCGATGATGCCTTTGGCCTGGACCAAAAGTTATCAATTGCCCGGTGGTATGAAAGGTAAGGCATTCGCAACTACCATGGGCGCTTCGATTGACCTGAGGGAAGCGGGTAGCCGCCGTATGATTGTGAATGGGATCTTTTGGAGCCTTGGGATTCCCGTAGCCGATGGGGGTAGCAAAGTCGATATTGTGGGGGACTACGATCCATCCATGTACGGTTTTCAAAAGAAAGGGTACTGGGATGAAAATAAAATGAGCGTGGAAAGCTTTGCGCGCTAGTCCTTCCCAATCGACAAAACTCGAATAAATTTATGTACAAAAGACTTCTATTTCTATTCGCCTCCTTGGGGTTGATAAACTTCTCAGCACAGGCAGATATGCTTCCCTTGGAAATTATGGAAAATGACCGCATCGTTTTACTCGGCAACGGGTTGGGTGAACGCATGCTCAACTTTCCTTATTTTGAAACCCGGTTGCATCGCCTTTATCCGGACGCAAACCTCATCATTCGAAATATCTGTCGGCCAGGCGACACTCCAGGCTTCCGGCCCCATCCATCGCGCAAGAGCCAGTGGGCCTTTCCAGGCGCCGAGGCGTTTCATCCCGAGTATCAAACCCACTTGGGAATCGGTCATTTCCCCACCCCCGACGAATGGCTTACCGAACTGAAGGCGGACACCATCCTGGCGTTGTTTGGCTACAATGAATCCTTTGATGAAATGGATGGGGTTGAAAATTTTTACAACGAACTCGATGCGTTTGTGATCCATACCTTGTCGCAGAACTACAATGGTGCAAGCGCGCCCCGCCTGGTGTTGATTTCTCCCATCGCCTTTGAAGACTTATCCGATAGCCAGGATCTTCCCAACGGGGTGGAGGAGAACAAGCGACTGGCAGCTTACACCAATGCCATGAAGCGGGTAGCGCGCCACCGAAAGGTTGGATTCATAGATTTATTCAAGCCTACAAAGCGGCTCTACGACATAAACAAAGAGCCACTCACCATCAATGGGTTTTTGCTGTCGGATACTGGATACCGCAAACTGGCGTCCATTCTGACCAATGCATTGTTTGGCCGATCCGAGATACAATCCAAATCGACGCGAAACCTGGTTTATCGGGCCGTGCAGGAAAAGAATTGGTTTTGGTTTAATGATTACCGGATGTTGAACGGCGTGCACGTCTACGGTCGACGTTACAAACCGTATGGGAATGTCAACTACCCGGAGGAAATTGAAAAAATACGCCAAATGACTCACCTCCGCGATGGACGAATTCACGAGGTGGCCAAAGGTGAAAGGCGGGAGCTGACCGTAAATGACCAACGGACCCGTCGCCTCACCCCGATAGAAACGAACTTTAACCGACCGATTGAATTTTTCGATGTGGATCGGGCATTGAAAGAGTTTGTACTGCCCGAGGGTTATGCCATCGATTTGTTTGCCTCCGAATCGGAATTTCCCGACTTGAAAAATCCGGTGCAGATGTCCTTCGACAACAAGGGTCGCTTGTGGGTGGCGGTTATACCGTCGTATCCTCATTACAGGCCCGGTGACGAAAGACCCAACGACAAATTGCTTATTTTTGAGGATACCGACGGCGATAACCGGGCCGACAAGCAGACTGTTTTTGCCGATCAATTGCATTTGCCGATCGGTTTTGAATTGGCGCCGGAAGGCGTATACGTAGCTCAGGAGCCGAACCTGGTGTTGCTGGTCGACGACGATGGTGACGATAAGGCCGATCGCACCGAGATACTATTGCATGGGTTCGACTCTCACGACACACACCACGCCATATCGGCGTTCAGCGCCGATGCATCGGGCGCTTTTTACATGAGCGAAGGCCGTTTTTTGCATTCGCAAGTGGAAACACCTTATGGTCCCGAGCGCTGTACTGATGGTGGAAACTGGAGGTTTGATCCAAAGTCCTGGAGACTGGAGCGGTTTATGCAGACCGATGTATCCAATCCCTGGGGCATGGCCTTCGACCAGTGGGGACAGAACTTTTTATCCGATGCCTCCGGGGGGGCGAACTGGTGGTCCCTTCCGCTCTCGGCCAAAGTGCCCCACGGTTTTGAAATCGAAAAGGTGGCCCAGTTCACCACCCATCGCGTCCGCCCGACATCAGGCACGGAATTTATATATTCCCGGCATTTCCCCGATGAGGTTCAGGGAGATTTTCTCATCAACAACACCATCGGATTTCTGGGAACCAAGCAGCACATTATGGTTGAAGATGGAGCGGGTTTCACCGGTGAATTGCGTCAGGATTTGGTTTATTCCACCGATCCGAATTTTCGCCCGGTCGACCTCGAATTTGCCCCCGACGGTTCGCTCTACCTCATCGATTGGCATAATCCTCTCATTGGTCACATGCAACATTCTGCTCGCGACCCAAACCGCGACCACGATCACGGGCGCATCTACCGAGTCACTTACCCATCCCGGCCCCTGGTCGAAGCGGCCAAGGTGGCCGGCGCTCCCATTCCCGCGCTGTTGGAGAACCTGAAGTTGCACGAGTACCGGACCCGCTACCGCACGCAGCGTGAACTGAGGGGTCGCGATGCCGATGAGGTGCTAAAAGCGGTGAAGAGCTGGGCCGAGGCCCTCGATAAAAGCGATCCGCTTTACGATCGTCACCTGCTGGAGGCCCTCTGGGTGACATGGGGTCAAAACCAGGTCGATTCTGATTTGTTGAGGCAGTGTCTGAATGCCAAAAGTTATCAGTGCCGGTCGGGCGCCGTCCGGGTCATGCGCTACGCCTACCGGCAAATTCCCGATTACCTGAATCTTTTTTTGCAAGTTGCCGCGGATTCACATCCCCGCGTCCGGTTAGAAACCGTAGTGGCCGCTTCCTGGATGGAGGACCAGGTGGGTGCCAAGATCGTCATTGAAGCATTGAAGCATCCGCTGAGCAAGTGGATGGGACCTGCGCTGGAAGGAGTTTTACTGACCCTGGACGGTGAAATTCGAGCGCTGGATCAGCTGGAGCAATTGGACCGGGACGTGCACCCCACCCTCCATTCCTACCTGGCTGGAGACCTGGTGTTGTACGACAAGAAAAGCGCCGGCGCCGCCAGAAGCGTTCCCCAGACCAACCTTCCTGCCGCGGACCTCAAGCTATTTCAAATCGGCGCTAAGATTTACCACCGCGATGGTCACTGTGTCACTTGCCACGGGGAAAGGGGGAGGGGGACGACTGAAGACATTTATCCACCCCTGACGATGAATGAATGGATGAATGGGGACGATGACCGCTTGATAAAGATCATTCTAAAAGGCTTATGGGGACCGATTGAAGTAGGTGGAAAAGTCTACGATCCCTCCACTGGAGTTCCGCCCATGACCGGTTTTGAGGGTTTGCTGACCGATGAGGAAATCGCCGGAGTTATAACCTATTCACGCATTCAATTTGGGGATCCCAAAGGGGTGGCCAAGGTAGTCAGACCCGATGAGGTGGCCCACATCCGGGAGGAGATCAAGGACAGGGAAAGCTTTTATATGGTGGATGAAATCCTGGCCGAGCATCCCATGACCAAATGATAGGCTTGATTTCGGATTTTGAGTGGTTATTTTTTGGGTTTAATGATTCCTTACAACCGCATTACCTGCGCGTTCCTCGTTGTTTTATTTGCCCTGGCGCATTTTCCGGCACTGGCTGGAGAAATACGGTTTTCCGTTAAACAGTTGGCCCTCGATGCCAACGAAGGCATTGCTATTGCTGATTTTAATGGGGACGGATTACCCGACATTTCTGCCGGGCGGTTCTGGTACCCGGCGCCTGAATTCATTCCCCGGCCATTGCGCGCCTTTGCCGACTGGAACGGCTACGTGGAATCCAACGGCGATTTTGCTTACGACGTAAACGGCGACGGTCACATGGATGTCATAGCGGGTTCTTTTCTTCCTACGGAGGTCTACTGGTATGAAAATCCGGGTCCGGAAAAGCTGGCGCTCGGTCACATGTTTTTCCGCCATTTTCTGGCGGACACCGGTTACAGTCAAAACGAGGCTTCCATGATGCACGATATCGACGGAGATAGAGCGCCGGAATGGATTACCAACAGTTGGAAAACAGACAACGCCATGGTGGTTTGGCAGCTCTCTTCCGAAATGCGGGAGGTTCAGATCCAAAGGGGAAAGCGGCAAATTACCGAAACCCGGGAGATTCCCACTTTGGTGAAGCATGTGATCGGTGAATCGGGCAACGGTCATGGTATGGCTTTTGGGGATTTGAACAACGATGGCCGCGAGGATATCCTGCTGGGAATGGGGTGGTATGAACGGCCTGAGGGACAACCGTTTGGGCAGCCATGGATTTGGCATCCGGTTTTTATGGAGAATCTCCACGCCTCTATTCCCTGCATTGTGCGGGACCTGAACGGGGATGGCATTAATGACCTAATTTGGGGGAAAGGTCATACCTATGGGCTCTATTGGTGGGAGGGAAAGGGCGTCGATCGTTTTGGCGAGCTGGAGTGGAAGGAACATTTAATAGACGACTCGTTTTCCCAACCCCACTGCCTTCACATGGCCGACATCGATGGGGATGGAGAGGATGAATTAATTACCGGAAAGCGGGTTTTGGCCCATAATGGCAAGGACCCCGGCGGAAAAGAGCCGGCCGTACTATATTATTACGATTGGGTGGCCGACTCCCAAACCTTCGAGCGGCATACCATTGACGATTCGGGTCAGGTGGGCATCGGGTTGCAGATCCGTACGCACGATCTGGATAGTGATGGTGATCTGGATGTCGCTGTGGCCGGCAAGTCTGGGACATATCTGCTTTTCAACGAAGGTAGGAATTAGTTGTTTTTTTGCATAAAGGAACTGATAGAATTTTAAAGTTTTGCTCCAGATTCAGGCGCTACGCGCTGGTTGTTTTAATGGTTCACCTCGAAGCGGCGGGTGAGAACCATGAGCGGTCAGTGGTTTCGCAGACGGGAAAAAGAGGGTTCGCCGTGACGGAAATCACGGACCGGATCACGCTTGACGGCGTGCTCGATGAACCCATCTGGAATTCTGCGCCAAACATCGGTGATCTGGTGCAAAGAGAGCCCGATACCGGACAACCGCCATCGGAAATGACCGAGGTCATATTGCTCCGCGATGCCGATTATCTTTACATCGGCGTAAGGGCTTACGATTCCGAGCCCGACAAGGTCATTGGAACCCAGATGGTGCGCGATGGCCTTATCTCGGCCGATGACCGCATCGAAATCCTTTTGGATACCTTTCGCGATCAACGCAATGCCTTCTACTTTGCCACCACTCCGGCGGGAGCTCTCATCGATGGATTGGCATTTGGCAACCAGGATCTGAATACCGATTGGGATGCCATTTGGGATCTGCGCACCACGCGCACCGATCGCGGTTGGGTGGCAGAGATAGCCATTCCTTTCAAGAGCCTCAACTTCCCGGAGGATAGCGAAGTTTGGGGATTCAACTTCTCGCGCAATATTTTCCGCAAACAGGAGGAAGATTATTGGTCTGGCGCCCGCTTGGAAACGGAATTTTTGCAAATTTCCGAAGCGGGAGAGATTTCCAATATGACGGGGCTCAACCAGGGTATCGGCCTGGATGTGCGGCCTTTTTTGGCTTCCAATTGGTTGAGTCGACGAGAGGGGGATGATGACTTCGACCTCGAACCCGGTCTGGATATTTTCTATAATATCACCCCGAGTCTAAACCTTACCGGCACCATCAACACCGATTTTGGTGAGACCGAGGTAGACGAGCGCCAGATTAACCTAACGCGCTTCTCCTTATTTTTCCCCGAGAAGCGGTCGTTCTTTTTGGAGGATTTCGGGGTATTCGATTTCGCCAGTACCGGGCCCATGCCCCCGGGAGGCATACCCGATGCGGGGGCCGACGTGTTTCCTTTCTTCAGTCGAAGAATTGGTTTACTGGATGGTCGGGAAGTTCCCCTCGACGTGGGCCTCAAGTTGACCGGCAAAGTTGGCCGGACGGATATTGGGTTTCTGGGTGTCCAGGCCGGCAGTACTGCTTTGGTGGAAGACAAAACTTTCTATGTCGGGCGATTTAAACAGGACCTGTTTGAGCAATCTTACCTGGGTGGCATATTTACGCATGGCAATCCAAGGCCCGGCCGGTCCAGCAAAACTTACGGCGCCGACCTCAGCCTGGCTACTTCCCAGTTTCTGGGTGGGCCGCGCAATTTTGTCTTCAACGCCTATGGCCTAAAGAGTGAGAATGACGGCGTATCCGATGATGACCTGTCCTATGGTTTTTCGGCCCGTTACCCCAACGATAAATGGGATGGGATGGTGGTCTTTCGGGAAATCCAGAAAAACTTCGATCCTGGTCTGGGGTTTGTGCAGCGGAACAATGTCCGCATGTACCGGTTAGCGGGCAGCTATAATCCGCGGCCTAAAGACTTCCTGAACCTTCAACAGATGTTTCACGATATCTACTACACCCGCTTCGAGCGTTTGGATAACGGGATGACGGAAAGTTCCGAGCTTTACATAACTCCTATTGACTGGCACTTTCGCTCCGGGGATTCCCTACACCAATTTGGTGATTTTATTCGTGGATTTGAGCGCCTGTTCGAACCGTTTGAGATTTCTCCGGGTATTGTTCTACCACCCGGCGACTATCATACCACGCGAACCAAAATACTTTTTGCCTCCGCCAGCAAGCGACGGCTTGCCGGTTGGTTAGGCTTGAGTTGGGGGGAATTTTGGTCGGGATCCTCCGAAGAAGTAACCATGAGATTGACCTACAAATTTCCTCCCTGGTTCACTTTTTTAGCTTCGGCCAACCAAACCTTCGCTCGCCTGCCTCAGGGTAAGTTCACTGCCCGCATCATCACCTCTACCTTCAATTTCGCCGCCTCGCCCCGCCTCACGTTTTCCAACTTGGTTCAATACGATAACAGGTCCCGCAACCTTGGCTGGCAGAGCCGTATGCGCTGGACCCTCAAACCGGGTAACGAGCTTTTTGTTTCCTTCAACCAGGGTTGGATAAGTGAGGATACGGGCAGCCTGAGGTTTCGCGCGACCGATACCAAGGTGGCGGCGAAGTTTCAGTATACCTTTCGCTTCTAGAAAGTTTGAACCTCAACTACTAATCGGGCTAATACCATTTTGTCATTTCAATTCTAGTAACTACTCAGGTATCCAAAACAATCGTCCGCATGGATGGCTTTATTGATAACATATTACTAAACTGTAGGAGGGGGTTTATCCCCCGATCTTCCCAATGGCCTCACCGCAATCGGGGGATAAACCCCCTCCTACAGTTCTCTCAATCACCATCCCATGAAAATTTTCTCGTTTCTTCTTATTATCCTTCTGCCTTCATCCTTTTTCCTTGAAGCAAAGCCCAATTCCATTCTCATACCTTCCGACGATCTAGGCGATGGAGACCTGAGTTGTTACCAATTCTAAATTGGTAAAACCCCAATACTGTGGCTCTTTTTTGCACTGAATTTCTGCGATCCTTTCGATCTGGTGATGTGGTAATCACGACGGCTTGTTTCTGCCTATGTCTTTGGCATACGCCACTTTTTGCCGCAGCTCAAAACTCGTCGAGTCAGGCTGAGTCTGTGGTCAGATCGGTTGCGGTAACCGTTACCACTGAAAAAATTACCATCGATAGTGAACTCGATGAGATGATCTGGAAAACCGCACCCAAGATCGGTGACCTGGTTCAAAGACAACCGGACACCGGACGACCGCCTTCGGAAAAAACTGAGGTCACGCTGGTACGCGACGCCGATAACCTCTATATTGGAGTCATGGCTTATGATTCCGAACCTGACAAGATTCTGGGCACCAGTATGGCCCGAGATACCGAGCTTCGTTCCGAAGATAGCCTGGAAATTCTACTGGATACTTTTCGCGATCAGCGTAACGCGTATTATTTTGCCACCACCCCGGCGGGAGCCTTTGTCGATGGATTGGTTTATGGAACCAATGAACTGAATCTCGATTGGGATGCCATTTGGGATGTGCGGACAAAGCGGGGCGATCAAGGATGGGCTGCTGAAATTGCCATTCCGTTCAAGAGTCTTGGTTTTCCAGCGGACCAGGACGTTTGGGGATTCAATATTGGTCGTAAAATCTACCGGAAATTGGAAGAAGCCTTTTGGTCCAGCGCTCGATTGGAAACTGAGATTCTTCAAGTATCCGAGGCGGGTGAAATCAGCAATATGCAGGGGCTCGACCAGGGCATTGGCCTGGACGTCCGCCCCTTTATAGCCTCGAGGTGGTTGTACTCCAAGGCAACGGGGGAGGACGACTTCGACCTCGAACCCGGGGTCGACATTTTCTACAATATTACCCCCAGCCTGAAACTTACCGGCACCCTTAACACCGACTTCGGTGAGACGGAGGTTGACGAGCGCCAGATCAACCTCACCCGCTTTTCACTCTTCTTCCCAGAGAAGCGGTCCTTCTTTCTGGAGGATGTCGGGGTATTTAATTTTGTCAGCGCCGGTCCGGAAGTTTCTCTTGGCGGTCCCAGAACAGGCCTGGACGTTTTCCCGTTCTTCAGTCGACGGATTGGATTATTGGACGGTCGGGAAGTCCCTATCGACGTGGGGGCCAAGTTGACCGGCAAAGTCGGGTCGGCGGAAATAGGTTTTTTGGGCGTCCACACCGGGGGAACTTCATTTGTCGAGGGTAAGAATATTTTTGTCGGGCGATTTAAACAAAACTTCCTCAAGCAGTCTTACGTGGGCGGAATTTTCACCAAAGGTGATCCAGCTCCCGGGCAGTCCAGTAGTACATTTGGGACAGATATCAGTATGGCTACCTCTAATTTTCTGGGGCGTCACCGCAACTTCATCTTCAATGCCTATGGCCTGAGAAGTAAAAATGACGGTGTTTCCGGGAATGATATGTCCTACGGTTTCACTGCCCATTACCCCAACGAAATTTGGCGCGGCGTGCTGGTTTACCGGGAGATTCATGAAAACTTCGACCCCGGGGTCGGATTTGCACAGAGAAACAACACCCGCATGTATCGAATTGGTGGAGACTATAATCCCCGTCCCAAGGACTTTCTGAATCTCGAGCAGATGCTGCACGATCTATATTACACGCGTTTCGAACGACTGGACACTGGCGAGTTGGAAAGCTCAGAATTCTACTTCAGCTGGCTGGATTGGCATTTTAATTCGGGGGATGGCCTGCATTCGTTTTTTGATTATTTCGGCGGAGTCGAGCGCCTCTTCGAGCCTTTTGAAATTTCTCCCGATGTTACATTGCCGGTGGGCGAATACAAAACCGACCGCTACAAGATATCTATCGGCACCGCACGAAAACGAAGTTTATCCGGATCCCTAAGGGTAACCTGGGGTGATTTCTGGTCCGGGTCCGGGGAAGAGGTGATGGCAAGAATCACTTACAAAATGCCTCCCTGGGTTACCTGGCAAACCGAAGTGAGCCAGACCTTTGCCAACCTGCCGGAAGGAAATTTCACTGCCCGTCTCATTGCCTCGACCCTGGATTTCGCCGTATCGCCTCTGCTGACGTTTTCAAACCTCATCCAGTACGACAATCGATCGCGCAACCTGGGCTGGCAGGGGCGCATGCGTTGGACCATCAAACCGGGCAACGATGTTTTTGTGTCGCTAAATCAGGGCTGGGTCAACGAAGCGCCGGGCAACCTGAGGTTCCTCGCGGCCGATACCAAGGTGGCGGCGAAGTTCCAATATACCTTTCGCTTCTAAACCACGGATTACACGGATGAAAAAAGGCACAAAAGGAACAAGATAGGCTTTGTGGAAATTCGGGAGGAAAAGAAACATGGATGAGCAGGATGGACAGGATTTGGAAAAACTGGGAGAAGGGAAACCACGGATTACACGGATGGGCTCGGATGGGGAGAAGAGGGGGTTCAGTATGCGAAGAGTATTCATGCGAGGCGTGATTCCTTGAAAAAGCGATCACGATTATCCCGAAAAATGTTAACATGGATGGACAGGATGGACGGGGATGAAAAAAGGCACTAAGGCACAAGGGCACAGAGGGAGAAGAATTAGGAATTAGGAATTAGGAAATAGGAATTGGGAATTGGGAATTGGGTGTTTTGAGACCTTTGTGGAAATTGACCACGGATGACACGGATGGGCACGGATGATGGAGAGGAGGCACAGAGGCACAGGGGTTAAAGGCTGAAGGTGCTGAGGCTGGATACTGGATACTGGATGCTGGATGCTGGATGCTGGATGAACCACCGATTACACCGATGGGAACGGATGGCGGAAAGGAGTGGTTCAGATCACGATCATGATCATGATAACGATTATCCCGAAAAATGGAAACATGGATGTACAGGATGTACAGGATTTTTTTAGACTGAATTTTTGCCCTGCTTATCCTGTCTATCCTGACCATCCATGTTTAATCCTTTGTGCCTTTTTTTCTCAGTACCTCGGAACCTCAGCATCTCAGAAACTCTACTCGACCCCTTCCCCTCATTTAGGGTTGGTAAATTTTGAGTAGGGCTTGGGTTCCGAAATCCTCGCCACCTTGGGCGGCCAGTTTCTGGTAGAGCGTTTTGGCGAGTTTCAGGCCGGGAAGATCAATCTCCATTTCCTCGGCAGATTCGATGGCGATCCGCATGTCCTTGATAAAGTGTTTTACGTAGAATCCCGGCGCGAAGTCGCCTTTGAGCGCGCGAGGCGCCAGGTTGGATAATGACCAACTGCCTGCCGCGCCGGACTCAATACTCTCCAGAACGGTGAAAGGCTCCAATCCCGCTTTTCTGGCGTAGGCCATGGCTTCCGAAATGCCCAACATGCCGCTGGCGATGGCGATCTGGTTGCTCATCTTGGTGAATTGCCCAGATCCGGCTGGGCCTTGCAGCACGATGTTTTTACCCATGATTTCGAAGACGGGTACGGCGCGATCGAAATCTGCCCGCTTTCCGCCCACCATTATGGAAAGCCGTGCTTTTCGCGCGCCGAGATCGCCGCCGGAAACGGGAGCGTCCAGGGAGCCGATTCCTTTATCAGCCGCTGCCGTCGCAATTCGTCTAGCCAGGGCTGGGCTGGAGGTGGTCATATCGATGACCAGAGAGCCCTTATCGGCATGGGCCAGTATTCCGTCCTCGCCCAAGTAGACCTCTTCGACGTCCCGAGGAAAACCAACGATGGTTATGGTAATGTCCGCCTGGGCGGCAGCCTGTCCCGGGCTGTCGAACCAAGTGGCCCCGGCTTCCAACAAATCGTCCGCTTTGGATTTTGTGCGGTTGTATACGTTTAATGGATACCCGGCTTTGAGTAAGTGCCCGGCCATGCTGTGGCCCATAACGCCGATTCCGATAAATGCAATGGTCTCTTTGCTCATTTTGCGGGGATAGAATTTGTATTGGATGAAGAGGGAAAATTAATATCTAAGAAATTTGGGTGGCCAGCCATTTATTGATATTTCACGCTTTGCCTTGCCAATAAACCGGGAACATTCACTCTATTTAGTCCTCACACATGGAGGTGCCCCTATTATGAAAAGAATTTTTATTTTATCTCTCCTGCTCAGTGCCTCCTCTTTTCTATTGGCGGAAGATGAGTCGACCGTTGAGAAAGCGCATCAGGCCTTGAGCACCGCTGCCATCGACCAGGAGGCAGACTTTGCCGGGGCCTATGCTGCCGCTGTAGCTGCCGGGGTAGGGGAATCTGACCTGCTCGAGGGAAAAATACTGCATTTGCTCGGCCGCGGCGAGTTGGAAGACGTCCTGACTCTCGTTCCCGCCATAGAGGCGCATGCGGAAGATTTTAGCGTGGGGGCGAGAGGATTTTTTACCGATCGGATGCAGGTCTATGGTCTGATCGAAAACCTGAAAGCGCTCATTGCCCGTCAGAACAGGGACTGGGAAGCCTTCGAAATGCACGTGAAGGAGGGCTTCTGGAAGGCGCCAAACCTCAGCCAGGCGTTCGGCATGGGAAATTTGATAACCGACGCGAGAGAGACTCAGGCCCAAAAGGCAGCTATGACGGAGTTGAGGGTTCCCATGGACCTGGCTATTGCCAAAGTCGATGGTTCAACCACCACATTGGCTGAGATGGCCAATGGTCAAAAGGCCGTCCTTTTGGATTTTTGGGCCAGCTGGTGCGGACCCTGCATCGCCCTGATGCCGGAATTAAAACACAAGGCAGAAATGCTCCCCTCCCAAGGAGTCCGGGTTGCCGCTGTGAACACCGACGATAACGATCAGCTTGAAAATGCCAGGAGGGTGCAACAGGAACACGCAATGGACATGCCCTGGTTGCTCGAGCCGGAGTCCAGACCCTATTCTCGAGCCCTCATGGTAAGTACCATTCCGCGCATGATCCTGGTCAGTCCCGATGGGGGCGTGTTATTCAACGGACATCCCATGGACCCCGAATTGGTTACTATCCTGGCATCGATCGGGGTTACCCTGTAACGGGGGCCGTACCAGTGCCGGTATTTCGGAGCGAGTTCCTCGGTAAACCCCTTTCGAATGCCCCTTATTCTCAATCTTAATCTTGATCATGATCTTGATCAAATATTGGGAATACCCAGATTCTGAAGGGTTCGATCACGATCACGATAATCCTCAGTACCTCGGTGCCTTAGCATCTCAGCATCTCAGAATCTCTGTGTGACCCCTTCCCCATGGGCTTCGGCAGTGAGACATGCGGGATAGATTTTCGGAAATCCCGTCCCTGCGTAATTCCTCTTGATTTTGTCGGGAAAGCCCGCATGGTTTCTCCCCACATATTGTTCTTTGGAGTTTAAAGCCATACTCCATATTTTCGAAACCAACCCAAGGTTGGCTGATCATTTTTGGGGGTGTTCCGGAATTCGACCTCGAATTGGAGCATAAGGCCGCA
Organism: Opitutales bacterium; assembly: GCA_965250065.1. Taxonomy (GTDB): domain Bacteria; phylum Verrucomicrobiota; class Verrucomicrobiia; order Opitutales; family UBA2995; genus JAABVD01. Next base: position 4,239,406 of record OZ252288.1, read on the forward strand.
CGTCGATGATGATAGTTAACATCGTAAAAATGCTGTCACATACTTATTATAAGTGCCTATGATGAAGCATTACCAATGGCTGCATAAACCAGCCATCGTCTCTACCTTGACGCCTGATAGGGGATAGGGGCGCCGTTTTCGGGTATAGCTCCCATGGGGTATCCAGCCGGGGGCCGTATCATCAATCTGGATACTAGCAACTCAACAGCATGTCGTGCCGCGGTTGGGAAGCGAAACTAAATGCGCGACTAAACGTGTAGACGTCGTATGTGAAGGTTCCAGGGACGCGGGTTCGACTCCCGCCACCTCCACCAGCCTTCACTTGCGAGATTACGGCTTGGCCTGCCAAAAAACGCCAAGACACGCCAAAGGGGTCAGTTCTTAATTCTTGTGCGCCTCGCTTTGCTGGGCGCACAAGAATTAAGAACTGACCCCTTTTTCCCCGTCAGTATGGAATCCGATACTGAATTTATTGATAGCAACTTGAAGGAGAGCATTGCTGAAGAGGTGCAAAAGTTTGCCCATGAGAAACAACTTGAGGGGGTCAAATCATTATCAAGATACAATCCCAGAAAAGTCGGTTTAATCCTCTACTTGTTTTCACAGGGAGTGAGCCAGCGCCAGCATGGTGGACAGATTCCAGGATGAGACGGTGTAGTTTTATCGCAAAGTGCCTGAGTTCGTCGATGTCGATTGAAGGCATAAAGCTCAGGTGGTCAGTTTAAATAAACAATTATATTGTTAAATATGACAAAAATATCGCCTATTTTTATGGTATTTAACAGCCACTTTGTCAAGGTTTCCCAAGGGAGTGGAAGAATCTTCGAAACCTCCAGAAGTGGTTACTGCCGAATGTCGGGCATTGAATGGCACTGCTCATTTCCCCGAGGATTTACCACGTGATAAAAAAGGCGTGCGTTGATCCGTTGTCCGCGACCACCAAGTCAATCCAGTCAGGTCACGTGGCCTGCGTTCCGGAAACAGAAGGCTGAATCCGTAAGTTAAAACGGTAGAAGCAAAAAGGGAGATGATACCAACGATGATAAAGTGATACCCCAGAATAAACTTCGTACAGATATTCAGGATGATCGTCAGGCCCCATGCGATTAACGCTCCCGTCTGATTCGCTTTTTTCGTGAAGATACCCAAGAGAATGCCCCCTCCCCCCGCACTCAACACCGCAACAATGTCAAAAAACAGTTCGAATACGGACTGCACGGCGAAGCGGTTAAAAGCGATCGCGCTGAGTGTGATGAACACTCCGAAAATTCCGACAAGCCATCTCGCGTATCGGAACGCGTCATGGTCGTTTGCAGCCTTCACATAGGGCCAGTAGAGGTTGCGAATGAAGATCGTCGCCCCACTATGAATGCGCGAGTCGATCGTCGACATCGTCGCAGCGAAAACCGCCGCCAACAACAAACCCGAAATTCCTAACGGAAGCTCACGGACAATAAAGATGGGCACGATTTCCTCGCTCCTTCCCATGGGTATGGGGATGCGGGACGGGTCACTGTGGTAAAAGACGAATAGAGCCGACCCAAAAGTGTAAAAGAACAAAAATATAAAAATGCAATAAACGAACTGAAGGCGGACACTCTTCTTGGCCTCGTTTACATTCGGGTTACACACGAATCGCTGAATGACTTCTTGGCTACCGATCGCTGTGAGAATCGACGTGGGCAACGCAAGCAAGATGCTCCACAATGTGATGTCCTGGAGGGTAAACTGAAAGTTGGCCAAATCCAGCTTGCCTTCGCGGTAAAGAAGCGAGACCCCATCCGCAACGTTGATGTCGATGTTAAAGGCTACGACCACGACGGACAAGAATGCTCCTCCCACAAAAACGATCAGTTGAACGACGTCCGTCCAGATGACCGCCTCGAGTCCTCCCGCAATGGTATACGCCGTAGCCATTATCCCCATGATAATGATCGCCAGATCCAGGTTCATCCCCGTGACACCCGAGATCAGTATGGAAGGAAGCAGAATAATAGCACCGGAGGTCAGGATCAGCGGAAAGAGGCTGTAAACCGATCCAATGACGCGGATGAGTTCGCCGTAACGCCGGGCGACGTACTCCTGGTACGTAATGATATTCAGGCTGTAAAAGAGAGGGACTGCTACGATTCCTGCTACGAGAATCCCCAACATGTGGTGCACTTGGAACAAATAGTAGTTCCAGTCCGTCGCATAGACCAACGCGGGAACAGCCATTACCGTAATCGCACTCAAACTGGTGGCAATGATACTCAACGCCGAAGCCCACGATGGAATCCGTTTCCCCGCTCGGAAATAGTCATCCGTGTTCTTATTTCGCTTGGCGCAATAATAGGCCACGAGAACAAGGGCTCCGAGGTAGACTAAGACGACAAGAAAATCGACCGGGTGTATGCCGCTCCCCGGCGTCACCACTTCGAGGGCAGCGAGATCCGGAATCCTGTTTGTTTGTCCTATGGCGACGACCCGCGCGGCGTTTCCCGTGGGAATCAGCCGTTTTGACGCGAAATCGAGCACATCGGGCCGGCTAAGCGGCGACCACGTTTGGGTGATCGTGTGATAGGTTAGGAAGCTCTCCTCGGTGATTCTTCCCCTCGAATCGGAAGCATTCGACGGGATGATGAGTATGTGGTTGAAACCGATCGCGGCCGCGGCGTCCGCGCCACCATTCAAATTAGCCTCGCCCGGCGTATGATCAAGCCAGCGCGCCCTTTGTTCATCGTAAAGAAAAACGCGCAGTGGCCCCCGCCCATTGAGTCGGTCGATGAGATACAGGCGGCGCTCTTCCTGAAAGCGCTGAACGACCAATAATGGGCTCTCAAGAGAGCTCGTCTCGGGCAAGGGAAGCGTGTCCCAGCCCTGGGGATTCTCCAGTGAGAGCGCCCAGATTACCGTCTCGGATCATGTCCTTTCCGCATCCGAATCGCTCCCGGAAGCGAAATATAGAGTATTCGAATAAACCACGGCAGAGCCCCCTTTTCGCGCTCTCGGCAAATCCGGCATATACTCCCAATCCACGGACATAACATCGGGCACATACCTTAGGCGCGAGACAGCCTTGGAGGCTCCGACCCGTTCTTCTCCCCCTACCTGGTAGATCCATTCCCCTCCCGAAGCGACGGCCCCTCCTACACGCGGTGTTTTAGGTTCCTCGCTTTCAACAAGGTCCCAGGCTGCGCTCTCGGCGTCGAGGTCTCGAGCAAAGACGTGCGGCGAGAATGAAAAATCTCTCTCGGAGTCTGTCGGCCATCCTGCAAAGGCAAGCAGGCGACCATTGGAATACCCAAAGGAAAAACTACGAATTCCAGAGTGTAAACCCTCGTCACTGATTCTTCCAGCGACAATCTTATTGTAGTTGCGCTCTTCCTGGCGCCCTTCGGCCAAGGGGACACTTATGCAGTGCATCAGCAAAATCAACAAAGAGCGACAATTCATGAGGCGGCAATCATTTAGGGTGCTTCCCGAGTCTTCAGCGTGGCGTAGAGACCGATAGAAGAATGTCCCTTGGAAAGTATAAAACGATCCCGATCCGGATCCCGGGATTTTCAGGATCGATACGCAGCACTTTAAAATAAAGAGCGATGAGTATTTCCACCGCCGAAAGCGGACCTCCCACGTGCCCTGCTCCGGCATGATTGACGGACTCCAGGATCAGGCGTCGCAATGGGAGGGCCTGGCGCTTGAGCTCAATTAATCCGCTAGATGACATGGGCAAATGGAGTGAAATACAATTTGTTATCCAAGAGATAAAAAAACAAATATATTAATATAATTGTTAAATATATCGTTCATATATATTCAACGGATCCCTCACCTTGTCAATGTTTCGCGCGGATAACAGGGAGGATTTGAGTGATACCTTGCTCCAATTTAGAACGTAGATAAATCCCTTGGTAAACCCGCAGGACAGCATACCAATCGCGAAAGAAAATTTTCACTAAATCCTATAATATCGCTCGGCGTTTTCGCGGAAGAGCTTGGCTCGGTCGTTTTCGGAAAAGTCTTTGGTGATTCTAAGATTACTGAAGCCTGCCAGCAAGCCGGGCTGCCCGATCCAAGCTTTGAAGAAGCGGAAAATGGCATTCGCGTCACGCTCTTTTCGGCTTCCACCCCGCAAGTTACCCCGCAAGTAAAGGCCATTTTAATAGCTGTGCTGGATGAACCACAAACAAGAGAGAATCTCCAAAAGGCGTCGGGTATGAAAGACCGGGAACATTTCCGTAAAACCTACTTGGAGCCTCTACTAGCAGCGGGATGGATAGAGCGAACCATACCTGATAAACCTCAAAGTCCTAAGCAGCGCTATTACCTAACAGGAGAAGGCAAGAAACACATTTCGGAAAGAGAAGATCAATGATTTAGAATAACTAGAGGCACCAAGATGGCGCTAAGTCGGCACCAAGTGCTCAAGCCATCGCTGAAAGCCAATCTAGTGGAGATGACTACTCCCGATAAGGGAGAAGCAGAGTAAAAGTGGGCCAACATGAAAATTGACCCGCTACAGACTCAATATTTATGGACTTCGAAGGGAGACTCCAGCATCCATTCTGGAAAACAAGAAGTTAAAAAGCTTCTCATCTCTTTCTTTCGACTCTTTGGAAGATACTTTTAGTATGTCTGTGAGTTCTGTAATCATTTGTTGCGTTTTGTTCATATTCGTCATGAGAACTTCCATTTTTTGTTCAACACTCATTTCTTCATCTTTTGACATCAATTCCTACTCCTATTCTGTTTCTATTTTCGTTACATGGTAAAGGTCTACATGCGGAGGAAACAACTGTCTGACATGAACGATTTCTGTCTCTATATTATGAAGCTTTTTAAGAGCATCGACAAGTGTGTCGGGAGTAGATGACTCCCATAGGGCATATGCTGTCGGTCTTTTCGGATCGAGCCAAATATTGAATAGCCGTGGCCATGGATTTCCTACTTTACCATAGTAGGCCCCGCGCATGAGGTCGACAAAGGTTCGATTAACCTCTGTTTCTGCTTCTTTTTCCCAACTATGTGTTACAATGAAAAACATCTGTTTACCAATCCTCCTTAGAAGAGAGCGCTCGCCGTTTCGAGGGCGTTCAGGTCCCGGGTAGTCAGGTTCACCTCTCCTTCTTTCTCGGTCAAAATAACATTTCTACGCCACTTCTCATCGTTGATTTCCGGGAAATCTTCCCGGTAGTGATTGCCCCGGGTTTCCTCACGGGCCAGAGCGGCTCGTATCATGACCTCGGCAACCTTGAGTGAGTTCTCGGCTTCGATGGCCCGGCGAAGGGTGGGGAGGTCCTGCCGAAGCAGGTGGGGAAGCCAGCCGTTTCTGAGTTCTCCAATATCGTTCAAGAGCTTCTCACAGCCAATGCGGCTTTTTATGTTCAGGAAGTCGCGCCCCATCGTTTCCTGGAGTTTCTTGAAAAGGTCGTCTGCTTTCTTGCCGCCTCCCTGGACATTCAGTCGTTCCAGGGCCGGGGCCAAGGTGCTTTCTTTTAACGGAGTCCGCTCAGTTTCTTTGGCATGCAGGGCCGCGTATTTTCCGGCCCGCGCACCGAAGACAATACCCATACTGACCATGCCGCCGCCCAGACGGTCCGCACCATGGGGTCCTGAGCAAACTTCACCAGCGGCGAAGAGTCCGGGCAATGACGCCTGTGCCTGTTCGTTGATGAGGATGCCGCCATTGCTGGCGTGAGCAGTGGTAACGACGCGCGCTTCCTTGCCGGGACGGATGGCTTGGCGCTTCATTTTTCCTTCATCAAAATGGTGCTGGATCACCGGTTCGTAATTCTCCAGATCGCATTCCGAAAAGTCTAGCCAGAGGCCTCCTCCAGGCACGTCCCGTCCTTCATTCTGTTCCTTGGTCACGGCAACGTCGATCCAGCCGGATCCGTCGCGCATGGAATAAGGCATATGCATACAACGATTCCGCATGGCTTCTTCGGTGGTCATTCCGTCCGGTAGGTAGCGCAAGAGCACTTCCTCGCCGTGTCGGTTTCTCATTTTCGGAAAGACGCTCCAGTACATACCTGGAATGTCGGTTATGCTAAATCCTTTCGGCGCCACCATGTACTGGATGTACTCCATGTTGGTCAGTTCTGCCCCGGCCCGCAGCGCCATCGCGTAGCCGTCGCCTGTTGTATCGATTCCTCTGAAAGCCACGCGTGGAAATATCTGGCGGGCACCACCGGCGCCGAACATGACTGCACCGGTTCGGTAGACCATGGCTTGTCCATCAGGCCCCAGGGCCATGGCTCCGACGCATTGGTCGTTCTCCACAATCAGGTCGGTAATGAATACATCTTGGTGGACCTCGATATCGTACTGCTTCGACCGGTCGATCATGGCCCAAACGATGTCCCCAGCATGGCCACGCCCTGTATCGCGTACCGAGTGGGCTCGATGATGATGGGCGAAGCAGGAGTGAGCGGTGAAATGCTCTTTCTGGCCGGTCGGATCCTTGACGAATTCGACGCCCCAGCTCTCGAGTTCGCGGGTGCGTTCGACGATCTCATAGGCTTGGATTCGGGCCAAGCGCGGGTCTGCCATTCCCAATCCCACGGATACGATTTCCTCAAAGTGAACTTCGGGACTGTCGCCGGTATCTGCGGAGCAGCCGTCGGCGCATTGCCAGGCAACTGCGGGCGAGTCGGGCGATACGGAGGCGCCGACTTTTCCGGTTTTGCCTTTGAGGGCGACGGTTACCTTGACGCCTTGTTCTCCGGCGCCGATAGCGGCCCGAAGGGCAGCGGCTCCGCCGCCGACAATGAGTACGTCCGTTTCGATAATTCGATCAATCTTCATAGTGTCCGAGAATTTCTGACTTGGTTCGCTTGCCTCGCGCGACGGCGAGGATTTCGTCGTAAATTTCCTTCCCGAACTCGGGTATGGTTTCGTTGCCCATCTCGGCGACATTGTCGCAGCAGTAGGCGATCGAACCCATTAGCAGAGTCACCTCAAGCGCAGCCTGATCCCAAGGCTTACCCGTCTCATACATCAATGCTTCCGCAAGCGTGTCGCGGTTCTCTCCGATCACGTCATGAAACTTACGCAACCAGCCAACGCGCTCCTCGACCGAAAGCGCGCTCCAGCTTTTAAACGCCTCCTGCGCCGCTTTCAGAGCAATTTCCGCATCCTGTGGGCCCGTTTTGGCGACCTCGCCAATGAGCTCGCCAGTGGCGGGACAAATTACGCTGTGACGTTCGCCCGATTGGGAATCGCTTACTTCTCCCGCAATATGCAAGGGAAGATATCCGAACTTCAGTACCTGTTCTTCGATCATGGGTATTAGGTGTAAGGGGAAATGTGTCTAACTGAGTCTGCCAGCGAACTCGCTTGAAGGTTCAGCTCGCTAGCACGGTTCATCAGAACTGTTCTCCTACCCTGTTATCCTGAATTTCTTCTGCCAAGCATAAAACAAAATATTTGACGTTATCGTTAATATATTTGTCATTTAATAAAATAGGACGTTCCGGATCAGGCAAAACTCCTTCTTTGAAAGATAGTTGTTTATACAACTCAGCTCCTTCCCTGTTGCTCAAAATTTTTATCCCAGCGAAGTTGTTCTTAATTTTGAGACGCAGGTAGTCGCTCAATTCGTCTTCGACTTGCTTCTCTTTTTCATCTCCCGACCCAGCAATAAAAACCCTGCATTGGCTTGACTGAAACCATTCAACCTTCTTGAGGGCTTCGGCTTGTTCTTCCTCATAGATAAGGTTATGGCCAAATACGGGGAGGTGGAGCAACAAAGAAAGAAAAACAACTACTAAAAGCTTCATGGCTTAATACTTAGCACCTAAGCCTCAGCTTGTGAAGGAATAAAGGGGCAAGAGCTAGTTAGCAGAGCAGGTGGCTACTACTATTACAAATACGATCAAAATAGCGACAGTAAGCGAACCCCAGAAGACTGCATCGTAGGCTTCCTCCTCTGTTTCCTTAGGTTGTTCAGCGACCCGATACAGGTATCCATCATTCCATCGGAATGGTAGCGAATGCTTTTCTATTAGGCGTTTTATAATTTCTGAGGAACTGTTATCTCCCAATATGCTAACCGCCTTATTGAGTTCTCTTAAGACCTTGTGAGTTCAACTAACAAGTGCAAGAAGCTAGAAGCATTCTGTATTGGTTAGTGTGTGGGGTTCAAGTTAGAGTTGATTGAAGGTTTGGCCTGCTCCAGTGGAAGTGAAGTTTCTGAAAAGCTAGGAGTAAACAGCAATATGCTGTATCGGTGGAAGAGCCAGCACCTGGAGGATTTGGAGGGCGACAAGCGTGCGGCTGACAACGCCAGTCCCAAAGAGATGGCCGCTGAGATAGCGCGGCTGCGCAAGCAGTTGGGCAAGTCCGAGCGGATCAATGAGATATAAAAAAAACGGTGGGCTACTTTGCCAAGGAGGAGTGATGAAGTATCGATTCATAGATCAAAACCGCAGCCGTCATGAAGTGAGTGAGTTGTGCGAAGCGCTCGGGGTGAGTCCGAGTGCTTATTACCGCTGGCGTGGAGCCGAACCCCCGCCCCATCACCAATATTAATTTGTGCCAGATTTGTGCCAACTTTGGTGCGAAAAATGGCAATATGGTGCGAGTCTGATTCCGGAGCAGTAAAAAAAGTAACCAGACTTAATATCTGTAAACTATTACAGCAAAACTACTTGCAGTTATTTTTGTTGGAATAGGGGAATGCAATAATTTTTATGATTACGGCTTCGACTCCCGCCACCTCCACCAGCCTTCACTCGCAGCAAGGCAAGAGTGAAGGCTGACACGCCGTAGACCCTCCGGGCGAAGGCGGTCTTTGAAAACTTTATTTGCACTGCGAGATTACGGCTTGGCCTGCCAAACGATTGCAAAAGTGTAATCAGGGCCAGCCGACAGGGTCAAAGGTCAATAATCAAGTTGGCCGATGTGGTTATCTGCTCTTGGCTTATCTCCATTTGGTTCATTCATCACCTTGAATTGTCAGGTTACCAAGCCGGTTGAATGCCCCAGGTTCAGTAAATGGCATAAATGAGGGTCTTATCGTATACTTATGCCGCATCTGCACGACCAAATTACTGGAGGCTCTTTGGTGTGGGACGGCGGCACGGGCACGAACCCCCTCACCAACCTTCGGCGGCTGTCGCGTTCGCTTATTGCTTGTCCAAGTTATTAATCGATGCTGCGAGGAGTCCCCAGGACAAACACTCGCCGCAGCAGCATTGTTAATAACTTGTCCCGGCAGGGGCTCCTGTCATTTTTGTTGGCGTCAACCGTTCCGGCCAACGGCTATCGCGTTGGCTTCCTTCGAGGAATATACCGAGAGCTCCGACCGGAACGGATATGACGCCGCGAAACGAATACTCTTGAAGATAGGATCGTTCGACATCCACTCAATAAGCCCTTCGCCGCGGCGTCACTACATTAATATTAAACCATCGATAATCTTATGATTGAAATAAAAAACCCATTTGGCAAAGACGTTTCCTACGCCGCTTGCATCGGCGTGGACTGGGGCCATGCCAAAAACTGCTTTCACATCCAGGCTCCGGAACCCTTCAAGGGTAACGATATTTCGGAACAAGCGGGTTTTGTTTATAATTTCAGCGAAGATTTTACTGGTTTCGTCAATTATGCCACCTCCTATTCCGGAAACAGAGCCGTCGACCCCGATACCGGGCTTCCGCGTCCCCCACAAACGGGAGAAGCCTACGAAATTGGAGTTAAAATGGATCTCTGGGAGGGCAAGTTGTCCGGAAGCATAGGTTATTTTGACATCGCCAAAAAAAGTGTCCTTAAATCCGCCTTCGACCCGGATTTTGGGGAATCGCGCAGCGAATTGACCGATGACATCAGCAAGGGAGTGGAGGTCGAACTGTTCTTTACCCCGTTCGATAATTGGCAAACCACTTTCGCCTATACTTACATGGACGCCCATGCCGATCTGCCTCCAACAATGTTGCCTGTACTCGGACTTGAAGGCGCCGCGCCACATTCCTATTCACTCTGGACGAATTATAGAATTACCGAGGGCCCGCTGGCAGGATTGAGATTTGGCGGTGGAATCGTAGTCGCTCGCGGGCCGATTCCTCAGTCGCCGACATCACCAAACCGGTGGATTATTGAAGACGGTTACACAGAATACGACCTGTTTGCTCGCTACGAGACGAGGCTAGGCCAAACGCCAACCTCCTTTGGGGTGAACATCGAAAACGCAGGAAACACTTTCTTCTTCCGTACCCGCGGAAATGCCAATGAGCGCCGGCGTGTGGTATTCTCGGTAAAATTGGATTTGATGTAATCGCCGGAACAAAGGGCCACCAAGAAGGTGTTACCGTCCAGGCCGCCGAGGTCGGCGCTGAATGGCGCTACTAAGTTAAGCACCTTTCCGATGATATTCAAAGCATTGGCGATGTCGGGGTCATTCCTTGCTACCGAGGCTGTACCCCGAACCTCTCCTTCCCTATCCGAGTAATCCGTGGTTTATCTAAAGGTTGACCACGGATGGGCACGGATGGGCACGGATGAGATATTGATGGGTAAGCTTTCGCATATGCTCGGTAGTGAGACATCCGGGTTAAGCTGGAAATTTTGGTATCCTATAAAAACGGGATGGGCGTTTGCCGTGAATTCTGTACCCTTTCGTTAAGAACAAATCCAACAACGTTTCCCATATGATAAATAAACGAATCATCTGTATCGTGATCCTCGTTCTTACGGGGTGTGCCTTGAGTTTCAGTCGGGAGACATTACCCCCGCTCAAAGACGGCAATGCCCCTCAAACCGCCGAAGCGTTGTGGGCGGATTTTGATCCCCGTGCCGAACCGCTTGATGTTGAGGTCCTTAAGGCGTGGGAAGAAGAGGGTGTGGTGATGCAGGTCTTGCGCTACCGCATCGGTATTTTCAAAGGACGGAAAGCTATGATGGCGGCGGTGTATGGATACCCCAAAGGAGGAACCAAGCTTCCCGGGCTAGTTCAGATTCATGGGGGAGGGCAATATGCCGATTATCGCGCGGTGCTCACCAACGGCAAGTGTGGCTATGCAACCATCTCTATTTCCTGGGCCGGACGGATTAATGCCCCAGGCTACCGTGTGGATCCCAAGGTTGTCAAACTGTTTTTTGCCAACGCCTCCGACGATCCAAACTATAAGCTAACCACCGATTGGGGAGCGCTGGATGGCTACCATGCGCCTTCCAGGAATCGAGGAAACCAATTCCCCAGAATTAATGTTGGATCTTGGACATTGGACTCGGTGGCATCGCCTCGCAACAATAGCTGGTTCCTCTGTGCCCTGGGAGCTCGACGCGCCCTGACATTCTTGGAACGGCAGCCGGAAGTGGATTCCGAAAAGCTGGGAGTCTACGGTCATTCGATGGGAGGCAAGCTCACCGTTTTAACCGTTGGTGCGGATAATCGAGTCAAGGCGGCAGCGCCTTCCTGTGGAGGCATCAGTGATCGTTACAATGATGATCCGTTGTTTGCCGCCACTCTGGCCGATGATGTTTATCTGAAACGGATTTCCAGTCCCATTATCTTTCTCAGCCCGTCCAATGATTTCCACGGCCGTATCAATGACCTGCAAACTGCGCTGAAAGAAATCAAAAGTGAGGATTGGCGTCTCACCTGTTCGACTCATCACAATCATCAGGATCATGGGGATTTCGAAGTGGCTACCCTCCTCTGGTTCGATCAGTTCTTGAAAGGATCCTTCACCTATCCGGAGACTCCGAAAAGCAGCCTTCAGTTAAAAACCAAAAAGGGTGTGCCCACCTTCACCGTCACGCCCGATCCTTCCAAGCCTATTTTGTCCGTGGAAATATATTACTCCCAACAGGGTCCAGAGGTGGGTGAGATAGAGGATCGTGATAACCGAAAAAATCGTTTCTGGCATTACGCGCGTCCCGGAAAGGTGGGTGATAAGTGGTCGGCGGATCTACCACTCGTCAGCACTGAAAGGCCACTGTGGGTGTATGCCAATATCCGCTACCCACTTAATGAACCGGTTACCGGGGCCGGTTATTATTACCGGGTCTATACTGCAAACACCTTTACCATTTCGTCCCGCATGCACATTGCCTCCTCTGACCAACTGAAAGTAAATGGAGTTCAGGCAAGTTTGAAATCATCCCCGATGATCGAAACCTTCCAAGGCGATTGGGAGAAGGATTGGTTCACTTATAAAACGGAGGGCTGGGGACGACGGACGCACAAGGTTTACAGCAACCTATGGAAGGCGCCTCCCAAGGCAAAACTAGCCGTGGATGTGCGATCCGTTGATCCCAACATGTTGATTTTAGGGCTCGATGGTTACATTGCGGAAGTTGCGCTTACGGGTGGCGACTCATGGCAGGCCGTGGCCTTATTACCAACCGACTTCCAAAACTCCGATGGCGAAACCTTAGCGGATTGGAGCAATATCAAGGAATTGAGTTTCGACGCTGAAGAAATCTTGAAGAAGCGCGTGGACGATGAAGTGATTTCCACTGTATTCGGTGGGGAATGGTCGGGAGCGGATCCGGAGTTCCGCAACTTGCGCTGGATTGAGGAAGGGAAATAGATAAGACTCATTTAAGGACCTAAACGCTAACCAATGAACGAGCCAGAGGCAATGCCTCAGAAGTTCTAATGGGTGACATTGAAGTAATCGAAACGGACAAAAAAATGAGAAAACAGATACTCATCATTACCCTGTGCTTCATTGCCGCTTCGGTCATAGCCAAAGGAAGTGAAATAAATCTATTTCCAAAATTTTCCTGGGATACGGTTCCGGTGTATATCCACTTCGGAGACAACGGCGGACTAACGGATGAGGAGGTGGGGTTCGTAGCTTCACACACCAACTTGGTTTGTCTGGAAAAAGCCCACGGGATGGAGGTTCATGGTTCTACCGAAAAAGGCATTCTTTACGATACCGTCCGACTCAAAGCGGCAAACCCCAATTTGAAAGTTATCTACTACTGGAATACGTTTCTGGACTATCCCATGTTTGAGGCGCACCAGGTGTATGAGCAGCGCCCTGAATGGTGGCTGAAAACCCGCGATGGATCCCTCGACAAAAAGAACGGCAGAATCAAACGATACGACCTGTCGAATCCTGCCGTCCGCGAATGGTGGACCGAAGAAGTCAAAAAGGCCGTCGTGGACGGTCCCTGCGATGGAGTGTTTGCCGACGCTTTCCCGCAGATTGCCTCCACGGCCAATATCAAACTATGGGGGCAGGAAAAGTATGACGCCATTGAGCTTGGGTTGATTGAAACGCTCAAGCTGACGCGTGAGAAAATTGGTGGTAGCAAAATCATTATGTATAATGGTATCCGGAACACCGATACACTACATTTCGGACTGGACTACCTGGATTACGCAGATGCAGCGACCATAGAGCACTTTGGTCACTTCGCGAGCATGTCCAAAGAAAGTATGGCTCGAGACATTGAGGACATGATTGCTGCCGGAAAGCGGGGGAAAATGGTCGTGATGAAAGGCTGGCCCGGCTTCAACTTCACACAGAGGGAAATCCGGACTGTTCCCTACGAAACACTTCTAGCCAGAGCTAAAAAGAACATAACCTTTCCCTTGGCCTGTTTCCTTATCGCAGCTCAAAAGCATTCCTATTTCTGTTACACCTGGGGCTACCGTGAGAACCATGGCTCGTTAGATTGGTACGACGAATTCGACAAGCCACTCGGTCCGCCCCAAAGCGATGCCGTCAGGGAAGGTTGGGTCCTTACTCGAACCTTTCAGCATGCCAAGGCCTGGGTCAACTTGGATACACGCGAAGCAAGAATAGACTGGTTCGATTATAAAAGTGTAATTTTGGGCACGAAAAGGTAACGAGGGCTGAATTCCATTTTGTATGTTCGCCCGAAATTGAACTCGTTGTCGCCTTCAAGACGAAACCCCTCTTTCCGGCCCTATCCGTTTCACCTCTCCTATCTCGTAAGACAGTTTTTTCCTGAACAGCTCAAGGATCATTCCGCCGTCAACTTCCGGCAGTGCAAGGGGCAGCGTCTTCGGCTGCAACGAGTGGCGTCCATAGATCAGACCTCGCCCCCCGTCAGAATTTCCAGGTACTGGTGGTAGGCGTAGGCGCGGCTACGACGCTTGCCTGTAATCTCGCGTAGAACGCCGAGGATTTCCAGCAGTTCAATCGCTTTGCGTGTCGGAGGTGCCGTCAAACCGAGCATCTTCGATGCTTTGGGAACGGTGACAACAGGTTTGGACGGCAGGAGCTCGATTAACTGGAGGGCGGCAACTGTCGACCGGTCGTGGGCGATAACGCGACTGCGGTCGTCCCCAACGTGGGCGTGGAGCGCCTGCGCAACACGAACACCGTCGGCGGCGGCCTCGTGCACGCACTCCAGGAAGAACCTGTTCCAACCTTCCCAATCACCGTCGCTGCGAACGGCTCCCAGCCGCGCATAGTACTCCTGCTGCTCACGCTTGAACCCCAAGCTCACGTAGAGCAATGGCTGTTCAAGCAGACGCCAATGCTCCACGAGTAGCGCGATCAGCAGTCGGCCGATGCGACCGTTGCCATCGAGAAATGGGTGGATCGTCTCGAACTGGACATGGGCGAGTCCAATCCGCACCAGCGGGGGAAGATCGCTGTCTTGGTGCAACCACCGCTCCAGACTTCCGAGAGAGGCCGGGACCTGGTCGGGTGGCGGCGGGACGAAGCGCGCATTGCCAGGTCGGGTGCCGCCAATCCAGTTCTGCGAACGGCGGACTTCGCCGGGCAGTTTTTGCTTGCCCCGAACGCCCCGCATCAGGATGCGATGAGCCTCGCATAACAGGCGGATACTCAGCGGTAGACCCTTCGGGTCGGCAAGTTGAGCTCGGGCGTGTGCAAGAGCATCCACATAATTGCAGACTTCACGGACATCATCTGGACGATCAGTTTGATCCGTGGCTTCGAAGGTGAGAACGTCGCGCAGCGTGGCCTGTGTTCCCTCGATTTGCGAGGTGACAACCGCTTCCTTCCGAACGAACCCGTAGAGGAACCAACCGATACTTGGCACCATCGAACCGGCCACGGAAAGACGAGCCAGTTCGGTCTCCGCAGTTGCGAGGAGTTCGGCCGTCGGGCCATCAATCAACAGTGGCGGATCGGCTGGAGGAAGCGGATACGGAACGAACGCGCGAACCTCCTCTTCGAGGGTGCTGACAATTCGGTATTGACCGGTCTGGCGAGTCATAGCTGGAAAGCGCTCCTTTTCTAACCGGGAAAATTAAGAAACGATTGTTTCTTAGTCAAGAGCTTAATAAATCGATCGTTTCTTTATTTGTCGAACATCGAAGCCATTATACGAGATGCACGACAGATTTGGCCGCCCGTTTGCATAAGCACAACGAGGGAGGCGTTCATTTGAGAACCTGACTTGACCTGCGAGATTACGGCTTGGCCTGCCAAAAAAGGCCACCTCGGCGTTGGAAAATAGAAATTGAAGTCTCAGGACAGGGCGCTACTATACTAGTTATGCTTAAAAGTGAGGTGAATGAGACTGTCGACGGCTTAGGAAAGGAGGAAAGAACCTTTCTAGAGGCCTATCTGAAGGTGAAGAACCTCACGGAGGACGGGAATTTCAAGAACCAAGCCAGCATCCGCTTAAAAGAGATGAAGGAAGGATCCGCCCTCAGTTCATCCCAACTTAAAGATCTCGACCAATCTCTGACAACGAAAGGATCGCTGGGTGAAATATTGAGTATAGGAGAACAGTCGGCGACCCCATGACGCAAGGTCCCTATGGCAGGAGGCCGACCAAAACACACGGAGGAGGAACAGATGAGAGTGACCGAGATCATCTTCGAGGTAACCGAAGCGGTTGAAGGCGGATACGACGCCAGAGCGCTTGGGCACAGCATCTTCACACAGGGAGAAGATTGGAACGACCTGAAAGCTATGGTTCGAGATGCGGTGCGTTGCCACTTCGACGACGACAACATGCCAAGAGTCATCAGACTGCATCTTATCAGGGAGGAGGCCATCGCGGTATGAGGCAGCCGACAGGGTCAAGGGTCAATAATCAAGTTAGCCGAAGTGGTTATCTGCTCTTGGCTCATCTCCATTTGGTTCATTCATCACCTTGATTTGTCAGGTTACCAAGCCGGCTGGATACCCCGGGTTCAGTAAATGGCCTAAATGAGGATCTTATCATTACCTATGCCGCATCTGCACGACCAAATTACTGGAGGCTCTTTGGTGTGGGACGGCGGCACGGGAATGAACCCCTTCACCAACCTTCGGCAGCGTTCATCGACTCCAAGCACGCCGTGATATTGAAAACCGTCGGCTACCAGCCAAATTGGAAACCTAAAAGGAATCAGCACTCGATGTTTGGTAGGGGTGGGCTTACCCAATCGGTATCTGTTTGGTGGAGTGGATGGAGATGGTGAATGGCGGCAAGCCTGGCCGAGGACCTCGTGGCTATAATGGTGTAGGACTCCAGGGGTTTTTCACCCTTTCCGGTGAACTGTTGAATGGGCAGGCATCGGAAAAACTCAGTCTATCCGGTCCAGATATTTAGACCTTTTTTTGGAAACATCCGGTTCCAGAGTTCAAATACAGCACAAAACATCCCACTGGTAACGGCACCAGTAAAACCACCAACAAATGCTCCTTCCACCACTCCTATCGACCCGAAGAAAAAACCGGAAATGATGCCGGTACAGGCACAGGAAAAAGCCGTAATGACCATCAGTCCCAAAAGACGTTTTCCAAAGGAAATTTTTCGCAATGGTTTCATGCCAAAAACACCATAATTATATTTAAGATAATTATAGTAGTTAAAAAATAGCATCACACAAACAATTATCGCCGGTAACTGAGGAGTAAATTGTGTACTGAAAAAATAATCATAAATAAAACCAGTTCCAATTCCAACCAGTGCCCCTAGACCTGATCCAAACCAAATCCTTCTTTTTGATGGTTTAATATAATTTTCGCTTTTCATGGTAATTTTAGGGAAAATAGTAGGCAGGGATTTTTAAATCGACCGAGTGCAAAATTTTTTTCCGAATAAATGAAACATGGATGAACAGGATGGACAAGGATGTTTTGCCACAGAAAGCACAGAAGCCACAAGATGAGCGCTGAGTATTTTGTGCCTATTCAAAGAAAATGTTTTTTCACTTAAAGTTTGGGTGGAAATATTAAACAACGCTTCGCTTGATCTACTTTGAGCAGGACAGGATCGCTTCGCGAATAGGGATGAACCACGGATAACATTAGAGCAGACGAGGGAGCCAGCCCGGGGGCCAGCTCGCCTCGTCCCTCATCGAACCGAGTATACAGATTTCCAGTTGACGGCTCTCCTGCAAACTTCACCGTTAGGCTGTTGAGGTTCGAGCTCATTTCGCGCTGTATGCACCCGTCGAAGCGGTCAAACAAGGTGTATAAGCGAAATTTCCTTTCGTTCTTCGCTTTACGGTAGAGCCTCCATCGCAAAAGATTGAGCGATTGACTGACTTAGTAGTCAGCTTGTCCGTTGTAGAGAGTTTTGCTCTCAAGCGGCCTCCTTCCTTTTGATGGTGGCGTGTTTACAGTAGGGTCCCTTTGCTCCACGGGCTTTCACCCGCTTCCTCGCTACTACGAACCCCTCAGCAACCTCGGTCCGGCCGATGGCATGGTTATGGTTTCCCATGCTTCGTTGTCCAACGCCCGACCGTGGGCGGCAGGACACCGGGGAGGCGTCCCGGGTAGCTCTGGTTCTCCTTCGGTGCGCGCTTTCATCAACCACCCCGCCCCGCCCCTCAAATGCATGTGACCGTTGCTCGATCGAGGGTTGCAGGCTTCGCCAAACCCGGGAGGTTGGCCGCTGGGAGTAGTGTAACGAGGCCGAATCATGTTCGCTTGCGCTAAGGCTCGCACCTTCGCGATCCGAGGGTTTCCAACCCCCTTCGACTGCCATAGAGGCAGACTGCTCCGTTTCGCGTGCTTTGTTGCCTCCACACGCCGAGGCGTCGCTACATGTTGAACGGTCTATTTTCATGGTTCATACGTTGCAATGAACTGGAGAACCGGCCAGAGCCGGCATAACCAAGCCCACGAACGCATCATCGGCGGACGTCTGGTCAAAAATAACAAGAAGATCCTCAGTGTCTACGAAAGAGATATCGCTGTGATCGTGCGGGGCAAGGCGGGTGCGCAGACCGAGTTCGGCAACGAACTGTTTATCGCCGAGAGTCCCGGCGGCATGCTCATTGATTATAAGCTCTGCGGTAAAACGGCTGCTGGGGAGGGAGATAAATTAATCGAAAGCGTGCAGCGCCAACAGTCCTTCAAAAGGCAACAGGCAGCCGACAGGGTCAAGGGTCAATAATCAAGTTAGCCGATGTGGTTATTTGCTCTTGGTTCATCTCCATTTGGTTCATTCATCACCTTGATTTGTCAGGTTACCAAGCCGGCTGGATGTCCCAGGTGCAGTAAATTAGGTAAATGAGGGTCAAAGGAATCGGGGAATTTCCCGTCGATACTCACGGTAGACCCGTCCGTACTGGTCTTCCAACCAGGGTTCCTCGGTTACCGGAGCAAGGACGAACACGAGGATAAGCAGCGCATGGGCGATCCAAAGGAGCAGCGAGTTTGCGATCATACCCACACCGACGAGTAAGATGATGTCACCCAAATACTGCGGATTGCGGGTGAACCGGTAGGGTCCAGAGGAAACGAATCCGCCCTTCAGCCCCGAAGAATTGATCACACCAAGAGAGACGACTCCCCGGAGCGTCAAAAGCCCTCCAAGCAGCGCCACTGGAATACTGATGATGAAACGGAAATCGCTCTTGAATATCCACGAATTCCAGTCCAGGAACAGCAGGGCGGTGTTGACCCCAACGACCACAAAGGAACAGACCCAGCTCAGAGAGTACTGCCAGGAAAGCCGATACGGCGGCGGCCAGATCCGCCTATCAGGAATCACAATCGACCAGACTGCTCCCGCCAACATAATTAAGAGGACGACCACGTCGACGGCGAAGAGGGTGTAGGTGAAGTGTGGCATAGCAGAAGGTCCCTAAACTACTAAACAAATCCGCCACCTATCCCTTAACTGGCCAGTAGCCGGCAACGCGATAGGCTTCGTTTTCGCCTGGCCAGGGCGGCATCGTGATGATCACGAATCGCAGCGGATGATCTCCGATGGTCCTGAATTGGAAGTGCGCGCCGGTAGGAATGGACAGGCTCCCACCCGGAGCTACCTCGACGACCCGCTCATCGTCACCGCGTCGTCGCCACACCTGGCCCCTGCCCTCGAGGCAATACCAGAGCTCTTCGACGGTCCTGTGAGCGACGGGCACAGATACCTCCCCCGGATTCAGCGTGCAGTGGACCATGCTCCCGCGGCTCGTCTCCGACAGCAACCGGATCTCCGAGCCATCCGGCGCCAGCACGTCGGAGTCCCTGGCAAGCTGTTTGTAGTCCAACTGGTTCATATTTTGAGACCTATCAACCGAAACAGCATAGACGTATCATTCTACCGTCAACATCCATAAATGTCCGAAGTTTCACTCGCAGCATCCTGAGCTGAAGGGCGGAAATCGTGTTTAGGCTGTTTCCGCCTCTGGAGAGCTGACGCGACAAGGGAAATCGGCGTCAAGTACCACCATCCATGACCTCGACTGGGGCAAATTTGGAGAATAAAGACTTCCGGCATTGGGAATGCGGGAAACCATACCCTGAAGGAGGCGCAGTGGGTGCAAAGGCGCGAAGTGGATATAGCGGGAGATGCAAAAATAATTGGGAATTAAGAATTTGGGAACGGTCTACAACTGCTTCATCCCGTAGTGTCTAAATACGGGATATGCAGCAGTTCATTGGAGGGCGGGGGCCATTCTTAATTTTTAATTGATTAAAAGTAACTACTCAGGTATCTTAAACAATCGTCCGCATGGATGTTTTAATGATAACATATTACGAAACTGTAGGAGGGGGTTTATCCCCCGATTGCGGTGAGGCCATTTGGAAGATCGGGGGATAAACCCCCTCCTACAGTTCTCTCAATCACCATCCCATGAAAATTTTCTCGTTTCTTCTTATTATCCTTCTGCCTTCATCCTTGAAGCAAAGCCCAATTTCATTCTCATACTTTCCGACGATCTAGGCTATGGAGACCTGAGTTGTTACGATTAAAAAACTTTATCATCTTTGTCTTTCTTTTTAAGGGTATTTTTCCATTGGCGTTCGGGGGATTGAGGAGCGCGATCGATGAGTTTGTTGGGTTTGTCCATCTGTTTTACCAGATCGAAAGCATCGTAAAGTTCACCCACGGCAGTCATTGCGCGGTACTGCAGGGTATTGCCTGAGACGGTGATGACTTGATAAAGTTGTGTGTTTTCCCCACCGCGCGTCATCCAGCGGTCTTTTCTGAGTTTGGATTGTTTGGGACCGCTGACCGATACGACGTATACAGTGCCATTAGTTGTGTCGCGCACGGTTTCGCCGCCGCCAAGGTTGTGTCCTCTGGCATACGTATGGTTGTGACCTTGAAGTACCAGATCAACGGCGTATTTGTCAAAGATGGGTTTCCACGCTTCGCGCAGGTCTTTATTGTCGCCGCCTTCAGACGCCGAATAGACCGGATGATGGAATGTGACAAAGGTCCATCTTTTGGGGTTGTTTTTGAGCACTTGTTCCAACCAGGGAGCCTGTTCATTGTGGCGTTCATTGGAATTGAGTGAGATGATGAGGGCGCCCTGATAGTCTATGTAATAGGTGGTTTCCGCAAAGCCTTCGGGGCCATTTTCGGGCAGGGTGAAATGCGGACGCCATAGAACAGATAGGCGGCGTTTGCTCGCATCGCTATAGTTCTCGTACTCGTGATTCCCCGGCGTAGGAATGCTGGGGATTGTTGCATGGATCCAGTCGCCAGATTCAAACCATTCATGCCAGTCGCTGTCTTTGTTGGGATGATTGATGAGGTCGCCTGCGTGGATGATAAAGTCGGCATGTGGCGCGTCGAGCACGGCGGTTCGAATGGTGCGAGCCCACAGGGCGAGCAGATTGTTTTGTGCATCGCCAAGGTAGATGAAAGTGAAATCATCCGGATTGGCTGAGGCAGTGCGAAACTGATACCAGGAACTCCAAATATCGCCACTGCCCACGCGATAGGCATAGAGGGTGTTGGGTTTGAGACCCTTGAATGTGACCGAATGGAAATGGGCGACATTTCTATTGTGTTTCCATTTTTCTGTGCGCGCGTTTTCGCGCCTGGCCCAGGTGGTAAAATTTGGCGAGGCATTGGCTTCTGCGATCTGGCCTTCGGCTTGTGTGATGCTCGTATCGGTGCGCCATGTGACTGATGCTGTGGTGGTGGGGTCTCCCGACCAGTTGAGAACAATGCGGTCGGGGATTTTTTTAGGAGCGCGATCTACGGCAGCACGGTGATATTCATTTGCATAAACCGGGATTGTGGAAAGGAGCGGAAGGATGAGACAGATTAGACGCATGGGGGTCTCCGAGTGAGGATGTGGAATCGATGTTTTGCTTACAAAGATACAACGCGATCCAAATTCGAAAAGGCGAAAAGCGACTTATATTTAATCGATTTCAAGGGAGATTTCGTCGTTGAATTGTTCGTGTTCGGAGCGATAATCGGTTATGGAGTCGTGGACGATAAGTGCTTTGCGCCATGTGTTTGTGTGAATTATTTCGCTGTGGTGCAGGGTGCCCCCGTGGTGAAAATGATAGATCCTGCTGGCACGGGACAGGCGACGAACCCGGGAAGGGCGAAGGCGATCGATGTTGGGGGTGCTCGCTTGGGGATGGCCTCCCAGGCAACCCGTCCAGTCGTTCAGATCGTCGATGGAAATGATGAGTATATTGGGGCGTTCCTCTGCCCAGAGTGACGGTCCTGCTGACAGGGCAAGCCCCAGGCATATGAATCCTGTTGCAAAGCAGCAGGACAGGGGGAAACGCGGTGGATTCAACAATGACACGAACTGGAGACAACCATCTTCAATCCCGGGGTGCAATGTCCTATTTACCACCTTGAAAAGGGTCATCCAAGATGGCAAGGAATGGCCCCGACGTTGGCGAAGTAGGGGCGCAGCAGAATTGCCTGGCAGGTGACATCTAGCACGGGTAGCCAGGCCTTAACCGTTTTGACTGAAGATTTTGCATTTTGAATTCCTGGTCATTGAACACACTGCCAAATCCACTATGCTATGGTGTATGATCATGGAGTACTAGTGTGTCGTTCCCCACACTTCGAGTTTTAGACCAAGTCCGTGAATAAAAAGAGTTAAGTATAACGCGATGGTGGATGACATCGTGGCCAGCGCGATTTATGACCGATTAGAAACAGAGACTATCTAGATCATGAGCACTCAAGAAGATGAGAGGTTTCAATTTAATTTCTTCGTCAAGAATACTGGATACCACTTCGAAGATGTAATTTTCAGGGACAAGCCAGATGTGCGAGTCACCCATTGTGGGCATTCCTTGGGTATTGAATTAACCGTTGGTCAACCAGAAGAATCAAGGCGTGCACAGGTCATTGCACGAAAAGCGGGAATGGATTTCTACAGTGTCAGCAATCTAAAAGATAATCCTAAAGAATCTCGTCGATCAAATAGTGAATTGAAGGCTGATATTAAAAATATCAACTTTGTGCAATCGGAGAGATCAGCGATAAACTGGGCATCTAGAATCTCAAAAAGAATAGTCCGCAAAATTGATGGATTACGAAGTGGTGAAATTGAGAAGTTCGATAAAAATTGGCTAGTAATCGTGGACGCATCACCCGATTTCGGCTCCCTAGACTTTGAATTCTATCGGGCTGCGCTGATGGGATCTCTAGGGCCAATGATACTTGAGAATCCAGAATTTGATCTCATCTATATTCTAAGTTCTCAATACACAATTATGATTGATCAAGATTCCGTAAAAGGAATACCAAAGAATAACCAATAGGCCTAAGCAAGCGCGATACTTAAGCCAGGCCCGTGGTGAGTCGAAAGTTGAATGAACATTCTAACCTTAACCCAAAAGATCGAGAGGGTTTGACGACATCGTGTGACAGGCCCCTGCCGTTTTGCAAAATTAATAAAGCTGTCTCCCGACCTCACGGACAGACTTCAGGGGAATTTTTGGATTGTTGATATTCTTGCCACCATCTGCATGCCACTTATCCTCCCATTTCTCATAGTAAGGTTCCAACTCCTCAGGCGTTAAAAGATAGATCTCTTGTATCTCGATGCCCTTATAAACGGCGAAAATCCAGTCAACTTTTCTATACTTAGCAATGATCACCGGATTTATATGGTGATGCGTCGAGAAACTCTTGGTAAGATATCATTGATACCATGCTCTTGGGCAAGATATTGATATTCTCTGATGTAAGGAAAGAGACGTTCAAGTTTAGCGCGATCAGGGTGTGGCGTCATTGTCCTCAAACAGCTTGGTAATTTCAATTCCGAGAGCCGCTGCGATTCGCTCAATGTTATCGATTGATATATTTCTTTCACCTCGCTCAACCGAACCAATGTATGTGCGGTGAATGTGAGCGCGTTCGGCCAATTCTTCTTGTGATAGATCCAACCTTAGGCGATGCTTTCGAATGTTCTTTGCGATGAGATTGCGGGTTTGCATGAGTCTTGTTTGACCATGCCTAGAATATTACCTTGACGACTTTGAGTCTACAGACTATAAGTAGCATATGTTTAAAGGCACAGAACCTGAACCAGCATACAGCACGGCTTACGGCAGTGCTTATCGAGCAGATTCACTGGAGTTTTTGCGCGGCATTGAGGACAATTCCATTAACCTTGTAATGACGAGTCCCCCGTTCGCTTTACAGCGAAAAAAAGAATACGGAAATAAACCGCAGTGGGAGTATGTGGAATGGCTTGCTGAATTTGCAAAAGAGGTTCTTCGAGCGCTTAAAGATGATGGGAGTTTTGTTTTGGACCTAGGTGGAGCTTACACAAAAGGAAAACCAACCCGAAGCTTGTATAACTTCAAAGTATTAATTCATTTTTGTGAGGATATTGGCTTTCATCTCGCCGAAGATTTCTACTGGTTCAACCCATCCAAACTTCCTTCCCCAATTGAATGGGTGAATAAAAGGAAGATCAGAACGAAGGATGCGGTTAATACAGTATGGTGGTTCAGTAAGACTGAGTTTCCCAAGGCAGATGTTACAAAAGTCCTTGTTCCTTACAGTGATAGGATGAAAAAGCTCCTTGAAGACCCTGACTCGTTTTACACGGCAAAGAAAAGACCCTCAGGGCACGACATTGGAAGGGGTTTTGGAAAGGACAATGGAGGGGCAATTCCTCCAAACTTGATTCAGATTCCAAACTCTGAATCAAATGGCCAATACATCAGAGGTTGTAAGGAGGTGGGAGTCAAAGCGCATCCGGCTAGATTCCCAGCAAAACTACCAGAGTTTTTTATTCGATTTCTGACTGAGCCTGGGGACCTCGTCGTTGATATATTTTCCGGATCGAATACGACCGGACAGGTAGCAGAAGCGGAAGGCAGAAAGTGGATCGCGATAGATGAGAGTATCGATTATGTATCCGCATCATCTTTCCGTTTTATCGACAATTCCTTTTCTGTAGAACAAATTAAGGAGATTCATCGAAGTATAAAAGAAGGAAGGAGCGTGAAGATTCCGCAAGGCTCAGTTCAGGAGCTCTTGATGATAATGGAAACGTAGAGAAAAGTGAATGGCACAGCAAGGCGATGGGGAATTCGAAACAGAATTTTATTCGGATGAAACGGTATGGTGTTGTGGCTTGCGTTCAAGGAGTGGCTTGATACATTCAAGCGTAATCGTCCGAATCATTGGTTACCGTTGTGGCTTGCGTTCAAGGACCGCGACGGAACCCGGCGTCCTCCAAAGCCTCAACAACTGCTGATCGGACCCCAAACTTCGCACCAAATCAAATGAGACTCTTGCCGGATTGTGTTCGGGGGTCAATGGATGCTGACATTTGAGTTACGAGCCGGATAAGGGGTTCAAAGTGCAAGCGTTCCACGTAATGCATGCCGGAATCTCACAATATCATCAATGCTATCGGCACCATTTACACGCTGGAGCTGCGCAAAGAAAACACTTGCGAGCGGCCAAGGCATTTGCACACCTTTGTATCGGGCCTGGGGTGCGTCGGAACGGCGAATCCGCAAAAGGCCGACTCATTAATAATAATTTGCCAATGAATCTAAAAAAATTGTTTTCCGTCACCAGCCATAGCGCATGTGCCGACCTCTCTCTCCTGGTGTTGAGGGTGGTCGCCGGCCTGGCTTTTGTCTACCATGGCTGGCCGAAGATCCAGGAGCCCTTTGGTTGGATGGGGCCGGACGCATTTGCTCCCGGCCCGCTGCAAGCCCTGGCGGCACTCTCCGAATTTGGTGGCGGCATCTGCTTGATTCTGGGTTTGTTGGCGCCCCTGTGCTCCTTGGGCATTGCCTGTACCATGTTGGTGGCCGTGTACATGCACGCCATCATTCTGGGTGATCCCTTCGTCTCCAAGGGCGGCGCTTCCTACGAGCTTGCGGCGATCTATTTGTGCGTTTGTATGGTCTTCCTTGCGGCCGGACCAGGGCGTTTCTCGGCCGATAAAAAGATCTTCGGTTAACCTGTTTGATGAACCCGCTCGTGAGTGCGGCTATGAGCGCAGGCTAATTCGCGAGGGATTAACGATGTATGGTCGGCTTCACTCAAAAATTGACTTGGGGTGAGATTTACGATCTCTACGGCTTGAATGCATGATTGCATTCCAGGCAGTCGAACACCTCCTGCTTCCCCACTGGAATTGGTATGCCGAATAATATCATTAGCAGGGCCGACAAGGGACTCAAATCTCTCGCCCGGTTATGAGTCGAACCACATTTAGGGCAGGCGATAAATCCAGCTTGGCGATTTCGCAAATCCAGTATGGCTTTTGCATTTTCCAATTCATCATCGGGAACCGCTAATTTAACCCCACCGACAGCATTTGAATAAAACCAGTTCACACTGATTATATTAGCATCTCTGATCTCCGCCTCGATACCGTTATGTTCAAGCACTGACAACGCAAGGTATGCTTCTTCCGGTTTTGAATATTGGGCAATGACCTGCATAAGGCTAGTTCTCGACTCTTCAAAATCTTCTACTGCGCTCCGAAATATTGGAACGATCGCGGCCCTGGGAGGAAGGGGTCAATTCTTAAATCCTGCATTGACATGCACGATTTGGGGTGTCGGCCTGCGGCCTCGGTAGCAAGGAATGATCCCGTCACCAGCACTCGATCTTCGTTCGCTCGCAACTAACTTGGCGGGGTGTCGCATTCGGTAGTGAGATATGCGGGTTAACCAGAAATCGCCGTAAATTTGGAAATTTTACAAGGCCTCCGATCAGCTTTCTTTCTGTAAAAGAACAATCCGGTTCGTATTTGTGCCCTTCTTTAAATTTGATACTCCCCAGCAGTTAGAGGTCTTGGTAAAGACCTGATCATTAATCAAAATCAACTTTGGAACCAAACCGGCCTTTATAGCGGCAGGCGCCACCAATGTCTCCAACAACAATTTTCCTCCCCGAACCTCGCCAACTTCAAATGCAACGTGGCCTCCAGGAACCAGAATCCGCTTCAATTCGCAAAAAACTCTGGTCATTGCGTTGGTCCAATCTCCCACTTTCTTATGTTGCCAAACGGAAATCCGATCAGCATCCAAGCCATTAAACCAACATCGAAGCCAGTTATCCTTTTGATAATTCACGACGTCAAGAAATGGTGGAGAGGTCACGACGAGTGAGACAGTGTCTTCCAAAATCTGAGGAGTCCGATCAGACGATTCATCAATCAGCTGCGCATCAGATGCAAATTCTCGAAGATTTCGGATATCAGCTGAACTAACTTTACTCAAAAGAGTTTGGGTCTTCTTGAGGATGCTTTCGCGAACATTACGGAACGGAGGAATCTGTTTGCGTTTGTCGTTAATTTTTTTCTGAGCCTCGACAGAAACCGCCTGATTTGGCGGTAAGGTATAAACCGAGAAAAACCCTGATGAATGGCCAGTGAGACGATTTGTGGCAACCATTTGTATCCACGCATCGATGTGGTCGAACTCACCAGAAGATCGCCGATCAATGATGTATGATCGCATTGAACAAATATCACTTAGGGTTTTCGGATGATAGAAAACAAGCAACTCCTGGTTTTGGTCCGCGTCTGAATTACTTCTCGGAATTTGTTTCAGGCGTTCTGCTACTTCTCCTGTGGTAGGCGGGTTAAGGCGAGGGGCCAAGAGAAGTCGACTCAGTGGATTAATATCGCATCCGGCGATTCGACGCCTAAGTAATCCTGCCTCAAGCGGCGTCGTGCCGCGTCCCATAAACGGATCATAGACCAAATCTCCCTCAAGAGTAAGTCTGCTGATGAAGAATCGAGGCAGTTGAGGTTTAAAACACGCTCGATAGGACACTTCGTGCAACGAATTGGCCGCCCTCTGTTTTGACGTCCAGAATTCATTAATAAAGACAGGTAGGTTTATTTCTGGGTCAGGGAAGCGCTCAATCCGAGTCTCCTTTTGAAAGTCTTTAAAATTACGGAGCTCCACTGCGAAAGAATCCGCGTTTTTATGATGCGCGGTCGTCGTTGGGATCAATTCTAATTGCTCTGCTCGCATTATGGTCAGCTCAACAGGTCAAGCGCTCGTTTCTGAGAGATTTTGGTTGTATTTCCCAACAAGGATAGATCCCACCATTCCCCACTTCCGCCCCTTTTTATCCAGATCATTGTAGCCCGCCCCCTCGCTAAGCGCTAGCGAGCCACCAAAAACTTCAAAGGCGATTCGCCTCTCATGGAGAAAGGAAACTCTACGGCCATCGGTGAAATACACTTATGACTGGAGATTTTGCATTCGGAATGCAAAATATCAAGTACGAATTGTCCTCATCAATCCGATGCCAGGCTCCGGGCCATTAGCAAAACCGGCCCCTCTCCGACCATCCGATCCACTGGGGCTAAAAAGCGAAAAAAGGGGTCATTCGCGAATGCTAGTTAAGCGCGTTTGTATAGGAATATAGTATGGACGCCAGTCGGGGTCATGCCGTAGAAAAGTGATGCCTTGCGAAAGAAAAGGGTCAGGTCTTAAAAACTGTATTCCGTTGTACTCCATACACTTTTACAAGACGACTGACCCTGAAAGGCATAACTTTTTACGTCTTGACCCCTTCCTTCTCCGTGATGATCGAACATTCCAAAAGTCGCTTAACTAAGCAGCGCCATTCGGGTCATTCGCACAGCTTCAAGGCTCACTGTTTACGCTTCATGCAGCCCTCTCGGTACCACGATGCAAGACTCGCTTCCGACGGTTGGTCAGACCTTTCCGGGCGGCTTTACCCGGGTTAACTCACGATGTGCGCAACCTTTTGTCTGGCGGCTACTGGACGGGAATCAAGCGAATTTCTCTCAGACCGAATTCTGCGTTGGAGAGGGTATGTTCCAGACGGAATACGGCCTTCGGACTCCCGGTTTCAATTTCAATATTTCCGAACTTCCGCTTTCGAAAGTTTTCCATACTTCCTGAGACGGGAACTGCTCCGGTAACGAAGGTGTCATTCATGTGAAGCCTGAAGGGCCTTCCGTTGTGCGCCACCTTTAGTCCGGCATCACAAAAAATGTCATAACGTCCGGGCTTGAGGTCATAAACGGTCCATGCAATGGAGTCGCCGGGAACTATCCATTCGATAGCCTCATTCCCGGGATTGTAATAGGCCGATGGACCGGAGGTGATTCCGCGACTGGCGAGCAAAGATATTTCTCCATTTTTTGCGGCCCGAATCTTCAGGGATTCGTCGGACGCATTTAGAAACGCCAGGAGATCTGCCATTTGCTGGTGATCGAGACTCGCTTCGAGCCCGTCCGGCATGAGGGATAATCCATTGCTTTCGAGGGATCCCAGGTTCTGACGCCAAAACGTTTGTTTTATACCTCCGGTAGTTGTCAGAGTCACACTCCCAGACGTTTCTTCCGAAAGAATACCAACTGCGGATCGACCGTCTTTTGTGGTGGCTATAAATTGAGTAAATTTGTTTTCAACCGCCTGATTGGGGTCAAGAATGGCCGTCAACAGGGCTTGTGGGGATTTGTCCGAAAGCGCTGTCAGATCGGGGCCAACCTCTACTCCCATTCCATCCATGTTATGGCAAGTGGCACAGAGGCTGGAAAAATGACCACGTCCCGCCTCTGGGTTTCCGGCCAGGTTGATGGCTTTTTGGTAATCTCGAACCAGTTTCCGCCGGTCCGAATTTGCAAAATGTCCAAAGGCAGCTTCGGCGAGTTCAGCTATGCGGGCATCCTCGCTGCGGATTAGTCGTCCAATTTGGGCAGTGGAAAATGATTTAGCTAGCGCTTTATTCTGGGCAACTGTTTCCAGGAGCTGAGTGGTCCAGTTTTTCTTTGAGAGAAGCGTATCAAGAATCTTGCCGCGAACACCGGGAACCCGCTCTTCCCAGTTTTCCAGCAGCGCTTGGGGAGATTGAGGTCCAAGAATTCCCGCCACACTTTCAACTGCGGCGATTTGAAGGGCGGTTGGATTTCTGGGGCCGAGGAGTTGCAAAGCTAGTGAGGCGTTGGCTCGTTTGTTGGTTGATTGATGAGCCAATACGCTTAAGGCGGTTATACGCAAATCTACCGGTGCGTCAGGATCCTTTACGAGATCCCGGGCAGCTTGAAATAATTCATTTTCTCCGGCCACCAGTTCCGGGTTGGAGTTAATCAATGCAAAGCTATCCCGCGAAAATCGACGGGCGATGCTTTGAAATTGCTGGTAGGCGGCGAGATGATTTTCCAAGGGTTGTTCTCTAGGGTTGTTCAGTATCAGGGCGAGCAGGAATAGCATGCATTCCCGGTTATTTTCCCCCAGAGACGTCTCAAGCAGGCCCTGCAAAAGAGCACGGAATTCAGGAAGAAGAAGACTGTCCCCTGCCTGCTTCGCCAACATCAATTGGTGGGGTCTTGCCGAGCTCAAGGTCGCTGACAAGAGCAGTGGATCTCGGTGATATTTTTGCACCAGTTGGAATAAGGTATCGCCCGCCAATTTTGCGCCTGAATCTCCCAACGTATAGGCGACCTGAATACGAACTTGTGCGTTTTCGTCCGCTGCCAATTGAGCCACCTTTTGCAGGACATCCGGGTCATTCAAGAAGGAATCACTCAGTCGCACAGCTTGGACTCTGACACCGGCCACCTCGTCATTGAGGCCCTCTAACAAGGCGCCAGGGTCCAATTTACCCAGTGCCTTGAGAATCCATAATGCCTGGCCGCGAGCTTCTGGCTTCCCGGCCCTGCTTACTGTCATCTGCAAAGCGGAAACGGCTTTTCCATCATCCCGCAGCACGAGCATTTGATGGGCCTGATCTCTTTGCCAGCGGATATCGGAATTGAGCATTGCCACCAGTTCGCTGGCGCTCAACCGGGTCATGTCCAGCGCCGGGAGCTGCTTGCTACCCTTTTTCGCAATTCGGTAGATTCTGCCTTTGTCATGACCTTCCCGCAAATCCAATTTACGTTGCCAGTCCTCTGGAATCCACTGTGGGTGTTCAATTACCAGCCGGTACATATCGGTTATGTATAGCGCTCCATCCGGACCACTTCGAATGGACGTAGGTCGGAACCAGTTATCGGTGGAGCGCAAAAACTCCGATTCTTTTTCTTCCGGGGCACGTTCACTCCGGAAAGTACTGGCCATTGGATACATGACGGCGCGGGAAACCAAGTTGTGAACCGGCTCGGCAATAAAGGAGTTTCCTTGAAATGCTTCTCCCAGGGCATTATCTTCGTAGATCATAAATCCGCAGGCGGAGGTGAAGCGGTTGGATTTTTCGTAGTCGTTAAATCGACTTAGCGTTTTGCTGATGGGGTACACCGGTCCAGCGCTGGGGATTTCAGGCAAAAACACCCTGGCAGATGAGTAATCCACGAAGGGGTTTCGCCTTAAGTATTGGTGGTCGAGAGCGTAGTGCCATCCAGGCCAGGAATTGCTGTTTCCGAACCAGTTTCCCCATGAGTCGCGGTTGCGACCAAATTGACTTCGGCCGTTGACGGTTTCAATTTTACCCGATTCAGGTCTGATTTTTAAATCCCATCCCGCGATGTCGATAGCCCGATCTGATCCGACTGCCCGAACTTCGCCACCACTGTCTCCATTGGCCAAGTAAATCCAGCCATCCAGGCCCCATTGCATTCCGTTAACCAAATGTTGCTGGTTGCCCAGTTTAAACCCCGTGTAGAGTGGTTTGACCTCATCCGCTTTTCCGTCCGAGTCCGCATCCCGGGCGTAAATTATATCTGGAGCTGAGGTGACCAGGACGCCGTTATTCCACGGAAAAACTGAGGTGGGGTAAGGGACTTCCAAAAATACGGTCGATTTATCGTATTTTCCGTCGCGGTCAGAATCTTCCAGATGGCGAATACGTCCTCCTCCTTGACCCCTGCCATCGATACCCAATGGGTAGTCTGCCATTTCAACCACCCACATGCTTCCATCAGGTCCCCAGGCGATATCGATCGGATCCTTTACCAGCGGTTCAGCAGCTACGAGCTCGATTTGCAGATCGGGGTGTACTTGCATGGTCGCTAAAGCATGATCTTTGGAAATGGGCGCCGGAATCCGGTTCAAAGTGTCCTCAGAATAGAAAGTGCTGGGAAGTTGTTGCAGAATTTCATCCAGGACCAGATCCTCAGTGTCGGGAGATAAGCGGTTGGGTTTATCATAGTAGTACATGGATCGGTCGACCTCGTATCCACCTTCATCGTATAAGCGACGGGATGCTATATAAGAAGGGGACGCATTGGCGTAAGCGTTCACCCATAGGCGGTCTCCGTCGAAACGCTCCTTAAGCTTGAGCGAGTAGTCGACCACCACCTCACCAGCGAGAAACACCATAGCCAGACCGGTTCCGAAGGTCCAGGTCTGGATGGGGTAGTCGATCGAGGTGGTTAATTGCTCATCCTTATCGAGACGTTTGAGAATCTGTTTTGCGTACCAGGCAGTCCTGTTTTCAGACGCCGCAAGCTCTTCCCAATACTGGCGTGAAGGCAAAGGGTCCAGGGGTAAGGATATTCGATCTAATTGGGTCGAAGGTTCTGAAGACAAGGGGGTTAATTTTGTCCCCAGGAGCCGGTCTACTTCGTCGGCCAGAGATTTCCCATGTTGTAAAACCATGGACATGCCGCCACGTGGATATGGATTGGCATCGGCTCCGCATCCGATGGTTATCATGGCGGTGATCCCCGGGTGTCTTTCCTCCAGAAGTTTTTGAGCTTCTCCGGCCCAGTCGCCATGAATTTGGTTGAAATCACCTCCAAGGGTCGTGCAATGACAGGCATAGTTGGCCAGGATTCCGGCCAGATTTCCACGGGAATCGGAAATTTTCATTATCGGCAAGGAGTGGTCCACCGGACCGTCATCCTGTTTGCCGAAACCGGTCCACTTCCCGTTCTCCAGGACACGCCGGTTTACGGCAAAGCCCACCACTCCCTTGCCCCATTCAATAGAGCCGCCGGGTTGTCGATGGTTCATGGCGTTGCGGCATACTTGTACCACTTTGTCCACCAGTATATCCGAATATCGCTCGATAGCCTCCCTTTGTCCGGCTGGAATATCAGCCATGTAGATCGGGTTCAAAGTGTCCCGAAGATGTGGACCTGAATGGGTATGGGTTGCGCAAATAGCCAGCTTGGATTCCGAAATGTCGAGCGCTTCAACCACGGCCTTACTTAGCCAGGCGGGCACGCCGATGAGATCCAGGGTAACCAACACAGCAGGCTCTTCACCTTCACCCATAGCGATTGCCTTAGCCCAGAGCTTTCCCCGCACGCCTTCCGACGGTTGGGTTCGATTTCCATAACCTGAAAGTCGTATCGATTCTTCAGGCGTTATATCCACACGGCTTATCCCGATCTGGATCTGACCTTCCAGGATGTTTGCAGCCACCCGTTTGTAATCCTTCTCAGCAGATGGTTTACAAGCTGGGTATAGCAAGCAGGTTAGCGCGAGTAAAAGGGGAATGCGGGCTTTGGGCCTCATAGGAGTAATGAATGTGAAAGGCTAATTCAGGTTTCGCCTAGCGGGCTAGTTAGAATTTTGACGAAAATCTATTGTCACAAAATGGGCTACTCCTTTTTATTACCCAGCACCATAATCAGTTATTTGCCTAAATATGAAACACTGCCAAATTCTTAAAACTACCCTGGCAGCCCTGCTCACCTCGACAGCTTCTATAGAAGCGTTCACCTTGGAGGAGAACAATCCAAGGGGTCTAGCCTGATAAATTTATGAAGCGATTTACTATTATTCTCACCGCTCTGGTTTCTACACACTGGCTTCTTTTCGCGGAGGGGCCGGACAAGTTGGATATTTTTTCCAATCCAAAAGGATGGACCGGTAACCAAATCGAAAATACCCTTCTTGCCACTCCCGCTAAACCCATAACTTTAAATATCTGGCCTGGTCCGGCGCCCGGCGAAACCAAGCCGTTACCTGCGGAAAAGGATATCACAACCGATGAGAGCAGGAAGGTCGCAGGCAAGCCGGTCATTCGGATAACCAATGTTGCCACCCCGCAGATTACGGTATACAAGCCTGGACCGGGAATGGATACGGGGGCTTCTGTAATAATCGCACCGGGAGGGGGCCATAATATTCTGGCCTATGATCTGGAGGGCACTGAAGTGGCCGAGTGGTTGAATACGATGGGTGTGACCGGAATCGTGCTCAAATACCGGGTACCGGCCCGCGACAAAGAAATGCGATGGAAATCAGCCGTACAAGATGCACAAAGAGCGGTAAGCCTGGTGCGCGCGGAGGCTGACCGCATCGGCATAGATCCAAACAAAATTGGACTGATGGGTTTCTCCGCGGGCGCGCAAACCGCCGGCCTCGCGACCCTTTTCAATACGCGGCAGTATATGCCAATTGACGGCTATGATCAGTTTTCATTTAAGCCCGATTTTGTGGGAATCATATATTTGGGCTACGCCATCCATAATGAACCTGGCATCGACATAAACGCGAACCTTCCACCTTTTTTCATGGTGGTTACTCACGACGATAAAGATAGGGCCGTTACCAGCGCTCAATTGTACATCGAGCTCAAGAAAGTCGAAGTGCCATCTGAGCTCCACATCTACCAAAGTGGAGGCCACGGATACGGGTTGAGAAAAACCGAACTCCCGGTCACCCGTTGGAATGAAGCGATGGCCGCATGGATGAAGCAGATCGGAGTTTTGGAATGAGTAGCTTGGACCGCGATTGCATGGATCATCAGTCGAGCAATTTTGCGGTGTATTACCCATTTGTCATTTCAATTCGAAATGGGTGTAAAACGCATAGGTTGCCAGGGGTATTCCCTTAGACCCTCCCTGAACGGGATGGCCTGGTATTGCCGGGCTGGTAGCAAATGCGGGCAAAAATTATGGCGACAGATTACTCGACTCAAAAACACATTCCGGGCAAAAAGTGTTCTTCTCAATGATGGATCCCTATAAAGTATTGTTCGTTTGTTGGGGAAATATCTGCCGTTCTCCGGCAGCCGAGTGCGTCCTGCAACAAATAATCGAAGCCCGAGGTTTGGGCGAC
This sequence comes from Opitutales bacterium, assembly GCA_965250065.1. GTDB lineage: Bacteria > Verrucomicrobiota > Verrucomicrobiia > Opitutales > UBA2995 > JAABVD01. Next base: position 4,273,935 of record OZ252288.1, read on the forward strand.
AAAATCCTTTGCGATTCGGCGGGCACGATCAGCGCCCACAACGGGCAGCCTCCCGACCGCCGTATGCAAGAGCATGCGGCCAGACGCTCGATCCCATTCTGTGGGCGGGCGCGCGGGATCACTCCCGGCGATTTCGAAAAATTTGACCTCATCATAGCCATGGACCGGGAAAATATGTCAGATCTGGAATCTTACCAGAGACAGGGAGCGACCGGAGCAGAATTAAAACTGTTTGGTCACTTTTTGAACCCGGAAAATCCACCCGATGTGCCCGACCCCTACTACGGAGGCTCTCAGGGATTTGAAAGAGTGCTGGACATGGTAGAAGAGGGTTGTTCTAGGATCGTCCAATTTGTGCTCAATCGCTGACCGATGTGGCATGCACTTTGCGATCGTATTTCCCAGCAGTCCGGCAAGGCCATCGATTATATCAGCAGCCGGCCAGTTTCGGGAGGCTGTATTCACAATGCGCAATTTTTAGAGACCGCGCAAGGCAACTACTTTGTCAAAATTAACAGCCTTGAACGCCTACCTCTTTTTCAAGCAGAAGCTGAAGGGCTGATTGCTATTCAAAATACTCGAGCCATTCGCTGCCCGGAGGTAATTATGCTTTCGGAGCTGGATAACCGGGCTGTATTGGTTCTGGAATACATAGTTATGAAACCCGCTCAACCCGGAAGTATGGAAAAACTCGGGGTGCAACTAGCGGAGTTGCACAGGAATACCGGACCATCCTTCGGATGGCCCAACGATAACTTTATTGGCCTGACGCCACAGCCAAACGAGGAAAACCAAGACTGGCCATCCTTTTTCAAAAAAAGCCGGTTGGAATATCAAATTCTCCTGGCCGAGCGAAGGGGACTTAAGGTAGCGGGTAAATCGGACCTCATGGAAACCTTAGAGCAATTTTTTAAGGGCCATACTCCAATTCCCTCGCTGCTGCATGGGGATCTCTGGGGTGGAAATATTGGATTCGATTTAAGCGGTGAGCCGGTCATTTTCGACCCGGCGTGCTATTATGGGGATCGGGAAGCGGAGCTGGCCTTCACCGAAATGTTTGGGGGATTTAGCGCAGATTTTTATCGGGCCTATCAATCGAGTTTTCCCATGAGTGACGGATACGCCCTACGCAAGCGCTTGTACAACCTCTATCACGAGCTCAATCACTTCAATTTGTTCGGGGGCGGCTATGGCAGGCAAGCAGCGCAAACGGTTCAATTCCTGCTGAGGGCAAAATAACTACTGTGTCTGGCAAATCTCGTCCAGTCCGTAGCCAGAGGCAATATCAGCGGAATCAAAATAGCCATCGTCAGTCAAATGGTGGCCCGGTTTCCCCGAAACGAAAGTCGGGGAAAAGACTGGTTGACCCGTATTTGTCAGTATCCAGGACGTGGCCCAGCTGTATTTCAATATGAGATCGTCATCATTACTGCCAAATTCAGTTGATAGCATCACGAATGTGCGAAAAGTATCCTATCCGATCAGCAATTGCGCGGCCTTCGCTCGCTCTCCAAGTGGGTCAGTTTTAAACCGCCATTGACATCTATCCCTTCGCGTTTCTGTGCCTTCATACCTTTCCTTCTTAGCGCCTCAGAATCTCGGTACCTCACCATTCCCCTCGAACCATGTATACTGTACAATATTTTTAGCCTGTCCCTACTACAAATACCGGTGAGACTCTGGTAGGGCTTCTCAGTCAGTCACGAAGCAAGTGTCGATGTTATACGTCTTTTGACAGAATTCCTTGAAAAAACAGTGAACAGTACCCATTTTCCCCGGTATATTCACTAATATTTTACAATATATCGTGAACCTATTACCCTAACGGCATGGCAACCACACAGCCCATAAGAAACCGCATCCAGGTATTGAAACGCCAGTACGATACCCTGCGCCCGGGCAAGGAATCGCTGCTGTCGATGATCGACGAGGTGGAGATACCCGAGAGCGTGTATAACTCGAACGCGATCGAGAATTCAACCCTCACCCTCGAGGAGACAGAGAGAATTCTGTTGGAGCAATTGCTGTCCCGAAATGTGTCTGTGCGGGAAGTCTTCGAGGCGAAAAACCTGGCCCGCCTCACGCAATTCAAGCGCGCCAGAGCTAAAGACAGTGAGCTGAACAAAGACCTGATACTGCTCTTGCATCAGATGCTCATCGGCGGCATTGACGATGCCATCGCTGGCCGTTTTCGCCAGCAAGGGGAGTATGTGCGCGTGGGCGCTCATATCGCGCCGGCGCCCGAACAGGTGGAGCGCATGATAGATACTATCCTCATCTCTTATTCCAGCGACCTCGGCGCCTACTTTCTCGACAAAGTTGCCCGATTTCACTTGGATTTTGAGACCATCCATCCCTTTTGCGACGGCAACGGCCGCCTCGGGCGGGTCCTCATCAACTTTCAGCTCCTGCAACTCGGGCTGCCGCGCCTTATCATCCGCAACTCGGAGAAGGAGCGTTACTATCGGGCGTTCCGAGACTATGAGGATCGCCAAACCACCAGGACGATGGAGAGTATTCTGTCGCTGGCGCTCATGGAATCGCTGCACAAGAGGCTGAGTTATATGCAAGGGACGGCCATCATGCGGCTGTCAGATTATATCAGGCAGCATGGGCTATCGGCGCCCGCGGTCACCAACGCCGCCCGCCGCCAGACCATTCCCGCTTTCCGCGAAAAGGGGGTGTGGAAGATCGGGGCGGAATTCAATCCATGAGTATGGGTACTGCACTACAGCTCGATTCAGCCGGGACGGCGCGCGCGGTCGATCTATCCGGACCGATAAATTCCGTTATGTTGAATGGCGGGACCAAAAGAGTGGAGAGTTTGTGGCAAGAGAACTCTACGACCATGGGAATGATCCCGGTGAGAATGTGAACGTGGCCGGGAAGGGTGAGTATAGAGACGCGGTCGCGAAACTCTCGGAGTGGTTGGAGGAAAGGTTATAGGCCTGGGCAACGCCTGGGACCGGGGAGAGCCACTATCGGATAGCCTCCTTACTTTTTCTACGCGTAATCCGCCAGGATATTGATGCTTACTAAAAAATAAAAAACGAGATGAGTTAAGTCTTTGGACGAAATCTTTTCATTTTCGGAAACCCCTTCATTAAAGACCTTGATACATTGCAACATGGCCACCAGCATCTCAGGGTCCAGGCATATATCGCAGAGGTGTTCAGGAAAGGGCTCATTTTCCTCAAGCTGAAAAGCTTCCAGTTCGCCTTGGGTTATTTCGAATTCGGAGGCCAGCGTTTCAGAATCAATCCGAATCATCTGGTTTTCCAGGCCGAGGGCGTGCCAGATGGCGGGTATAAAACAACCCAGTAGGGCGCGTGCTTTGCCAGACAGTACTTGGTCAAGTTCACTTTCCAGTACATCCAAGAAATTACAGCCCGAAGCTTTCATTCTGATATACCCTGTATCCGGTCCTGGAAGCTCTGTCAGAAAATGATTGATCCGGTCAATATAGACCTCTACCTGAAGATAATCGATATCGTCATCACCATTATCCTCTTGCCCATTGGGATCCCAGTTTGAATCCACCGGCCGCGGGCGGGGAGGTGGTGGAGAAATGTTGATTTCATCCAGACCGAGCTCGTCCAGTATCCAGTTCAGATCAACTTGTTCCCCTTCATAGAGGTTGAATCTATCAATTTGTAACAACAGTTCTTTTGCCCACGTTACCAATTTTGGCCGGAGCTGAAAATCTTCCGAAGCCTGTCGGGGGGTTGCCAGGTCAAGGGCCGAGAGGGGTTCATCCAGCAGGTTTTGATAGTGGGAATGCCAAAACATGCTTTTTTCCCCAACCTTCTCAACAGAAGCCGAGCCCCGGGCCAGAGTGGAATTGGACCGAGACTGCTGGTCTTCAAATTCCAATAAACTAGGCGGAGCCAGGGAGCTGTCAAAAGCAGGTAGCCCATCGGCCATTTGCCGGACCGGGTCATTGCGGAGTTCGCTCTTAAATTCCGCTTTATCTTGCAGTGCGCCCTCGAAAATCTTCCGTATTTTTTCCATGGCATCTTCCCTCATTGAAAACAGGCAGGCGACACCCTCTTTCAGGTGGATAAAGCCCGATACCCTGGCTTGTTCAGGGGAGACGGCTTCGCCGGATTCCAGGGCTTCAAATTTATAAGTATATCCTGCCCGCCGGCTTTTGTCGTCGACCGAGCCTTCCCTCAGGTCGGTGCGCCGAAGCCTTTCCGCGGCTTCGGCGAGGGAAAGGTCGAGGTTGAAATGTATTTGCAACGAACTGAGATTGGATGTCAGGAGCAGTTGGCGTCGTTGCCGCAAGTGGGTCGAATGGTATGCATTGCGTACCATTGCCAGGTTTGACAATAGCCAATCGCCTGACAGTTCGCCTCCGAGGTAATGGACGATTTTTTTGAAAGCGTCCAAGTTGGAAACCCCCATCAGAGAGGGTGGTTCCCAATAGGAGTAATGAAAGCGGCCATATCCCGGGACCCTGTAATAGTATCCGATGATGGTCTGATACCGGCAAGCTTTTGAGGCCATCGAGCGATCCACTGTCTCGCGTATGCGCCCAGGGTCGTTGAGGAGGTCGATAAAGGTGAGGGTTTGATTATCCTTTACCTGCTGAATTTCAATCAAGGAGACGCGCATGCTCTGCCTGCACTTCAGCAATACTCGGAGGTCATTCTTATGGCCCTTATATCCTTCCTTTTTCCAGCCTTCATAAAAAGTCAGGCCGTTATCATCCCTGACTACATGCAGGATTTTCAGCACCTCGGCCGTAAAAAGAAAGAGGTCCTTGTTGGACATTGAAAACAGTTTGTCCGTGAGGTTAGCGAAGAAAGGAATCCGATAGAGCCTGTCCAGAGTGGTATTTTGCGCCTCTGATTCCAGATCCAGGAACTGATCGTAATTATCGGGGTGGAAAGGGCTATAGGCGCAACTGGCGGGACAGTTGTATTGGCTGTGACGATTCTGTCCGCATCGCTTGGAACTTATCGCCTTGTCTAAAGCCGGACAAAACCTCCTCTTATTTTTCTTGGCCATCTACAAGAATGTCATTGGGAAATGTGCGCCTGGCCAAGCTTCAAAATAAATTCAGCTTCAAGATTTGTGCTGGCCCATAGGCCCGTGCTGCGAAAAGCAACCTTGCCAGGCCATTCATGGCACGCTCGTATTTTTCAAGTTATTTCTGGGACACCACACCAGTGTGGTGGTAGTTGATCAACTCGGGTGGCTGGCCGAGAAGCTTCAGCGTTAGCAGACCATCCGCAGCCAATTCTATATGATCTTTGCTTCCATCAATTCGAACTGTGCCAAAGGTATATCGCGGGTCTTTGCATTCAGTTTCGTTGTACCTGCTGGCATCCAGAATAGCGGTGGCCCCATTTTCGAATCCTGCCATGATCTGACCAGCATCCTCACCTTTTATGATTGGATTTCGCTTTTGTAATCGTGCATAAACCGTGGAGATCTCACCACCGAGAAAACGAAAGGTATCCAAGAAATGCACACCGGTTCCGTATACCAGTAGACGCGGGTAGTCGCGAAAGAATGGTTGGCGAGCCTGGTAGGCGTCCTCCGGCCAACCATCACCCATGCGCATGCGCACCGAGATCGATAGAGCTGTCCGAGAATTCCCGTATCGAGCTGGCGTTTTATTTCCCGGTACCATGGTTGCCAGCGCCAATTTTCGTGCACTAGAAACCGTATACCTGCATTTTTTGCTACGTCTACTAATTGGCGACTCTGTTCAAGTGTAGGAGCGAGCGGCTTCTGGCAGATTACGTTTATCCCTTTGCGGGCCGCAAGTTGCACGACTTCCAGGTGTGTTTCAGGTGGGGTGATGATATCGATGAAGTCCGGCTTGGTCTGGTCTAGAAGGACATCAAGGTTTTTCCATTGGCGCACTTGCTCAATTCCATACTTCCGGGCCATAGCAACTGCTTTATCCAGGTGGCGGTTGCAGACGCCGGTAATCTCGACCTCTGGAATTCTATCCCAGGCCTCATACTGGAAGTGGCTGAAGTAACCGGCTCCAACACAAACCCCTTTTAATTGGCTCATAGTGGAATTTCTTCGATTTTTTTAGGTTCGGTATGTGGGCGGCTTACCAAGGGGAGGGAGGGAAAGGGGTCAAATCTGAATGGCACTAAGTTAAGGTGGTTTTGGAAAGATGTGCAGGCCGTTTACTTTCGAGGGGGTCAAACCTTGCATCAAGCATTAACATGCAAGATGCCAAGGAATGACCCCGACGCCGGCCTCGGTTTGAAAATTTTCAATAACTGGCCTTAACTTAGTGCCATTGGGGTCAAATCTTAAATCCTGCATTGGTATGCACGATGGCAAGAAATGACCCCGAGATTTCATTTTAGAAGGCGACTGCTCGCACGGGGCCGCCGTCTCCGTTTTCAAGCTTAAGCGGCAAGGCCATGAACATAGAGCGAGTTCCAAGCTGATGGAGGTTGCAGAGACCTTCGACTATGGTGATTCGAGCCCGGAGGAGAATTAAATGGATCTTCCTTACCTCGGGCAAATTATTGACGTCGGCTACTGATGGTGGCTCGACCCCCAGTAGTTTAACTTTTTTAGTCACGCACCAGTTTGCCAAATCTTCACTGATGCGCGGGAGGCCATCTCGATATATGGATGGGTCGGATACAAATTTACTCCAACCGGTTTCCAATAATAGGCACCCACCGGGCTGGAAACTTTCGGCGATGGAGCCTAGATCCGCTGGCCTAAGCAGTTGCTTCGGTTCTACGTTTTCGATGTGAGCGATCCAGGCCGGTCCATAGAATAGGTCTAAGGGCATCGCGTCGATTGTTTCGTTGGATGCTCCAAAGTGTATGGGCGCGTCTGCGTGGGTGCAGGCATGGGAATAAATGCTCCAGTCGGCTGCATTCCATCCGTCTTTTTCGAGGGTGAAGGCTGACGATGCACTGATTCCAGGCATGCCGGGTTTTAGGGGAAGACTAAGATCAATCAGATTTTCCATGAGTTAAAGGGGTGATGTTTTCGATTATATGGTTCGTCATTTCCCGGCAGGAAAGGGCGCCACCCAAATCGGTGGTCCCTGAGTCTGCATTTTCGAGGGTTTTCTCCACTGAGATTTCTATACTCCTGGCTGCGCAGATTGCCCTGGCATCATCGCTCCTGTGTCCAATCCAATGTAACATCATGGCGCCGGAGAGAATCGCCGCAATCGGGTTGGCGATACCCTTACCGGCAATGGTAGGGGCTGATCCATGAGCAGGTTGGAAAAGACCGTAGGTGTTACCTATATCGGCGGATGGCGCCATCCCCATGCCCCCGACGAGGCCGGCAGCTAGATCGGAGAGCATATCTCCAAACATATTTTCGGTGACCATGACATCGAAACGGAACGGATTTTGCACAAGAAAAAGGCACATGGCATCGACATACACCATTTCTGTTTCGACCTCGGGATAATCCCGGGCGACATCTTTGAAGACGCGTCGGAAGAAAGCCATGGATGGAAGGACGTTTGCTTTGTCCACTAAAGCCAGCTTCCTGCGACGATTCATAGCGAGTTTAAAAGCGGCTCGGCAGACTCGTTCGGCTCCTACCCGTGTCACCATCATGGTATCGGTCTCAAAGTCTCGCCCCTCGGGACGCGGGGTCAGTCGCTCGGAAAATAATCCTTCGCAATTTTCCCGCATGATGGAAAAGTCTATGGTCAGGCCTTCCTCAATTTTCAATGGAGAGTGAGACGGGTGGTATAGCTTGATAGGACGAATACCTTGATAGAGATCCAGTTTTTCACGCAGATCGATTTGGGGGGTCATCTCAACCCCGCTGGGCCAGCGGACGGAAGGAAGCCCCATTGCCCCGAGCAAGATTGCGTCATAAGTCTTGATGGCTTCGAGGGTGGAATCAGGAAGTGGATCTCCGTTACGATGGTATTCGCCTGCTCCAACTGAGAAGGTATCGAAACGAAGATTTAATGCGTCTTCTCGCGCCACTGCAGCCTTTAAAACTTCAAGTGTTGCATCGACCACTTCCGGACCTATGCCATCGCCGGGAAGAACCGCGATCTTGTATTCACTCATAAAAGGCAACTATAGTTTTCGATGATGCTTTCAACAATCATCATTGCTTATTTTAATATGGGTTTTGCCTCAGACATTTACTGATTAGTGGCAGCAAAATGGAAGGTAAGATTCATAAACGTAAGCTTATTCGCCCTTGCTCTCGGAAGAATTAAGGATGAAAATTTAAGAGATCTATGCCCCTACTTGGATGCATTGCCGATGACTATAGCGGAGCCACAGATCAGATTGCTTGCTACCCAATGGCTAATAAATCTACATATTTTCACCTTATGAAAAAACTATTTCTTTCTCTCGTTTTCTTGTTTTCAATAGCGTCGGCCCAAGATAAGCCCAACGTCGTATTCATTCTTGCCGATGACATGGGTTATGGAGATGTCTCTTCTTACGGTTGTAAGGATATCAAAACAGCCAATTTGGATCGACTCGCTGCCTCGGGCGTTCGGTTTACCAGTGGTTATTCTTCCCATCCCTATTGCAGCCCGATGCGTGCGGGAATGATGGCCGGCCGCTACCAGCACCGCTTTGGTTACGAACGCAATATCGCCTACGACCAGCACAATATGGTGATGGGTTTGCCGATCTCCGAAAAGACGGTCGCTGCTCGCATGAAAGAAGCCGGTTATGTAACTGGCGCGGTTGGTAAGTGGCACTTGGGATCGTCAACGCCTTTCCAACCCAATGCCCGCGGATTTGACTTTTGGTATGGTTTTCGAGGCGGAGGACATCAATACTTCGCGGTCGATTTAAACATCCGCTTACACGAAGGCTATCACGAGTCCCTCGAGCGCAATGGTCAGCCGGAAGGACTGGAAGGTTATTTGACCACTGCCCTGACTGATGCGGCGGTCGGATTTATCCAAGAAAATAAGGATAAGCCTTTCTTTCTCTACCTTGCCTACAATGCTCCGCACGGTCCCCTGCAGGCCCCGAAATCGTACAAAGATATGTATGCAAATATTGGGGACAACAAGCGCCGTACTTACGCGGCAATGGTTCATTCTCTGGACGATGAGATTGGCCGGGTTATTAAGACTTTGGAAGGTCTGCGGCTTAGCGAAAATACCATGGTATTTTTTATGAGCGACAACGGTGGACCCGAACATGCCAATGCTTCCGACAATGGACCGCTTCGCGGGGGAAAAGGGGAAGTCTATGAAGGCGGAATCCGAGTGCCATTCTTGGTATCCTGGCCGGGAACCATCGCCAAGGGGCAGGTGAATGACTATCCTGTAATGTCCATCGATCTAATGCGCACCGCACTCGAATTGGGAGGTGCTCCAATCTCAGAGAAACTGGAAGGGGTAAACTTGGTTCCTTATCTGACAGGAGAAAAATCCGGCGCTCCTCAAGAGGCACTTTTCTGGCGAATGGAGAATGGAACTGACTATGCCGTCCGCAGCGGTCCCTGGAAACTGGCAAAGGCTCGGGATCAAGCGGGGATTCAGTTATACAACCTTGACGATGATATCGGCGAAACGAACAATCTAGCCTCGGAAAAACCCAATGTCGTAAGTCGATTGATCAAGCTCTTTGAGGATTGGAATGCCGAAAACATACCGCCTTTCTTTCCAGGTTTCCGCGAGTATCACCATCTGAAGGAAAATTTTTACCAATCGATTTCGGCACCCTCGCAGAGCAAAAAGTGATTCGTAGTCTTCTATCCCATGGTTTTGTGGTTGGTTCCTTGGGGTAGCTTTAGATATCCGACATTTTCAAGTGAATGAATTGCCTGGTTTCTGTAGTTATGAAAATGCGGGTAGGGCCAACCTTGCAAATAGTATTTCGCTATTATTCCTTTGCAAAGGGCCCGAATTCTGTAGGTTTCTGAGTTTTGATGGAAAGCGCGATCGAGGAGTTTATTACCGGTCAGTCGACCCTGCTTCTGTTCATGATTCTGGCAGGACTTGTTTATGTGTTGGCCAAGGCGGCGGAACTGTTTGTGGACAAAGCGGTGGAAATATCGCAGACTCTCGGTGTTCCCAGCATGCTTATTGGAGCCACCATCGTTAGTCTGGGAACGACCTTGCCGGAAGCCTCCGTCTCCGTGCTGGCGGCGATTCATGGAAATCCCGGATTGGCCTTGGGAAACGCGGTGGGTTCGATAATTTGCGACACCGGGCTCATTTTGGGATTAGGCGCCCTAATCTCTCCTCTACCTCTCGACCGCAAAATCGTTAACCGGCAAGGATGGATACAAGTTGGCGCGGGCCTTCTTTTGGTTCTATTTTGCCTGCCCTATTCGCACCTGAACTCCACTTTGACGCAAGGTGGAAATTTGCCTCGGATCGCCGGAGTTATATTTGTCGTTTTACTGGTCGTTTATTTCTATTGGAGTTACCGGTTTGGGATCGCTGCGGCTGAGCAGAAGGTAACGGAAGGTAAATCCAAGGGAATATTCACTACCGTATTTAAAGACCTCCTTTTTATGGCTTTGGCGGTTGGGCTGATAATTTTGTCCTCCAAGGTTTTGATCGTATGTGCTGAAGAATTGGCTCATCGACTGCGAGTTCCCCAAAGTGTTATTGCAGCCTCTCTGGTAGCTTTTGGAACTTCGGTTCCGGAATTGGTTACTGTTTTGACCTCCATCCGTAAAGGCCAGGGTGGTTTGGCCATTGGAAATGTGATCGGGGCCGACATTCTGAACGTGCTGTTTGTGGCGGGTAGCGCTACGGCGGTTACGCGAGGCGGCCTTTCAGTCCCCCCCGATTTTTTTACCGTGCACTTCCCGGTGATGCTGCTGGTGCTGGTAGTATTCAGAATCGGGATATTTATTGGCAAGGCCAGCCTGGATCGTTGGGTGGGGGCCTCGTTGCTGGGAATTTACCTGGCGTTTCTGGTGGTAAATTACCTGCTCTAACCCGCATTCCTACCACATCTTCCGCGGCGCTCCGAAAAATCGGCACGGTTGCGGACCTCGCTGGAAGGGGTCAGGCATTTATTTTCAACATGGAGACATGTCAAAAATCAACGACTGACCCCAACGGCGCGGATCTAACGGAGAGCGGGTTCCGACGGGCGTGCGGGGCATGAGCCCGAGGAATATATCAGGCGTATAATTCGGCCGCGGCTGGTTTGGAATCCGATGAGGTTCCGGTGGCATAGCGAAAAATTTTTCCTTCGAAATTCTTCATTACGATTTCATTCTCTAAAACGCATTCCACGTAATTGGGATTAATGGGAATCTTGCCCCCACCCTGTGGCGCATCGATTACGTACTGTGGAATTGCGTAGCCGGTAGTATGGCCTCGAAGACCCCGAATAATTTCGATGCCCTTTGCAATATCCACTTTGAAATGGCTGCTGCCGGTAATGGCATCGAGCTGGTAGAGGTAATAGGGCCTCACCCTCATTTGCAGCAGCCGATGGACCAGGTCTTTCATGGTCTCGACGTCGTCGTTTACCCCTTTAAGCAATACCGACTGGTTTCCGAGGGGTACGCCGGCTCTGGCTAATCTGCCGCAAGCCTCCTTTAGTTCCCACGTGCATTCTCTTGGATGGTTAACGTGAATGCTCATCCATACGGGTTCATGTTTAGTAAGAATTTCGCAAAGCGCCGGCGTAATCCGTTGAGGAAGAAAAACTGGAATCCTCGAACCGATCCGTATAAATTGAACGTGTTCGATTTGTTGGAGCCGTCCCAGAAGATAATCGATCTTATTATCGGACAGCAGGAGTGGATCTCCGCCACTGATTAGAACGTCGCGAATATTTTTATTGGATTCCAAATACTCGAAAGCCTCTCCGATCTGTGGATGAAAATCGTATCCCTGGCTATTGCTGACTAATCGGCTGCGGGTGCAATAGCGGCAGTATGCCGCACAACGGTCGGTAACCAGGAAGAGCACCCGATCCGGATAACGGTGAACCAGGCCTGGGACGACGAGGTGGCTGTCTTCGGCCAGGGGGTCTAAGGATTCCCAGGGCGCCACGGTCATTTCTTCGCCCCGGGGAATCAATTGTTTACGTATGGGGCAATCCTTATCTTCCCGATCGATCAGGTTGAAGAAGTAAGGTGTGATTGCCAGAGCCAGTTTTTTATTGGCGAATTGGCAGCCTTCCTTCTCCTGCTCGGTGAGGGTCATATGGGTTTCCAATTGTTGGAGGGTGGTGATGCGGTTTCGCAATTGCCATCCCCAATTATTCCAATATTGTTCCGGCAGGTCGGACCAGATTCCCTGACCCTGAAACCAGTGGGGAGCATCTTTTGTTGAGGCCATGAATTCGAGTTAGGTTAGTTTTGAGAGAGGCTGCCCATGGGAATGGAAAATGCAAATCGAAACAAAATATTTCAGGCAGTGGATGCCGAAGACACCTTGGAAATTCCGAAGGGCGAGCCCATTACCGGGTAAAGCGGACTTCTGATACCGGGTTCATTTTAATTTGAATGAGGTATTGGTGAGAATTGGATTGCAGACCTTTCACGAGCTCTTTTGCTAGTCCGCTAATGTCAAATTTAGGCTCTGGAGTTTTGGCGTTCGAAGACGGAAGTGTGTTTCGGGGAGTTACCTTCGGTGCAACCGGGACCGTTTTGGGAGAGGCCGTCTTCAATACTAGTATGACCGGTTACCAGGAAATCCTGACCGATCCATCTTATTTTGGCCAGATCGTCACCATGACGGCGCCCCAAATAGGTAACTATGGTATCAATCCTGAAGATGAGGAATCGGATGGGGCCAAGGTCTCGGGTTTTGTGGTGAGGGACTTGAGCCCCTGCACCAGCAGTTGGAGGAGTCGGGAGGATTTGGGTAGCTATTTGGCCCGGCAAAACATTCCGGGGTTATCCGGGGTAGATACGCGAGCGATAACCAAAAGGCTGCGCGTTCATGGCGCGCTTAAGGCTTGCCTTTCAACTGAAGGCCTCGCTGACGATGAGGCGGTTGAAAAGGCAAAGAACTGGCCGGGCCTGGTTGGAGTTGATTACGTCAAAAAAGTTTCCTGCCAGGCGTCTTTCAAATGGGACGAAGCGGGGGAAGACACCACTCCATTCACCGTAATGGGCACGCAATTGGAGCCGAGTCATTTGGAGCGGCCTCTGTATCGAGTGGTGGCCTTTGATTTGGGCGCCAAATACAATATTTTCCGCAAACTGCGCCACCATGGATTTGAGGTTGAGGTAGTGCCGGCAGCTACCCCGGTGGAAGCAGTGCTCGAACGGCAGCCTCACGGGGTATTTTTGTCGAATGGACCGGGAGATCCTGCCGCCGTCACCTATGTTCATCGGACAGTCTCGCAACTAATCAATCAATTTCCCACGTTTGGAATTTGCCTGGGCCATCAGATGATTACCCATGCGCTGGGCGCGCAAACTTTCAAGTTGAAGTTTGGCCATCGCGGCGGGAACCAGCCGGTCAAGAATCTCGAATCAGGAAAAGTCTCGATTACATCTCAGAACCATGGATTTGCCTCCACCCGTGAAGAGTTGGAAAACAGAGGCGCTATTGTTACCGAGATCAATTTGAACGATGAAACGGTTGAAGGGCTGCGGCACAAGGACCTTCCGGTATTTGCGGTGCAGTATCATCCGGAGGCTTCTCCGGGCCCCCATGATTCCGATCCGCTGTTCGACGATTTCTACCAAATGGTGTCCAGGCACGCGGGTCAGGGGAGCTGACGTTCAAAGTGGGTGGCATCGGCGGGCGTATCGATGCTCATTGAGGGATCGGAGGTGATCCCTACCGCTATTTTGTAACCGTTTTCCAAGGCGCGAAGTTGTTCCAGTCGTTCCAGTTGTTCCAACCGAGATGGAGGCAGTGTGGAAAATTTCTCCAGAAAGGATGCCTTGTAAGCATACATCCCCAAATGCCGGTAGCAAAGGTGTTGCAGCAAATCATTCGGTGCGGGATTTCCATCAACTTCGCGGAAATAGGGGATGGGGGACCTGGAAAAGTAGAGGGCATTGTCCTCTTGATCCAGGACTACCTTGACTTGGTTTGGATCGAAAAAGTCTTCTCCTTTGAGAAATATGGTGGCCAATGTTCCCATATCCGCCCCTCCCTTGACCAGGTCTGCCAACACCATAATCTGGTCCCGGGTCACGAGGGGTTCATCTCCCTGGATGTTAACAACGCAATCGGCTTTTAATTTACCATTAGCCTCCGCCAATCTGTCGGTACCGCTTTGATGGGCTTTTGAAGTCATCAGGTATTTAAAGCCTCCCGATTCAACTTCGCGAGCCAGGCGCTCGTCATCCACCGCAAAAACCAGAGGGTACTCCGGGGTCTGGTCGCGAATGCGTTCTGCCACGCGAAGGATAAGGCTTTTGCCTTTAATCGGGTAGAGGAGCTTTTCCGGGAACCGCACACTGGCCAGTCGCGCCGGCACCAGGATAACGGTATCTTTGCTTTCGGACATCGGGATTATTGGTCAGCTTCTGGTAATCTTTGGTCAAGGGCAAAAGGATTCAGGTATAAATGAAGGGACGTTTCCGTATAGACCATCCTTGGTTCCAATTTTTGTCTTGTCAAAGCGGGTCGAAAATGGATTAACCCTCCTTCCTCCCTTATTTTAAAAAAGTCTATACATCGAATTAATTTTTACTTAGCTTCGAGCCATTTGACACTTCTTATGATCAGGAGATTACTTGCCATAGTATCGGTACCCCTGGGCATCCTTCCGCTCAGTTGGGGACAGTCACAACTTGAGGAAACCCGGAAAGTATTCCAGGAACTCGTTGCGTCTCGCCAGGAGATCGCCAATGAACAAGCTGCTTGGATAGTTAAGAAGCAGTCTCTCTTGGATTCCATCGAGCTTTCAAACTTGGAAATTACTTTGCTGGAGGAGCGGATTGAAGCCACCGAACAGCAGTCGACCCAGGCCGAAAAGGACCGGATCCGCCTCAATGGGGAAATCGAAGAATTAAAGGAGGCCTCGGCGGTGGTGGCGGGAGATATCCGTAAAATGGAGCAGCGCGCGTTGGCGCTGGTTAACGCGCTTCCCCCCGATACCAAGGAAAATCTGGAGCGTCTCACCAATCGCATACCGGACAGAAATATGGCGGAGGGTAGGATTAAGGCCAGTCTGGGGGAACGGATGCAGAACATTGTGGGATTGCTCAACCAACTTGAGGTATTTAATAGTGGCGTACAGGTATTGACCGAAGTGCGCGACATTGGCGGTCAGGACGTGTCGGTGCATGTATTTTATATCGGTCTGTCCAAGGCCTACTACGTAAACCGGGACAAAGGGGTGGCCGGATATGGTAATGTAACTAAGGAGTCCGGTTGGACGTGGACGGAAGATCCGACGTTGATCGATCCCATCAGTACCCTTATCCAGGTCTTCAATAATGAAATACCCGCGCGGTTTGTCGTTCTGCCAGCAGGCGGTTAACCATGCTATTTAATTGTCTTCACTAATTTTCTAATGAAAAGAATTTTAACCGTTCTATTGGGGTTATTTACTACGTTATCCTTGGGCGCTCAATCCTTCGAACAGGTTGCCGCCAGCGCCCACGGGGAGCTCGTGCAGGCCGGTGACCAGTTAGAGTCCTTCAAGGAGCAAATCGTCATGGAGCGCCAGCCCTTGCAAGCCGAGGAGAGCCGTCTGAAAGACCGCGCTTTCGAACTGCGGGCCGAACTCGGTCGGATCCTTCGTCGCCGTGATAATACGGATCGCGACCTAAGGTCTTTAGAAAATGACGTGGAGGCACGCAAAGACGAGAACGATTATTTGACCAGCCTTATGGGGGAATACATTCGTGCCTTCGACAACCGGCTCCATATTAGCGAACGCCAACTTCATGCCGAACAAGTGGAGGAAGCCAAACTCGCTACGGAGGATATTAACCTTTCGGCCGCCGATCGGTTCAACACGCAATTAAAGGTCATTAATTCGGCCATCACGCGCTTGGAGAATATAGTTGGTGGACACCAGTTTTCTGGAAAAGGTATTTTGCCGGGGGGCTTATTAAAAGAGGGCACCTTTACGGCATTGGGTCCGATAGTTTTCTTCTCCAGCCCCAATAACAACGCCTCCGGTATGGCTTCGCGCGAGTTTGGATCGTCTCAACCCACTACGGTTAGCCTCGGGGAAGAACTTGACGGACTTATTTCGAATTTTAGCCAAAACATGGTTGGACCCATTCCGGTCGATGCCACACTGGGAGCGGCCGTTCAGGTGGAAGCTTCCAAAGACACCATTCTGGAAGTTATCGAGAAAGGTGGAATAGTTATCTATTTTATTCTGGCTTTGGCGGGCATAGCCCTAATTGTTGCCATTTTCAAATTCATAGAAATCTCCGGAGTTCGCCGAGCGCGGCCCCAGGACCTCAGCTATATCATTGAGGCGCTCAATAAGGGTAATCGCGACGATGCCATGCAATATGCCCAGAAAATCGGAGGGCCGGTGGGCCGGTTGTTGACGGCGGCGGTTGAAAGCGCTGGAAAGGATAAAGACCATGTGGAGGAAGTTCTCTATCAACAAATGATCACTACCCAGCCGCGGCTGGAACGCTTTCTTCCCTTTATTGCCGTTACAGCCGGGATCGCTCCATTGCTCGGACTTTTGGGCACGGTTACCGGTATGATAACCACCTTCAAATTGATTACCATCTTCGGAACCGGAGACGCCAAATCCCTGTCCACCGGTATATCCGAAGCGCTGATTACCACCGAATTTGGATTGATTGTGGCCATTCCATCACTGATTCTGCACGCCCTCTTGTCCCGAAAGGCCAAAGGAGTGCTCGGTAGCATGGAAAGAACTGCCATTGGATTCATCAACGGACTGCCCGGCAGACCATAAACACACCGCCACCGCAAAGTATACTTTTATCCCATGAGAAGCAGAAAATCACTCAGCGCCGGGGAGGACAAAACCAACATCAACATCTCTCCGATGATCGACATGGTGTTCATCCTTCTCATCTTCTTCATCGTAACTACGGTTTTTGTCGAGGAATCGGGATTTGGAGCGGACAGGCCTAATCCAGACGAATTACCGGATCAGCTCGATGAGGACCAAGAATCTGTCACCATTCTAGTGGATAAAAACAACCAAATCTTTTACAAGTCCAACGGAGCAATCGAAAAAATCGGCATCGGATCCGTCCGTCCCAAAGTCGGTCAGGTATTGCAAAAAGATAGTGAGGCGCCGGTGTTAGTAGAAGCTGAAGATGCGGCAAACGCTGGTCTGGTTGTCAGGATAATGGATGAAGCCCGCCTGGGCGGTGCAGGTATTATCAGCCTCTCCAACCCCAATTAGGGATCCAATGCTCAATTTTTGACCCCTTTGCTTTCGCAGATTAATCGCACAACTCATGTTAAGACCAATCAAAAGATTGAAACAGGTTCTGTTCGTCCTGGGCGCTCTAAGTGCTTTGGGAATGGGGTTACGGGCCCAAAAACCTCAGACTGATTTTTGGTCTGACCCCGATTTTATTGCCCGGTTTAACGGTACCTATGCCCCACGCATCACCGTAGAACCCCGCCTCACTCAGGTAGATAAGACGTATTTGGAGGAGTTTACAACCCTTATGCAGACAAACCGGGCGGAGGCTCGCGCTTCTCTCACCGTCAAGGCGGCCGAGGAAGGGTCCAACGCTTCCTTCGATTTAATCCTGGCCAATTTTGCTTACCAGGATGGCAACTTGCAAGAGGCGGTGCGCTATTACGAATCGGCCGTTAAGAAACACAAGGATTTCCTCAGGGCACATGAGAACCTGGCCTTTCTTTACTTCCAACTCGGCAACGAGGCCAAAGCGCGGAATCATTTTACAATCGCGGTTAAGCTCGGTGCGGTTGACAAGAATATTTTCGGTATTCTCGGATACCTGTTTTATAAAAATGAGCAGTTTATCGCCTCGGAGACCTCGTATCGATCCGCCCTGATCTACGAAGTGCAGAACGAGGCCTGGGAGTTCGGGCTGGCCAAGAGTATTCTATACCAACGCAAATTTAAAGATGCAGTGGGTTTGTTTGAAAAGCTGATTGAAAGAAACCCCAAAGAAACCGAGTATTGGGAGCTGCAAGCGGAGGCATTTTTGGGGGTGGAAGAAAAACTCAATGCCGCCTCAAACTTCGAAGTGCTCAGGCGCATGGGAACCAATTCAGCCGAGAACTTAATTACCTTGGGCGATATTTACGTAGAGAATGGTTTCGTGGAAGCCGCCTTAGAAATATATAAGGAAGCTATCTTGGCCCGTGGACGGTTGAATGTTGAAAAACCTATCGACGCAGCCTCCAACCTGATAGATGCGGGATTTTTCGATGCGGCATCCGAAGTCTTGGCTGAAATCAACCGTTCCTACGGAAATAGCCTCGACAGCAAAATGGCCTTCGTTGTTCGCAAGCTGAATGCCAAGATCCAAGCTGCCAGTGACAAAATGTCCAGCGCCATCGTTCCCATCCTGGAATCGATGGTTACTGAAAATCCCTTGGATGGCGACGTCTTGATAATGTTGGCGGATTTTTATGCACAAAACGAAAATTTTGAGAAGGCGGAGTTTCTTTACGAGCGTGCCCAGAATTTGCGCGATTATGAAGCGAAAGCCCTGTTTCACTACGGCAAGGCGCTGGTTGCCATGGAACAATATCGTGAAGCTGTCCGCGCCTTGGAGCGAGCCCAGGATGTAAAGCCGCAAGACCACGTGGAAGAATATCTGGTGGGCGTCAGAAACGTCTACAGAGCCGCCCGAAATTAAACCCAATTACTGCAACGTCTTCGCTATCACATTAAACATGAAGAATAGAATTTTAAATCTATCGCTAATGCTGGCAGTAACCGCCGGCGGATCCTCGTCCATAATGGGGGCCGAGATTTTGACCAAGGCCCGATCAACGCTGGAAAAGTGGGTGGAAGCGCGCCGGATTCTCGCCGAAGAAAGAACCCAGTGGCTGGCGGAAGAAAAAACACTGAACGAAGACATAGCCTTCCTGAAAAGCGAAATTGAAGATATTCGCAAGGATATAGCCGATTCCGAGCAGGATGTAACCACTGCCGACAGTGAACAAAATGAGATGAGCCAAAGCATCGAAATTCAAGAGCAGGCTCTTGAGGAAATTCGCCGGGCGGTTCCTGAATTCGAAAAGCGCATACTCGACCTCTCCACAATTTTTCCTTCGGTGTTTCGGGAAAAGGTATCCACGCAATTGCGCCGGATTCCTGATCCCAATTCAAATCGTCAGTTGGATGTATCCCTGGAAGACCGCGTCCAAAATATCATTTCCATCCTTCAGAATATTGAGTATTTCAACAAGGTGGTAACACCCAGCAGCGAATTGAGGGAAAAGGAGAATGGTGAGATCCTCGAGGTGAAGACTTTGTACCTCGGTTTTGGCCAAGCCTACTTTGTAGATGAAAATCAGATTAACGCGGGATTTGGCTACCCGGTTATAGGACGAGGGTGGGTTTGGCAGGACCGGCCCGAAATAGCTGAAGCGGTAGGCACAGCAGTACTAGCCGCCGATAACAGACATCCGGCAGAATTCGTAGAAGTCCCGGTGGAAATTAAGGATGCCAACTAACCGGCCCTCAGGCATGACCCTGAAAAGCATAATTTTTATGAAAAAGTTTATCCTCAGCGCTCTTTTACTTTCAGTCGCTGGCTTGAGCGCCCAGAATTATGAGGTTGCCGCCCGAACCACGGAGGGTGATCTGGAACGCGCATTAACCGAATTGGCCCAGCTTCGGAACACTATCGCCGAGCAGAAGATTCCGCTGGCCCAGGAAATCAATCAGTTGGAAGACCTTAAGATCGAGCTGACCGATCGACGAGATGAGGTGGTGGAGCAGGCTTCCGGTGTAAACCGCGTCAAAACAGAACTGCAGAAGAGAGATTCCGAACTCGTCCGGCAAAACGATTACCTGCACACCGCGTTGGGAAATTATATCAATGAGTTCCTCGGCAATGCCCTGCACGTCGGTGAAATTCAGCTTTACGAGGACATAGTAGAACAAGCTCGCACGGCAAAAGACAATTCCGATATCCCTTTAAAGGAACGTTATGAATTACAGGTTGCCGTTTTGAACGTTTCGTTTGATCGGTTAGATAAAATGGTTACCGGCTACACCTTCGAAGGGCAGTGTGAAGTGGAAGGCGGAGAGCTAGTTGAGGGCAATTTTGCCATCATTGGCCCGATTGGCATGTTTTCCACGGGTGAGACCGCGGGATTGGTCGATACAAATCCTCAGGATTTGAGGCCCATTCAAGTCCGGGTGGATGGCGCCCCGGAGGCGGCTATGTCTGCCGTCACAACCTCGGGCGCCGGCACTCTATTTCTGGATTCAAAGCTGGATGAAGCCATCGACATCCTAGCCTTAAAAGAAACGTTTAGACGACACGTCGAAAAGGGTGGAGTGGTTATGTATCCCATTCTTACGCTTGCACTGGCGGCCCTTTTAATATCGCTGTTTAAAATTTTCGAACTGCTATCAGTTAAGAAGGCCAGTCCGAAGGATCTGGAAATTATTCTGGATCATCTCAGAAGCGGGCGCAATGAGGATGCCCTCGCGCATGCGCGCGATGTACAGGGGCCAAGTGGTCGAATGTTGACTGCGGCCCTGGAGAATATTGATGCGGAAGAAGACCTGGTAGAGGAAATTCTCTACGAGCAGATGCTGGGAACTCAACCCAAGCTGGAGCGTTTCTTACCTTTTATTGCCGTTACTGCCGCTACCGCGCCCCTCCTGGGGCTGCTTGGAACGGTGACGGGTATGATCAACACCTTTAAACTCATCACTATTTTCGGTACTGGTGATGCCCGGCAATTGTCTTCGGGAATTTCGGAAGCGCTGATTACTACCGAATTTGGATTGGTCATCGCCATTTCGACGCTCTTGATTCACGCACTGCTTTCCCGGATGTCAAAAAGCGTTCTGGGTAGCATGGAGCAGACGGCAGTTGGCCTGCTTAACGGATTACCGGCAAGAAACTAAAAGGATGCAAGTATGGTCTTTGCCAAGATAATTAGTTTAAATGATTTCGTCGAAGTTTGGTTGAGCGGAGGCTGGGTTATGGTACCCCTGCTTTTTCTGGCCTTTATTATTTATTTCACCGCCATGGAATTGGTGCTCTTTTTTCGGCGTGGAAACCATAACAGGGTGCCCGAAGTAGAGTTCGAGAAGTGGATCGACGATCCCGCTAAAGGGACCGGTCACGTGGGTGAAATTATCGCCTATGTGAAAGATGAGAGCGCTGATTCTGCCGATGAGGTGCGGAATCGGTTTATGGAAATTTCCACCGCGGCTATTCCCGTTGTCGATGCGCGGTTGATGTTTCTGAATATTCTAGTGACGGTAGCGCCCTTACTGGGTTTACTCGGAACCGTCATTGGAATGCTCGGAACTTTCAAAGCGCTGTCCAGTGGTTCCGGAAAAACGATCGACTTGGTGGCTGAGGGCATTTCCGAAGCATTGATTACCACGCAAACCGGCCTGATTATAGCGATTCCCGGTTACCTGCTGGTCTCCATGATTCAAAAGAAACGAAACCAATACGCGGCTTTTCTTGTCAGATTGGAAAGTCTTGTGTTACAAAAAATCCAAAAATCCAAGGGTTTTGCCACTCCGGCCTCTCCCACGACATAGCGCCTAGAGCATGAAGGGACGTAAATCTTTAGCTGAAGGAGGCGAGTTAAGCGATATCAACATATCGCCCATGATCGACATGGTCTTTATTTTGTTAATTTTCTTCATTGTCACTACCGTCTTCGTGGAAGAACCTGGTGTGGACATTGAAAAACCCATAACCCAGACTCTCTACCAGCTTGAAAAGAATAGTATTTTAATCGCCATTACCGGTAATAACCGGGTGGTTTACGGTGGGCAGGAAGTCGGGATTAGTGGTATTCGCCCCATCGTGCGCCGATTAAATGCCAGGGATCCGATGCCGGTAATCTTGCAAGTCGATAAAAATGCCAGTGCCGGGTTAATCATTCGCGTTATTGACGAAGCCCAACTCGGCAAGGCCAGTAAAATAAGCATATCCTCAGAGATGCAGTGACAATATCAGGTTCTAATGATTCAACCCCAATAGCTAAATGAAAAATGTCTTCTCTTCAGATTATCAGGGCAATTCGCTTCCTTTTTCTCTACCCTTGGGTGGACTAATCACCGCGGCATTATTCCTCGCCCTGCCTCTCACCCAGATCATTTCCTCTCTGGATGATATCGATAAAGGTAAGGAGAATAATAGCATTCAAATTCCCCCTCCCCCTCCCCCCCCCCCCGAGCCTCCCAAGCCGGAAAAGGAGGAAGAGAAAGAGGAGGACATCGAAATGAAAAAGCAGGAGCAGCAACTGACGCTGGAGCAGATCAACATGGCCCTGAATGCTGGAGACGGAGGAATGAGTTCCAGTGGAGTATCTGTCCAGGTATTTGATATATCCGATAGTTTCGATGATATGGTTTTTGAAATTTCCGATCTCGATAAGCCACCGATTCCTTTGGTTAAGATTACTCCGGTATACCCACCGGAACTAAAGCGTAACCGGGTACAGGGAGATGTCCATTTGATCTTTATCGTCGACGAATTAGGCAATGTAAAACGTCCCCGAGTTTCGAAGTCTACCAACCGTGAATTTAATGAAAATGCCATCAAAGCCGTTCGGCAATGGAAGTTTGAGCCGGGTGAAAAAGACGGCAGAAAAGTAAAGACCCGAGTTCGCCTGCCGCTCTCCTTCTCCCTGCGTCGCTGATATCAATGAAACCTATTCCTTCCATGCTATTTCGCCTGTCGTTAGGCGGCGTGTTTGCCTTGGGTTTTTGTATTGAGGTTTCCAGCGAAGTCGACATGCAGTTCTGGAAAAAGCCTGGTTACTTCGATGAATACTATCAAGATTTGGCGGCCCAGGGCGCTAAATTGCCCACCATCAAGTCGGAAGAGAAGGAAGTTTTGCAAACTTACCATAACATTGTTGGAGAAAACCAGGATGCCAGGGCGCTGGCTTACCTGGAGTCGGCGATAACGCGGGATGCCAGCTCCGCCCTCGATTTTACACTCGGCTTGCACTACTACCGGGTGGACAAGCTGCTCCAGTCTCTGGAATATTTTAAAAGAGCAGTCCGCAAATGGCCCACCTTTCAAGCGGCATACAAGCTGATTGGCTATTGTTACATACAAACAGATAATTGGGATGAAGCGGGAAAAGCGTTCAATCGAGCTACTCAGTTAGGTGAAGATGACGCGCGGACGTTTGGCCTTCTGGGCATGATTTACCTCAACCAGGACAAAATTCTGGAATCGGAAAGCGCTTACAAGAGAGCCATTGTGGCAGATCCCAATACTCTGGATTGGTATAAGGGGCTGGTTTCCACCCTGCTCAAGCAGGAAAAACATTTGGAATCCATTTCGCTTTTCGAGGAAATGATAGCCCGGGCCGAGAAAATCAATGATCAGTCCGACTTCCTGGTAATACAAGCCAACTCCTTTATCGCCTTGGACATGCCGCTGGCTGCCGCATCAAATTACGAAATCGTCCGGCGTATGGGGCAAGGGACCTCCGAAACCATGAGCCGTCTTGGCGACATTTACTTGAACGAAAATCAGATCGAACTGGGCACCGAAGCTCACATCGACGCCATAGAACTGGACCCAGCTCAGGATCAGGATAGACCGGTGAATGCGGCCGAGGTTATGGTCACCCGTGGGTATTGGAAAAATGGAGATATTATCATCCAGACAATACGCCGTGTATTTGCCGATACCTTGAGCGAAGAGCATCACCTGACTCTTCTCCGCCTGGAAGCCAGGATCTCAATTGCTGAGCAGCGAGATTCGGCAACCACCATCAAGTTGTTGGAAGAGATACTGAAACTTGATCCAGAAGATAAGGAGACCGTTCTTTTGCTGGCGAGATACCACTATTCCCAATGTAGAAAATCGCGAAATGAGGGTAACCAAGAAGAAGCCGACCGGAGCCTTGAAGAAGCGCGTAAAAACTTCGAGCTGGCTATTGAGCTTGGCGACGACGAGTTTAAGGTGACCGCGCTTACCGCATTTGCCCAGATTTTGGTCCAGGAAACCCTGTATTGCGATGCAATACCAATTCTAAGGGATGCCTTGGATTTGGCCTATACCATTGAGGTCGAGGATTATCTTGAGCGGGTTGAGCGGGCTTGTCGTAACCAACGCATTTCTTCACGGTAGTCATCCGGAGTACTTTCGAGGGGGTCTGGTCTACCCAGCTTCACCCGCAAATCTGCTCAATGCCCGCACCAGCGCTCGACCTTAGTTCGCTCGCTACGAATTGGATGATGTCGCGTTCACGGTAGGCGGGGTGTCGGCCTGCGGCCTCGGTAGTGGGACATGCGGGCTAGTGTGGTGTCCCGTTAATTCGTTCACACAAACTGGGTCGCGGGGAAGGGGTCAAGACGTAAAAAGTTATGCCTTACAGGGTCAGTCGTCTTGTAAAAGTGTATGGAGTACAACGGAATACAGTTTTTAAGACCTGACCCTTTTCTTTCGGAAGGCATCACTTTTCTACGGCATGACCCCGACGGGCGCGCGAGGAAATTTCTGGGACACCACACTAGGCGCTACTACTGACCGAGCTGAAAACGCGTGAAACGGCGAATTACGATATTCTCACCCAGTTGGGCTACCTTTTCAGTTACCAAATCTCTTATAGTTCTACCCGGGTCCTTGACGAAAGGTTGATCCACCATGCAGACCTGGGAGAAAAACTTTTCCAGTTTACCCGCGACAATGTTTTGAATTGCCTGAGGTGGCTTTCCAACCGCCTGTGAGGTAGCTATATCGCGTTCGCTTGCCAGGTGATCTTCGGGAACATCCTCCCGAGTGAGGTATGTGGGACTGGCTGCTGCGATATGCAGACAGAGATCCCGAGCCAGGGACTTGAAGTCATCGGTCTTGGCTACAAAATCTGTTTCACAGTTGAGTTCGATCAATACCCCGATTTTTCCACCCATGTGGATGTATTGTTCGATTATTCCTTCACTGGCTTCCCGGCCCGCTTTCTTAGCCGCAATCGAGACGCCTTTTTTCCTCAGGTCGATAATGGCTTTTTCAACATCGCCATTATGTTCCACCAAGGCTTTTTTGCAGTCCATTAAACCGACTCCGGTCCTCTGGCGCAATTCGCTGACCATTCTTGCTGATATATGTACATTCATTTGGTTCTAATCAATAAAGGAAATATAAGGCTCAGGGTCTTCCTTCGGATGAAACATCCTGGTCCAACATGAGTTCCGGATCGATGGTAACGGTTATTTCCCCCATGTGCTCGGCTGCCTCTGCCGCGACCTGTTCGGAGTAAGTTTCGGCTACCGGTTCAGCCAGGAATGGCAAAGGTGTGCGGGTGGATTCACGTTTTACCACGCCGCTCTGGATAGCTTCCATAATCGTTTCCACGATTATGCGGATAGATTTTACCGCATCGTCATTACCCGGTATGGGGTATTGCGCCAAGGAGGGATCGGAATTGGTATCAACCAGGGCAATGACCGGGATGCCAAGCTTATTGGCCTCGGCCAAGGCAATTGCCTCCTTTTTGATATCTACAATAAAAATGGCATCGGGCAGCTTGGGCATTTCCAGCAAGCCTTCAAAATTACGGTGCATGCGGTTCATTTGGCGGCGTATGGCTGCAACTTCCTTTTTAGGGAGCTTATTGAGGGAACCGTCCGATTCCATACTGAGGTAATTCTGGTATTTGGAAATACTGTTCAGGATGGTGGAGAAATTGGTAAGGGTTCCCCCCAGCCAGCGGTTAACACAAAACGGCATTTCGGTAGCAATGGCAGCCTCTCGGACGACTTCCTGGGCTTGTTTTTTGGTGCCAACCAGCAGGATTTTCTCGCTTTGGGCCACCGTTTCTTCAATAAATTCGACCGCGATTTCCAGACAGTTGAAGGTTTTTTCAAGATCGATGATGGAAATGCCATGACGGTGATCGAAAACAAAGGGTTTCGATTTTGGATTCCAGCGTTTGGTTTGATGGCCGAAATGGACTCCGGCGTCCAACAAGTCTCTAACAGTTATATTCATAATAAATGCAGGAATCTGAATTGGGATGATTCCTTATCGAGTGGTTGAAGGTGATCGTTAACTGAATCGTAGGATTCTAAAAAGGAGGTCAAGCTACTGTTTGAGAAAAGAAAAGCAAGGGGTATTTTCGATTCAACCCGAATAGTCCTTAGTTCGAAAATAAATCAAAAGGTGGCTTAACCCGGATAGCTCACCAAATCTTCTACTGCGCTCCGGAATATCGGTGCTGGTGTGGCCCTCTCTAGATTCGCGACTTTGCGGGGTGTCGACCCAGCTTCACCCGCGAATCAACTCGATGACCCCACCAGCACTCGATCTTCGTTCGCTCGCTACGAATGGTAAGCTGTCGCATTCGCTCGGTAGTGTGATGTCGCGTTCGCTCGGTAGGTAAGCTGTCGCGTTCGCTCGGTAGTGAGCTATCCGGCTTAACCGGTTGCCCCTCATTTTTGACCCCTTCGCAAGTACAGTTCTTGGCGCCGGGAAGGCGCAAAAACAAAATCCTGAAAAAAAGCCTTGCCCAGAGTTGAATTCTGAAAATTATTCATCCTCTTTCTATAGTTGCAGGGTGGAGCAGTCTGGTAGCTCGTCAGGCTCATAACCTGAAGGTCCCCGGTTCAAATCCGGGCCCTGCACCCAAAAAAAGGGCCCGGATTTGAACTTGTTCTTTCGAGGAGCGTAGCGACGACAGCAGGAGCACGAAGTGCGACTCCCCAATGTGGGCTAAATCCTCGGAACCTCCTCCATTTCGGTTGAATCCAGTTCCGTAAGGCATTTGTGTGGTCTTGATGAAAGCCGAGGAATTGTTTTCCCTGCCTGGTAATTTTCCCTTTCGGTCATTTTTTAATACGGACTGCACCCCCTGGTCATGGATACCTAAAATTGGGGAAGCGCTGGCGAGTTCCGCGCTTGTTTCCCAGTTTCCTGCTCCAGCCGATTTACCGTCCGGGGTGGTTATCGAGGGTCGCGTATTTTTGGACCGGGCGGTAAAACTCGCCCCCAATGTGGTTATTCAGGGACCCGCTTTCATAGGCGCTCGCACAGAGATTCGACCCGGCGCATTCATTCGCGGTAACCTCATTGTCGGCGAAGATTGTGTTCTGGGAAATTCGTGCGAATTTAAGGATTCACTTTTACTCAACCACGTAGAAGTCCCTCACTTTAACTACGTGGGAAATTCGGTGCTCGGTAACCGCGCTCATCTGGCAGCGGGGGTGATCTGTTCAAATCTCAGGCTTGATCAGCAGGAGGTATGGGTTGCCATACCGGGTGGCAAGGTAAATTCGGGATTGCGGAAACTGGGAGCAATGGTCGGCGACCGGGCAGAAGTAGGGTGCAACACCGTGTTGAATCCGGGCACGATTCTGGGGAAGCGATCTTTGGTATATCCCGGTATGGCTTTCGGAGGTTTTCTTGAATCCGAAACCGTAGCCGGAACGAAAACGGAAATCCTCCGGGTCAACCGTCGTTAAGGGCGTCGACGACTTGGTCGAATAGATCGGGTGTTGCCGCCACACACGATTTCCAGTGGTCGGTGTTGCCCTGCCAGTTGGATATGCGGGCACCGGCACCGCGAACCACGGGAATTACGGGGAAAATATCCCATGGGTTCATGATCGGATCAACCGTTACATCTGCTTTTCCACTCGCCAATAGAAGGTAGCCGTAACCATCTGCCCAGGTGCGGTAGAGCTTTACCTTGCGAATAAGCGCATTGAATCGAGCGCCATTCTCATATTGCCCCGGCGTTAGTGCACTGGAGCTTACCATGGTCGCCTCCTCCAACCTCGAAGTGGACCGGCAACGCGTTGGTTTCCCGTTGAAGAGACACTTGGTATTGTCGCCGATGCATTTTAATTTAAGCAGAGGCTGGTGGATTGCCCCAAGAATAGGTTCACCGTGGTGTAGAAGGCCTATCAAGGTAGTGAACAAGGGCACCCCGGTAATAAAGGCTTTGGTTCCATCAATGGGATCGATTATCCAGGTGAATTCGGCTCCTTCGTTTTCATGACCAAATTCCTCTCCCATAATGCCATGGTGCGGAAATTCTTTTTGGATCAGAGATCGGATACACGTTTCAGCCTCCCAGTCCGCTCGAGTGACTGGAGACTCATCGTCTTTTTCATCAACGGAAAAGTCCCGGTTGTAAAAATACGGCGAAATAACCGCGCCGCTTCTATCCATGAGTGTTTCCAAAAACGGGATTAGAGATTCCGTATCCATCTTAGGGTTGGCTTTATGGCGCTAAATTTATTTTTTTAAAAGTATAGAATGTCAGAGGGCAGTACAAGCATTGCATCATCTTGGACTCAATCCCCGATTTATTGCCTCGATTTTGAAGGAAGTCGCCAAAGCGGTATTGTGGAGTATGGGTTAGTGACGTTTTTAAGTGGCGAGGTCACGGAGATGTCGACTCGTTTATGTCGTTCCATTGCCTCGATACCCGATTGGGAGACCGCCACCCATAGTATTCGTAATGAGGACGTCGCGGAGAGGGATACATTTGAAACAGATTGGGAGCTGTTTCGGGATAAACGGGCTCAAGGTCCGTTTGCGGCTCATCACGCCAGCGTCGAAAATGGTCTAATTAAAAGCGTATGGCCATTCACCAGCCCATGTCCCAACTTTATAACCAGCGCAATGGATATCGATTGGGGACCATGGCTGGACACCTGCGCACTTTATCGTTCGCTCTTCCCCGGTCTTGATTCTTATAATTTGGCTGAATTGATCGGCGCCTTTCATTTGCAAAAACTTTTAGACCAATGGGCCGATCGATGGTGTCCATTAGACCGTAGAACTTTCCATTGTGCCCCTTACGATGCTTTGGCATCCGCCGCTTTGCTCGGAAACCTCAACGGTTACGATGGGGCGAAATCGCTCACATTATCCCAAATTCTGCAATGGAGTCAGCCGGGTGATGCTGATATTTCCAGGGATCAGCTGGAGCTTTTATGATCCTTTCGCAAACTCGCTGGTAAATGCTTACCCTTCCTCAATTTCGTCGATATCTTCGGTTTCAACCACCCCGGCTGTGGCGACAATCTTGTCATCCTCAGCGATGTTCATCATGCGAACGCCCTGGGTAGTGCGACCTATGACACGAACGTCCTTGACCGGGGATCGGATGGCTTGGCCACTGAGGGTAAGGATCATAATCTCATCTTCTTCCTTAACGGCCAATGCGCCGGCAACACCGGAGGTCCTCATAGCTATGACACCAGTTCCACCGCGGCTCTGAAGGCGGTAGTCTTCAAAATCGCTTCGTTTTCCCAGACCGTTTTCGCCTACGATCAAGAGGGTTGCTTCGGGATTGGGCACCACCGCTGACTTCACGTAATCCTCCTGCTTGAGGGTGATTCCTTTTACGCCCCGAGTGGCCCGGCCCTGGTCCCGCATATCCGTTTCCCTGAATCGGATCGACATGCCGTTCTGCGTGACAATGAGAATCTGGTTTTGGCCTTGGGTGAGCAATACATCGATCAATTGATCCCCCGCATCGATATTGATTCCGATAATTCCGCCCTGGCGGTAATTAGCGTATGCTTTCAGATTGGTCTTCTTAACCACACCCTTGCGGGTAACTTTTACCAGATGAAGCTCTTCCGAAAATTCTGGAACACAGATCATAGCGGCGATTTTCTCATCTTCCCGCATCTGCAGCAGGTTCACTATGGAACGGCCCTTGAAGACGCGGGTGCCTTGAGGAATCTCGTACACTTTCTCAACGTAAACCCTGCCGTTATTCATGAAAAACATGATATTGTCATGAGTGCTGGCGGTAAAAACATGCTCGATGAAGTCCTCCTGGTAGGAACCCGAGCCGATGATCCCCTTGCCGCCTCTTTTCTGTGAGCGGTATGCCTTAACGCTGGTTCGCTTGATGAAGCCTTTATGGGAGACCGATATAACGCACCCTTCGTTGGCAATGACGTCTTCCATCCTGAACTCACCTTCGGCAGCGACAATTTTTGTCATTCGTTGCGAAGGATATTTTTTCTTCATAGCGACCAGCTCTTCTTTAATGACGAAAAGAAGTTTCGATTCGCTTTCCAGAATCTGTTTTAATTCCTCAATGCGTTGGATAAGATCCCGATACTCTACCTCGATCTTATCCCTTTCGAGTCCGGTCAATTGGTAGAGGCGCAGGTCGAGAATGGCGTCGGTCTGACGGTCGGAGACCGGGTATTTGGCCATGAGGCTGCGCTTTGCCTCATCCCGGTTCCTCGATGCCCGGATAATTTTCACGATATCATCCAGGTTATCCAGGGCGATTTTATACCCCTCCAGGACGTGGGCCCGGTCTCCCGCCTTCCTCAGGCGGAATTGGGTTCTTCGAGCCACGACCTCCCGTCGATGTTCGATGTAGCACTCGATCATCTCCTTGATGTTCATCTGCTTGGGACGGCGTTTGACCAGAGCCAGCAAAATCACGCCGAAGGAAGATTCGAGCGGGGTATGTTTATTGAGTTTATTAATGACAACGCGGGGTGAATCACCACGTTTTACTTCGATGACAATGCGGGTGTTTTCATCCGACTCATCCCTGAGGTCGCTGATCTCGGTGAGGACTTTATTTCCGATCAATTCAGCGATCTTGGTGACCAGCGAGCTGCGGTTTACATAGTAAGGAATCTCGGAAATGATGATTTGTTGCTTACCATTGCTCAGTTCTTCGGTAGTAACCGTTCCCTTTACTTTAATGATACCGCGACCGGTGCGCATGTATTTATCAATGGCATCGCGCCCGGCAATGGCGCCACCGGTTGGAAAATCGGGTCCCGGTATGTATGTCATGACATCGTCAATGGATATGGTCGCATTGTCGATGATGGCACAGGTTGCATCAATCAGCTCACCCAGGTTATGCGGAGGGATGTTGGTGGTCATTCCCACGGCAATTCCAGTTGAACCATTCATGAGCAGGTTGGGCAAGGCCGCCGGCAAAACGGATGGTTCCGTAGTGCTCTCCTTATAATTGGGAACGAAATCCACCGTATCTTCATCAATTTGCCGGAGAAGATCTTCCGCAATATCGTGGAGCTTGGCTTCGGTGTAGCGGTAGGCGGCTGGGGGATCACCATCGATCGAACCAAAATTGCCCTGCGGGATAATCAGCGGGTAACGCATCACCCAATGTTGGGCGAGCCGCACCAAGGTGTCGTAGACCGAAATGTCTCCGTGTGGATGATAGTTTTTCAAAACTTCACCGACTACACCGGCGCATTTGTCGAAGGGTCGGTTGTGTAATAATCCTTCGCGAAGCATAGCGTAGAGGACGCGGCGCTGAACCGGTTTCAAGCCGTCCCGGGCATCGGGAAGAGCACGGCTTATGATGACGGACATCGAGTAGTCGATGTATGCCGTCTGCATAATTTCGGTTATGCTGGTCGGTATAAGGCGTTCTTTTTCCAGGTTCATCAACTAATGAATGGGGATTTGTCCTGGATCAGACGTCCAGGTAGGAGGTGTTGAGTGCGTTGTCTTCAATAAACGCTCGGCGCGAAGCTACATCTTCTCCCATGAGCATGGAAAAGGTAGCTTCTGCCCCGGCGGCATCTTCGATATCCACTTTCAATAACCGCCTTTTATTCGGGTCCATGGTAGTTTCATAGAGCTGTTTGGCATTCATTTCACCCAGGCCCTTGTAACGCTGAATGCTCAGACCTCGCCGTCCCAACTGGCGTATGTTCCTGGTCAGTTCCAAAATTGAATGAAGTTCCAGCGATCTCTCCTTTTTCTCATTTCCCATGTTTTCAATGAGCTTATATCGGGCTTCTTCGGTTCGCGTGAATCGGTTGATGGATAGGCCGGCGTCGGATATACGCTTCAGTATTTTTGACATTTGTCCCGCTTCAAAAATCTCATAAACGCTGATGCGCTGTTGAACCGTAGTACCATCCTCTGATTCTACCTCCCGCACGGTGGAACCTTCGTAAAGGTCTTCGGTAATTCCCTGCTCGATATAAAATTTCGAACGGTCGTCGTCATCCAGGAGGAATTCGTATTCTTCCCGATTACCCGTGCGTATGCGCGCTATGTATTCGGGTAGGGCCAGCGTTTCGCGATTTTTATGGTCCAGATACTCCACGATCGGGCAGCCATAGCGCGAAACGCCCCCGCTGAGAACCTCAAGACGAGCCAGAGCCTCTACAATTTTATCGATCGTTGACGATGGAAAATGGTGGTCGTCGCGTATTCTGACCAGGGTTACGTCTTCCGAACCCAGCTCCAACAGGATCCGGTTTAACTCGGCATCGTTTTCCACGTATTGTTCACGTCTGCGTCTTTTGATTTTATAGAGTGGGGGTTGGGCGATATAGAGGAAACCTCGTTCGATCAATCCACGCATGTAGCGGTAGAAAAACGTCAAATAGAGGGTCTGAATATGTGCGCCATCGACATCGGCGTCCGCCATGAGGATAATTTTGTGATAACGGGCTTTACCGGCGTCGAAGGCCCCATCACCTTCATGGTCGCCGATTCCGGTTCCAAGGGCGGAAGTAAGCAATTGAATAGACTTATTGCGCAAGGCTTTGTCGATGCGGGCTTTTTCTACATTAATGGGTTTGCCAAACAAGGGAAGTATGGCCTGGGTTTTCCGATCGCGGCCCTGTTTGGCCGAACCACCGGCGGAATCACCTTCTACAATATAAAGCTCACAAAGCGCCGGGTCTTTTTCCGAGCAATCGGCCAGCTTGCCGGGTAACCCGCCGCCGATGAGGGCACTCTTTCGCACGGTTTCTCGCGCCTTCCGAGCCGCTTCTCTGGCCCGGGCCGCGTTCAAACATTTATCAATAATCTTTTTGGCCAGACCCTGGGTGGTCTCGAAGGCGATTTTGAGGTTTTCGCCGGTAATTTTCTGCACGATTCCGTCTACCTCGCTATTCGATAATTTTGTCTTGGTCTGACCTTCAAAACGCGGTTCGGGAACTTTTACCGAAACCACCGCGGTCAGTCCCTCCCTGGCATCATCGCCGGTTATGGGAGGATCTTTTTCCTTCACCAGGTTATTCGCTTTGGAATAGCTGTTGATGGCGCGCGTCAGTGCGGTGCGAAAACCGGATAGGTGGGTGCCGCCTTCCAGGTTAAATATTGAATTGGCATAGGCGTAGATCTGGTTGTTGTAGCTGTCCGTGTACTGCATGCTGACGTCGACCAAAGTCTCGCTTTCAGACCCTTCAGGAGTGACTTTTCCGCTAAATGTAAGGGGCTTTACGGTCACCACGTTTTTTGACTTGTTGAGAAACTCAACGTATTCCTCGATGCCGTTTTCAAACTTGAAGGTTTCCCGTTTGTCGATGCGCTCGTCGACCAACAAAATTTCCACTCCCGGATTCAAAAAAGCCAGCTCGCGTAAGCGCTTGGCCAGAATCTCGTATTTAAAATCCCTAGTGGTGAGAAAAATCTCCGGATCGGGAAGGAAAGTTATTTTGGTACCCCTCTTCTGGGTGGTGCCGATCACTTTCATTTTCTGGGTGGTTTTCCCCTGGGAGAATTGCATGTGATGGATTTTCCCCTCGCGGCGCACTTCGACTTCGAAATGTTCGGAAACTGCATTCACGCATTTGGCTCCCACACCGTGCAGGCCACCCGATACCTGGTAGGCCCCTTTGCCGAATTTTCCGCCGGCATGGAGGTTGATAAGAACCAGCTCCAGAGCGGGAATTTTGTATTTGGGGTGGATATCGACGGGGATACCACGGCCGTCATCGGTAATCGAGCAGGAACCATCGAGGTGTATGGTCACTGAAATGAGGGAACAGTAGCCAGCCAGGGCCTCATCGATGGAATTGTCTACGATCTCAAATACGCAGTGGTGGAGGCCGCGCTCGTTAGTATCGCCGATATACATATCGGGACGTTTGCGGACCCCTTCCAGGCCTTCGAGTTTCTGGATTTTGGAGGCATCGTAGCCGGATTTGTCGGGTGATTGAGCGGTAGGATTTTGGTCTTCTATATCTTTGGACATGAACAGGTATAAATTGGAGAGGTAAGCTGGTAAAGGCGACTATATTTTTTCGGTCCGGATGGCATTTGCGAGTCTTTATTTATGTTTACAAAGGCATATATCTCAGGATTTTGTGTTTCCAGTGAAACTCTCCTTGAAAGTCGAGTATGCCTGCCGGGTTTTAGCCCAGTTGAGCCGGTCCTACGGCAGTAAACCTTTTTCCCGCATCGACAAGTTGGCGGAGCAGGAGGAAATCCCCGCAAATTACCTGGTCCAGATCCTCAGCGAGCTTAGAAACGGGGGGTTGATCAACAGTCGGCGAGGCAGGCAAGGCGGTTACCGCCTGGCCAAGCCGCCCGCGGAAATAACGCTGTTTGATATTGTATCGGTAATTGATGGGGAATTGTTGGGCGTCAACCTCGGGCCAAGCGGTTCTTCAGGGCGGTACGTTAGCAAAGTTTGGTCCGAAGTGGTGGAGAGCCTTGCCGATAAAACCCAGAGTTATACCCTGGAATCCTTCTTGCCTGAAGAAAGCGAGGACATGTATTACATTTAGCTTTCCGATGGCATCCTTGAATCCGCAAATTGAAAAACTGCTTATTCTGCAGGATTGCGAACAGTTGGTCCGCCGATTGCAGCAACTTCTGCAATCCATCCCGGGAAGCATCAAAAAGTTGGAAGCTGCCATTGAGCAGGAGAAAAAAACGTTGGCGGATTCCAAATTGACGCTTCGCAAACTGGAGGTCCAGCGCAACGATCTCGATACGCGGGTAGGCGTGGCGGAGGAGCAGATCTTCCGCTACAAGAACCAACAAATGCAGGTGAAGAAGAATGAAGAGTATCAGGCGCTGATTCACGAAATAGACGGGCTGGAAAAGAAGATTCTGGATTGGGAAGAAGAGGAGATCGGCCTGATGCTGGAGATCGATGACGAAACCGAAATCTTTAAAAAACGGGAAGCTGGTTTTGCCTCCTCCAAGGAGCAAATCCGGCAGGAAATTGCGGCTCTTGAAAATCGAATGGCCGATGTGGAAAACCAATTGAGGGATGCCGCTCTCCAATTTGAATCTGCCAGCCAGGGAATCGATGCGCGTTATCTCAATGCCTATAGGCGAATGGCAGCCGGCATGAAGCTGCCGGTCGTGGTGGCGCTGGAAAGACAGAAATGCCTCGGCTGTCATTTGCGGGTTTCAAATGAAGTTTTGGAAAAGGCAAGGAAAGGAGCGGTATTGACGACCTGCGATAATTGTGGAAGAGTCGTCTATTTAGCGAGTTAGCTTTGGATTTCAGGCATTCGCTTGGTTCTTTAGAATTTGAGAGGAAAGTCCGGACACCACAGGACAGAATTCCCCGTGAAAATGGGGGCGCCCTGCCTTAAATCAGGGTGACGGCCAGTGTCACAGAAAACAAACCGCCCGGAGCTTTGCGAAGGGTGAGGGTGAAAAGGTGTGGTAAGAGCTCACCGCGCTCTTGAGTAATCAAGGCGGCATGATAAACCCAATTCGGTGCAAGACAAAATAGGGGACGGGGTGGTCCGCCCAATGGTCCCGGGTATGTCGCATCCCGCTTGGCGGGAAACAAGTATGCTTGTTAGATGAATGAATGCCCATCCCGTTTACGGGGTGACAGAATCCGGCTTACGAGGTCCAAAGCTGACTCCTTTAACTCTTGACAGATGAAACCAAAAAATCATTTTCACCCATCTACTTAAAATTTCCAATATGGCTAACTCCCCATCCGCAATAAAAAATATTCGCAAGACGGCGCGGCAAACTGCCCGGAATCGCGCTGTCAAATCGCGCTTAAAGACACTGCACAAAGATGTAACCAAGGCTGCTGCCTCGGGTGAGGGCGAGGCTACTAAAAAAGCGGCTGTCCGCTTTGTGTCCGCGGTGGATAAAGCGGCCAAGACCAAAATCATTCACAAAAATGCTGCCAGGAGAATGAAATCCGCCTATTCCAAGTACATATACGTCTGAGTTTTAGCAGTTTACTTTCGGCCCCGGTAGGCGAGACTACCGGGGATTTTTATGGCAAAATCCGGCGAGTTTATTGGGTTTCCCCCAGGTTTGTTAGGGAGAAAATCCCATCGGTTGCCCCTTTTGAGAAACCGCGAAAACTGGTTTGCCTTGTACAAGCCTCCCCACGTCCTCGCCCGCGCCCACCCCTGGTTTTTGCAATGTCCTGACCTCACTTTGGGGATCAAGGCGCAATTGACCCAAGGCAAAGCTGAGCTTCAGCGCCTGGGTATTGCAGAGGTTTTTTTCGTTGCCGGTCCTGAATACGAGGTGGGCGGTCCGGTCATTTACGGCAAAAACAAGGCCGCCTCAGACCGTTTGCGCAACGGCTTGGGCTCTGAGCAGTTCAAGTTTACATTTTTGGGTGTTTCCGCAGGAAAGTGGAACCAGCAAAATTGCCAATGCCATTTACCGGTGGCCTGGCACAATCGGGAAACCCGGGTGGTTATTTCCAAAAAAACGGGGAAGAAATCTTCTACTTTTTTTGACAAGCTGGCGGAGAATCCACCCCTGACCCTCTGGCGGGCCACGGTGAGGAATCCCCGCTTACACCAGCTGCGCATTCACGCCTATGAATCGGGCTTGCCCGTTCTGGGAGACGAACTCTACCGAGCCAACCAAGCAGACCCGGGGTCGGCTACGGTAAATTCAGTCAGCCGGGCCATACGCGGATTCGGCGGATTGGCTTTATTTCTGCGGGAAGTGCAATTGCCGCTGCCAATGGAGGAAAATCGGCCCGTCGTTGCCGATTTGCCTCGAGGATTTTCTGATTTACTGCGAAAAACCGGCTTTGCTATCGGATAATTTAATTGATAATTTGTAACTACTCAGGTATCTTAAACAATCGTCCGCATGGATGCTTTATTGACAACATATTACGAAACTGTAGGAGGGGGTTTATCCCCCGATCTTCCAAATGGCCTCACAGCAATCGGGGGATAAACCCCCTCCTACAGTTCTCTCAATCACCATCCTATGAAAATTTTCTCGTTTCTTATTATTATCCTTCTGCCTTCATCCTTTATCCTTGAAGCAAAGCCCAATTTCGTTCTCATACTTTCCGACGATCTAGGCTAAGGAGACCTGAGTTGTTACGATAATTTACTTTACTCAGCTCAGCAAATTAGCCACCTTCCACGCCTTATTTTTAATTTATTTCATGGGCAATCTTAAGAAAAAACGCCGTAAAAAGATCGCAAAACATAAGCGTCGCAAGCGCTCGAGGGCAAATCGCCACAAGAAGCGTACATGGGGTTAAACCCGGTTTTTAACGGCTTAAAACCTCAATTTGGGAAAAGCATCTACCTACTTTTAGAAGGCGTGCTCATTCATTTTGCAGGGGAATTTCACAGGGAAGGGGTCAAGCCTTGCATTTATGCATGGCTGCAAAAATGCAAGGCATGACCCCGACGGTCGACCCAGCTTCACCCGCGCATTTAACGAGGGCCGCACCAGTGCCGATATTCCGGAGCACAGTAGAAAATTTGTGAGATATGCGGGTTAGGGTTGATTTTATAATTTATAGGGCTAGTTTTGCCACAATGGCATCTGTCAGAACCATAGATCGGACCCTGGTTGGCTCTCCCGAGGCTCAAGCTGAGAGAGATGTCGACCTACTGCTGGTCAGGCGTGTCCAATCAGGGGATGTGGCTGCGTTCGACCAATTGGTCCTCAAATACCGGGAGCGGATTTACTCGGTCATCTACAACCTCACCTCCAATAAGGAGGATTCATCCGACCTCTCCCAGGAAGCCTTCATCAAGGCTTTTCAGTCCATCGGCCGGTTTAAGGCCAAATCATCTTTTTTCACTTGGCTTTACCGCATTGCTGTCAATACCACCTTGACACACCTGAAAAAGAACCGGTTGCGGTGTTTTCTCAGCTTCGAAACACTCAGCGAAGAAGCCAGCCCAGCCGATGTGCTCGAGGCCCTCTCCGCCAAGTCCAGCACTGAAAAACCGACTCTGATAAAGGAATTGCAATATAAATTGAACGAAGCGCTGCAAACTTTGTCTGTTAAACATAGAACTGTAATCGTTCTTTTTGAAATTGATAATCTTTCCCACCAGGAAATTGCCGGCATCATGAATTGCTCCGTCGGCACCGTGAGGTCTCGGCTGCATTATGCCAAAAAACAACTCCAGGCGATGTTGAAAGACTTGTTAGATTAAAAATTCATGCCGGGAAACCCGAACAAAATAAGTTTAGAACAATTGCTCCAGCTCAAAAAAGCGGAGCAGCCTGATCCTGCATTCTGGGACAAGTTCCAAAAAGAATTCCGCCTGCGTCAGCTTCAGACACTCATTGAGAAGGCATCCGTGTGGAGTCGTCTGCCCCAGTTGCTATTTGCCCGTAGCAGTTTATGGGTGCCACTTTCCTCTGCTGCGATGGTCCTTTTTGTCCTTTTGGTTAATTTCCGGGATAAATCCCAGCTGCAGAGCGAATATATTGAAACCGTGGCAATCGCATCGGCTGTGGCGGAGCCCATAGTGGAGCCCCTGGTGAGTAAACCGGTAATTGAGCCCGAGATTGGTAAAAAAGTCGTGGTCACACCCGCAATTTCCAGTGCTCCGGCCAGTTTTATTGTGGATGTTATTCCTGCAAAACTGCCCGAAGCGCGGACTTATACACATGAATTTCCGACCTCTACCATTCGGTCAAAGAGCACGGCGCTGGCCACCTACGTTTCTTACACCATAAGTCGGGATACTCCGAGTTTCGCATCGGCAAACCGTAGTCAGAGTATCGGGTTCTAGAAACAGCTCCTATGATGATTTGGGGTCTAGCCAGAATTAGCACACTCCTTCTCCTACTTTCCTACACCTCATTCGCCCAGGGAGATGCAGAATTCAGCGCCATCCAACGGCGGATAACCAGTATATTTGCGGAGAATTCCAAGGGAGTCTTCCGCGTCTTGGCCGCTCATCGGACTTATGATGAAAGGGGAGACCTCCAAAATGCCCTTAAATCCGGCACGGGGTGTTTTATAAGCCGTGAAGGGCATATTCTGGCTAATGCTTCGGTAGTCATGAACAGCAATCGCAGTTGGATTGATTACCGTGGAATCAATTATGCCACTGAATTGATTGGAGTGGAGCCATCTACCAATCTCGCTCTTCTCAAAGCAAACAACCTGCCCGGTGATTTTTCATTTTTTATTCTCGAAGCCACCCATAGATTACCCGATATCGGTTCCCTGGTGGTGGTTATTTCCTGTCCTTTAAACTTCGATCCCTCTCCCTCTCTAACCATGGTTGCGGGCGCCGAACCCAGTTTTGCGCAGCGGGAATTTGCCACCACTTACCTCCGGGTTAATAAACCGGTCAATTTGGGAGAAACGGGAGCTCCCGTAATCGACCTGAATGGTCGTTTTTTGGGCATCATGGTCGCTTCAGCGCCCGATGTGGGTTCGGGTTATGTCCTGCCGGTCCGAGCCGCCCTCCGCGTGCGTGATGACCTCCTTTTTGCCGGGAAATTTATCAAGGGCTGGATTGGGATTGAAGTTGGGGTGCGCTCGACCATTCGGGATGGGCGGCAGATTTACCTTACCGAAATACTGCCGGACTCGCCTGCCCAAAAGGCGGGTTTAAAAAAGGACGATGTGTTGTTGCGGATGGGAGACTTTTCAATCCAGTCTATATCGGATGTGAGAAACGCCATGTTTTTTGCCCGGACGGGTCAGTTTCTGGATGTTCAGATATTTCGCAACGGTGTTTTGGATGACGTTACCGTAAAAGTAACCGAACGGCCCGATGAGGCGCCGCCCACGATCGAAGCTCAGACGCCGGTTGAAGAGATCAATCCGGAAGGTCAGGAGATTTCCGCTTCCGAAGAAACTCCTTCTTGAGTTGCGCGGCAGGGTTTTCCCTCCTTGACTGGGCTTTATGAAGGTCCACCAGCAATCTTTTACGCTTAAAACCCAGGGTAAAGGTACTTATGAAATTACCGAATTCATACGGGAGGCGATGTCTGCATCCTCCGTTCAAACCGGCCAGGTTACCGCATATTGTCACCACACCAGTTGCAGCTTGGTAGTGATGGAAAATGCGGATCCTTCAGCCCGGAGAGACTTGGAAAATTTTATGGATCGGCTGGTGCCGGATAACGATCCGCATTTCACCCACACCTATGAGGGCGCCGACGACATGCCCAGTCACATAAAAATGGCCTTAACCCGATCTTCCGAATCCATACCGGTATTGGACGGCCGGCTATTGCTGGGGACCTGGCAGGGGGTATACCTCTGGGAGCATCGCGTCGCAGCCCACAATCGACAAGTCACCGTAA
The DNA here is from genome assembly GCA_965250065.1 of Opitutales bacterium. Lineage (GTDB taxonomy): Bacteria > Verrucomicrobiota > Verrucomicrobiia > Opitutales > UBA2995 > JAABVD01. The sequence continues at coordinate 4,314,174 of OZ252288.1, forward strand.
CTTGCCTGGGGGAATAAGGACTACCGGGTCATTCCTTGCAATCTTGCATGCCAATGCGAGATTTAAGGTTTGACCCCCTCGAACGAAGAAGAACAAGGAAGTAATGTCCCCCCTCGAAAGTAAACCAAAATGCGATCAGACGAGCCTCAGTTTCGGGAGGTCTTGACCATCAATAATTCCGACCGGACAGTTATTTTTATCCACTACCAGAATGTCGTCAATCTGGTTGTCTTCGAACATTTTTAATGCCTCTGCTGCCAGGGTGTCCGACCGCAGTCTTTTGGGATCCCGAGTCATGAATTTATCAATGGGTTTGGCGAAAACATCCGGGTCCTGCAAAATTGCTCTCCGCAGGTCTGCATCGGTAAAGATTCCACACAAGCGGTTTTCGTCGTCCACAATGGAAATGCTGCCAGCTTTTGCCCGGGTCATTTCTACGATTGCCGATTGCACCGAGTTGCCGATTTTAATTTTGGCCAGACGGCTGCCGGTTCGCATAATATCCTCGACCCCCAGTAGCAATGCGGCTCCCAGGGTGCCGGATGGATGATATTTGGCAAAATCCTCCTTGCCGAAGTGACGCATCTCCAGGGAGACCAGAGCCAGAGCATCGCCCAGGGCGAGGGTAGCCGTCGTACTCGCCGTTGGGGCCAGGTTGAGGGGACAGGCTTCCTGTTTTGCCTGATAAATCAGCGCAAAGTCGCAGCTTTTTGCCAGGGTGCTGTCTTTATTACCGGTAAAAGCAACGGTCTTTACCCCCATGCGCTTCAAAAGGGGTATCAGTTGGAGGATTTCCCCGGTTTCCCCGCTGTTGCTGACCGTCAATGCCAGGTCTCCACTCCGGCACATTCCCAAATCGCCATGCATAGCCTGGACGGGATCCAAAAAGGCTGAGCTTACCCCCGTGCTGTTGAAAGTCCCCACCAGCTTGTGGCAGATACCCGCATTCTTGCCCAACCCGGCTAGAACAAGCTTTCTTTGCCGGTCGATTGTTTCTTGTATCTGTTCGACAACCCGTGCGAAAGATTCATCCAACCCTTCAGCCGTATCGAGTATGGCTTGTGACTCCAAACCCAGAAACTTTCTTGCCCTTTTAAGTATTGATTGAGAATCCACTTGATAAAGTTATTGTTACATTATGTGAACATGGATCAGACTGTATCATTCCGTCTCTCCTGCAATACCTTGTGATAATGTCCATTGCCGTCCAATACAATGTGCTTAAGAGACTCTTTTGGGGAGTTTTTGTTGCGCTGTGTTTGAATTTTGCCGGATGTAATCCTCCGAGTACGGAGGCGGTGGAAGAGGTCGACTTGCCGGCCTACAAGCGCGGGCAGGATTTCCTCAGGCAGGGGCGGCACGACCAGGCCTTGACCGCATTTCTGAAAGTGGTCCAAACCAATACCGTAGCCCCTGAATCGCACCTCTTTATCGGCCAGCTATACCTGCAGCACAGCAAAGACCCCGTCTCCGCCATTTACCACTTTCGCCAATACCTAGAGTTCAAACCAAGATCCAGGCAGGCGCCCATGGTTCGGGACCTTATCAATACCGCGAAAAAGGAATTTGCCCGCACTTTTCCCGCCAGCTTGTTTGATGCGGAACTCGATCGCATGGACCTCTTGGATGTGATTGAGCAAAAAGAGCTTGAAATTCTGGCCATGAAGAAGGATCTGGCCCGGCTCAAGGGGGAGAACGATACCCTGAAGGCCAGTCTGGAAGAAATGGAAGTGGGCGGCCAGGAGTCGGCTAATACACCTTCCGAGCCTACGGCTACTCCCGCTCAACCGCGGGTTCAGCCCATACCAAGAAGCAGCTTGCTCAGTCCAAGAAATACCTCATCGACGGTGCGGCCAGCCACCGCTTATTACACCGTCGTAGCCGGAGATAATCTCATAAAAATCAGTAGCAAAGTTTACGGGACCGGCGATCGTTGGAATTCCATTTTTGAGGCCAATCGCGACCTGCTGGAAAATCCGAATGCCATTAAAGTTGGAATGAAACTGAGGATTCCCTGAAATATTTTAACCAACGGAATTAGGGGAGAGTAGATGGCCTATTTCGACTATAATTCAACTACGCCGCTGAACCGGGCGGCAAAAGACGCGTTGGTAGAAGCGATTGATCGCCAATGGGCCAACCCCTCCAGTCCCTACCAAATAGCTGCACGGGTGCACCATGCCTTGGAGAAAGCGCGCAACAATCTGGCCGCCAGCTTGCGCCGCAAAGCGGAAGCCATCGTATTCACAAGTGGAGCTACCGAAGCAAATAACTCCATAATCCGCTACCTCGCCGAAGTGCTGCCCCGGCAAAAACGGTTGGCCATTTCGGCCATCGAACACCCTTCGGTTATGGAACCGGCCAGGCGTTTTTTTAACGAACGGCTGGAAATTCTCCCGGTTTCGTCGGATGGAGTCCTGGATGTGGATCAGCTTGGGTCTGTCCTGGATACGGATCGCGTGGCGGCGGTCTCGGTCATGGCCGCCAACAACGAAACCGGTGTCATTCAGCCCTGGGAGGAAGTGGCGAAGCGGTGTCGGGGAAAGGGAGTAGCCTATCACTGCGACGCCTCACAGTGGTTCGGGAAATGCGGGGATTATCATTTTGAAAATTGCGATTTCCTGGTCGGATGCGGTCACAAGTTTGGCGGACCGAAAGGGGTGGGGTTCCTGGCCCTATCGGAAAACTGGTTTGGTTTTCAGGCCGTTTTCGGCGGTGTTCAGGAACGGGGCCGGCGGGGTGGTACCGAGAACATTCCAGGTATACTGTCCATGGTGTCTGCATTGCGTTTCGCCGACCAGCATCGGGCATTCATGTCGGCCCAGAGCGACCATCGGGATGCATTTGAAGAGCGCCTCCTTGGGGAGTTCTCCGATATAAAATGCATTGGAAAATCGGCTATACGTCTTCCCAACACATCCTTTATGGTTTTGCCGAAATACGAAAACCTGCGCTGGGTCACCAAACTGGATGCAAAGGGTTTTCAAGTATCCACTGGGTCCGCCTGTGCTACCGGCAAGACGGGCAGCTCTCCAACCATGCAAGCCATGGACTTCGGAGCGGAGGAATCGCGCCGAACCATACGAGTCAGCGCAGGTCCGGATACCTCTGCAGAATCCTGGGCCGAACTGGCCTGCGCGTTTCTTGAAACTTGGGAATCCCTGAAAATGGATGAGTCATCCGACGGTTTAACGGAGGTTATTTCAGTCTGATTTATACTAATTTAGGTAACAACTCAGGTCGCCGTAGCCGAGATCGTCGGAAAGTATGAGGATGATGCTCGGAGGCTTCGCATGAAGGATGAAGGATAATAAAAAGAAAGGAGAAAATTTTCATGGGATGGTGATTGAGAGAACTGTAGGAGGGGGTTTATCCCCCGATTGCTTTGAGGCCATTTGGAGGATCGGGGCGTAAAGCCCCTCCTACAGTTTGATTTTGCTGGATTGGTACGTTTAAAATACTGATATTAAACCGAATTGCTTTGAGGTCGTTTGGAAGATCGGGGCATAAAGCCCCTCCTACAGTTTCGTAATATGTTATAAATCAAACATCCATGCGGACAATTGTTTAAGATACCTGAGTAGTTACCAATTTAGATTTAAATGCGGGTTACACGAATCAGGCTTCAGAATTACCGTAATATAGAGTTTGCAGATCTCAACCTGGAAGGTGGTACTCAGTTCTTGGCCGGTCCCAATGCCCAAGGAAAAACAAACTTGTTGGAATCCGTAGGCTTACTGCCGGCTTTGCGTTCATTTCGCACCCAGGATTTGAATGCGTTGATCAGGCACAATTGCAGAGAAGCAAAATTGGCTTTCAACCTAGCCGACGAACGGTTTGATGACACCGAGGTCTGGATAACCCTCAAGAGAAAAGGAAGAGAGGTTCTGGTCGACGAGGAAAAGGTTACCCGGTTTCGCGACTTTATTGGGCGCTTCCCGGTGGTCGTCCTCAGCGCCCGGGACATCCAGTTATTGCGTGGTTCTCCGAGGATTCGCCGGCAATGGTTGAACCTGGTGCTTTCCTCCGGAAGTGCGGATTATTACGACACCCTGAGGGATTTTCATAAACTGCTTCAGCAGCGAAATTCCCTGTTGAAAGGAAACGGGACAAATTCACAGTTCGAAGTGTTCGAAAAAATGCTGGCGATAAAAGCGGCTCGATTACAGGCGCACCGGGCTTCTGAAATGGTTAAACTGGAAGCGGAAATGAAGCGCATTTACCAGATGGTTTCTCCATTGGAAGAGTTTCCGGAACTCCTTTATAAGCCCGATCTGAACGTGGGGTCCGTGGAGGACTACCTGGAATCGTATCGAAAAAACCGACAGCGCGACCGCCTCATGAAATCCACTCAGCACGGACCTCATCGCGATGAAATTGCATTTCGCTTGGAGTCCAGGGGGGCCAAAGAATTTGCCTCCGAAGGCCAGCAGCAAAGCCTGATTATCAGTGTAAAGTTGGCGCAATTGCGATACCTTCACCAAGCTTCGGGGGGGCTGCCCGTGCTTTTAGCCGATGATATTTTGGGTGAGCTGGACCACCGGCGTAAATCGAATTTCTGGCAAGCAGTCGGGGAATCGGTACAGGTGATTGCCACCGGCACGGAGATTCCCCCGGTGGATTTGCCGGATTCATGGCAGGTGTTTGACGTAGCCGATGGCGGATTCGTCGAAAGGGGGTGATACCTTGGCATGGGCAGATTAAGGTTGATTCCCTTTGCACTTGCCTCGCGGTTAATCAGGCTTTGCCAAACATATGGAACCTCTCGATACACCTACCCTGATTTGGTTACTAGCGGGCGCTATGTTCGTCGGACTTGCCAAGGGAGGAGTGCTCGGGGTATCGAACATCACCGTGGCAGTATTTGCCATTATATTTCCACCCAAGTTGTCCGTCGGCATTGTTTTGTTGTTACTCATGATTGGAGATTGGGGCGCATTTTATTTTTACCGTCGTCACGCCGTTTGGAAATACCTCTTGCCCATCATTCCCTGGACGGTTGTGGGTGTCCTCATTGGTTGGCGACTACTCGACCGACTCGACGGGCAAGCGGTGGCCAGGCTCATTGGCTTTTGCCTCTTGGCCCTGGTAAGTTTCCACCTGATCCGAAAATACGTCCTCAATAACAGGGGTGATTCCGGCCCTGTGCCGCATGCGTGGTGGTTTATTGGTATTACCGGGTTGCTGGCCGGATTTACCTCCACGGTGGCCAATTCGGCTGCTCCTGTTATGCTGTTGTTTTTTATCGCCGTGGGGTTACCCAAGATGGAGTTCATGGGTACGGGCGCTTGGTTTTTTCTGTTTCTAAACCTATTCAAGTTTCCATTTCTTTGGTCGATTGAGGTAGTTACCCCGGAAGTCCTGTGGCTCGGCCTAAAGCTGATACCGGTCGTGCTGACCGGAGCCGTCCTTGGTCGCTACATCGTCCTGCATATTCCCCAGAAGGGATTTGAGGTGTTTGCGCTGGCCATTACGGTTTTGGCCAGTCTTCAGCTCATCTTTTAAAATTGAATCAGGTATTCAATGCGTTAGGGTGTGTTCATCCTTATCCAATTCATTTTAATCTGCCCTTAAATGCCAAAACGCTCCACTCGCGAGTTATGGGCCAGGAAACTGGCTGGCAAGCAGCCGGAATCTAAAGCACAGCTGCCGGAAGTTGGCCCGGAACGTAAGCGCGCTTGTGGAATCATTCTGGGTATCGATCCGAGCCTCCGGGCTACGGGGTTGGCGGTGGTTAACGTGGATGTAAACCCGCCCAAACTACTGGGTAGTAAAACATTGAAGATGAAGGCAAAGGCTTCAATGCCGGATTGTCTGGCCTGTATTTACAAGGCCACCAGCGAGGTGATTGAGCAGTTTGCCGTGACCTCGGTTGCCCTTGAACAGACCATTTACGTGCAAAATTTCCAAACGGCTCAAATTCTGGGCGCCGCCCGGGGCGCTGCCATCGCAGCCGCGGCCGTTCTGGAAAAGCCGGTATTTGAATACCCCCCTTTGCGCGTCAAGCAGGCGGTAGTTGGATATGGCCGCGCCAGCAAGCATCAGATTGCCCAAACTGTCAAACAGATGCTCGATCTTGGAGATGCCCTGGCTTTTGACGAAGCTGACGCGGCGGGTGTTGCCTTGTGTCACGCCTTTACCCATTAGGCAAACTTGGCTAGGCCGACACCCCGCCATCTTGACGTAGCTTGCGATGTCAACTGATGGCTTCGCGTGTCGCCTGCGGCTCGAAACAAGGTTTGACCCGAATGGCACTGCTATGAAGGTGGTTTTGGAAAGATGTGCAGGCCGTTTACTTTCGAGGGGGTCAAACCTTGCATCTAGCATTAACATGCAAGATGCCAAGGAATGACCCCGACGCCGGCCTTGGTTCGAAAATTTTCAATAACTGGCCTAAACTTAGTGCCATGCAGGTTTGACCCCCTCGAACCCCTTTACCGGGGTGGTGGTGGTAGATACCGAAATTACGGATGGATGTTTTTTAAGCTGGGCGAATTTTGCCGGGTCGACCAGCCAAGTTAATGCCGGAGGAATTTCACTCCAAAGCACCCGATTTCCCGCGATCAAAAAGCCAATTTTAAGGCGTGCGTTGCCGCCTTGTCGTAAATCCAGGTCGCGACGCAGGGCTTGCAAAAATTCCATGGCGCCATTTTTGGCATCAAGGATCCAATGCACCTCCTGTATGAGCTGGGGAATCGCGCTTCGAAGTGAGGAAACTTCGCGCACGCTAAACTTCAAATCGTCTCCTTCACGGTTCATTACGGTTCCACAGGCTATGAGGGTTTTCCCTTCCACCAGCAGGTGTCCGAACTTTTCGAAGGCTTCCGCATACATATTCATCTGAAAATTGTGCGATTCGGTGGAAATGTTAAAGATGGCCCAGGGTCGATCATCCCGACGCGAGAGTTTCTTGAGGATATTCGAAATTACGCCGCAGAATCGGAAGGTCACCCGGTCCGGTAATTCCCCGGCCTTGTCCGCATCAAAATTAGCAATGTTCCGAGCCAGTCCGTTAAACTCATTCATCGGGTGTCCGGACACATAGAAACCCAACAACTCTTTTTCGAATTGAAGCTTTTCGGCCAGGGGCATTGTTTGGGATTTTTCCTCGTCCCTGGCTCCCTTGCCCAACATTCGCTTTCCATTCCCGCTCAGGGTGGAACTGTCTCCCAGAAGGTCCATAAAGGATTCCTGGCCTCGTTCCCGGTCTCGCTGGCGTTGTAGCGCCGCGCTTATGGCTGCATCCAGCCCTTGCATCAGGAATTTTCTTCCCTCCCCGGAAGCGTCGAAAGCGCCCGATTTTATCAAGCATTCCATTACTCGCCTGTTCACGGTTTTGTGATCGACCCGGGCGATGAACGAATCGAAATTCTCAAACGCGCCGTCGGCCTCCCGGTTTTCAATGATCTTTTGCGAAGCTGCATCTCCCACGCCCTTGATGGCCGCCAATCCGAAGCGGATGCTCGCCTGGCCGGATTCGGTGTCGATGACTGGCGTAAACTTATCCCGCGAGATATTGATGTCCGGTCCCATGACCTCTAATTTCATGGCGGCGCATTCATCGATGAAGTGCGCCACCTTGTCGGCGTTCCCTAGCTCATTTGAAAGAACAGCCGCCATAAATTCCACCGGGTAGTTGGCTTTCAGATAGGCGGTGCGATAACTCAGCATCGCGTAGGCTGCCGAGTGTGACTTATTGAAGCCGTACTGGGCAAATTTCTCCAGGATGCCAAAAATATCCAGAGCCGTCTTCTTATCGATGCCGTTGTGTTCCCTGGCGCCCTCAATGAATATTTCCTCTTGGGCTTCCATCACCGATTTTATCTTTTTACCCATGGCCCGCCGAAGAATATCGGCGCCACCAAGCGTGTAGCCGGCTATGATCCGCGCCGACTCCATCACCTGTTCCTGATAAACCAGCACCCCGTAGGTTTCGCCCACCAGATCCTGCAAAAGCGGGTGGGGGACCTTGATCGTTGAGGGGTCTTTTTTCCCCTCGATAAACTGCGGAATGAATTGCATCGGTCCGGGTCGGTAGAGGGCGATCAGGGCGATGATCTCTTCGAAGGTGCTCAAGCCGATTTGCCGGCAAAGCGATTGCATGCCTCCACTTTCCAATTGAAATACCCCCGTAGTCTTGCCGCTGTTTAGCAGATCGAACGTTTTGGCATCGTCCAAGGGGATATTTTCAATATCAAAACCCGGCAGGTTTCGCGTATGCCGCACGTTCTCCTGGGCATCGGATATAACCGTCAGGGTTTTCAATCCCAGGAAATCCATTTTCAGCAAACCGAGGTCCTCCACCGGATCCTTGGGAAACTGGGTGGTTAAATCACCCTCCTGGATGGTTACCGGGACCAAGTCCTGAATAGGTTGATCGCCGATGATTACACCGCATGCGTGCTTGCCCGTGTTGCGCACCATGCCTTCGATGATTTGACCCTGGTCCACAATGGCGCGCGCAACGGGATTTCCTTTCATTTCTGCTCGTAACTCGCCCGATTTTGCCACCGATTCCTCCAGGGAAATATTTAACTCGTCCGGAATCATCCGGGCGATCCGGTCGGCCTCCGCGTAGGGAACATCGTTTACCCGGGCCAGGTCGCGGACCACCATCTTGGCCCCGAAAGTGCCAAAAGTAATGATGTTGGCTACGGCATCCTGCCCGTATTTTTCGCGCACGTAATTGACCACTTCATCCCGCCTTCGCATGCAAAAATCCACGTCGAAATCCGGTGGAGACACCCGCTCAAGGTTCAGCATCCGCTCGAAAAGCAGGCCGAAACGAAGCGGTTCAATATCGGTGATCTTTAGCACGAACGACACCAGACTTCCGGCGCCGGAACCCCGTCCGGGGCCTACCGGTATTCCTCTTGACCGCGCCCAGTCAATAAAATCCCACACGATGAGAAAGTAGTCGATGAACCCCGTGCCCATGATGATGGCCAGCTCGTATTCAAGTTTTGAACATAGAAAAGAGGCAAACTCCGGCGAATCCGCTGCGGGCGCTTCCCCTCTCCCTTCGTCGGCCAAAGTGGGTACTGGTGAACCGGGGTTGCGCACTTCGTCAAAATCGACGCCGTAGCGCTCCTTGAGTCCTCGTTTGCACAGGTCGAAAAGAAACAGACCGTTCTTCCGGTATTCCCGGCGGGTCGCCTGGTCGATCTGAGCCGGCTCGTTCGTCCCGTTTTGCCGGTTAACCTTTTCTTTTTCCGAGACGTAGATATCGAGCAAGCGGTCAAAATTGCCCGGATCTTCCGGGAAAGATATTCCCGCCGGTTTTTCGAACACCGGGTAGTGATTCACGCCAAAGGGAATCTCCAGGTTGCACATTTCCGCTACCAGCACGGTGTTATCCACTGATTCCGGAATCTCCCGGAAAACTTCCAGCATCTCCTTCCGGCTCTTGAGGTAGAACTCCTGCGAAGGGTATTTCATTCGCTTGGTATCGACCAGCTTTCGTCCGGTTTGTATGCAGAGAAGGGCGTCGTGAAGCTGCCAGTCTGCCTTTTTGACGTAATGGACGTCATTTGCGCAAACCACCTTCAGGTCAAAGTCCCTGGCCAGTCTCAATAAGTCCGGGATAATTTTCTTCTGCAATGAAAGTCCATGGTCCTGGAGTTCGATAAAGTAGTTTTCTCGGCCGAATATTTCCACGAAATCCGCGGTTACTTCCCGCGCCTTTTGGTAGTTGCCGTAAAGGAGGTACTGGGGGGCCACCCCATTGATACATCCGCTCAGCCCGATCAAGCCCTTGCTATGAGCGGCCAGGTGCTCCATGTCGGTGCGCGGGCGGTAGTATTGCCCCTCGGTATGGGCCTCTGAAATCAATTTGGAAAGGTTTTGATAGCCCTCGAAATCACGGCAAAGTATGGTTTTGTGGTGGATCTGGTATTTGGGAAAATCCTCCGGTTGCAACTGGCGATGTTCCGGCAGGTCTCCTATGTCATCGGTCCGCCGCCTCTCCCTGCGTGGTTTCTCATGCATCTTGTGATCATGCACGAGGTAGATTTCGCAGCCTATGATCGGCTTCAAGTCCGCATTTTTTAGTTTTTTATAGAAATCAATCGCACCGAAAAGATTGCCATGATCCGTCATGGCCACGGCTGACATACCCAATTTTTTCGCTCTTTTGGCTAATCGATCGATACGGCAAGCCCCGTCGAGCAGACTGTAATCAGTATGCAAATGCAGGTGAACGAATTCGCGATTGGTTTCAGGCATTGGACTGGGCAGAGAAGCGTTGACCTCCCGCATTCCTCACGGGTGAGAACTGCCGGTTAAAACTCTTTCTACTTCTACTTTTAACCCCCTGACCACATCCGCAAGACCCATTTGTAAACAACCTGTTAACTCACTTATTCACATCGCAATATTCACTCCGGCAAGACCGATGGCTTCTTGGCCCGGATTTTTCCTAGATTTCGGTTGACCTGGGCACCTGAAAGGGTCTTATTAGCTCCCTTTCTTTTATTTCTAATGGCAATTGAAGTTCAAATCCGTAAAGGCGAGCCCACCGAACGGGCCCTGCGTCGCTTGAAGAAGAAACTCGACCGGGAAGGTGTTATCCGCGATGTGCGAGCCAAACGTTATTTTGAAAAACCCTGTGCCGTGCGCCGCCGAAAGAAGAAGATCGCCGCATTTAACAATATGCTGCGTCAGCGCTATTCCGCTTAGCCCGGATATCCCACTACCGAGCGAACGCGACACCCCGCCAAATTCGTAGCGAACGAACGAAGATCGAGGGCTGGTGGGGACATCGAGCCGATGTGCGGGTGAAGCTGGGTCGACACCCCGCCAAGCTTCACGGGATCCCGAACCACAAGGCTGGAATCATTGCATTTGGGCAGACCTTTGGGGTGACGGAGGCGGGGAAATTGGGAGGTTACAATCGTCGGGAGAGCTTGGGGGCTGAATTTTCAGTTTACAAAAAAGCATAAATATGCTTTTACATAATCTAGGACGACAACAGTGGACATACCGAACCGACTTTATCGGCGGGCCAGGGCCAAGGCTGCTGTGGGCGTAGAAACGTTCAAGCACTACCTTGTAAAGGCCTTGAGTAATGAATTGAAGAAGGCCGAATCGCCGACGGGAAAGCGCCTTAAAGGACCCTTGTTTGTGAAACGAGGACCCCTGGTTTATACCAGCGAAGCGCTGAGCGAAATTCTTGAGGAAGACGATCGTGCGCTACTTGGCTGATATAAACTTCCGGTTGGCGCTGACATTCAGCAAACATCCTCATAGCGCGTCTGCTTGGAATTGGATGGACGAGCAGGGACCCACTACTTGTTTTATGTGCCGTATGACCCAACAGGGATTTCTTAGATTAGCCACCAATCCCAAAGCCATACCAGCCCCGCTCACTCCTAACGGATTTTGAAAAGTCACCCCTAAACGAAAATAGGATAACCCCATGAATACATTAAATAACGACACCATCTCGCCCTTCGCCAGCGATGGGATGAACTGCAACCTCATCAGGATAGCAAGCGCTCTGATTGCCATGCTAGGACTCTCACTGCCATGGCCTACAACCTTGCTCGCGCAAGAGGAAGAAGAGGAAGAAGAGGAAGAGGTCTATGAGCTCTCTCCCTTTACGGTGGAAGACGACGAATACATTGGTTATCTGGCCACTTCCACCCTGGCCGGGACTCGGCTCAACACCAAGCTGGAGGACATCGGCACATCGATTTCCGTGCTTACCAAGGAGTTTCTCGAAGACGTGGGCGCAACCGACAACCGGGACCTCCTGCTTTATTTAACCAATGCCGAAGTGGGCGGGGTTAGAGGAAATTTTACCGGGGTTGGCAGCGGGGCCAACCTCACGGAAACTCACCTTTTCACCCGACCCAACAACAATACGCGTTTGCGCGGACTCGATGCCAGTGACAATACCCGCAACTACTTTCGCAGTTTAATACCGTTCGACGCTTATAACACCACTCGCGTCGACATGGTGCGGGGCGCCAATTCCATCCTCTTCGGTTTGGGAAGCCCGGCCGGCATCATCAATACCACGCTGCAATCGGCGGTTTTCTCCAATATCAATGAAATTTCGGTGCGTTTCGATCAACACGGCAGTCAGCGTGTTACCACCAACATCAATCAGGAATTGGTGCCGGACGAACTGGCCGTTCGCGTGATTTTGTTGAGCAACGACGCCAAGTACCGGCAGGACCCGGCCTTTTCCGACAGCACGCGCGCCTACCTGGCCGCCAGGTGGGACCCGGGCTTTTTGAACACCGATTTCATGACCACATCTTTCAAAATAAACTATGAAGATGGGCAGATCGATTCCAACAACCCACGCTTAATGACCCCCAAGGACCAAATTACGCCGTTTTTCAAGTCGGGTTCGGGAATCGAGGGTGGTTTGAACAAATTTACCCTGAACCAGTACATAGGAAATACCTCGAACCATGTGACGGGTTGGAGAACTTTGGACGACGTGCCACAGGATATCTACAACATGCCCCAAGCCTTGAAAGGCTTCGATAGCCAAGGTAAGAATATTTGGGGTATCAGTTCCAATTTAGGAGGTAATCGCGATCCTTGGATAAGAGGGTCGCTGGGTACTATTTTCGACGAAATCGTGGCTTACAGCAATTCTAACACTGCACACGAATTTCAACAAGCTGCCTATGTCATTCATGCGCCACAGGCACATGTCTTTCGTGCTACCCCCAGGATAGTCGGCATAGGCCTAGGTCGCTGGCAGGGGCCCAACGTCTTTTCCGACTACGCCAGAAGAGCGCGACTGCCCCACTGGGACCTGGGAGTTTATAAAGACCGTCACATCAACGACCGCTCCATATTCGACTACAAAAACCACCTGCTGGACGGCCCCAATAAAAGTGAGTTCCACGACTTCGATGGCTTGCAACTCACCTTCTCCCAAACCTTTTTGGACGGGGATTTTGGCTATGAAATTGGGGTTGATCGCCAGGAGGCCCAATGGGGGCAGACCTCCATCTTTAACGCCGCTCAGACCGGCAGTTCCATCGCTATCGATATCAACGAAATTCTTCCCGATGGTTCGCCCAATCCAAACCTGGGCCGAGCCGTCCTCACCAGCACCATGTTGTGGCAAAATAACGTATACTCCCAGGAAATGGACCAAAGCCGAGCCACCCTTTATGGGAAAGTGGATCTCGAGGAGTGGCTGGGGGACAATTTCCTGGGCAGGCTTTTGGGCAACCACGTCTTTACCGGGTTCTGGAGCCGCGACGAAGACGCCTCGGAAAGGAGGGACTATTCTCGATATTCAGCCCCAATATCCTTCGCCGATCGTTTGCGAACGGCCGATAAATCCATTCGCTCCAGCATGTCACGCAAAATCAGTGTCGCTCATTATATCAGCGACGATTTGAGAGGGCAGGATTGGCCGACCGGCCTCAGCCCGGTCAAAACCGTCATAACCCCCCAGCAAGGTGGAAGCGTGCGGTTCTTCGATCCCACCTGGATTGCCACCGGGGTCGATCACCTGGCCGATTGGATAGACCCCTACTTCCCGCAGACTGGACCATTACAAGAATACGATAATCCGGCCAATTACGCTGGCTGGACCACGGAACGATTCACCTTTATGGACGCGACCACCAGCGATCTAAAAGATATGTACATTGACGCAGCTTTGACCAAGACTGAGATCGAGTCCGAGGCTTTTATTTGGCAAGGTTATCTTTTAAATGGATCCCTCGTTCCCTTGTTTGGATACCGTAAGGACTCGAGCAAAGCCTATGCGCATCAAGGGCAGAGAGGGGCAGTTGATACGGTCGACGTAAAGGACCCCGGTTACCGGCTTCCGGATGAGCCCACCGGTGAGACCAGCGGCATCACTCGGACCTATAGTATGGTGGCTCACGTCCATGATCTCATTCCCTGGGATCTTCCCGGCAAGGTTGGGTTGAGTCTTTTCTACAACCAGTCCGAAAACTTCCAACCGGCCGCTCAGCGCGTCAATCATAGGGGCCAGACCCTCCCTTCCCCCACTGGAGTGACCAAGGACTGGGGTTTACTGGTGGCCGCGCCCGACAACAAGTACTCGTTTCGACTCAATTGGTACCAATCCGATGTAAAGACCGCCAGTTATTCTTTCCCCTCCGCTTGGTCTATCGGCTGGACCACGCAGATGCCATGGGCCTACGCCAAGAAGGCTCTGAATAAAGTCGAATCCTTCGCGGTATCCGGCTGGAACCCGCAAGGTGGATACAGTTGGCAACCCGGTTCGGAACCCTATCCGGACGGTGACGGCCAAAGTTGGACCGAGACGGAAGTACTCGACGCCTTTTTCAACTACTTTGATTCCCTCCCTCAGGAATTCATCGATGCCTGGAATATCAATACTTCCGATGCCCAGTGGCAGATCCCCGGTTGGCCGGCTGGTGTCGGCTACCGGGCGCCGGTAGGTATGACCGCCACAGCCGACAACCAGTCCGAGGGGATAGAAGTCGAATTTATCGCCAATCCCACCGACAATTGGCGCGTTTCGCTGAATGTTTCCAAGACGGAAGCAACCCGGGCCAACGTCGGAGGCGATTTAGTCGCTTTCCTCGAAGAGCGGGCGGAAGCCTACAATGGTCCGGCCGGAGCGGTCCGCCTTTGGGGACCCGGCAGAAGCTACGTCAACTCCATTCGCTCCTGGTTCCGCAGTTACCTGTGGGGCGATTTCCAACTGGCCAAACTCAATGAAGGCAGCGATGCTGCCGAAATCCGCAAGTGGCACGCCAACTTCGTCAATAACTACAGTTTTAACGAAGGGCGTCTAAAAGGCTCCTATCTGGGCGGCGCCGCCCGCTACATGTCGGGAAAGATCGTCGGCTATCCGGTGATCGAAAACCTGGAAGGCCAAACGGATTTCATATGGCAAATCGACAATCCCTATATGTCCGATGCAGAAACCAGAATCGACTTCTGGCTAGGCTATCGACGCAAGCTGACCGACGCGATTAATTGGAAGGTGCAGCTCAACATCACCGATGCCTTTGCCGACGACGAGTTGATTCCGATCAACGTGCAGCCCGACGGCTCCTATGGGGCTCTGCGCATACCGCCGTCGACCAGCTGGTTTATAACCAACACATTCTCTTTCTAAAAAGTCTGTTGTTTGTTGAGTATTAGTTAATAGTTTTTCTCCGTATCAGCTGCGTTCTGGATTTAATATTATGTCAGGAGGTCGTGACTGCTTAGTCGGATATTGATGCGCTTATCTCTTTTGTATTGTTTGGTCAACTTCCTGCTGGGAAATGCCGTTTTGAGGCATGTTGAAGGGCGGGCGCTACACTTTTGCGCTGGCCAGGCTTTGGCCCAGAGGAGGCCGCCCTGCTTGCGAAATTTCTTTGATCCACCTCTTATGGGGTCCTGAAAGGGTTTCATTTTTCAACTGGTCAATCGGGATCCAGCGCAGTTCCCCCGCGGTTGATTTGAGCCGCCCGGGGATTCTCCATATGAGTTCGGTGATTTGGGAATTACCAATACCCCTTTTCCTCGTGGCTATGGGGAGCTGCCCGTTTCGCTTCACCTGTTTGGTCGAGAGACCGATTGTCTTCAGGGTTGGCAATTCGAGGATTCCGGCCAGACGCTGGCTTCGGGCATCCACTCGGCACAGCAAGAGGCGTCCCCCTCTTTCAACCCAGGCTCGGTTGCAAATTTCTTTTGTGATCTTGGGCGAAATTTTTCGGGGCAAACGCTCTGGATTCTTATTCCTGGCCTTACAGTAGGAGCCGAGAGGGCAGGCGTTGCAGCGGGGATTCCGTTTGGTGCATACGGTGGCGCCCAGCTCCATCATGGCTTCGTTGTGTAAACCCGGGTTTGCGGTATCGAGCAATGCTTCCGCTATGGGTGTGTAGCGTTTCAGGGCCTGGGCGTTGTCCTTCAAAGGGGTTTCATCGCATATTAAGCGGGAGAGGATGCGGATAACGTTTCCATCCACACAACTGGCGGGAGTGTTAAATGCGATGCTGGTGATGGCTGCGGCGGTGTAGGCGCCGATTCCTTTAAACTGCTGCCAGCCTGCAGTATCCCGGGGAATCGGATCGAGATCCAAAATCTGCTTGGCCAATTGGTGGAGGTTTCTGGCGCGCGAATAGTAACCGAGTCCTTCCCAGAACTTCAGCGCCACACTTTCTTCGGCTTCAGCCAGGGCATGAAAGTCTGGAAATCGTTTCATCCAGCGGGTCCAATAGGGCAGCACAGTTTTTACCTGTGTTTGTTGCAGCATGAATTCGGACACTACCGTGGCGTATAAGGAGGGGGATTTGCGCCAGGGAAGGTCGCGCTTATTGGCCTCGAACCATTCGGTCAAATTTTTGCTTATTTGGCCGGCTCGTTTAATTGGGTAGGAAACTGTTGAATTATTCTGCAAAGGTGGCTGAAGATAGCTGGGCAATGAGGCGAAATCATAAACGGGTCGAGGTCGAGGAAGAAAAGAAGATCAACCTTTATACCATCGAGCTTAGCGACGAGCAGGCCGAAAAACTGGAAGGATGGTGTAAGATGCGGGGCTGGGGGGAGAATGAAGTGGCCTATGCCCGCTTCGCTTTCAAGGGACCCAAAATTAATCTGGTTTTTTACAACAGCGGAAAGCTGGTGATTCAGGGGAAAATGACCCAGGACTTTGTAGTGGATGTTCTCGAGCCCGAAATAACCCTCAGCCCCAAGCTTGGGTACGAGGAAGTGTATCATCCAGAGTGGTTTGAACCGCATGCCGGTATGGACGAATCGGGCAAGGGCGATCTTTTTGGTCCGGTGATTTGCGCCACCGTCATAGCCGATGGCGACATGGTTCGCCAATGGATGGCCAAAGGTATAAAGGACAGTAAAAAGATCGGTGATTCCCAGATCATTCGCTTAGAAAAGATGATTTTGAAAACCAAAGGCGCGGTGGTGGAGAAGGCGTGGTGTGGGGTGCGAAAGTACAACGAGTTGATGAGCCGGCCGAATGCCAATTTGAACAAACTCATTGCTTGGTTGCACAGCAAAGCCTTGCAGGCGGCCCTGAATAAGCGATCGGTCCCCTGGGGCATGCTCGACCAGTTCAGCAAACAACCACTGGTGCAAAAACAGGTGAAACGAAAAGGTTTTAACCTGAAAATGGAAGTGAGAGCGGAGTCTGACCCGGTAGTGGCGGCTGCCTCGGTTATTGCCCGGGCCGAATTCTTGAGGCAATTGAAAAAAATCTCCACCGAGATTGGTGAAGAGTTGCTCAAAGGCGCCGGCGCTGCCACCAAAAGTCAGGGAAAGCGGCTGGTTCAACAACTGGGGCCCAATCGCCTGGGGGATTTTGCCAAACTCCACTTTCGCACCAGTTACGAGATTCTGGGATTGCCAATTCCGGCCAGGGCCAAGTGGGTTAAAAAGTGAAGAAAAACTGGAGGCAACAGGCAAAACGTTGAGTGACGCGAGCCAGTCCTCGGGAACCTGTTTTAGTTATGCGACTGGCCAAATTTGACCAACAATACCTGGCAAGCGTCCCAGCCATTATTGGATTGGATGAAGCGGGGCGAGGTCCATTGGCCGGTCCGGTTTGTGCCGCGGCGGTTTACCTGGACCGCGGGTTTTACGAGTCGGATTGGTTCGGGGAGCATGGGCCGGAAATCAACGACAGCAAACAGTTGAAAGAAGCTCGGCGCGAGTACATCTACGAAGCGGTCGAGAAAACCGACGGGGACTTCATCCACTACTCATGCCATATGGTTTCGGTAGAGGAAATCGAATCGCTCAACATTTTGGGCGCTACCCGAAAAGCCATGGAGCTATGTGTGAAGGAATTGAGATCAAAATCCGATTGCAGGTTCAGAACGGCGTTCGCGGCCGAAGATCCAGCTTCGCAGGACAGGGCGAGACAGGCTTGGCTTTTTGGCCATTCCCCATGGGATGCCGTCGCGCATATCCTGGTCGATGGAAAGCCATTGCAACCATTTCCCTTCAGGCATACCGCAATCGTTAGAGGGGACGGAAAATCCTTGGCAATCGCCCTGGCATCCATCCTGGCAAAGGTGACGCGCGATCGATACATGCGCAATCAGGCAAAAACCTATCCGGAATACGGGTTTATCTCCAATAAAGGTTACGGGACCCCGAAGCATATTGCGGCGCTCAAAGCGTGTGGCCCCTGCAAGTTGCATCGGATGAGTTTTATAAGTCGAATTCTAAATGGGTATCAATGAACCGAGAGCATGGTATTGGCCGGTTGAAGGAAGAGACTGATCCCTGGGATGTTATTGTTATCGGTGGGGGAGCCACCGGGCTGGGGTGCGCGCTCGATGCCGTGTCGCGTGGTTACCGCACCGCATTGATTGAGCAGGCGGACCTCGGAAACGGCACCTCCACGCGCAGCACCAAACTGATTCATGGCGGGGTGCGTTATCTGCGACAGGGTAATATAGCTTTGGTAGGCGAATCATTGCGGGAACGCGGGTGGTTAATGCGCAATGCGCCACACCTGGTAAATCCCCAGGCTTTTTTGATTCCCACCTTTTCCCGGTTGGAGAACTGGTATTACCGGTGCGGTCTCGGGGCATACGACCTGTTGGCCGGCGGCGTAGCCCTCAACTACGTTAAGGGAAACCGCCTCCTGAAAACTAATGGAAAGGTTTCTGGTATTGAAATATCGGATACCATCGGTGGAGAAAAATTTCCCTATTTGGAAAGGTCATTATTAATGCCACCGGGATTTTTTCCGATGCTTTGCGCAGGCAGGACGCGTTCATTGATATTGGACGCCCGGGCTGCCATGGAAGCTGCGCCGGCGGTAGCCCGCCACGTAGCGGCAGAATTGAAGCGGGACCAGGCTTGGGCAGAAAGTTCACTGGAATCCTTTCTCGCCATCGCCAAAAATTACGTCATAGGTGATGCTAATCATGAAAGAACGACTTAAACAATTGCACCTGAAGGCGCGCCTGGCGCGCGATCCCATTGGCAGTGAGGCCTATGGAGCGGCCCTGGCGGCCATTCAGGAGGGTGAATTGCGTGAAAACACCGAATATGACGAGGTCAAACAACTTGCAGTGCTGGAAAAAGAGGCGGGCAAGTTTACGGAGTCTTCCCAATCGTTTGATCAAGCCGGCCGGCCTGAGAAAGCCAACCACTTGCAGCGCTGCGCCGATCTCTTAAAGGCCTTGCTGCCCGCCAAGCTGGAAGTAGAAGCCTATTCTGATTTGGTGGGGAACGCCATTGAGGCCACTGGCGCAACCACCATGCGGGACATGGGCCGGGTCATGGCAGCGCTTAAGAGGGAGCACGGGGCGGCGCTGGACATGAAGATAGCTTCGCAAAGGGTCAAAGCGGCGTTGGGGTAGATAGATTTGGAGCGCGCCAAAAAACGATTTGTAACGCAATCACCCGGTCTCATAAGGTTGCGAGTTTTTATACCAAATAGACCCCACCCCCATGAGTAATCAGGAAATACTACTCGGTGTAAATATCGACCACTGTGCCACGGTTCGTCAGGCTCGCTATAAAGATTTTGCCGAGGCATCCGGCGGAATAATTGAGCCCGATCCGGTGTTTTTTGCCCAGCAATGCGAACTGGCCGGCGCCGACAGTATTACCGTGCATTTGCGGGAGGACCGCCGGCACATTCAGGTCGAGGATGTAGAGCGCCTGCGCGAGTCTTTGCGAATACCTTTGAACCTGGAGATGGCCGCAACCGATACGATGCTTAATTTTGCCCTTGGAATCAATCCCAACTACGCATGCATCGTCCCGGAAAACCGCCAGGAAGTAACTACGGAGGGCGGCCTAGATATCGTCGAAGCCCGGGAGCGCGTTTCCAATGTGATTGGCGGCCTCAAGGACGCCGGTATCCTTGTGAGTCTGTTTATCGATCCGGATCCTGGGCAAATACGAATGGCGGCGGAATTGGGTGCGCCAGTAATTGAGATGCACACCGGCGCTTACGCCAATGCCTATTATTCGGTTGAGCGGACACATGAATTTAACAATCTCCTCCAAGGAGCCGAGTTGGGCAACCGATTGGGTCTCACCGTTAACGCCGGGCACGGTATCAATTATGTAAACATTTCCGAAATTAGGACGCTTCCCTACCTGCATGAACTCAATATCGGGCATAGCATCGTCAGCCGGTCGCTGTCGACCGGAGTAAAGGAATCGGTTCGGGAAATGAGGAGGTTGATGAATGTCGGACGTTGACCTGGGCCTGGCGGAGTTGGCATTGCGTTTCCCCGGGGGAGGAACCGTATTAAACGTCGGTGCGGACGTCATAGAAGTGGACCGGGTGGCGAAAGTTTACGAAAGACAGAAAGAGCGATTTTTGAAGCGGGTATTTACGGAGGAGGAGCGGGAGTACTGTTTTGGTAAATCGAACCCCTTCCCTCACTTGGCCGCGCGATTCGCTGCTAAAGAAGCTGTTTCAAAAGTATTTTCCACAGGAATTGGAAAATGGTTTGGTTGGAAATCTTGCAGCATCTACCACGATCCTGGCATGCAGCCCCTGGTTCGTCTCGATGGCCAGGGCAAGGCTCTGTTGCGCCTTGTAAATGCGACCGATGTGCGCATCACTTTGTCCCATACAAAAACGCATGCATTGGCGGTTGCCATACTGGTCAAAGAGTAACCCCGAATCATATGGCAAAAACCGATTTCATTCACCCCGTCTTGTCCTGTTCTGAATCCCAGGAATTGGAAGAGGAACTGTTTGGCGGAGATGCCGAACGCGAGTGGGATGCCATGAACCAGGCAGGGTTGGCTATCGCCAATGCCTTGTGTCTGGATCTTCAAGAGCGTATGGGAAAGCGGGCGCCCGCTTCCTTGCTGGTATTAGTTGGCAAGGGTCACAACGGTGGAGACGCCGTAATCGCCCTGAGGCATATTTTGACCCGGTTTGGTGAAACGCGCGCTTTTTTGGTATTTCCCTTCGGAATAACCAAGGTCAGGTCGTTGGTTCGGCGATGCCTGGATGATTTGCAATCTGCCCATACCTCGCGTCTGTCCTTTGCCTCGCTGCGGAATGGCGATGCGGATTTGATAGAGCTGCAGTTAAGGGAACTTATCGGTGGAGCCCGGATTGACATTTGCCTGGACGGCGTGCTGAGCATGCAGTTTCGCGCGCCCTTGCGCAGTCCGGCCCGCGAGTTGGTCGAAGTAGTCAATAGGATGGAGAAAATCGCGGTGCGAGCAGCGGTTGACGTTCCGAGCGGCGTTGGCGACAAATCGGATGATGTGGCTTTTAAGGCGGATTTTACTTATGCTACCGGGATCGCAAAAACCCCGCTGTTTGAGGCCGCTAACCGATCGAGTGTGGGCCGTATTCGCTATTTGGATTTGGGGTTTTTTGAAGAGGCCGAGGAGGCAAATACCTCCGGGGTCCTGACCGACAACATTCTGAATTTTCGCAGGGCATTGCGCGATTCTCAGGTTCACAAAAAGAAGTTTGGACATCTTTTTGTGGTGGGTGGTTCTGCCACTATGCCGGGTGCGGTTGTGATGTCGGTGCGGGCAGCGCTTAAAAGTGGGGTTGGGTTGGTCACCGCATTTGTGCCCGAAAGTATTGCGGCTGAGGCGGCGGCAGAAGCCCCAGAAGCCATGTGGGTAGCCATGCCCCAAAATCGGCTACACGGTGGACTCGCCCTCGAGGGGGTGGCGCTGGTCCGGGAACTGATCCCCCGCGTTACCGGCTGGGTAATCGGTCCGGGCATGGGAACCCATGAGGAAACCGGGATATTGATCGGGGAGATTCTTCATCTGTCCGACAAACCGGTTCTTTTAGACGCCGATGCTTTGCAACCCGTCATTACCGGGCGGGATTGGCGCAATCGTTCCTGTCTACTGACCCCGCATGTGGGTGAATTTATCCGCATCTCCAACCGGTCATCCGGAACTCTGGTGGACGATTCGGAATTGCTGGATTTTGCCAAGGGGAATAACCTGACGGTTTGCTTGAAAGGTTCGCCCACGCGAGTGGGTAATCGCCATGCCTTGGTTTACAGCGCCTATGGAGGGCCAGTCCTTGCGCGCGGTGGAAGTGGTGACGTTTTAGCCGGTCTCATTGGAGGACGTATTTCCATACCCGGCAGTGATTTTAAAAGAGCGGTTTGCGAAGGTGTCGTCTGGCACGGTTGGGCGGCGGATCGTATGGCGCGGCAGAGGGGTCAAGTGGCTGCAAAGGCCACGGATATTTTAGGTTTCCTTTAGACGGGCAAATCTCAAGAATTTCGACCCATTTTTGACGCCCATGTCTTCTCTTTCGCGCAACCAGGCTTTCTTCGTGCTGAATGGCCTCCCCAATATCGGCCCGATCACTCTGCGCAGGTTGCTGGACGCATTTAATGGAGATCCCGTTTCCGTTTTCACCGCTCCCGCAAATCAACTGAAGGCAGTTCGTGGAGTCGGCAATGAGATTGTGAATACTTTGCGGCGCTGGGAGGAACATTTCAACCTGCAGAAGCAATCCGAGAGGATGGAAAAGTCAGGTATGCGTTTTGTGGTTGCGGAATCGAATGAGTACCCACCTTTGTTGAAAGAGATTTATGATCCCCCGATTGGTTTGTATTGGCGTGGCGATTATTCCCTCGATCGCCCGGCCGTGGCTATTGTGGGTAGCCGAAGAACCACGGTTTATGGAAGATACACCGCGCGAAAACTGGGGCGCGAGTTGGCGCGCTGTGGGTTTTGTGTGGTCAGTGGCGGCGCACGTGGCGTGGATACGGAGGCGCACAAAGGCGCACTGGAAGTGGATGGGAAAACCATATCGGTAATGGGCTGCGGTATGGATATCGTCTATCCTCCGGAGAACTTTGAATTGTATAAGCGGATTGCTCAATCCGGAGCGGTTTTGAGTGAGTTCCCCTTTGGACGGCGGGCTGACAGGCAGACATTTCCCATGCGTAACCGCATTATCAGCGGAATGTGCCAGGCCTTGGTAGTGGTGGAGTCCGATATCAATGGAGGAAGTATGATATCTGCCCGCTTTGCTGCTGAGCAAGGTCGCACAGTATTTGCCATTCCCGGACGCATCGACCAGGCTACCAGCCGGGGCTGCCATCAACTAATTCGGGAAGGAGCCGTTCTGTTGTCGAAACCCGCAGACGTGGCCGAGGAGCTCGGATATTTGATAATGAGCAGCGAAACACCGGATGTTGCCGGGCAGGCCCTGCCGGCGCCGGAGTTGTCAGAAGATGAGCGGGAGATCCTCGGACATTTCAGGGGGGGTGAAATACTGGATGTGGATCGGCTGATGGACCTTACCGGTAAATCATCGCCGGAATTGGCTTCGGCTCTCATGTTGCTGGAATTAAAGCACCTGGTCATCAAACGCTTCGATGGCGCCTTCGAGGCGAGGGGGGAATTTTAGCCCGGAAGTGAGATATGCGGGTTAGTGTGGTTACCCCGGGGGCCAGGACATTTTGCGGCCGCCCAGCAAGTGGACGTGCAGGTGCGCTACGGCTTCTCCTCCGTCGGGGCCATTGTTGATGACAATGCGAAAACCGCTGTCCAGGTTCAACCGCTGGGCAACGTTTTTTGCGGTTAGCAGAAGATGACCGAGTAGCGCCTGGTCCGATTCATCGGCCAGCGCCGTTCGAACGATGGGTTTCCTGGGAATGATCAGGATGTGTGTGGGGGCCTGGGGATCGATGTCACGTATGGCCACGCAATGTTCGTCCTGGTGTTCAAACGCGCCCGGTATCTCGCCATCGATGATTTTGGTGAATATGGATTTTTCAGACATGACTAGAGCATGATTAGGGTGAGTTCGGAATTCCGGGCCGTCCAATGGGCGGCGAGTTGGCGTATGTATTCTACCGCCTCCTCATATTCGGCTTCCAGTTTCCCGTTCCACTTTTTCCGCGTTGCCTGGATGGAATTGCGCAAGCCGGTACCTATAAACATGGCATTCTGAAATCCGGCAATTTGTTTAAGACCCGAGATTATCTCCGCCCGGGCCCAGAGCGGATCAAAGGGGCGCCCACCCAAGGAGGCGTTCCAGTGGTAAAACCCGAAATTGTGATCCCGCGTGAGGTATTTTTCCAGAAGTTGTAGCAGGGCGTCGTTAAAATCTGCACTTGCCCCGCAATTTTCGGGATCGCCGGTAGAGGAAAAATTGATGGCGCGCTCAATTTGTTGGGCGAGGTAGAGGTCTTTCCCGGTGAGCAGGGGGAACAGGGTATTTAGCAAATGCAATCGGGTGATTCTCTCGCGCTGCTCGGCTCGCATGGGATCAAGGATTCAAATTGGAGAGGTGTTGCATCAACTCGTTGATGTCGCGAAAATCTTTATAGACACAAGCGAAACGCACGTAGGCGATTTGGTCGATTTTTTTCAGGCGGAACATGATAATTTCGCCAATCGCCTGCCCAGGGATCTCGTAATCGTATTGGTTCATCAGGTCTTCGATGACGTCGTTGACCAGCAAGTTGATTTGTTCAATATCCACCGGTCGCTTTGCCGTGGCCTTGCGAATTCCATTGACCATTTTGTCGCGATCAAATTCTTCTCTGCGGCCATCCCTTTTGATGACCATCAGCCCCTCGTGCTGGACCTCCTCGATAGTATTAAATCGGTGGCCGCAATCCAGGCACTCGCGGCGCCGTCGAATCGAGGTGTTCTCCTTGGCAACACGCGAATCGATTACTTTGTTATCGGTAGACGCACAAAGCGGGCACTTCATAGGGGTCGGGATTTTGATAGAAGCAGAAAGCGATCGAATTTTGTCGATCAGGCTTAAGCAAGGAATGGAGTTGGGGTCAAGCGAGTTGCGACATATGCGCGGGGGGAGGACCGACCACATTTGGCTTTTCAATGCCGGTAAAGAGGGCTAGCAATAAGGCCTAAAACAACCTGCACATGAGTTTACGCATTTTAGTTACCGGAGGAGCTGGATTTTTGGGCAGCCATTTGTGTGACCGCTTATTGGCGGATGGTCACGAGGTCGTCTGCATGGACAACCTGTTCACCGGGAGAAAAGTGAACATCAAACACCTTTTTCAAAATCCCAAATTCGAATTCATCCGTCACGATGTAGTGGATCCCTTCAAGGTGGAGGTCGACCAGATCTATAACCTGGCCTGCCCGGCCTCACCGGTCCACTACCAGTACAACGCCATCAAAACTATAAAGACTTCGGTAATGGGCATGATCAACTGCCTGGGCCTGGCTAAGCGGGTGAACGCCCGCATCCTTCAGGCCTCAACGTCGGAGGTCTACGGAGATCCCGAAGCACATCCCCAATCCGAGGATTACTGGGGCCACGTCAACCCGATCGGCATCCGCTCTTGTTACGATGAAGGGAAGCGCTGCGCCGAAACCCTTTGCTTTGATTACCACAGGCAAAACAACGTCGATATCCGCATTGTGCGCATTTTTAATACCTATGGGCCCCGCATGCATCCCAACGACGGGAGGGTGGTTTCCAATTTTATCGGCCAAGCCTTAAGGGGGAAGGACCTAACCGTTCATGGGGATGGCGGGCAAACCCGCTCGTTCTGCTACGTCAGCGATCTGATAGAAGGCGTTATCCGGCTGATGGACCAGGAGGAAGTAACGGGTCCCATTAACCTTGGGAATCCGGATGAATTTACCATTCTTGAACTGGCCGAAAATATAATCGACCTCACCGCAACCTCATCGAAAATTTCTCATCAGAAACTGCCTTTGGATGATCCCCAACAACGGCAGCCAGACATATTCCTGGCAAAAAAATACCTCAATAATTGGGAGCCTCAAATTCCATTGCGGGAGGGATTGAAGAAAACGATCAAGCATTTTAGAGCTACCCTGAACCTGGGCCCCAAAACCGGATATTGAAAAATTATTCTGCCACCTTCGCTGAATCAAAAGCTTGACCACGGATGGCACGGATTGACACGGATGAAGCTGGGTCGACCGTCGGGGTCAGTCGTTGATTTTTGACATGTCTCCATGTTGAAAATAAATGCCTGACCCCTTCCGTGCCTAAGGTAGGGCTCGATCTCCGAGCGAGCCATTGTGATAACGGCGGTTTACGGAGAAACCGCCCTACCGGTTTAGATAGAGCCTGTCCCATACACTTAAGCCACTGGCAGACAAGGTATTAGACTAATAAAAGTCGGGCCAAAGGAGGTAAAAACCTCGATTCGCCCTAAATAGAGCCTCTATACTTTGTTATGAATAAAAAAAATGATTGGTTTTAAGTTGTAGGAGCGGCTTTACGCCGCGATCCCACGAAACAGCCGCAGCAATCGCGGCGTAAAGCCGCTCCTACAATGGTTCGAAATGAAGTTTCAAAATCCCGGTTTCTGGGACAGGCTCGATATAATAAAGGTAGGGCTCGATCGCCCAGCGAGCCGACAGCATCCATGAGCCGTTGTGAAAACGGCGGTTTGCGGCGAAACCGCCCTACCGGATCAACGGATGCAAGGTTTGACCCCTTCCCAGCCCTCCCACCAGCGCAACTCTGCGGTTGCTTCCCCGGTAGCAACTACCTAAGTTCCACCGTCTTTATCGCACAATGCTGTCCTTAATTTTCAAACGATTTGCCGGCCGGCCCTATAAAAAATTCATTAAGCAGTGTCAGCCATTCATAGCTCGCATCAACGAGTTTGAAGAGCGCTACCAGTCCTTAACCGATGACCAGCTCCGCGGCCACACTGGCCAATTCCGGCAACGGTTGGATGAAGGTGAAACCTTGGAAGACCTTTTACCGGAGGCGTTTGCCACCGTAAAGAATGCCGCTCGGCGGCTTTGCAGAAGCACTTTGGAGGTTTGCGGTCAAGAGTTGGACTGGAACATGGTGCATTACGACGTCCAATTGATTGGTGGTATTGCCTTGCACAAGGGCAAGATTTCCGAGATGGCAACCGGTGAGGGGAAAACCCTGGTGGCTACCTTGCCGCTATACCTCAATGCCTTACCTGGGGGCGGTTGCCACTGCGTCACCGTGAATGACTACCTGGCCCGTCGGGATAGTGAGTGGATGGGCTACCTGTACGAATTCCTCGGGTTAACCGTGGGGTGTATTCAGAATGCAATGGTATTGCCGCAAAAAAAGGAGATGTATGCCAGAGACATCACCTATGGAACGGCCTCAGAATTTGGCTTCGACTACTTGCGTGACAACGGTATGGCCATGGTTGCCGATGCACAGGTTCAGCGCGGACACGTTTACTGCATCGTGGATGAGGTGGATTCCATTCTGGTGGATGAAGCGAGAACTCCATTGATTATTTCGGGACCGGTGCAAATTACGCGTGAGCTGCCATTCCAGGAATACAAACCCGTGATTCAAGGGCTGGTTCGGGAGCAGAACCGCTATTGCACGCGACTGGTGACTGAGGCCAAAAAGGAACTCCAAGCCGACCAAAAAACCCAGGACGAGATGGACACCGGCCTGGCGCTGCTCCGGGTCCGTATGGGAATGCCCAAACACAAGCAGCTCTTGCGCATGATGGAAGAGGGCCCCGCGCGAAAGCTGATCGAAAAGGCGGATCTCGAAATGCACAACGATATGCGCAAGGCGGAGCTTTTCAGGCTCAAAGAGAAGTTGTATTTCGTCATCGACGAAAAGCAGCATCAAGCCGACCTGACCGAAAAGGGGCGCCAGTTTCTGCGACCGAATGATCTGGATGCATTTGTTTTGCCGGACCTTCCCAGTATCTACAGTGACCTGGACAAGGACGAGTCCATGGACCCCCGCGACCGGGAAGAGGAAAAGGCGGAATGGCAGGAAAAATTTGAAAAGACCAGTGAGGAGATTCACACCATAAGCCAATTGTTAAGAGCATACTCGCTCTACGAAAAGGACGTGGAATACGTCGTACAGGACAACAAGGTTCAGATCGTGGACGAGAACACGGGTCGTCTCATGCCGGGCCGCCGTTGGAGTGACGGATTGCACCAGGCGGTAGAGGCAAAGGAAGGGGTTGCCATTGAAAAGGAAACCAAAACATACGCCACCATCACCATTCAAAATTATTTCCGGCAGTATGAAAAACTGGCCGGTATGACCGGCACTGCGGAAACGGAAGCGGCTGAATTTTACGATATCTACCGCATGGATGTTATGGTTGTGCCGACCAACAAACCGAATCAGCGCAACGACCTCAACGACGTTATCTTTAAAACCCGGAGGGCCAAATATAATGCGGCAATCAAGGATATCGAAGAAGCCCACCACAAGGGACAGCCGATGCTGGTGGGTACGGCTTCGGTAGAGTCATCCGAAGTTCTGAGCCGCATACTCAAGCGGAAAAATATCCCTCACACCGTCCTCAACGCCAAGTTTCACCAAAAAGAAGCCGAGATCGTGGCTCGAGCCGGGCAGAACGGCTCAGTTACGATCGCCACCAATATGGCTGGCCGGGGGACGGACATCAAACTTGGAGACGGCATTGAGGAACTGGGTGGGTTATTGGTACTGGGCACGGAGCGCCACGAGTCACGTCGCATCGACCGGCAATTGAGAGGGCGATGTGCCCGCCAGGGAGATCGCGGCGCATCCAAGTTTTTTATTTCGCTGGAGGACAATTTAATGCGCTTGTTCGCACAGCCTGGACCCATTGCCAACATCATGGAAAAGTCCTTCAGTGAGGACGATGAGTTGGCCCACCCGCTCCTGAACCGTTCTATCGAGAGCGCGCAGAAAAAAGTGGAGCAACAAAATTATGCCATTCGCAAACGTCTGCTGCAATACGACGACGTGCTGAACCAGCAGCGGGAGGTGATCTACGGATTGCGCAACGAAGCCCTGCATATCGACCAGCCCAAGGAGATCATATACGAAATGATCGAGGAGGAGTTGGAGGCCCGGTTGGATGACCCCGAACTCCTTGGAGACAGTGGAGATTCCGAAGGACGGGAAGCCCTGGTTCGCTGGGTTAACACCCACTTTCCCATCGCGGTTGGGGAAGATGCCATCGACTGGTCGACGGCTGAAGCGGCACAGAAAGCAATATTTGAAAAGATCCGTGAAGCCTATGATTCCAAGGAAGCGCTTCAACAACCGGATGCATTTAAAAAGCTGGAACGCTGGATTGTTATTTCCTCCATAGACCGCCACTGGCAGGATCACCTGACCGAAATGGAGGACCTTCGGCGCAGCGTCGGACTGCGGGGATATGGACAGAAGGATCCGTTAAATGAGTATAAGAATGAGGCCTTCGTGTACTTCGAGCAACTGCTGGAGAATGTGCGTTCGCAAATTGCCACCTCTTTGTTCCGTTCAGCCGTCATGCTGGAACGCAACATCATCGACGCCTTGCAGGATCGCATGAATAAGGCGCGGGCCATGCAACCAGCGTTAGCCGGGGCGGCCGCTCCGGCCCAAGGACGGGCAACGCAGGCGCCACTGCCCGCCATGCGGGGTCCGGGGGGAAGGCAACTGGCCATGAACCCGGCCGCGCGGGTCAAGGCCGAACCGATTCGACGTGAGATGCCAAAGGTGGGAAGAAATAAACCTTGTCCCTGCGGGAGTGGAAAAAAGTACAAGTTCTGCCACGGCAGGTAAGCCACGCATTCGCCAACTGCTCAGTTTGGCTGGATATTAAGGGATGAAACCGAAACTGACAGTCGATTGGAACTCAAAGCTTTGGGCCATCGCAGTGTTTGTCGCGACCTTCTGTTTTCACACTTTTGCTTTTGCCCCTTACGATATTGCCGAGCTGGCCTACCTGCTACCGGTTCCCGCGCTACTGTGGCTTTTTTATAAAAATCCCTCACGCAAAATTTTTCTCAGAGCGGTGGGAGGGGCATTCTGGCTGTCCTGGCTGGTGTTGATATTTTGGTTACGGCACGTTACATGGCTGGGTTGGGTCGGGCTGGCTTCAATTGTTTCCCTCTTCCCCATCGGCTGGGCCTTGATAGTGTTCTGGTTGGTCCCCCAGTTCAAAGACCGCGGATTTTCGCTGCGTCTTTTGGGTACCACCAGCCTTTGCTCCGTATGGGTGATGCTGGAGTTCGTCCGTACTATTTTCCTGACGGGTTTTCCCTGGTTACCCCTCGCGGCCAGCCAATGGAAACGTCCGCTGATGCTTCAGGTGTCCTCATACACCGGTTTTTATGGGGTATCTTTCGTTTTGCTGTTGGTCGGGGTCACAATCGCATTTTACATCCGGCATCTTTTGCAGGGAAAGAAGCGGGGGTGGCAGCGGTTTTGTCCCGAATTTCTCCTGGGTATGACGGTCTGGCTTTTTGCCACCTTCGGCATCTTCCAGTTTAAGTTTGCCCCGTCACAGCGGGTTCCAGTTTTTGATGCCGCGTTGATTCAACCTTATATCCCTCAGGATATGAAATGGGACCACTCCCGGTCTCCGGAAATCATGGCGCAGATCGAGAATTTGGTGGTCTTCCAAAAACATATTGGAGCGGACATAGCGGTATTTCCCGAGGCGGTTTTACCCTATCCAATTGTTGGCGATGCCACCATGCAGGCTTGGGCGGAAAAAATGGCCCGAGAGTTTGGCGGACCCCTTTTATTGGGTGCACTGGCAGCGGAGGGACCCACTTACCGGGACGATCCCTGGTACAATGGATTTATGTTGGTTTATCCGGAAGAGGGTCTGGATTCTGAGTATTACCGCAAACGGCAACGCGTGCCTTTCGGCGAATTCATTCCTTTTCGTAAAGCGCTATTTTTTATGGAGAAATTTGTCCCGATTGGCGGGGACATTTTCCCGGGAAAGACCGCGGAGCCGCTAAAACTGAGGAAACTGGGTGGAGAACTTCCCATCGGTCCCCTGATCTGTTACGAGGACATTTTCCCCGCTCTGGCCGCCGATTCCGTGCGGGCGGGGGCGCAGGTGTTGTTCGTGGTTACCAATGATGCCTGGTATGGTGAGGAAGGCGCCGCCTATCAGCACGCGGCACACTCGGTTCTGCGAGCGGTCGAAACGCGGCGACCGGTGGTTCGTGTCGGCAACGGAGGGTGGAGCGGCTGGATCGACGAAAACGGAATTATCCGCAGTGTTTTGGAGTCGCAGGACGGGTCCGTTTACTTCCGAGGTAGTGAGGTTGTTCAGGTGAGCTACGATCCGAATACTATCCAGGAGTTCACCTTCTTTGTCCGTTACGGAAACTGGTTTATTGTGGTATGTGCTGCCAGTGTCATAATTTTCCTATTACTGCTACGAAGATCTCCGCTCGACGATGAGGAAGAAGCCGAATGGGAACGCGTTAGCCAGATGAAGATCGATATTCCCAAGTAATAGGCGTCGGGGTTAATCCTTAAACTGGCCGACCAGGTTAGTAACCGTGTGTTTGGCGTCGCCGTAAAGCATGCGGGTGTTTTCCCGAAAGAAGAGTTGGTTTACCAGTCCGGAAAATCCGGCTCCTTGCCCGCGTTTGAGCGCAAACACTGTCTTGGCTTCGTGAACATTGATGATAGGCATCCCGTAAATGGGACTACTGGGGTCTTCATCGGCTGCCGGGTTAACCACGTCGTTGGCGCCAATGACAATAGCCACGTCTACCATGGACATAGTCGGATTTACATCCTCCATTTCTGAAAGTTGCTCGTAGGCCACGTCGGCTTCCGCCAGGAGAACATTCATATGACCGGGCATTCGTCCAGCTACTGGATGAATGACGTACCTCACTTCCGCCCCGTTCTCTTCAAGGATGTCTCCCAGTTCCTTAACCGCGTGTTGTGCTTGGGCTACTGCCATGCCGTAACCCGGTACGAATACCACACTGCTGGCGGCCTCCAGCACGTAGTAGGCGTCTTCCACGCTGAGTGGTTTCATTTCCCCATCCTGCTTGGAGCCGGCTTTTTGAGCGGTGGCGCCAAAGCCACTGAACAGGACGTTGGCCAGTGTGCGGTTCATGGCCTTACACATGATAATGGTCAGAATCATGCCACTTGCCCCCACCAGACAGCCCGCCACGATCAGCACGTTATTCTGGATAACGAATCCCGCCGAGCAGGCGGCCAATCCCGAACAACTGTTCAGCAGAGAAATGACCACTGGCATGTCCCCGCCGCCTATGGGCATGACGCCGAAGATTCCCAAAAGCAGGGAGAGTAGTACAAATGCCAGAAAAAACCCGTATGCGTTGTCTGCTCCAGGACCTGAAGCGTAAAAGATCCCGGAGATTAATATTGCCAGCGCCATCACCAGGTTGAACGTCCTTTGCCCGGCAAATACCTGGGCTTTACTACTGATCTTTCCGGAAAGCTTTCCCCAGGCATAGACACTCCCAGTAAATGTGATTCCACCAATAAACACCGCCAGGAAAATGACTGTGGCGGTAAAGTGATCGACGGCGGCCGGAATGGGTCCATCCACTAACCCATCTCCAGCATCGACAACTTTCTGGTATTCAGCCCAACCGACCAAGAAGCTGGCCAGTCCACCAAATCCATTGAAGAGCGCCACCATTTCGGGCATCCCCGTCATTCTGACCCGTTTCGCCGCCAAAAATCCAATCAACCCGCCGGTCAGAATTCCCGCCGCGATCCACTCCCAACTAGCGAACACCTGTTTGTCGATTAAGGTAACCAGGATGGCGATTAACATTCCCACGGACGAAACCAGGTTACCGCGGCGGGCGGTGTCGGCCGAGCCCAGCATCCTGATGCCGAAAATAAACAGAATTGCCGAGACGATGTAGAAGAAATTGGTAAGGCTGGGAGTCTCCACCACTACTTTTCTCCCTTCTTCTTGAACATGCCCAGCATGCGATCGGTAACCTTGTAACCGCCCACTACATTGATGGAGGCCAGCACCAGGGCGGCAAAACCGAGAATCATGGCAGTGGCGCCTTCCGGGTTGTTCATAGTAGCGATCAGCGCCCCAACTATGGTGATGCCCGAGATGGCATTGGATCCCGACATGAGGGGAGTATGCAGTTGAGAGGGGATTTTGGAGATTAGTTCGAAACCGAGAAATGCCGCCAAAGTAAAAATGAATAATAGTAATATAATATCCATGGCTTGTGCGAGTTACTCGACCACCACCTTTTCCTTAAAGGTGGGGTGAACGATCTCCCCGTCGTGAGTGAGCAGACAGCCTTGTAGAATCTCGTCTTCCCTATCCAGATTGAGAGACTTGGATTCACGGTCCCAGAAGTGCTCCAGCAGGTTAGCGATATTTGAGGCGTAGACCTGGGATGCATGGAAGGGAACTTCGGCTTCAAGCAAACCTGTACCCACGATGATTACTCCGTTGTCCGTAACCACCTCCTGGTCCAGTAGCATGCCCTCAACGTTCCCACCACCCGCCGCGGCCAGATCAACGATCACGCTGCCCGGTTTCATAGCAGAAATCATCTCTTTGGTCACCAGAGTAGGGGCCCTGCGGCCAAACAACTTCGCGGTGGTGATCACAATATCTGACCTGGCGCAAACCTGGGCCATACCCCGGCGTTGCCGCTCGATTTGGGAGGGAGTGAGCTCCTTGGCGTACCCCTGGTCAGTCTGGCCCGTCTCTCCCAGATCGATTTTGACAAACTTGGCGCCCAGTGATTTGACCTGCTCTTCCACCACGGGCCGGGTGTCGAAAGCTTCCACCCGGGCGCCCAAACGCTTGGCCGTTGCTATGGCTTGGAGGCCCGCCACCCCAACGCCGATGATAAAGACCCGGCATGGGGAAATGGTGCCGGCTGGAGTCATCATCATGGGTAGCACCTTGTTCAGTCGATCCGCGCCTTTGATGACAGCCTGGTAACCGGCCAGATTCATTTGTGAACTCAACACATCCATTTTCTGGGCCAGGGTGGTTCGTGGAATCATCTCCATGGAGATAGCGCTGACCTTGGCCTGAGCAAAGCAACCCAGAAGATCGGTCCTCAAAAACGGATCCAGATAACCCACGAACAGGCTGCCCGGTTTAAGTCGAGCGATGGTTTCCGCATCGGGGATATCCAGGCCGAGGATCAGGTCGGCGCTTGAGAGGTAAGCGTCGTCGGGCTGAAGTTTTACACCTTTTTCGATGTAAAGTTCGTCGGG
This sequence comes from Opitutales bacterium, assembly GCA_965250065.1. GTDB lineage: Bacteria > Verrucomicrobiota > Verrucomicrobiia > Opitutales > UBA2995 > JAABVD01. The sequence goes on from OZ252288.1 coordinate 4,348,051, forward strand.
GTAACCGCTTCTTACGCCTAGATCGGCTTGAGCTGAGAGGTCTACACCAAGGCCTATCAGTTTCTCTGCAGATTCCGGTGTTAAGGCGGTTCGGCTTTCCTTGCAATCGTTCGCTTTGGGAATAAAACCTTCCATGGATTGGAATAACAATTGATTGGAAACAATCAGGTAGAAAAAAGTTAAAAGTTATTTCGTTATTGGGTAATGGGAAGAAGAAAGGTATACAAAAATTGAATTTTTGCAGGCAACTCTCCATAATTTTTCCTGATGCTACCCGCTGAAGGAATTTGACTGAACTTTCAATTTAATTATAATAACCACCATTGATAAAATATGAATGCTCATACGCTCGATAATCCAGCCACCTTTAGCGCGACACAAAATCGCCACAGCGGATTTACCCTGTTGGAGGTCCTCCTGGTAGTGGCGCTTCTGGCTGGCCTGCTCGTTTTTGGAGCCATCAATGTGGGAAACATCTTGCAGGGTGGTCAGGAAAATACGGTGCGAATTTTCGTAAATGATACCATGAAAACGCCCTTATTTCTCTACCAACTCCACAATGGACGTTACCCTACCACCGAAGAAGGTCTGAATGCCTTGATGATTCAACCGAGTGATGCTCCAGGCTGGAAAGGCTCTTATGTGGATAGCCTGCCTAAAGATCCCTGGGGACGCGATTATCGCTATGTGTTTCCCGGGAAGAAAAATACCGATAAGTACGATATTTTTTCGCTGGGAAGCGATGGTGTGGAGAGCGCCGACGATATCGGCAACTGGTAAATCCCACATAACCTTATGCCAGTGAAAGGCGCGCGTGGATTCACCCTTCTTGAGGTGCTGTTGGCCATGGTACTGATAAGTGGAGTGGCTGTTGTGTTTATTTTGAATGTGGACAAGATTCTTGAGCCCGATCCCATATTCGAGTTGGAGAGATCCTTCAAACTGGCACAATCGGAAGGCCGTATGATGGCCGTAAAAGACCGGAGGACCTTGCGTTTGCTCTGGGATAAGGAGGCCAAGCGATTCGTGTTACTGGACCAGGCGGTAGTTTCCAGTTATCCGATCAAGGGTCTGAGGGGGAAAGCTTTGAAATTGGATGCGACTTTTTTTCTACAGGAGGTTATGACCAAGGGTGACTCCTTCGAGGACATCTCCTGGTATGAGGTGAATAGCATAAGCATATACCCGGACGCGACGTCACCACTCTTTAAAGTAACGCTTGTGGACGGCTCGGGCAAGATCGAATTGGAGATTGAGCCCTTTACCGGATTTGTTTCAAAACGAAGTCGAAGTGGATGAAAAACCGGCGAAAAGGCTTTACCCTTCTTGAAGTCCTGGTGGCCATTGTGATTTTTGGCGCAGCCGCCACCGTATTAGTGGCTTCCTACATCAATATTCTGACAGCTTTTGAGCGAAGCCGTGTGGTGGCCAATCTGGAGGAGGAACTTTCCTATGTGCGACAAGAGCTGCAGCTCATTAGCGATGTCGAAGAAGCTGCTGAAGGCGCGGAGTTCGATATGGGTAATGGTAGCAAAGGAATCTGGTTCTCCGAGATTGAGCCTACGGCGATGCCAAACCTCTTCCTGGTGCGACTGACGGTCGACCTGGTCAATGAGGAAGGAGAAGAATTTACCGAAACTCAGCAGTTTTACCTGCTTCGTCCCACTTGGGCCGACCCGGATGAAAACGATAGATTGCGGGAAGATCTTCAGGAACGCATGGCGGACCATCGTAAAGATCAGCAGTGGGGATGGGGCTACACCGGTTCATGAAAGATTCACGGCCAGAACGACGGTTTGGATTTACGCTCTTGGAGGTGTTACTGGCCCTTTTGCTTTCCGCCAGTATCATGGGGTCTGTACTTTTGCTGACGGACAGTTTGAGCAGTATTTGGCTTGGAACTAATCTGGTGCGCAATTTGGAGGTGCATTCCAGGCAGGTGGTTGACTTTCTGAAACGAGGATTTGACCGGGCCCTGCCCGTCGAGACGGATGGAACAGCGTATGTTTTTCTCGATCATACCTCGGGGGAATTCCATAATACCGGGCCTCCTCTCTTATCCTGGGAGGTCCGGGACAGCGACGGCATCATTGCCTGGCAGGATGAACCGCTTCCCTATGTGCTCTATCAAATTGAGGTGGTCGAGGGGGTGGGACTGGTGCTTTATTGGCAGTCCCGGATGGAAGTGGAATTTGAAGAAATCCTGCCCCGGCAAACTCTGATCTCCCCCTTTGTAACTCGTATTGAGTTTCACTATTACGATGTAGAGGATGAGATCTGGGAGTTGGAGCGGGAGCCGCGCTACAACAGGGAGAGGCTCTACGAAATTCCCAATCGGATAAAGCTATTCTTTGAGAGCGAAGATGATTCGATTTCCTACATGATCAATTTACCCAACCCAGGGGCGGGAGTGCCGGTATTCTAATGAAAATGCCAGACTCAACCAGGCAGGGCAGCATCATTATTTTCGTTATGGGCATGATCGCGCTCCTAAGCATGCTGTTGTTAGCTTTTACCGAGCAAATACTTCCTCACATTCAGATGAATGCCATGAAGGGATCGGAGCGCGACTTGAGGCGGGTGGCTTATTCCACCCTGGAAATCAGCCTGGCGGTATTGGCGGAATATGGAGAATACGACAGGGCGCTCTACGCTCCAACCCAGGGCTGGCATGACCCCTTGGCTACCTCTGGCATCTCGTTTCCCGAAGTAGAGTCCGTCAAGGTGGAATTTGTCGACGAAACGGGCAAACTTCCCATGTCCGGCCTTTACGGTGATGACGTGCTGTTTCGGGCAATTCTGGAGACATTGGGCTACGATGACTACACCGCCTCCGAGTTGGTTGACAAATTGCAGGATTGGGTAGACGCGGACGATCTGGAAAGGGCTAATGGAGCAGAAAAAGATTTTTACATGGATATGCCCATTCCCTACGAACCTCCCAATCAGCCGCTCTATTCCATGAAAGAGTTGGCCTTGATCGGGGGATTTAATGAGCAGTTTTTTGAAGTGGATGGTCAGCCCAACGAACTTTTCTTTTTCATGAACGACCTGTTTTCCCCCGTCAACGATTCCAACGTAAATATCAATACAGCCGACTCTACTTTGTTTTCGCTGGGTGAGGACGGCATGACTTTCGAACAGCGGCCGTTCTGGGAGTATTTGGCCGGGGATGACGGCATCCGTGGCACCGCTGACGACCGGTATTTCCAGGGCATGGGTGAGGTGCCCGAAACCATTCGGGCAGCCATTCCCGGGATCGGAATTTCCAATCGGATAAGTTGGATAAATATTTACGTTACCGTAAAAAACGGGCTGAACCTATTTGAACTTCGAGCGTTGGTGTCGGTCGGAGGTGGAAATAGACGTAACCAAAACACCTCTTACGACCGTTTTCAACGTGAGGAGCGCGTATTTGCGGTCGAGGATGTCAGTGAAAGAAATAGTCGAATAAGAAACCTTAATTATCCCTTTGACGTGGTTGAGATTTCCGAAAATGAAATTGTGCTTTAACCCCCTACGAAACCTCTTAGCCTCAGGTTCTTAAAATCTTATGGCCAAGTCTTCACAGTGGATTCAGATACTTTCGGGAACTGAGGATTTGATTGAACCCCTTTTCGTTCCGGGAAATTGGTTCGTCAACCGGTCTTTTTCTCTGCCTGGGGAATTGAGGGCCCGCGAGCTTCAGGACTACGTGGAGCTGAGGGTCGAGGAACTTTCTCCCTTTAATGTGGAGCAATTGCACTGGGGTTACACCTACTCGGATGAATCCGAACGCATTTTCGTTTATGCTGCCTTTGACCAAAATTTGAGAGCGCCGATGGCAGACGCGGATTCAGCCGATCATGTTTTTCCCGATTTTGCCCAAACATTTGGCCTGAAATTCGAGCAGCCTACGCTGATCTTCCTCCTGCATGAAGACAGGTTAAGCGGCGTCCTTTTACCCACTGCAGATCCAGTACCGCAAAGTGTCGCGGGCATCCACCTGCAGGATGAAGAAATTACCTCTGAGGTGTTGGCGCAGGCCAAGGCTAGGATCATTCAAAGAATACAACAACAGTTGGCGCGATTGAAAGAGTCTACCCAGGCAGATCCCGTTACAGATTTTCAAGACGTAGATATTCTCGATGCGGTATATGTGCGAAATTGGGATGCCGACGACAACCAGGACCATTCGACTATTGAGCTGATTCCTCGGGGTGAGGAGGCGGGAGCGCCTTGTAAGGGATCGTTACCTGCAGCCAGTCGCTTATGGGAGCGGGATATTCGAAAACCGGTTATTAAAGAGCTGCTGGTAAAAAAGGAAAAATGGACGTTGTGGCTATGGCGGTCCAGTGTCGCGGTCACCCTTCTTTTCATACTCCTGGGTCTTCTCGAGGGTGGATTGCTAGGGCTGAAGAAGTGGTATGGGCATGAATTGCAAGTCGCTTCTGCTCTCCAGCCCCAAGCCGCTGTGGTCGAACGCAAGGGCGACATACTGGCAAAAATTAACCAGATAACCACCAGTCAGTTGCTGCCCTTTGAAATGCTCGACGCCATCAACCAAGTCCGCCCGACCAACATTTACTTTACCCGTTTTATTGCGGAAAGTTCCAATGCCCTGCAGATTGAGGCGATCAGTACGAATTCGGGCGAAGTTGAGGGTTTTGAGGAAAGCCTCAATGAACTTGGATTTTTGTCGGGCGTCGAGATCAGTAATTTGCGCGACGCCAACAATCGATCGACTTTTCGCTTACGGGTTGAATTTAAACAAGGGGCCTTGGAGCCTCAGACCTTTTTAACCGACCTATGATTGCGCAAGTAAAACGAGCTTACAACAAAACCACCACCCGTGAAAAGGTGTTGCTGCTCCTTTTTATTGCTGGAATAGCTTTGGTGTGGCTCATACATTCGGTTTCCCGTTACCGCCAAAGCACACAAATGTTGTCGCAGACCCGGCAACAAATTAAAAATTCGCAGGATATGTTGGCCACGGGTAGTTACGTCGAAGCCCAGCTCCTTGAAAAAACGACCCAATTCGACGCCGACAAAACGCTTTCCAGTACCGAATTGGTGGGAAGGATTTCTGAAATAATCCGCCCACTGGAGTTGAGGTATTCCATACAGAGCCCAAAATCGGAAGCCGGCGCCCTCTTTACCTTTCACAACATTCGGTTAAACGTGATTAAAGGCGAGTTTGAATCGGTGCTCAGGCTCTCGGACCACCTAAAACGATTGGTGCCCTACGTTACGCTGGATCGGGTTATTGTATCGGCCGACCGTTCCAACCAAAACCTCATCGACGCCCAGTTCTTTATCTCCTCAGTCGAAATGACGTTACCCTCTTTGTGATCGACTGCGTTTAATTAAGGGTAAAAAATTTAAATTGAAGCAACCAAGGGAAATAGTTGAACTCCCATCGAATCGAAACCGGTTAATCCGTTCTCGTCTTTCGATACACTTCGGTTGGCGCTATTGCTCGAAACAATATTTGTGAGACATTTTCAATTCATGTGGCGAGAAATCACCAGCATTCCCATATTCAAGACCGGGCTCCTTTTCGCCGTTGTTTTAAGCCCGTTTGCAGTGCCGGCCCCGGGGCTCCACGCGCAAGAACGTGAAACGGCGCCACTCATATTGCGGGGTGATTCGGTAGAATCAGTTCTCGCCCTGTTGGAGAAGCTGACGGGCCGTTCCGTCATCCGGCCTCAGGGATTGCCTGGTCCGCTGTTTAACTTTACAAGTCAGCGCCCCATGAGTATCGAGGAGCGGATCGTGGCGCTGGAAAGCCTACTTTCCCTAAACAGCATAGCGGTGATCGAACAGGGAGATCTGTTTCTCAAGGTGGTTCCCACTTCCTCTGTAACGGGGCGATCCCCGACCTTTGTGGAGGGCGATCTTATGGATTTGCCCGAAACCGAGGGAATTTTCACCAAATTCTTTAAGCTGGATCACCTGACAGCTGCCGAGGTTCACCCGTTGATACAGCCCTTTCTCAGCCCGGGAACCGGACAGATTTTTCAGTTTGTAAAAGCCAATGCCGTTTTGGTCACCGACACCTTGGTCAATCTTAAGCGGGTCGATAAAATTCTCAAACAGGTGGACCAGCCTCCCAATCCCAATGTGATCGTCAAATTTTACGACATCCAGCATGCCATTGCCTCTGAGGTGGTCGCGCAGGTGGAAGGAATCATTACGGCGGGTTATGCCAAATACCTAAATGCAAACTCCACCATCCGAGCCGATGATCGCACCAACCAAATCATCGTGGTAACTCACCCCAGTAATTTACCGGTCATTGAACAGTTTATCAAAGAGATCGATGTGGATAAAGGGCTTTCAATTTTTAATGAGGCGATACCACTGCGCCATGGGGATGCGGTGGAAATTACCGGGATTTTGAACGAGATAATCTCCGGCCAAGCGGACCAGGACGGCCAGAGGGGCCAACAAAGACGCGCGACACAGACCCAGCCCGCCCAAGGACAACAGGCTCAGCCGGCTCAGCCAACCCCGACCGTCACCGTTCGGGGTGCATCCCAGGCCGGTGGGGATGACTATGGGCTACAGTTCAGCGATAAACTAACCATCGTAGCCGACGAAAGGAGTAATGCCTTGATAGTTACTGGAACCAAGCGGGACATTGAGCAGGCCAAACAGTTGATTGAAAAGATCGATGTGCTGCTACCCCAGGTCCGCATCGATGTCGTCATCGCCGAGGTCAGCTTCAATAGTAGCGATGGATCCGGGATAAGTGAGTTTGGTTTTAACTACGCTGGGGATTGGGATGCTAGCTACATAACTTCAATTCTTAACAATCGAGTGGATATCAGTCCCTTTGGGGATAATCCCGGTATATTCCCAACAAGGCTATCCATGGACATGGTTTTCAGGATTGCCAAAACCAATAACAATATTCGCCTTATAAGTGTACCGACTATCGTAACTACTCACAACCAGGAGGCCAACATTATAGTGGGTGAATCCCGGCCAATTGTTACCGGCTCTCAAACCAGCGGAGTAAGTGGCGCAATTTCAAGCACCGTTCAATATCGAGATATCGGAATTGAATTAACGGTGACTCCTCTCATCGGCGCCGATGGATCCATTCAATTGCAAATCGACCAAACCGTAGATAATTTAGGCGGTACCATAGAAATTGATGGTAATGAACAACCCATCATTACGCGACGCCAGGCCACCTCCTTTCTCACTGTTGGCGATGGAGAGTTGATTACCCTGGCCGGATTCCAGGAAGGCTTTGTTGAGAAGAGTCGAAATAAGGTTGGGATCCTTGGGGAAATACCCATTGTGAATCTCCTGTTTAGGCCCAGATCGGAAAACTTGCGTGAGACGGAGCTGATTTTCTTCATTCGACCTAAAATATTGCGAACTTCCTCGGATGCTAACAAGGATACGCTTGAGCGCGTTGCCAATTTCCAAGATCCCGATTTAATTTCCATGGGCCTAAGCAGGGATGGCAGCCTGCTAGAAGAGAATAAAGGGGAAAAAGAGAATCTAAAATCACCCAGGAAAGGATTTAATAAGTGAAACGATTTCTATTTATTTCCATAGCCCTCCTGAGTTATATTTCTGCCTTGGCGCAAAGCTCGATTTCACTCCTGGAAAATTCGCCCTTTTTGCCCCCGGCCAAGGCGAACCAGGCGGGCGGCAACGCGGGCGAAACCGGACCCTCCTCATTGACCCACCTGCAATTGCGGGGGATCACATCCATTGATGGTGAGTACATTTTCAGCATCTACAACACCCAGAGCCGCCAAAGCAAGTGGATCAAGCAGGGTGAAGAGGAGGAAGGATTGACGATAAAGAGTTATGATCCCGAGGACAACGAGGTCGTCATTCATTCTGAATCGGAAAACCTGTCGCGACAACTACAGTTGAATAATTATTCCGCACCAGTCCCTGTCAAAGCCTCTACTACTCCGAGGACGCTGCCCAGTTCGACCCAACCGAGAACTACGACCACTAGTAGAAATTTGCCTCGTACTCCCGAGACCATTCAAAGGCCCAGCCGCCGCAATTTGGAAACACTTAGAGCCCGCAGGCAGGCTTTGGCCGATCAATTGCGCAGGCAACAACAACCTGCCTCCAAGCCACCGAATAATTCCCAAGGTAGCGCTAGCAAGCCTGAAAATGCGCCCAAAAGATAACAACCGGCCTTGATCGATGGTCAGCACCTCTTTTGATCCACTCCAACTGACGAGTAGCCTTTCTGGAGAAGAACAGGTGGAACTCCAGGAGTCTCACCGAAAAGAACGTCTGAAGTTGATGGCGGACTTTTCTGGGCGTGACCTGAAGGAGCTTCTTGCGCTGGTTTCGCATGAATCGGGATATCCGGTAGAAGAGAGCCCCGCATTCAACGCCGAGCAGGTTCGAGACATGCCGGCCCGCCTTGTCCACGAGTACCACTGCCTGCCCCTGAGTCATGAGGGAAACGATTGGATTCTCGGAACCGTCTGGCCGCCGGACGAACTCATGGATGATTGGATTTTTGCCACAATCGGTCATGAGGTTACCTGGAAACTGGTGCATCCCGAGTTGGTCAACCGGTTCATCACCGAATTTTTTGGGGTGGGTTCAGAGAGCTTCGAAAGCGAAGAAGCCGAGCTGTTGGAAAACCAGGCAGAGGCGGAAGAGGAAGATGAGAATGCCGCGATTATTCGCTTCGTAAATGAAATCATTCACCGGGCGGTGCAGGATTCCGCCACCGATATCCATATCGAACCCCAAGCCGAGGTACTGCGAATCCGTTACCGCGTGGATGGAGGGCTCGTATCCATACCCATGCCCGATAATCTTAGACGTTACCAGGATGCCGTGATTTCCCGAATGAAAATTATGGCCAAGATCAATATTTCCGAACGCCGGCGGCCACAAGATGGCAGGATAAACTACAAGTCCGAGAACAGTGAACTGGACATTCGCCTCTCCACCGTGCCCACCCTCTATGGTGAAAGCGTCAGTTTGCGTCTGTTGAACAAGAAATCAAAGCCGTTGACCTTTGTCCAATTGGGACTTCCAGAGGAAGATCGGGCTGTCATCGATGAGGTGCTGGGATTGCCCCATGGTATCGTGTTGGTAACCGGACCAACCGGCGCCGGAAAATCTACCTCGCTCAATGCCTTTATTCGCGAAGTCAATTCATCCGATAAGCGGGTTATTACCATTGAAGATCCGGTGGAATACGAGGTCGAAGGTGTTAACCAGATCCAAGTTAACAACGAAATTGGTTTTAGTTTTTCCCAGGCTCTGCGCCACGTGCTTCGCCAGGATCCCGATATTATCATGGTGGGGGAAATGAGGGACACCGAAACCGCCGAAATTGGTATCCAGGCCTCCCTTACGGGCCACTTGGTGTTCAGTACACTGCATACTAACGATGCGCCCGGCGCCTTGACGCGTCTAATGGATATGGGCATCGAGCCCTTCCTGATCGCCTCCGCCATTGAAATGGTGATCGCCCAGCGCCTGGTCCGAAGGCTCTGTACCTCCTGTGCCGAATCTCACCCAATTGGCCATGAAGAACTTATGGAAATCATGCGAAGCCTGCGATTGGATCCATCAGAAGCGGAGGGCGTGAGGAGATTGTTCCGTGCAAAAGGTTGCAGCCAGTGCCGCAATACTGGGTATTCGGGGCGAATTGGAGTATATGAAATCCTCCGGGTGGACGACAACCTGCACGACTTGATTGTCGATCGCGCATCTTCCCGTGACATTCGCCGCAAAGCAATGCGGAATGGTATGAAAGCCTTGGAGGATTCCGGCTGGAATCTGGTGAAAAAGGGGACCACATCATTGGAAGAAATCTTCCGCGTTATTGAACTGGAAGCCCCTTCAGAAGATTCCCAATCTCTAATTGTGGATGGCTGATTTCTCCTATTCAGCCAGGGATGCCGCCGGAACCCTGGTATCCAGTCAGTTGACGGCGGTCGATCGCAAAGAGGCCCTAAGAAAAATTCGCAGTCGTGGTCTGACTCCCGTAAAGGTTACCCAGGGCGCCTCGCCATCCGGCAAAAGTGGTAAAGCAGCCAAATCGATCGCTCCGAAGGTAAAATCCCACCGCAAGTCCCGGGAACCGAAGGAGGGAAAAGTTGGCCGTCGACATGTGCTGCCCTTTTTGAAAAACTTCCACGAGCTGCACAAAAGTGGTCTACCCATCGCGGAAGCGCTGCGCATTCTTCACAACCGTATAAAAGACCCGTTTCAGCACACCATCAACAAGCGCCTGCTCAGGAGTTTGCAGGAGGGCCGGTCCTTTTCCGACGCTCTGGCTGAATTCGGTTCTGTATTTGATGCTTCCACTATTAATTTGATCGGGGCAGGAGAAGTAACCGGCAATCTCCACGATGTGTTGGGGCGGCTCATCGAATACATGGAAAGCCAACGGGAAATGCGTGGAAAGGTTATCGCCTCCATGATTTATCCGTGTATAGTACTTTTCGTTGCTTTTGGGGTCGTCCTGTTTTTCCTGTTTTTCCTCGTGCCGACATTACAGAGCCTGTTTGATTCTCTGGGTGGACAGCTTCCTTTTATTACCAGAATGCTGATCGGTACCGCCGATTTTCTGCTCTATTATGGGCCCTTTATTCTGGCTGGTTTCGTCGTTCTAGCGGTGAGTTTTTGGAGGTGGCACAAAACGGATGGGGGACGTTTGGCGCTCGATCGTTTCTTTTTGCGCATTCCGCTAGTCGGAAATATGATAACTTTTGCGGAAACCATCAAGATATCTCAGACCCTTGGGCTTCTGCTTGAAAACGGAGTCACCACCGTTGAATCATTCAAATTAACCGAACGGACCATTGGAAGTGCGGCAATTTCCGTGGCATTCAAGGACGTGCGATATAAGGTATTGGAAGGGGTGGCTGTTTCCAAGGCGCTGGAAAGCATGTACTTGATGCCCGACATCATGATTGATTTGATTTCGGTGGGTGAAAACACGGGAAACCTGGTGCCCAGTTTTTACGAAGTTACCAAAATTTTTCAGAGGAAACTCACCCAGATACTGTCCACCTTGACCGGCGTAATTTCCCTGGGTGCGCTGCTTTTTGCCTTTTTATTTGTGGCTATGGTGGTATTTGGAATAGTCGGCGCCGTATTTTCTGTCAGTTCAAGCTTGGCACATTAGCCCGCCGGGGTCATTCCTTGAAATCTTGCATGTCAATGCGAGATTTAAGGTTTGACCCCCTGCCAGTGCCTTGCGTGCCCGCTGAGGCAGGCTCCGAAAAGGGACCTTGATAGCCGGGGCTAATTCGGCATTGTAACTCCGGGTTATGCCGTTTTTTCCAAAGAAGAAAAGTGCTTTTGAGAGTTCGCTCAAGAAGCGGATAGTAGCGGATGACCTCACGCATTTGCGCTTAAAATACGATTTGTGGTATAAGTCCTTTGACCGGCAGGAGGGCAACAAAGTCTGGTTGGATGGCCGCGAACTTTTGATGCTTTCCAGCAACGATTACCTTGGGCTTGGCTACGATCCGAGAGTCATGCAAGCCGCACAGGAGGCCTTAGCGGAATGGGGAACCAGTCCAACCGGATCCCGGATTTCCAATGGAAGCCGACATTACCACCAGGCGTTGGAAGAACAATTGGCTGATTTTTTGGGCACCGAGGCCTGCCATATTCATTCTGCTGGATACCTTTCTTGCATGGCCGCCGCCGCCACGTTTGTCAGTAAGGGCGATGTTATTCTGGTCGATCGAAATGTGCATTCCAGTTTGTGGGATGGAATTCGATTATCCATGGCGACGATAGAAAAATTCTTTCACAACAACCCGGCGGATTTACGCGAGGCGCTTTCCCATGTGGATGGGCATCGGAAAAAGATGCTGGTGATTGAAGGAGTTTATTCCATGGAGGGTCATGTCAGTCCATTGGAGGAGCTAGTGGAGATCGCTCGCGAACACGACTGTTTCATCCTTTTGGACGATGCGCATGGCTTAGGGGTAATGGGCGAAAAAGGGCAGGGCACCGCCCATCACTTTGGAGTGGAAGATCAAATCGACGTTATCAGTGGGAGTCTTTCCAAATCCCTCGCAAGTACGGGTGGCTTTATCGCGGCGGATCGTTCAATCGTCGAGTATTTAAGGACTTATTCGAAACAAACTATTTTCAGCGCCGCCTTGAGCCCCTCCCAGGCGGCTGTTGCTGCCAAGGCCCTTGAAATTCATCAACGGGAGCCGGAACATTTCGAGCGTTTGTGGAAAAACACCCGCCGTTATGTAAATTTTCTGCAAAGCCAGAACCTCGATTTCTGGCAAAGCGAGACCCCCGCTGTCCCCATCCTGGTTGGGAGCAAAGAAAAGGCCTATTTTTTCCAAAAGCGGCTGGTCGACAAGGGGGTTTACGCAAACCTGGTCATCCCCCCGGCTGTACCACCGGGCAAGGACCTCATCCGCACCGCCATTTCCGCCAGTTTTACCGAAGAGGACATGGAGCGTATTGAGGACGCCATCGCCCATGCCGCAAAAGCGGTATGCTGATACCTTTTCCTGCCCTCTCCTCGAATAAATAAAATTATGCCATCACAAACAACCGTAACCATAGACATCGTATCGCTCTGCGGCTGTTCGTTCAAGATTAGATCTGAACCAAAATTTCAATGTTTTGACTTCTTGGAATATATGCAGAAGGTTTAGATCTGTGAAACGAGAAACGGTCATTGAAATTCTGGGAAATGCCCTACCCGATCTGAAGACGAGGTATCCCCTTCATCATATAGAACTTTTTGGTTCCTTAGCCAGAGATGACAACTCCGAAAACAGTGATATAGATCTTTTGGTCGATGTAGACCCCGATATCGGCCTTGCCATTGTAGACCTGTCTGAAGAACTAGAACAGCTCCTCGGAAAACCGGTCGACTTGATGACTACTCGAGGCATTAATCCCAGATTAAAAAAACGGATTGAACGGGAATTGATTAATGTCGCATAGACCGGTTGATCTGCTGCTTGAGGATATTTTTGAGGCTGTCGGCAGAATAGAGAAATATCTTACAAATACCTCCCAAGAGATATTTCTCGAAGATCAGATGATGCAAGATGCGGTCATAAGAAATTTAACCGTCATTGGCGAAATTGTTGCCCGCTTGCCTGAAGAATTTACTGATAAATACTCAGACATTCCTTGGCCAAGGATACGTGGAATGCGGAACCGGCTTGTTCACGATTATCTGGGAATTGATTTAGAACTTGTATGGACAGTCACCCATACGGATTTACCATCCTTCATAGAGCAAATTAAAGATCTCGGTTAAATTCAAATGGGGAAAGGGCGCTGTAAATTAACTGACACTACCCTCCTCCGTTTTAACTATGCCATGAAGTTTTGAGGAGATACTAAAGCGCCAATAGTTCTCCATTGACGAACAAAAACGTCATCACCCAATTACCTGCTAAGCGATCCGGAAAGATTATTTTTAGACAATGTTAGAATTGCGGAGGATGTTTTGATCCCTTTAGAAGGAGGTGAATTATTATGGAAAGTGAAGTAAGGATTGGAATTATCGGATTGGGTAACATGGGTCAGTTTTACGCCCGCGCACTTCTGGAGGGGCAGGCGCCCGGCATGCGTCTAAGTGCGGTTTGTGATGTGAACGAGGAGCGTCTTGCCCGTTTTGAAGATATTGAGACGTTTACAGACCCGGATAAAATGTTTCAGTCAGGCGCGATCGACGCCGTGCATATTGCCACGCCTCACTTTTTTCATACCACTCTCGGAATCGCCGCCCTGGAGGCCGGACTACATGTGCTGGTCGATAAACCGATTTCCGTTCACAAGGCCGATTGCCAGCGCCTCATTGCCGCCCATAAAAATGAGAAGCAGGTCTTTGCCGCCATGTTTAACCAACGAACGGATCCCCGTTTCCAGAAGCTCAAAAACCTTATTGACGGCGGCGAACTGGGGCGGATAAACCGCATTCAGTGGACGGTGACGGATTGGTTCCGGACCGAAGCATACTATGCTTCCGGAGCATGGCGCGCCACCTGGAAAGGTGAGGGGGGTGGAGTACTTCTCAATCAGTGTCCGCATCAGTTGGACTTATGGCAGTGGTTGTTTGGTATGCCGGTCGAAATCTTTGCTCAATGTGACCTGGGTCGTTTTCACGACATCGAAGTTGAAGACGCGGTCACCGCCCTCATGCGATACCAGAATGGAACTACCGGCGTATTTATATCCACCACTGGAGAAGCTCCGGGGATCAACCGGTTGGAGATTGCGGCTGAGCGCGGACTGGTTGTGCTGGAGGATGATGTAATATTGTGGTCTCGCAATGAGACCGAGTCGTCTATTTTTTCCAAGGACTGCCCTGAGGGATTTGGCAAAGTCCCCACTTGGGATGTGGAAATTCCGGTAGAAGGATCTGGCGCTCAGCATATGGGTGTATTTAAAAATTTTGCTGATGTCATCCGTGGAAATGCCAAACTCTTCTTCCCCGCTGAAGAAGGTATTCACTCCGTGGAACTGGCCAATGCCATCCTTTTTTCGGGACTCAAACATCGCCCCGTTTCCCTTCCAATCGATGGGGTAGAATACGAAAGCCTGCTCAACAACTTGATCGAAGGGTCGACCTTTAAAAAGAAAGTTGTGAAAACCTCGGTTGAGACCGATATGACCTCCTCGTTCTAAACGATCCGTCTAACCACTGGTAACGGCTTCGATGACGAGGTGCGGTTCAATAAAGTCAAACGTGTCCCGCACCAGTGCAATAATTCCGTGAACCTCTTCGGATCGAAGCCCGCAAGGCCGTCGGGGTCATGCCTTTCATTTTTGCAGCCATGCCAAAATGCAAGGCTTGACCCCTTCCCTGAGAAATTCCCCGAGACAAGGTTTGACCCCTTTCCAAACCTAGCAGGGTATAAGATTTGTAAGCTAATGTTTTACTCCGTGCGCGGCCAGCTCGCTCCCGGGGATGGGCGAACCACCGGTATCCTTCCACCAAGCGAACACCTCACCCCGAAAGGCATTCAGCCGGGCGAGGTGTTGAGGATCGGCCGAAAGGTCATTCAACTCATAGGGATCATTTTCGAGGTCGTAGAGGTTCTGGTCTCCACGGTTTCGCAGGGGGGCGTCGGCCAGGATGTGATGAAGTTTCCACGGTCGAGCAGCCACATCACCCTGTACGTCTCGAGTGTAGTAAACGTACTTCCACTTTTTTGTTCTCACATAGAGGGCGTATACGTCCCGCTCGGGAAACCTGCCCTCGTTGGTGGCGGCGGCGGGGTAGACCGCGCCAAACAGTTTCTTTCGGTTCAACGGGGACTGCTGCTCCAGGTGTTTGCGCAAGTCCAAGCCCGTCGCCGCATCGGGAAGCTTCACCCCCGCATAGTTCAGAAGCGTGGGATAAATATCGAGCGAATTCATTAGATCCTCGCGCTGCAGGCCATCCGGGATATGCCCAGGCCAGGTGAAGAATGCGGGGGTTGATAAGCCTTTTTCAAAAACGGAACCCTTCGCCGGCAGCCCATTTGACCAACCGTTGTCGATCAGGAAAACATACAGTGTATTCTGGTCCTCTCCTTTTTCTTTCAGCTTGGCCCTGAGTTTTCCAATTTCCTCATCGGTCCAGGCTTCCATGGCCAGACTGAGGTGCTCCTTCCTGATGAATTTTGCCCGGTCTCGCTCCTTGATATAGTGCGGTATTGGAATGGTTTGCGGATCGAACAGTTTCAAGAACCTCTCCGGCGGATTATGTGGGGTGTGAGGCAGCAACGGAGCCCACCAAATGAACAGGGGTGACTTCCCCGCATGGTCATCGATAAAGGAGAACAAGTCCTCCTGCTCGTCCTTGCGAACAAAGTCCCCAAAGGTCCGGATTGTTTCCAGCGTGAGACCATGGGTGAATCCCATGGCGGCGGGATCCCCTTCCCAATACTTGCCCGAGACGTATGTAACGTAGCCCGCTCGTTTGAGCAAATTGGGCAGGGATAGGTTGGGATCGAGCATTTTCTCCCCCTCGATATCCTGGTTACCACGGTTGTTCGACTTGTGGTAGTTGGCGTAAATGCCAGTTTGGTGGGGCAGGCGACCGGATAGCAAACTGGCCAGTGAGGGCCGGCAGCGCGTGGCGGTGAGGTGACAGGTATTGAACACGGTCCCCGCCTTTGCCAGCGAGTCGATATTGGGTGTTCGCACCACCCGATTCCCTAAAAAGCCCAGGTGCTGGTTGTCGTGATCATCGGAAATGATTAAAACAATATTCGGCTTCCCAGCCGCGAGTACATCGGCCCATCCAGGCAAGGCCATAAGGCAAACCAATGCCCATAACTTCAGTGTTTTAATCGCCAATGATTTGAGAAGGGGAAATCGATTCTTTCGTTTGCTGACCATAAGTGAAAAAGAAAAGTGGTGGTGGAGATACCTGATGGGGTCGAGCCAAGGATGCGGCAAGACCCATTCTGTGCAAGCAGGGAAGCTTGGAAAGAAAGGTGGAAAGGCAGAGATAAACCACGGATTACACGGATGCGCGCTGATGGGAAAAGAGTTGTTCAGCGCGCGAGGGGTTTAACTAATGATATTTTCTATGGGAGATCAGACAATGGTCGATCGGGCAATTTTCCCAGCGCGTTTGGCAGCTGCCCTGTTACTCAAGCGAGGTGAAATTTCACTTGAAGAAATCAAATTACTTCCACTTGTCTAGGATGAGGACTCTACTATCCCTAACGCGAATATATTGGCACATAATTTTCAGGTCAGGCGTCGTGGGCAGTATCGGGCAGGTTCGGTTGCAAGATGCGAGGATGTTATAGAGATAATCTTCCCAGAACTCCGATAAATATGAGACATCTTTGATTTGAACGGTGCAACCACGGCATCTTCTTTCTGGCCCATTAACAGGTGTCGCCGGTTCTGGGCGTTTCTTCGAGAGCGACGCTGGTTGCTTAAGTTTTGACCTTGGTCTTGTTAGTCTTATAATGCTAAGAATCAGCAATGCTCAAATCGGTCTATCGGCAGTTTTGAATATAATTCCTCAGTTTTAGAGGTCAACTATCGTCTCTGCATCGCCGCCGGCCAGGGCATTCATGTAAGCTAGGATGAGGTCGCGGGTGCGATAGGTGCCGAATTCGGCTTCATCTTCCCTTTGGACGATGGGGAAGGTACTCAAAATATACTCTGCGTCGCCCCTGTTAATCCCATAGAGATGAAAGTATAGTGCGTCGAGCCGAGCGCGCAGGTGGCGACGTTCCTCCTCGTCCCAGATGAAGGGCTCGCCGTCGTAACCGAGATCGCGGGCGAAGGGGACCATGTCGAAGGCAGTGTAGGTAAGACGCAGTACGTGATCGCGGACGAGGTCCCGGGCGGTCTTGTCGCCGAATCGGTGGTCGTAGTCGGCGGGGGCGATGACGGGGAGTTGTTCGACGATGTACCAATTCAGATGAGTGCCTTGAGCCTTTTGTCTTGCAACGAAGTCCACACACACGGAATTCAGGCTCGCCATGAGGTACGCGGCGGCAAAGATGTCGGCACTGACAAGTAGAGGAATGGTGTTCCCAACACCCGCCCAAGGAATCATGGAAGCGATCATTGTGCGGACATTGGTGGGATTGGTAATATCGCGGAAGCCTAATGTGTACCCGCGACTTTGAGACAAAGCCTCCTCTACCCTAATGGCGGGCACCCAATACTGTGTTTGAGGAAGGAAATCGGGGGCTGCATGCTCCACTTCAGTTACTTCCTGGCTGAGGTATGGGTTGTGCGTACTCTCTGGGTTGAATCGAACAGAATTGGCCCGATGGTCGAAATGCCAGATCATCCGGCCTTGGTACAGCGGTAGGTACAGCTCCTCCCCCTTCTTCCACCGGTTGCCCTGGACAGGATAAAAACCCTCGGCTTCGAGTTGTGACACGGTGCGAAAGAGATGGGAGTCGTTGGTCATATGAAACATCGTCATGTATCTTACTGGCCAAACCCTGTGCTCACCGCAGCCCGAGCGGTCCACAAGCACCGGATGCCGCTCATAGATGTGGCGGGTGATCTCGGCGTCGCGACGGGAACGAAAGACGGGCGCGGTGCCGGTATTCGGGTTGACGCGGGCGAAGTCCGCAGGCGTCAGCGGGAAACAGCGAGCCGGGTCGGCGATCGTTTTCGTATCGTGCAGGAACCAGGCGCAGCGCGTCTCATCGAACCGTCGTTTCTTACCGCCAAAGATGAGGGCGCAGAATTTGAAACGGGAATCCACATCCGGGAAGAAAGGCGGCAAGTTGGTTCCAAGGCGACGGTTCTCGAAGTCGAACAGGCCGGATACCCGTCCTTTGGTCGAAACCGACTTGAAGAAGCGGGCGGCGGTCTTGTCGGCGTATATGCCCGACGGCGTAAGCAGGCCGACAAAGCCATCGGGCCTGATCAGGCCCATGGCCCGCTCGACGAAAAGCGAGTAAAGATTAATGTCGCCTTTTCCCAATAGAGGATACTGGCTGGAGCGCCGGATCAGTTGGCCCAGCTTGTCCGCCCGATCCTTGGCGTCGTCGAACTCGGCCGCAAGGGGCGCTCCCTGATCGCGCAACCGCTTAATGCCGGCCTTCCGCGCGGCCGCCGTCGGCGCGCGAGCCAGTTCGGGTTCACGCGTGGCAAACCACTCTACCTCTTGCAACTTGATACGGTCCCAGGGAGGATTGCCGATCACCGCGTCAAAGCCTCCCTCCGGGCGGATGTTTTGCCAATGACGCCACACCCCTGGAAAGGCCACCTCCCAGTGCAGGAAGCCCTCGCGCTCGGCGATTGTCTTGGCCTTGTGCCACAGCTTGGCAAACCTCGACAAGGTTTCCTCGTCTTCTTTGGAGGAATCGGTGAAAACGGCGTCCGGACCGTTGGCAAGAAGCCGAAAGGCTTTTGCTGGAAACCGACCGATTGGTTCTAACAGATGCTTTGTCTCGAAGACTCCGAACTCCTTTTTCCTCATGCCCGCCGTTAACCATCTATACCCACAGAGGAAATCGAGCAGGCCGCGTAAATCGGCCGTCATTTCATCCACACCCTCAAAGAGCCTCGCCGACTCCCGCACCTCGGTGATGTCGGAGTCGGACAAACTTTCAATGAGTCGCATTCCTCTGGCCGCGGCCTCGGCGCCGGCGATTGCGCTTGTGAGAAATATCTCATTTATCCTTCGCAGGTCCTCGGTTGCCTCCGACACCCGCAGCCCGACCAGCGAGTCGCCGCAGCGCAGGTGGTGGTCGAGGAAGGAAAGTGGGGCCCCGACCGTGAAGCTGTGTAGCCATAGCGACACCTTGGCCAACTCCACCGTGAGAGGGTTCTTGTCCACGCCGTAAATGCAGCGCTTAAGCGCCATCCGGCGGATAATGGCCTGGTCGGTGAGTTGTGTTTCGTCGAGCGCCCAATTCGCCTCATTAGCCCGCTGGATGATTTCTCCCCGAATCTTGGAAACTCGCTCCATGAGGGGTGACATGTAATCGCCATTGAGCCACTCCGGAACCACGGGGACGTACTCGATCAGATCGGCGATATAGTCGGAGAGGAAGTCGACAGCGGTGACGAGGAAGTGTCCGCTTCCCATGGCCGGGTCGACTATTTTCAGGTCGAGCACAGCCTCTGCCGGGTCCAGCTTCAGCAGTTCGGTTTTACGCTGGGCCTTGGGACGACGATCGCTCTTGAGCAGGGCGGCTTTGTCTTCAAAGATCTTGAGACGCCCTTCAACCAGCGGTTTCAGGGTATGGTCGACGATGAGGTCGACGAGTTCCTGGGGAGTGAAGAAGCTCCCGCTATCCTTGCGGGCGTAAGAATTGGGGCGAATAACGATCTCGCCCTCTTCAGCGCGGACTGGGTTACGCTCAAGAAGCCGTTCGTAAATCGATCCCAATTGCTGAACGGACATGTCCCGATAGTTGACGAGGCGGCGGTTTCCCTGAGAATCCTCAGCATGGCTCAGGTCGTAGACCATGGGGGCGATGGTGGCATCGGAAAGGCGTGCTCTCTCCAGCAAGGGGGCTGCTTCAACCGCGAACAGACCCCCGTTGTATGGCGGCAAACCAATGGATGGATCACCCTTGTCGATGATCTGGAAAAGATCGGTAAGTCGGTTCCAGTAGTTAGCGGCCCGTGTGGAAAACGTATCCTTGTCATCCATCCTGCTGGCAATGTCGTCGCGCACGCGCTTGCGCAGGCCGTAATCGTCATAACGCGTGTCGTTTACCGGCAATAGACCTCTATCCTCGGAATAGAGCGCGAAGAGCAGGCGATAGAGGAAAATAAGGGCCGCCTGTCGGACTTCCTCAAGTTCTGCTCCTGAACCCTCGGCAAGCGCCTTCACAAGGCTTGGAAAAACATGCTCGAAAACGACTTCAGAAAGGTCCTTGGCTACCTGTTCTTCGTAACGTTTCCCCTCGGCCAGAGCCGCTTCCAGGAAGGTAGCCGTGGCGCCTTGTTGAGACACAAATGACTCGCGGCGGAAAAGCAAATGGAAGACGCGGAGTTCATTCTCTTTGCCGGGCCGAATGATTCTCTCCAAGTCGGCTTCAAAGTAGCCATGGGCACGGGGTCGAGCGCGGTAGTCGTAGAGACGCCATACGCGGCCATTGGTCAGGATGCCCCAGCGGATCTTGCCCTCAGACTCTACATCGGCCGTCAAGAGGTATCTCAATATCTGCCCGTGTGGCGTCCTGGCCTGGACTTTGCCTCCCTCGTCGCGGGCGCCACTCAAGGAAGCCTGAACCGTAAACGAGGGTGCTGGGGCGGCCAGCAGGTTTGCGATTTTCGGGGGAATTGAAAGAGCCCATGAACTACCCGGGTGGGTCGGCGAGCGATATATGCGGTAGATATGATCGTACACAAGGGTGATTACCCCACAGGATTTGCCCGCTCGGTAAAAGTTGTTTACACCGGCTTTAACCTACCAAAACCTCGGAGTAATTCTCACCTCCCACACTACAGCCGACTCCGTGCGCCAAGCCAACGTTCTTGCCCTTTGTAAGAGAGAGTGACCAAAAACTAACATCGACTCTTGTGCGCCTAGATCAGATCGTCTATACCGACTTTGAGCGCCTCGGCGAGGGCAGCCAAAGTTTTGGTGGATCCAACGCGTTTTCCGGTCTCGATTTGGGAGAGATAAACCGTATTGATTCCGACTGCAGCGGCCAATTCCCGCTGAGTCAGGTTGCGGTAGTTGCGATATACTCTAACCGGATTTTCTCCGGCCAGGAGTTGATCGGCCACCCGGATGGGGATGGACTCACCGCCCAGTGCAATAGCGCGATCGAAGAGTTCTTTATCACTTGCCATCGCATCGAGCTCCACGCCTGCCAGGCGCTTGTAATCGCGCCATGGAATTACGGCGAAGGCAGGTCGTCCGGCGGTGTCTTGAATGATTTGTGGTCTGGTCATATTGTCCTCCTATTTTTTGTATGCTTGACCTCGTGGAGCGATGCGCAGCACGTCAATGACCCGCTTCTCATCGTCTCTGGTGAAAATGATCCGAAAATCTCCTACGCGAAGGCGATAGCCGGGGCGTCCCGTCAACGAAGCGATATCGACATCTCTTCGGTCGGGATTGTCCGCCAGCTTATCCAGCGCGTGGCGAATGAGCTTGGAGTTCCGACGCGGCATCTTTAGTAAGATTTTGATGGGCTGCCTTCTAATTGTCAGCTCGTAGGTCATATTTTTGATGGGCCTAATTTAGCTATTTGCTATATATATGTAAAGCTTTAAGCTATATGTTTTACAACCTGCTTAATTTCCCCCCTATTTATGCGTGGTTTTTTCTGCAACTGATGGAGACGAACACTTTTCTTAAGGGTAGTCGCTGATATCTTACGGAAGGAAAATTACAAATTCCCAAGTCGTAGAATTTGTTAAGTGGTGGGAGATGGCAGATTGGCTAGCCGCTGACTCGGTGCTGCGCACTCACTCCTGGGGAGTGCCCCATCTGCGCTGCGCTCCGTCAAACTGCCTTCGACAGTTCAAATCTGCCTGGGAGTGGACCGATTGGCCGCTCCTAATTGGAGAATCCCAAGTTCATTTAATCTGTTAAGTGGTGGGAGATGGCAGATTGGCTCGCCGCTGGCTCGGTGCTGCGCACTCACTCCTGGGGAGTGCCCCATCTACGCTGCGCTCCGTCAAACTGCCTTCGACAGTTCAAATCTGCCTGGGAGTGGACCGATTGGCCGCTCCTAATTGGAGAATCCCAAGTTCATTTAATCTGTTAAGTGGTGGGAGATGGCAGATTGGCTCGCCGCTGGCTCGGTGCTGCGCACTCACTCCTGAGGAGTGCCCCATCTCCGCTGCGCTCCGTCAAACTGCCTGTGGCAGTTCAAATCTGCCTGGGAGTGGACCGATTGGCCGCTCCTAATTGGAGAATCCCAAGTTCATTTAATCTGTTAAGTGGTGGGAGATGGCAGATTCATACAAACCCTTACTGCCATTGGCCTGTCCGGCCGGGTCTAAGTCTGGGCTCAAGTTCGCCCACAAATTTTGACTAGATGGACATAGATTTTGACCAAATTTGACCATAGCTTTCGAGGGGTAGAAGGCTCTTGTCAAACTCCTGACAATGGTTGCAGCATAATGGCTAGAATGACAACAAAATATTTTGAGTATTTAGCTTTTCGACTGATGTTCTTTGGGGTTCTCCTCTTCATCCTCCCCTACGGCGAGGCAGCAGACCCCCTCCCCGAACGATGGTATGCGGAGCAAGCGGCTGAGAGATATAATGGAGCCCCAGAAGTCCGAATGCCAGATGGCACGCGATGCGACGTAGTCACGGCGCGCCATGCGATCGAAGTGGAATTCGCCGGGAAATGGAAAGAGGCAATCGGCCAGTCACTCCATTACTCGCTCCAATCTCAAAGGATAGCAGGGATTCTCCTCATTTTGACCGATCCCAAGGATGAACATTATCTCTCCAGCCTCCATGAGGTGATCGATCACTTCGATTTGATCATCGACGTGTTCGCAGTTCGCACCTGGAAAGATCCCGGATGGGGGGATTTATAAGAGCATGGTTTGTGCTACCCATAATGAGGAGCTTCGCTTTTGATGATCAGGTCGTTAAAATCCTTTTCCGATAGGATTTGAATTTCTGCGCCCTTCCCAATTAACACCTCAGCCCGCCTATGTTTTCGGCTTTTTTCATACCCGCTTAGGACGTCGCCCCCATACACTCCAACGGTAAGAATTGTCGTTTTTTTGGTCACATTCGGATGAACATTGCACCCCGCTTTTATTGCTGTTTTGTTAATTTCAGAACGAAGGACGGAAAGTTTGCCTGTGAACACAACAGTTTCGCCAGACAAAGGCCCATCTACATTCCCTTCATGTTTTATCCTAGGGGCAAATTTAGGTGAAGAAATTGGCGATCTTACGCGCTTTATCCAACCGGGGATGTCTATGCCAGTTTCTCGGCAAGCTATCATCACAATTTCGGCAGCAACCCGAGCGTCTTCAAGTGCATGGTGATGCTCAAAGGCGATCTTGAAATGCTTGGCAACGTTGGCAAGGCCCCACCCCCGCACAGCAAATTGATCGGGCCATGCCCGCTTTACGATTTTGGCACTATCAAGCCATATCACCTGAAGCTGCTCAAGATCGTATTTTTCCATAGCACGTTCGAAAGCTACACAATCAAATGCGGTATGGCATACCAGGACTGATCCTCTTAGTCTTCGCCTTAACTCATTGCGCACTTCCGGTATGGTTGGGCAACCTTTTACAGCCGCCTCGTCAATCCCGTGAATCTCTACATTCCAAGGATCAAACCAATCTTCCGGGTCAATAAGCGTTTGCCATTGATCCGTGATTTTCCCGTCGGTGACATGAACTATGCCAATTTGACAAATACTTTCGCGGTCGGCGTTTGCAGTTTCAACGTCGATTGCATTGAAGGTCATCATAGGCATGTTCCATGATTGTTATTTTGGCGTGGATCAGGAGCCATTTGGGAGTAGGGCTATCAGCCTGCTTGGCCCTCAGTAACAAGCACTGTTCCACAATTTTTACATTTCCTCGCTCCTTCAACCACTATACCGCCACATTCTGGGCACTTAGGTCTCTCGTTGCTCAATAAGGCGACAATTATCCATCCGATCGGGCCAAATAAAACACCTAAAAATAGACCTAACGCAACTCTCCCTTTGAATTTCCCAATTAGTGCTCCAATAAGTCCACCCAGGATGAACCACCATAGTATTTCCATAATGAAATGTTGTTAATTTTTTCGATCGAGGGACGGACCAGTCCAGGCGACTTGACCAATTAACTGGTCCTCTCTCACTACCGGACGCGACGGATAGGCTTGGTTATCACTTGCTAGCACCCACTCAAAGCCTCGCCCTTTAAGCCTTTTTACGGCCAATCCATTCTCGCCCCGGATTACGAACATTTGCCCATCCAATGGGTCCTGGCGCGAATAGTCGAGCAAAATCAAATCGCCATCGCTTATGGCCGATTCCATTGAATCTCCTCGCGCGGAAATACAGACTAAGTTTTCTGGATTAATCCATTTGGGCAGAATGGATCGAGGAAATGCGAATCGGAATTCGGTTGCTTCTTCGAATACGATTTCGCCCGATCCTGCGGCAGCACGCACGTTTCTCGCAAATGGGGCCATTGCGTTTCCCAGGCCGTAATCAGGGGAATCTTCAGCCACCATCATGATAGGTTCTGATGCTGGGAGGTGTGAAATGATCTGCTTTTGTTGAGCGATTATGCTCCTAGCCCAAGCGGGGGGAGAATCTTCGCTTTTATCGGAAGGGATATCTCTCGGAGGTCCCACATAGAACTCGAGGCCGAGGGCTGAGGCTACTTCTGCGGCACGTTCTATCGAAGGAATGTGCCCCTCTAAAATTCCTTGGACGCTACGAACTGGCAGCCCCGCGCTAATAGCAGCAAAACGAACCGACATATTTTTTAATGCCAATTGTTTTCTGATAGTTGCGACAAAATCACCGTATGCGCTCATTGTGCTATATCTTGCACAAGTGGGAGCGATAAGTCACGTGATATTTTTCTCAAAAAAGTGCTTGATTTATGATATTTATGGCCTAAATTGGCTATATGTGTCACAAATGTATCGTTCGTCTCATTGAAATTATGGCACGAGAGATTGCCCGCAGCCCCCACACTGTAGGCCGCCTGGCATCAGGTAGTGGGGATTTTTATATACGCTTGAAACGCGGGCACGATCTCACTACACGGAGGGCGGCCCGTATCAGCCAATGGTTCTCCGACAACTGGCCCGAAGGTGCGGAATGGCCCTCGGACATCCCGCGGCCTGAGCCAAAAGCGGAAGAGGAGGTAACGGCGTAATGACCTCACCCATCGAACGGCGTATTGAAGCGAAGCTGGACAGGTTTGCAGACCTGGCGTTCAGCCGGGTGATCGGGGTTAGGGAAGCTTCGGAGATTTTGGGGGTAAGCCCTCGCGAAATTCAACGCCGGGCGAAAGAAGGTCGGCTTCGTTGCATAACCAACTCTAGGCCCTACCGATTTTTTCTAAGTGATGTAGTTGGAAAATATTAACCCTACAATTTGGATATGACCTGGAAAAACCAAATTGAACAAATCCCTAGGGAGAGGATATTTACCCTTCTTTGGGAAAAGGCCGAGGTGACACAACTCCCTCGCGGGGGTTGGACGATGGAGGTCCCGATAGAGGAGTCTGGAAGCACCCTTTATTGGGAGACGTTTTCGACGAAGGGCCGAGCTGAAATCGCGCTTGCCGAGAAGCAGGATGCGGGGAGGCAGCTAGAGCTGGGGGTGTAGAATCATGAGTGGCTATCCCAAAGACTGGCCCGCAATCGCCAAGCGAATAAAGGATTCATCCGATTGGAAATGTGAGCGCTGCAACCACAAGCATGAGCCGGAAACTGGCTACTGTTTGACGGTCCACCACCTCGACGGGGATAAATCAAATTGTGCCGACTGGAACCTGGCTGCGCTGTGTCAGAGGTGCCATCTGCAAGTCCAGGGCAGGGTGAGAATGAACCAGAGGTTTTTTGAGTCAATACTCGAGGTTTCGGATTGGTTCGAGCCCCGCCTGGAAGGGTACCTAAACGCAGAGAAGGCGAAAATGGAGGCTAATATATGAAAACGAACCTGGCGGTTTACGACCACCTGAACGACCAAATCGAAGGGATTACTGCCCTGGGTAAGGTGATCACTAATTCTGGAATGTTTGGCTGCACCAATGAGGAGCAAGGCATGGTGCTGGCCCTGCAATGTATCACCGAACGAAAGCCACCCTTTGAGATGGCCAAAACCTACCACATCATAAAAGGACGGCTCAGTAAACGGGCCGACGCGATGCTGGCCGATTTTCGGCAGGCCGGAGGCAAATTCAAATTTCAGGATCTGAAAAATGTCACGGCGCAGGCGGCAGTAGTTGAATTTGAGAATGAGACCTACAATGTCGAATACTCGCTCGACCAGGCCCGACGGGCCGGATTGCTCCGTGCGGGTAGTAGCTGGGATAAGTTTCCCTCGGCGATGCTCCGGGCCCGCCTGGTCAGCGAGACCCTCCGGGCAATCGCGCCGGAACTTGTGCAAGGGACCTATACTCCGGAGGAAATAAGCGACTTTGGCGAGGAAGACCCCTTGCCCAATTCTTCCCCGGTGAAAAACGTCACTCCACCAGTTGAGGATAAGGACGAGGTCCCAATGGATTACAGCGAACCGGCAACGTTTGAGCAGGTGCAAAAGCTGGAGACTTATTGGAAGGCTCTAAAGAATCCACCGGTAACCGGGTTTGGATCACTGACCTCTGCCCAGGCTGGCAAGTTGATTCACGAACTCCAATCCGAAATGAACGAGTTGGCTAAAACTCAATCCACCGCGATGCCAGAGAGTGGTTTTGAACCACCACCTCCACCGACTAATTTCAGCAAGGCCATTGGGAACTGGCTGGCGGACCATGAGGACCGGGTAAACAGCTACCTCATCGAGATCAAATGGCTCAAGGCCGGTCAAACCTGGCGGGATCTACCTGTCAATAATGCGGCGATCATCCAGAGTAAAACTGAGTCGTTTGCCCTGAACTGTGGAATTCCGGTTTTAGAAGGGCCGGCAGCATGAACAACCTAATCCAATTTGGAGAAGAAACCGACAACTTCCGTAGTGCTGACCAAGAAATAAAACCTGTCCTAAAGAAGCTTTTGGAATTGTTGGAATTTCACCACCTGAACAGTTTCAGGATCAAGTTTCTGTTTTGCAAAAAGGAGATGAAGAAGGCTGGGAAAGTTATCCTGGGCAAGGCTTCCAAGTTCGCTGAAAGGGACCGCCTTCTTCACCCGTATCATTTCCTCATTATCCTGAGCGAGGATTTCTGGAATAACCACCCGGAAGCCCGCGAAGCGTTGCTGTATCACGAGCTTTGTCACTGTGGGGTCAACGACAACTTCGAGCCAACAATTATCCCTCATGACCTGGAAGAATTTGGGTCAGTCGTTCGCCATTACGGTTTCTGGCTGGAGGATATAAGGAGGTTCAGCCGGCAGCTAGAATTGTTTGACGAGGATGAAATGGGGGTCTCCGGTGCATGACCAAATTCTAGAGATCGAAGGAATCGACGAGGCGAAGATTGTTATTGCGGAAACGTATTTCGACAAAAAGGCGGTTGCCCTGATCGATGCACGAGGCATTACGGCGGTCCGGGACGGGTTCACTGCGGAATTTGCCACGGAAATTTTGCGGGGCTTAAAAGAAATCATTCGCGAAGTCGAGGACTCCAGGAAGATCGTCAAGGCTCCTATTCTGGATCTCGGCCGTCAAATCGACGGGAAGGCCAAAACTTTTGTCAAGGATCTGACCGAGGAAACCAATCGCTTGAGTCGACTGATCGGGGCCTGGCAGGCAGCAGAAAGAGAAAAACAGGCCAA
The DNA here is from genome assembly GCA_965250065.1 of Opitutales bacterium. GTDB lineage: Bacteria > Verrucomicrobiota > Verrucomicrobiia > Opitutales > UBA2995 > JAABVD01. Next base: position 4,375,862 of record OZ252288.1, read on the forward strand.
GGCGCGGTGCGAAGCACTGGAAAAAGAGCGTCAAGCCCGAGAGGAAGCCTTGAGGAAAGCCCAAGCGGCTGGAACCCCGGATGAGGAGCAAATGGCTGTGGTGGAGGGGGCAAATGCCGTCCAGGCGGCCCGGCAGGCTGTAGCGGCCACGAAAGCGGCTGAGCCGCAGGGAACCAGGCTGCTTAAGTTCAAGAAATTTGAGGTTCTGGACATCCAGGAACTTTTCCGGTCTCGGCCTGAATGCGTCCGACTGGAGCCAAATGGTGATGTCATCCGAGCCTTGATCAAAAAAACCGACAGCATCCCAGGGGTCAGAATCTGGGAGGAGGTCAAAACTGTAGTCTCACGGTAGAGGAAATGCCAAACGAAGGGATAAAAATCAATTTTACCGTTCAAAATAACCCGAAGGAAACGAAGGGATAAAAAGCAGATTTACCGTTCAAAATAACCCGAAGGAAATGAAGGGATAAAAATCAATTTTACCACTCAAAATAACTTGAAGGAAACGAAGGGATAAAAAGCAGATTTACCGTTCAAAATAACCCGAAGGAAATGAAGGGATAAAAATCAATTTTACCACTCAAAATAACTTGAAGGAAACGAAGGGATAAAAATCAATTTTACTGTTCAAAATAACTTGAAGGAAACGAAGGGATAAAAATCAATTTTACTGTTCAAAATAACCCGAAGGAAATGAAGGGATAAAAATCAATTTTACCACTCAAAATAACTTGAAGGAAACGAAGGGATAAAAATCAATTTTACTGTTCAAAATAACTTGAAGGAAACGAAGGGATAAAAATCAATTTTACTGTTCAAAATAACTTGAAGGAAATGAAGGGATAAAAAGCAGATTTACCACTCAAAATAACTTGAAGGAAATGAAGGGATAAAAATCAATTTTACCGTTCAAAATAACTTGAAGGAACTCGATATGATCCTGGCCCTCGACCCTGGCAGCACCCATACCGGAGCACTACTTTATGCCCCCGTGGAAATGGAAATCTTGGAAAAGAGAATCCTTCCAAATTCTGTTCTTCCTGGAGTCGTTCATGCCTGGCTCGGGGTTCACCCTGGCGATCAGGCAATCGCAATCGAAATGATTGCTTCCTATGGGATGGCGGTGGGCAAGGACATATTTGAAACCTGCGTCTGGATTGGCCGATTTGTTGAAGAATTTTGGATTTATCGGAATATAAAGCGGGTCTACCGGCGCAACGTTAAACTGCACCTTTGCGACGATTCGAGGGCCAAGGACGCGAACATTCGGCAAGCCCTGATCGATCGCTTTGAACCGACGGGAAAGGGGGCAGTGCCACAAATCGGCATCAAGAAAGCCCCTGGCCCGCTTTACGGGATGTCATCGCACCTCTGGGCCGCCTTGGCGGTAGCTGTGACAGCCTGCGAAACTTGGGATGACCTGGAGGAATTCCCCAGATAAACGACTCATTTCACCACTAGAATTTTGACCTTAATCCCAACCATATCCTTACACCAAAAATGAGAATCAGATCCATTAAACCGGAGTTTTGGACGAGTCTGACCATAGCCTCCTTATCCATCCCAGCACGCCTCCTATTCATCGCCTGTTGGAATGTCGCCGATGACAAGGGGAGGCTAATTTGGAACATACATTACCTAAAATCTATGTCTTTTCCATACGACGACGACGTCTCTTTGGCCCAAATTGAAAAATGGATGATGGAACTAGAGGAGGAGGGATTGGTAAAGACATACTTCGGCGGGAGGAAAAACCATAGATTTGGAGAAGTTACATCGTGGAAGGAACATCAAAAAATCAATAGGCCGAGGCCGTCGAAGCTGCCTGAGCCCACCGAAAACCATAGATCCGGAGAAGTTACATCGCGGAAAAAACATCAAAAAATCAATGTGCCAAAATCTCCGGAACCGCCCGGAACCCCTGTAAACACTGGGGAAAGCGAAGAATCATTGACGAATCACGGAAGGACCTCGGAGCGATCACGGAGCGATCACGGAAGGACCTCGGAGCGATCACGGAAGGATCATGGAGCGATCACTGATGTGTCACTGCTGGAAAGGAAAGGAAGGGAAGGGAAAGTACCCCCCTATATCCCCCCTAAACAAGGGGGAATGATGTTTTTTCCACTTGAAGAGGCATTAGCTAGGCAAAAGCGGAAGCGAATGCCGGAATCCCTGAAAAAATCCATCAAGCTTCGGTGCGAGCCAGATGAGCGAATGTTGCTCACTGGCAAATGCTTCAGCCGCCGGCGGTCAACGTTGTGGACCTACTACGAGGGCGAACGATTTGCCGCACTGGATCCTCCCTTGGAAGAATGCAAGTTGATGCAGCGGTTCTACAGCCGGAAGACCAGAACCTTGAATGAAAATGGAACCAATCTCTGGAAGTCGGATCTCGAAACATTGCTCAACCAATGGCAAGCTCAGCTCGATCGGGCAATGGCCTTGGTCGGGGACATTTCCACGGATGAACAACGGGAAGAAGTCCCTGCCGAACCCGACGGGTGGAGGGAGAGATTGGCAATGGAGTTCCCCGAGGCCAAGCCTAGCGATTGGAATTGGAACAATCTCTATGCTCAACATCCCGAAATTGCGGAAAGGGTCGTCGGATGATGGGGTGGCCGCTAGGATGGACAGACTTAAAGCCATTGGGAATGGACAAGTTCCGACAGTGGCGGCGATGGCATGGAGGATCTTAACAGGGGGTAGAACGTGATTGAATCCATGCCTATCACCAAGACTCCAACCCGGCCACTTTGTCGTTATTATGGGGGCAAATGGCTGCTAGCACCGTGGGTGATAAGTCACTTTCCAAAGCACCAAAGATATGTCGAGCCATACGGAGGGATGGCATCGGTGCTGCTACAAAAACCGCGAAGTCAAATAGAAGTATACAATGATCTTTACGGTGAGGTAGTGAATCTTTTCCGGGTGGTTAGGGACAGGGGGGAGGACCTAAAGAAGGTCTTGGAGGCTACACCGTTTGCCCGTGATGAATACGTTTTGTCCCATGACTTCACAGATGACCCGGTTGAGAACGCGCGGAGATTCGTCGTCAGGATTCAGCAGGGGCGCGGAAGTGGAAGCGGCTACAAAAAGCGAGGATTTGATGCGTTTCATCATCAGAATGGACATCACGTCAGATCCTGGAGAAAGCACTCCGAAGTCATCCCATCCATCACGGAAAGGATGAAGGACGTAATAATAGAAAACCGGCCAGCAATTGAAGTCATTTCCCAACAGGACCGGCCCGAAACTTTATTCTACGTCGATCCGCCATACCTTCTGAATGAGCGAACACGAGAGAAAGTCTATGCCGTTGAAATGAGCGAGGACGACCACCATGAGCTAGCGCTCGCCCTGAATAAAATTAAGGGCATGGCAATCGTCAGTGGTTATTCTTCCTCGTTGTATGATGAGGAACTTTACTACAATTGGAGGAGAGTAGAACGGCAGCATTTGGCAGGGGGAGCAGCTAAAAGAACGGAGGTTCTCTGGCTTTCGCCAAACACACCAGAGGTTCAACTGAGCCTGGACTTTGGAATCTGAACCGAAGGAAACGAAAGGAGATACCAATGCCATACAGACCTAGGAAAAAGAGGAGGGATAAGGATTATTTGAGTCTTGCGGCTAAAGCGGTTAAGAGCCGTTTGCCGGATAACCACGGGTTTATTTTACTCACGTTCCCCTTTGGGAAAAGCAAAGACAATCGGCTTGTGTATACGTCCAGCGCCTCACGGGAAACCTCCATCCAAGTGGTGAAAGCATGGTTATTTCACCAAGGCGAAAAGGAGGACTGGATGGAGCATATTAAGTAAGGATCTGTGACCATGCCGACTAAACCGAGGACACATAAACCAACCTGGCCAGGCCGTCGCGATGAGACGGGCCGCCGCCGCACAAATTCAACAGCCGCCCAGGTCAAGGCCATCCAGATCCGAAGCAGTGCACGGTGGCAACGGTTCAGGCGCCGATTCGTATTGGACTTTCCCCTTTGCTGTGACCCATTCCAGGACCACAGAGACCGCTTCAAAGCCACCGAACATCTCCATCACGTTATTGGCCTGGTAGATGCCCCGGAGTTGGCGTTTGATCGATCGAATTGTAGGCCGCTGTGTGCGTCCTGCCACAATAAAATTGAAGCGAGGGTGCGAGCAGGAGAAGACCCCCGGCGCCTGTTCAAACGGAAGGGGGTAGGGGGATGAAATCTCTGGAGGCCAAGCCCCCCACACCGAGCCGCTAGCAACGCTTTTTTTTGACCTGTTCCAGTGAATTTCCTTAATCCCCAGCCCCCAACCCAACCAATCCAAACCGATGAAAGGGAAAAAACCAATACCAAGAGCCATCAAGAAACTTCAGGGGACAATGCGGTCCCGCGACTACCAAAAGAACAGTCTGGCTTTACCCAAGCCAGAGGTAATGCCCAAGCCCCCCAAACCATTAAAAGGTTTCGCGCTGTGGTTTTGGAAGAATGTCGGATACCCGCTTTATGACCTGGGTATTCTCACCCATGTTGACACCCATGCATGGATGATTGCTTGTGAGACTTACCACCGGATGAAGACCGCTGAAAAAGCACTTGGCAATGACTTGGTCGAGGTCACTAAATCTGGGACAAAACAAAATCCTCTGTATGTGGTGGTCAGGCAGGAGAGGGAGTGCCTGCTCAAAATCCTTCAAGAATTCGGCATGACCCCGGTTTCCCGTGAACGGATCACGGCGAAAGGGAAAGATGTCGAGGACGAACTGGAAAAATTGATCGGTGGGAAAAACTGATCCAGTCACCCAATTTGCCGAGGATGTAACCAGTGGCAAAGTAGTCGTTTGCAAGTATGTGCGGCAAGCCTGTGAGCGGCACCTGCGAGATCTTGAGCGCAAGGAATTTGATTGGGATCTCAATGCAGTAAAAATCGCCATTGGGTTTTCAAGGCTACTTCGGCATTACAAAGGGGAATTTGCTGGGCAGCTATTCGAGCCGCAACCTTGGCAACAGTTTCTCAAAGGATCGATCTTCGGCTGGAAAAGAAAGGACGGACGACGTCGGTTTCGGTGGGCATACCTGGAGGTCCCACGGAAAAACGGTAAGACCTTCAGCGCGGCAGATATTGGACTGCACGGGCTGTTCGCCGACCGGGAGCCCGGAGCTGAGATTTATTCGATCGCTACAAAACGGGATCAGGCCCGCATCGTTTGGGAGGACGCCAAAATGATGGCCGCGAGGTCACCATCATTGGATAGGAGGTCGAGGGCTTACACTGCTTCCCTTGTGGTTCCCTCCACTGCCAGCCGGTTTGTCCCGTTGGCCAAGGACACCAAAACGATGGATGGTCTCAATCCTCATTTTGCTATTGGCGACGAGGTGCATGCCTGGGGGGATGACTATCTTTTCCGCCAAATGAACGATGCGATGGGAGCTCGGCGTCAGCCTTTCTTTCTGATGATCACTACTGCCGGCAGCAACTTGAGCGGGATCTGCTACCGTCTTAGGGAGCATGTTGTTGCCATCTTGTCCGGGAACGAGGGGGGAGAGTATATCGATGATGAGTTTTTCGGGATGATTTATACGGTTGACAAGGGGGACGATTGGAGGGACCGCGATGTGTGGTTCAAGGCCAATCCGAATTTGGGAGTCGCCAAGTCGGTCCAGTATATGGAGAGCCAGGTTAAACTAGCCCAGCAGATTCCCAGTGAGGAATTCGCGGTCAAAAACAAACAGTTCGACATCTGGACTGCGACCGAGACCAAATGGCTTGATATGGAACGATGGGACAAGTGCGCTGGCAAGATCGATTTGCGGAGGCTCAAGGGGAAGCCTTGTCACCTGGGAGTTGACCTTTCGTCTGTCCAGGATCCTACTGCAATTGTTGCTTTATTCCCGCCGGGTCCTTATCCTGAATGGGTGATTTTGCCTCGAATATATCTGCCGGAGGACCGTCTTGCTTTGCGGGAACGTGAGGACCGGGTGCCATATCCTTTCTGGCAGAAACAAAGCTATCTACTGACTACTCCCGGAGACGTGATTGACCTCGAATTCATAAAGCGCGACATCCTACAAATGGCTGCCGACTATCAAGTGATTGATGTCGGGTTTGATCCCTGGAAAGCAATCGAGATTGCAACCTATTTGGAGGGCGAAGGTTTCGACATGGTGCAGATGCGCCAGGGTCATGCAACCCTGGGAGCACCAACCTTGGAACTAGAGAAGCTGGTTTTACAAACGAAGCTTCGCCATGCCGGGCATCCGGTTCTTCGGTGGATGGCGTCGAACACAGCGGTGATAAGAGATAGCAACGACAACATCAGGCCTGACAAGAAGGCATCTCGCAAACGCATCGATGGGATAGTGGCCACCATCATGGCACTTGGCCGGGCACTTACACGGCAGGACACAGGATCACCGAGTGCTTACCTTATCGATTTGTAGTCATGCACGAAATCATGAGAGAGGGCAGGGTCATCCAGGTCGACGAGAATCAGGACATGACCGTGAAAGAATTGGCTTATATCACACGACATAGTGAGGGCTATATTTACGCAATGAAACGCTGTGGTTTTCCAATGAAGCGACCGCTTGGATGTCGTCTTCAAGTAGCAACCTTTCAGGACTACTTGGACTTTCATTCAGAAAATCCAGATTTCCTCTACGAAACAGCATATTCGAAGAAATAGAAGCCGTTTTAGGTGTTTCCCCTATGCTTCCGAAGACTTCCGAAGACTTCCGAAGAAATAAGTTCTAGTTTTATCGCCAAAAATCCTTGACCTTTTATGCATGTCATCCCGTTGGCGTGCATTCTTACAGAGGTCGAAGAGGGGAATAGGCTCATTTTTTGAGAGAAGGTCTAGCCTTTCCAACCCCTCCGATTGGTTGCTCAAAGCTTTTTTGGATGAGCTGTCAAGTGTGGCCGGGGTAAGCGTTACTCCGCTAAAGGCCATGGGAGTCGCAACCATTTATTCCATCGTACGAACCACTGCCCGCACTCTTTCCACCCTCCCCCTCAAGCTCATCCAGACGAGGAATGGCCAAAAGGCTCTGGCCAGAGATCACCAATTGTTTGACCTGGTAACAAGCGCGCCAAACGACTTTATGACGGCAGCCGACTTCCTAGGCGCGATGGAGGGGAATCGAACACTGAGGGGGAATGCGTTTGCCCAGATTGTCCGCACTGGCAATGGGGTCCAGGAGCTGATCCCTCTTCAAAATTCCAAGGTCCGGTGGCGCATGACCGACAAGGGGCCGGAATACCACGTCGATAACGAAAGGATTCCGTTTAACGACATCCTGCACCTGAAGGATTTTACAGAAACGGGCCTCTATGGGGTCGCTACTTCCTCGCACATTCGGGACGTGATTGGTTTAGCCATAGCCCTTCAGGACAACGCGGCGAAGTTCTTCGCCAACGGGTCGAAGGTTGCGGACGTTCTGGCCACTGATGCCTCGCTGTCTCCTGATAAAGTGGAGGACATAGCCACGCGGATGAGGAAACGTAAGGAGCGAGGTGAGGAGTATTCTACGCTCGTTCTGGACGCAGGACTGAAATATATTATCACCCGAGGTAGCAACAGCGATGCTCAGATGTTGGAGGCCCGCAAGCTTCAGCGCGAAGAGATTGCTGCTGCATATGGCATCCCCGCCTCGAAGGCTGGCATTTTGGACCATGCCACATTTTCGAACATTGAACAGCTTGGAACCGATTTCGTGGTGTCCTACCTGCAACCAATCTGCATCCAGTGGGAGCAGGCCATGAATCAGCGCTTGCTGACCAGTCGCGAGCGCCAGCAAGAGGGTCTGTCCTTCAAGTTCTCGCTGCAAGGACTGATGCGCGGCGATGCGGCAGCCAGATCCAGTTTTTACCACGCCGGGATCTTGGACGGCTGGCTGACGAGAAACGAAGTGAGGCAACTGGAAGACCTGAATTCCCTGGAGGGACTGGATGAGCCGCTGGTGCCGCTCAATATGCTGATCCTCGACCACCTTGGCCGGCCCGTAAACCCAGACCCGCGAAGCGAAGAGCCGCGAGGATATTTCCCAATGAACCCAAAATCAAAAGCCAATGGACACCGACACGCTTTCAAAACCACAGCTTGAGATCCGCCAACAAGCCGTGCCCGTTGAATTTCGGCCAGGGCCTGACGACAACAGCCCTGGAACCCTAACAGGATATGCGGCCGTTTTTGATAAATGGTCAGAGGACCTCGGATGGTTCCGCGAGATCATTCGCAAGGGAGCCTTTACTGAGAGCTTGAATGGAGGCGCAGACATTCGCGCTTCGGTGGATCACGACACCGGCCGGATCATAGGACGCAACTCGGCAAACACCCTTTCTGTTCGTGAGAACGATAAAGGGCTTCGGGTTGAGATTGACTTACCGAACACCACGGACGGCCGCGACCTGGCCGAAAGCGTGCAACGCGGCGACATCGACGGCATGAGTATCGGCTTTAACGTAACGGCGGAGCGGTGGACTTACCGCGACGACGACGAACTCGACGAGCGCGAACTCCTGGCGATTGAGCTTTTTGAGGTCTCCGCCGTTTCCTTTCCTGCTTATGCCGACACGACTTTGGCAAAGCGCAGCCATCGAGAACATCAAGACCAGCGCGCGAAACCATCCAAACGCACTCCTTTCCGCCTTCACCGGGCAAAGGGCGCAGCACTCAAAACCATAAAAAACCCAACTTAACCCAAAACCACCACATCATTATGGACCAAATCCAAATATTAACCGAATTGCGGCAGTCTCTTCTGGACGAACACGACCAGATCATGGCGGCCGCCGAAACGGGAAACCGCGATCTCACCGACGAGCAAGACGCTCGCCTGACTGAGATTCGCTCCGAGATTGCAGCGACAGATCGAAAGATCACCGACGCTCAATTCATTGAAGAACAACGCGCGAGGCAAAATGCTTTGGTTGCTGATCTTTCCCGGCAAGGCATCACTCGACATTACCACACTGGAAGCGGAACGCAGGGGGATCACTCCGACGAAGATGAGAACACGCTTCGGCGGTTCTCTTTTCTCAAATTCATCCGGGAGGCTGGCAAAGGCCAATTGACCGGTGTCGAAAAGGAGATGCATGAAGAGGCTCAAGTCGAGGCTCGGCACAACCAAGTTGAGATTCGGAATTTTGGGATTCCCTTTGCCCTTGTCGGGAAAAAGGCTTCTGAAAAACGCGACCATACCGCTGGAACGGATAGTCAAGGTGGGCACACCATTGCAACCGAACTCCGGGGTTTCATTGAGGTTCTCCGAGATAAGCTGGTATTAGTGGAATTGGGGGCGACTTACCTTTCCGGATTGATAGGGAATATCGCAATTCCCCGGCAGATCACCAAGTCTGATCCGACCGAAAAGGGCGAAACTGCAACTGGCGGCGAGCAAAACATCACATTTGATCAGTTGACCTTATCGCCCAAGCGGCTTCCGGCCTTCGGCGATTATTCAAAGCAGTTGCTCAGACAATCGAGTCAGGATGTTGAGAGGTTAGTGATAAATGATATAACTTCACAGATCGCCCTTCGCATTCAGGACAGGGCCATTCAGGGGGCTGGTTCAGGCGACGAACCTTTAGGCATTCTCAGCACCACGGGAATTGGAGACGTTGCCGGAGGAACCGATGGCGCAGATCCTGCGCATGATCACCTGGTTGACCTGGAAACAGAGGTGTCAGTGGACAATGCCGACATGGGCAGCCTGGCTTACCTGACCAACGCCAAGGTGCGCGGTAAACTGAAGAAAACCAAGATCGATGCTGGTTCTGGTTTGTTCGTATGGCCTGCCAACGAGAATATGCTCAACGGTTACAACGTCGCTGTAACCAATACCGTTCCCAGCAACCTGACCAAGGGAACCGAAACGGAATGTTCGGCAATCATCTTCGCCAATTGGGCCGAACTCATGATAGGCCAATGGGGAGGACTGGACGTGCTGGTCAACCCATACACCAAGGGCAAGGAGGGACTCGTTGAGATCGTCATCGATACTTTTTACGACGTGGGAGTGCGCCATGCAGAGAGCTTCGCTGCGATGCAAGATGCGCTGACTGCGTGAGCGTTAGTTTCCAAACCGTTCGTTAGATAATAGGTAAGGGGGCGTTGGTTTTAGGCCAGCGCCCCTATGCCGAAACAAAACAAGGAGAAAGAGGAAGAATATGGCCAAAAAAGAAACCAGCTTTTATATCCAGATCGACCGGAACACGGTTGCGGACGGCAAGAGGATTGCCGCTGGAACCAAGGTCGAGGTGGGCAAAGACATTTCACATGCCGCTGCCCACGTGCTGCTCAACATAGGTAAGGCGCACCCCATTGCCAGGCCCAGAAAGCGCAAGGCCGTAAGAACTCCAAAGGAAACGCGAGCCAGGAAATGATCAATGCTTCTCGGGGATCTCACATCTTATAGACGCACGATTGAGCCCACCTCCGAACCAGTTACCCTGGATCGGGCGAAGGAGGCATTGCGGGTGACGGGGACGGATGACGACAACTATATCACCGACCTCATAAAAGTTGCCCGTGAATATGCAGAGGAATTCACCGGACGGGCTTTTCTTGAGCAGGTATGGGATGCCACTTTCGATCAGGGAAAGCTGCCGCGGGATGGCATCATCGAGCTTCCCCGTCCACCGCTGAAGGCGCTTCGCGACCGAATCCTTTACCTCGATACGGAGGGCGTGTTGCAATATTTGCCCGAGGAAAATTACACAGTCGATCACAAAAGCACCCCCGGGCGTATTCAATTTGAGAATATGCCCGCGATCAAGGACACGTTTAGCGCGCTTTATTTTAGGTACCGCGCGGGCTATGACTCGGTTGACGCTGTTCCAAATATCATCAAGCAGGCCATCCTCTATATGGTGGTCCATTTTTATGAGAACCGCACCCCTGTCGTTATCGGGACGATTACGGCAACGGTTCCCAACACCGTGGAGGCTCTGTTGCGACCCCTAAAAGTTCACTACCTGTAGATCACAATGAACCCCGGATTACTCGACAGACGGATCACCATCCAACAGCAGGCCATCACGACCGGCGCCACCGGCCAGCCGATCGAAACCTGGTCTACGCTGGCGGCCAATCTGTCGGCCCGCAAGCAGGACCTCAGCGGGAGGGAAACTAACCGCGATGGGCAGGAGGTGGCGACGGGAACCACGCTGTTTACCATCCGCCACCGTGGCGACGTGTCGGCAAAAAATCGAGTTCTCCTGGGGGCCCGTATCTATGAGGTGCAATTCGTCCGGGAAATGGGGCGCAACGCATATGAAGTTTTGCACACGACGGAAAGGGAGGACTGATGGCTGGCGATTTCATCGCATTTGACATTCGAGGGAGCAAACAACTCGCCCGCGCTTTCAAGGCCCTCCCGGCCCAAGTGCAGCAACGCAGTGTCCGGAAAGCGGTCAGTTTCGCATTGACCCCCCTGCTTCGTTCCGTGAAGGCGGAAGCGCCCGAAAATACCGGCGCGCTCAAAGAGTCGATGCGTAAAAAAACTAAGGTCTACAAGGGCAAGGGCGTAGTCATGGGCATGGTCGGGCCGGACAAATCATTTATTCGCTACTATAGAGGTCAAAAGCAGGTTCCGGCGAACTACATTCAGCCACTCACCTATGGGCATATTATAAGAAACACCAAGGGAGGTCCGGTTATTGGGACGGTTCGACCGAACCGATTCATGATGCGCGCTCACCGAAAAGCGCAACCGGCCATGAAACAAAGGTTCATTTCCAAGCTAAAGAAGGAATGGCCTAAAGACCTGCAACGATTCGCCACCACAGGAAAATGAATTTTGAAAAGGACCTATACGCTTACCTGACCACGCATGCCGACACGACCACCTTGCGCGGTCTGGTCTCGACTCGTATCTATTGGCTGAATGCGCCCCAGAGGCCGACCTTTCCGTTCATACTGATTTCAGTCATCGATGCGGACCCTGGCTTTATCCTCGACGGAGACGACGGCCACCAGACGACCACCTTGCAGGTTTCCCTCATGGGGCCGGATCACTCCGCCCTGGTGACCATCCGCGAGGAATTGCGCAAACTGTTGCATGGCCAGCGCATCACCCAGGACAGCACCGAAATAAAATCCTCCCGCCTGGTAGCCGTCGATGAATTTTGGGTGGACGACACTCCGTCCGGCTACGTGCACATGCCCTGTGACTTTCGATTTATCCACAATTAAAATAACCCAAACCCAATATAATAAATGAGCATAAAAACATCCTTAAAGGTCAAATTAAAAAGGGACAACGGGACCAGTTACGATGTCATCGAAAAATCCGTTTCTATTTCCGGTCCCGGCTTGTCGATGGAGACCATTGATGCTACCCACCTCAACAGCGCGGACGAGTTTCGCGAATACGTGGCAGGGTTCCGCGACGGCGGAGAGATCAATTTCACCGCTCACCTCGATCCCGAGTCTACCGATGCTTCTAAACATCTCCTAGTTCGGCAGGACCTAGAGAATGGCACGCTCACAAATTACCGCATTGTGTTGCCAGATGGTCCCTATATTCAGGCAAAGTGCCTGGTTACCGCGTGGGGCCCGGATTTCCCCGAGGGGGGTATGGTCCCGCTGGAAGGAACTTTGAAGGTCTCCGGAAAACCCACATATGGCGACTCCGAACCCTAGACCCTACAATCCCAACCTACCTGAGCAATGGAAGATCCGAAAATCACTGGGGAGGTCACCATCCAGTTAGACCGCCCGTGCAAGATCAAGTTTGCCGGCTATTCGCAATTCCGCATGTCTTTACAACGGGACAAGCTTGGCCGGCAAAAAGGCTCCCAATACGATTACCACCACCTGGTCATTTGTGTTTGGGCCATGCTGGCAAAAGCGGACCTAGCGCGGTTCCCCGACCCGGAGGACCTGGCCGAATACATCACCCCGGAGAACATGGGCGAATACCTGCCCAAAGTTCTCGAGGGGATGAATTTGGCCGCTCCTGCTCAAAAAAAAACGAGCTCCTAGAACAGTGGGCGTTTTTGCGAATTCGGCTGGGTTTAACTGATGATGAAATTTCCAACAGCACACCGGGGCAAATCTCCGCTTTGGCCAGGCAATTTCAACAAGGTAAGGAAGCCGAAGATCTCCGGTTCGCCAGCCTCATGGCCCTCATCGCCAACGTTCACCGGGGCAAGAACAGGCCAGCATTCAAACCATCCGATTTCATGGCGAGGCGAACCTCCACCCGCAAGCGCAAATTCACCCCGACGCCTGCCGCCCAAGCTCTCTGGCTCAAACTCAAATACGGCCCGCTCCCCGCGGATAATTAAAGATAGGATAAAAAATGCCTAGCCAACTCTCTATGATAGTGGATCTTCGGGCCCGCACCGCCAGGCTCGAACGAGACCTGTCCAAAGCCAATCGTCGAATGGCTTACCAGGGGAAGAAAATGGGCAGATCATTAGGGAGTGGGTTCAGTTCCGCTTTTCTCCGATTTGCAGGACCAGCGGTAATCGCAGGAACGATTACAAGCCTATCAAAAAGGGTAGTCAGCTTGGGAAGCACAATCAGCGACATGGCCACCGGAGCCCGTATTGGAGTTGAGGAATTTCAAGTTCTCGATTACGCAATGCGGGTGGCAGGTGGCCAGTCTCAAAATCTGGCTAACTCGCTGGTGAAAATGCAGAAGAGCATCTACGACGCGGGGCGCGGATTGAGCACCGCCATAGACGGGTTTGGGGGGCTAGGAATAAAATTTGAAGACCTCCGAGATCTCGCGCCTGAACGGCAGCTTGAGGCGTTGGCGAAGGGGCTTGCGAATGCAGGAAACAAAACGCTGGAGGCCGGGGCCGCGTTTGATTTGCTCGGAGGTCGCAACGCCCCAAAACTCCGAGAAGTTTTGGGGCGACTCGGAACGGAAGGATTCGACGTACTCGCAGAAAAGGCGCGGAAGGCGGGGCAGGTGATGAGTGCCGATTTAATCCAAGATCTCGACATATTGTCTGACCGGTGGGACACATTTAAGCGCAAGCTGGACGTGGGATTCGGTGGAATGATTGGGTGGGTTAACGATCAGTTTGACGAGCGAAAGTCTCATGAGATTGTGGAGCGAATCAAGGAACTGGATGAGTTGATCCAGGCATCTGAGAGAGGGGCGCATGCCACCGGAGGAAGGCTGGGCATCAATCGATTCGGGCCTGCCATGGTCGAGGGATACAAGGGCGAAAGGGAAGAGCTGCTTAAAGAGATCAATAAGATGGAGGAAACCAGGCGTCAAGTTGCCGACCTAGGCAAAACGATAGCCAAAGGACCTGACGAGGAACTCATGGCATTCGCAGCTCAGGTTACCGAATCCCTCAAAAGCGATGCGGAATTAGCTCTTGAGCACATCATCCAACTTGAAGAGTCGCACGAGAAAGGATTGCTCAATCTGGAACAACGAAATTTAGCCGCATCTCGCAAGGTCCAAGCCATTTGGGAGTCGATGGACGCATTAGCCGAGGGCGGGAAATTGAGCGCGGACGTTCAGATGCTTTGGCAAAAGATGGTCAATTTGGGGGTGTATGCCTTTGAATCAACCGGCGAAGAGGTGGAAGAGTTTGGGGAAAAATTGGAGAACGAGATGGGAAAGCTCGGCGGAATCTGGCAGAATCTTACAGAGGATATGTCCCGCGAACTTGCCGAGGCTCTGGTTCGAGGCCGGCGCAGTTTCGACGACTTCCTCCGGCACATTGTCGAGCGTATCCAGGCTGCGGCGGTGGAGGAGATGCTGGTGAAACCACTCCTGAAAGTCCTCGGCTTGGGAGGCAATGGCGAAGGTGGCGGGTCCAACGGGGGACTCTTCGGCAAGCTGTTTAAGTCCCTTGGCTTTGCTGGAGGGGGGCGGCCCCCGGTCGGACAGGCCTCGGTCGTGGGGGAACGGGGCCCGGAACTTTTCGTGCCGAACACTGCGGGGGTCATCTTGCCCAACCGGGCCCTGGCCGGCATGGGTGGCGGCAGCCAGATCATTCGCATTGAGCAGACGCTCAATTTCAACACCTCATTGCAGGAGGTCCGGGCGCAGATCGCCGAGGCTGCCCCGATCATCGCCCAAGCCACCGAGGCCCAAATTATCGATCACCGCCGTCGGGGGAGACGTATCTAATGCCCATATCCTACCCATTGAGCATTCCCGCGGCCCTCAAACCCAAGAGCGTCTACCCGCGCGTCCACAAGGTGGTGGCCCGCAACACCAGCCCGTTTACCGGGGAGGCCCAAACCTACGTGCATGCCGGCGAATTTTGGTTGCTCGACTTGGAATTCGCTCCGGTCGCTCAAAATGACGCCGCCGACGCCATCGACTTTTACCAGGACCTCCATGGCCTGGAGGGCAGTTTCAATTTCGACATATCGCCCTATGCTATGGGAAACACCCCCGCCTGGGCCACCGCTACCAAATATGAGAAAAACGAATTTGTCAGCAATTCGGCTAGCAATTACCGGTGCCTGGTTGCGCACACCTCGGCCACCTTCTCAACTGACTTGAGCGACGGGAAATGGGCTTTGGCGAGTAACGACATAACCTTTCAACTCCGGAGCCAGAAAGAACCGGGATTCACAGTTCGCGAAGGCACCTACAATTTCGACAAACTCATTTGCGAGGAGGTAGTAACATGAGAGAGCTGACTTCGGCTATGCAAACCGAGCTGCAAGTCGCCTCTGTAGCGCCGCGCCTTCTGGCCTATTTCGACTTTCCGAGCGGGGCGGTGCGGGTGTGGAACGGCGTGGGTGACCTCTCTTGGGATGGGCACACCTGGAAAGGCGTGGGGCACTTTGGCAGCTTTAAACCTCCCGGGGGAGGCACGGATATTTCCGCCAAGAGCGCGGTTTTTCAACTCAACGGCATCGAATCCAGCCAGGTCTCGCTCGCCCTGGGCGACGACTATCAAAACCGCGTTTGCCGGGCCTATTTTGCCTTTATCGACGAAAATGGAGAAGTCATCGATAATCCCTATAAGTGGGAGGGCCGAATGGACACCATCGAGATCCAGGAGGAAGGCAATACCTCCGCCATCAGCATTCGAGCCGAAAGCCGGTTGATTGACCTCGATCGCCCGCGCGAACGCCGTTACTCGCACGAGGACCAGCAAGATCTTTACCCCGGCGACAAGGGCCTGGAATTTGCCGCCTCCGTGCCGGACATGGAAATTCACTGGGGCGTCCCCAATCAGCAACGAGGCGTTGGTGGACCTCCCCCTTATATCACCGACGAGGAATGGTATTTGTAAGGCGTAAAAATGACTACCCCAAAACCAAAGCTCAAACGCCGCGAGAACTGGCCATCATTGCTGGCTAGTTACATCGAGCAAAATTCCCGCGAGCCATTTGTTTGGGGGCGACACGATTGTTGTCTGTTTGCCGCCAACTGGGTGAGGCTCTGCACCGGAGTAGACTTGGCTGGGCCTTGGCGGGGCCGCTACCGAAGCGAGCGGGGCGCGTATCGAATCCTCAGAGAAGCTGGCGGAATAAAGGCCATTGTTGCCGCCCATTTCCCCCGCACCAGAACCGTATTAGCCAAGCGAGGCGATCTCGTATTTTACCGAGGAAATGGAGGGGTTAAGAGCCTGACCCTCGGCATTCTCGAAGGCCGCTTTGGCGTATTTGCCGGGACAAGAAAGTTAATGTTCATTCCAAGGGATGAGCTGCAAAGAACCGCCTGGAAAATGGGGGAGGCCTAAGATATGCCCCCCGTCATTCAATGGATCGGAGCTAAAATTGTGGCAATCGGCCTGCATGCCGGTTTGTCGCTTGGGGCGGCGGCGTTTATCGCCGAAGGCATTCTCTACATCGGCGGCACATACTTGCTCAATGCCGTGTCCAAAATGCTGACGAAGTCCCCTCGCGGTTCTGACTTCCAAAATGAGGCAATACGACGCTTGAACAGCGTCCGGGGAGGAGCATCAGAACCGCGCCGGGTTATTTACGGCAAGTGCCGTGTGGGTGGCAATATTGTTGCTCCTCCAACAAGCGGCGACGCTAACAAGTTCCTGCACCTCGTTGTCGCGCTCGCCGGGCACCAGTGCGAGGCTATCGACGAAGTTTGGTTCGGAGAGACAAAATTGAACTTCACCGGTTCGGACGGCTCGGCCACCAATTCCGAATACAAGGACCCCGACGACGACCACGCGTTGGTTTATGTGAAAAAGCACTTGGGCGCATCGGACCAGACGGTAGACACCGTCCTCGATGCGGCCTTGACGACATGGACGAGCGAC
This sequence comes from Opitutales bacterium, assembly GCA_965250065.1. Lineage (GTDB taxonomy): Bacteria > Verrucomicrobiota > Verrucomicrobiia > Opitutales > UBA2995 > JAABVD01. The sequence goes on from OZ252288.1 coordinate 4,393,060, forward strand.
CACCGATTGCGGGGCATTTGTTACCTTCACGTGCGACTCGAATACAACCAGCAACGCCTGGCGCAAATTCCCAGCATCACCGCCGTCGTTCGGGGGAAAAACGACATCTACGACTTCCGCACCTCGACAACTGGCTACACCACCAATGCCGCTCTTATTGTGGCCGATTACCTGATGGATAGCACGATTGGCTTGGGATACGCCCAAACTGATATCGATGAAGATCAAATCAAAGCCGCCGCCAACGTGTGCGACGAGAGCGTAAACCTCAACGGTGGAGGCACGGAAAAACGCTATACTTGCAACGGAACCTTCCAACTCTCCGCCCCGCCAAAATCCATTCTCGAAAAAATGCTTACCGCAATGGCCGGCAAGATGGCTGACCCAGGGGGCAAGTGGTTCATTTTTGCGGGGGCCTATCAAACACCTGCATCATCCGCGCTTACTGAAAGCGACCTTCGCGCCGGCTACAGTGTGAAAACCAAGCCCAGCAAGCGCGATAATTGCAACGCGGTCCGCGGCATATACGCCAACCCGGACGCCAATTGGCAACCCGATGATTTCCCCGCAGTCACCAACTCAACTTACGAGACCGAAGACGGAGAGCAGGTTTGGCGCGACATCGAGTTGCCCTTTACTACCAGCAGCGCGACGGCGCAACGCCTGGCCAAGATTGAGCTCGAACGCACCCGCCAAGGCATCGTGCTGAGCTTCCCGGTGAACCTTACCGGTTACCGGTTTCAGGAGGGGGATAACGTGAAAGTGACCCTCCCGCGCATGGGCTGGGAGGACAAGGTGTTTGAGATCCTCTCAGCTCCGCTAGCCATCGAAAACAAAGACGGGAGCGTCGCCTTCGGCTGCGACCTATTGCTTCAGGAGACCGCTAGCACAATCTGGGACTGGGCTAGTGGCGAGGAAACCACCGTCGATCCCGCGCCCGATACCGACCTGCCCGACCCCAATTACGTGCCTCCGCCCACGAGCCTGGCGGTGACTTCGGGCACCAATGAACTGATCCAAAAAGAGGATGGCACTATACTGAGCCGGGCCAAACTGGCCTGGACCGCACCCATCGGCACATTCGCCCAGCGGATACGTATTCAATACAAAAAAAATGCTGATTCCACCTGGATTGAAGCCGGGATCATCCCAATATCGGCCACTCAGCATTGGATCGTGGAGGTGGAGGATGGGACCGCTTACGACTTCCGCGTCCAGGCCCTCAACGCGGTTGGTAGAGAAAGTGCCTGGGAAACCGTCACCAGTCACACCGTGGTGGGAAAATCGGCTGACCCCAGTGTGCCAACCGGGCTCAGCGTGACGGCTCGTCCGGGTGGGCTGGAAATCGAATGGACGCAAATAACCGACCTAGACCGCTACCGGACCGAAATACAGTTTGACACCGCCAGTGACTTTTCCTCCAGCCCTACCATCCTCTCAGTAAACTGGGACGGCAACCCCTACACCATCCCCCACCTAACCGCCGGCACCACCTACCACGTGCGCGTTCGCAGCGTCGACACCAGCGGCAACACCAGCGACTGGTCTGGGTCAGTGAGAGGAGTGCCGGAGGCACTCCGCTATTACATCAAACCGACCGACGGAACGGCGATCAAAAACAGTAGCGGCACCCTCACCATCGAAGCGCATCAAGTGTCGGGTGGGGCTGATGTGCTCCTGTCGTCGGGCACAATAAAACTCTACGATCCCTCCGATAAGGAGATCACCGTGGCGAATGGATATGCAACCGGTTCAGACGGTTATACCGGGGTGTTCGACTCCGGCGATATCGATGGATCAAAAGTCATTACTTTGAAAGATGGAGCAAGCGGAACACCTCTGGACACGATCACGTTGCTCGACATAACAGATGGCGCGGATGCGATAATGGGGCACATCGAACCGTCGGGGTCTTTGGCTTCGGTGAAACAGAAGGACGGAACTTGGGCCCCCCCATCCACGACGTTAGATTTGGATTGCACGTTTTATCTCAAGGGAATGGCGGTTGCTCGTGTGGCGCGCAGGATTACCCGAACTGATGCTGGGTCGCTCTCTCATGCTGCCACCACCCACAAACATGCAGATGGGGACTTAAACGCTGACCGGGTTTCAGTGGATTCCCTGGGAGACGACACCACGACGCTGACCGTAGGGTTCCATTACAACCATGATGGCCACGATCTGTGGGTCTATGAAACGGTTCTGGCGGTGCGAGATGGCGACGATACGATTGTCGGTAATTTTGATGGTGGGTTTAGGGAATGGGCCTGGACTAGGGATTCCAACGGCAACTGGAACCCTGATGGAACCACGTATGATTTTGATGCGACTTTTTCCCGCGGAGGGGATGTATTAGCTCGGAGAGCGGTTCGCATCACTCGCGACAATAACGGGAATTTGTCAGTATCAAATACAACACACACGCAAGGAGATTTAAACACTGGCAGAGTTAGTTATATAAGATCTCAACATCCCCAACAACAAAATAGGATCGCTATTCTATTCCTTTATTCAGATGGGACAAATGCCAATAGCAGATTTTTGGGATGTTCGGCTTACACTATAATCGCTCCCCCAGATGCCGTGCTCCATTACATCAAGCCGACCGACGGAACGGCGATTAAAAACAGCAGCGGCACCCTCACCATCGAAGCCCACAAATTGGCGGCGGGAGTCGATACGCTGCTATCGTCGGGCACAATAAAACTTTATGATCCCTCCGATAACGAAATTACTGTGGCGAACGGTTATGCAACCGGTTCAGACGGTTATACCGGGGTGCTCGATGCTAATGACATCGGAGGAGCCAAGGTTATCACGCTCAAGGATGGAACGAGTGGCGACCCCCTAGACACCATAACGCTAGCCGACGTCTTTGACGGGGGGGATCCTCCTATTGGATGGATTGAACCCTCCGGCCCGCTGGCATGGACGCGCGCACCAAATGCTGGAGCTTGGAGCCCGTCGGAAACCTTCCTCGATCTCGATGTTTATTTTCAGCAGGCCAATGCCGACGTAGCCCGCATCGCGCATCGAATCACCCGCAGCGCCGCCGGGGTTTTGACCGGCGCATCGACCACTCACAAGGATACTAATCTCAACACCAGTCGCGTTACGGTGACCGAAATCAACGAGAGCACGAGCTCTATGTCGGTGAAGTTTGCCTACAGCCACGGAGGATTTTCCTTTGCCGTGGTTGAAACGGTTTTGACGTCGGAGGGGGGTAGCGACGGAGCTGACGGAGCTGACGGAGCTAACGGAGCTAACGGAGCAACCGGCCCGACCGGCCCCGGCTTACTCTTCCGTGGCCCGTATTCCAGCTCAACAGTCTACTATCACGACAGCACCCGGCGCGACGTGGTCAGCTACTCCTCAAATTACTACATCGTGAACAATACATCGAAGAATGGCCTGTCGACGTGGAGCACGCCGACCGCAAGCAATTCGGATTGGAGCCAGCTCTCCAATTTCGAATCCGTCGCCACCGACATTCTGTTAGCTCAGGATGCAGCGATCCTCAAAACCCTGACAATCGGGGAAAGCGGCAGCACTAATGGCATCATAAAATCATACGATTTCAGCGACACATCGGGATCGGAAGCGGGGTGGCAGCTAAAAAAGGGGTCACTGAAAATGTATGATGGGATCATAAAAATTCAGGATTCCAATCAGAGAACAATAATAGAGCCAGGATTGCAAGTGACTGGGACGCTTGCCGATGGATCGCTTTCATCCCCAGGTGCCTCGGGAGGAAACCTTCCGCGTGCATATCTGTCGGTTCAGGCAGCCAGCCCAACTCAGCCGGCAGTGGTCGGTGTGTTCCGTGCAGAATCGCCCGATGAAACTGATAGCCAGGAAATCCAGATGGTAGCCTCAAACCATAATTCCGGTGGTATAGCCCGCTATACCCGGATCATGTTCATTGATGATCTCACGAATATGATCCTCCTGCAGGCGGGTTCGAGCGGGAACAATGGCATTCGAACAAACGGGCTACCAATTCAGGTAAGAAGTTCAATTTTTGGTGGGTCAGTCCTGGCCGAACTCGACGGCAACGGAAACCTGGAGTTCGCGTCCAAATTAACCGCCCAAGGCGACCAATACACCTGGCCTACGTCTAAGCCAAGCACCGGCGGCTACGTGCTGACGAGCTCAACCACCGGTGTTTTGACCTGGACAGCCAAGGGTTCGGGCTACATGACCGACCTCTCAGACGACACCAGCCCGGAATTGGGAGGCGACCTCGACGCCGACGACAACGATATAACGGACGTTGGCGAACTTGGCATCGGCACCACCTCCCCGGCCACTGCGCTTCATATTTCCAAATCCACGGCCAAACTCCGAATTCAGGACTCCGACGGGACAAACCAGTATACGGATCTTCACCATAACGCGACTGCTTTTTACCTCACGGCCCGCAATGGTAGCAGCGATGCCGCGATGTACTTCAGGCAGTATGACGGCACCTCCCTCACCTACCCGTTGATGATCTCAAGTGCGGGAAGAGTGGGCATCGGCACCACCACACCGGGCTATCCACTGAGCGTAAACGGTAACGCCTGGTTCGGCAGCCATATTGTAATCAATACCACTACCGTTCACCCGGGTGTTGGCTCTTCGGGGTCGGTTGGGGGCGCACATTTCGAAGCCGCCAGCACAGCATCTAATGGCACTACACTGTTAGTCAATCGCAAAGACAATACGCCGCTGCACCTAAACACCAACGGGGACCGCGCGATCCAGCTCATCCGGCGCTCAGGGACAGTGGTTGGTTCGATCTCCGTAACGTCCACCGCGACGGCCTACAATACTACCTCAGATCGTAGGCTGAAGGAAAATTTAGTCCCGCTGGCCGACGCAATCGAAAGGGTGAAAAAGCTCAAAATTTACCGATTTAACTTCAAGGCTGACCCTTCCAAAGTGGTCGACGGATTGATCGCCGATGAGGCTCAGCAGGTCGTGCCCGAGGCCGTGACCGGCCAGCCCAACCAGGTGAAAACCGTGACCAAGGAAGTGGATGGCGTCACCAAGGAGGTCGAGAAACCAGTTTACCAGGGCATCGACCAAGCCAAACTCGTCCCGCTCCTGGCCCAGGGCCTTAAAGATTCTTTCAAAATAATTGAATCCCTCGAAACGCGAATAACTACCCTCGAAACGGAGTAACCCTAAATCCAATGAAAAACACAAAATCACCCAACGAACTCTTGCGCGAACGGCTCGTCATGCAAATCGGGGAGTTAGTCCTCGGCAACCTCGAAAACAGCGTCAACATGGAGGCCAAGCAGGCCGAGATTATGGCCCTGCAGGCCCGCGTAAAGCAGATTGAGAAACCAGAAGTTGGTTCCCCCACGGACAACGAAATCGGCGAATTGAGGGATCGCGTAAACGAGCTTGAGAAACCAGAAGATGGTTCCAGCACCAGCCCCCATGGCGTCCCAGCATGGTAATACAGAATACAGCGAACGTTGAAATGCAGGTCATGGAATTCATCCTGGCCTATCCCGGGATGTTTTCGAGCGTCTTGACTATCATTGCCATCGGGTGGGGCGTTAAAAAGTTCGCCGCTCTAAGCAAGTCGATCGCCGATCTCACCCACCTCCTCGTTGGAGTGACGGGAACCAATGGTGTAGTCGCTGGAGTGAAGGAGGTCAAAAAAACCTTGTCGGATCACGAAAAACGCCTGACCGGGCATCGCGTTAGCCTTGTGGAATTAGAAACCAAACTCGAAACCTTAACAAAATGATAGCCGAAGCAGGAAGCATTCTCGCGGCGGGGGCCAGTGGAGGCATCCTCGGATTGGTCACCAATGGGCTCCGGCTCATTTTCCAATGGAAAAAAGAAAAGGTGGAGATCGAAGCCTCCACCGAGGCCATGCGGCACCAGAAAACCCTTGAACTCCAGCAAGCGGAAAACGAGTTTACCCGGCCCATAATCAAAAAATCTTCAATCACTCGGACCATTATATGGAGGGACAAAAAGTATGGATTTGAAAGAAAAAAGAACTTGGATAACTCTGCTTACAATCCCCTGGCTGACTCTCGCCGGATGCTCACACACTACCTCACTCTCACCTTTTGTGCCGTTTGCATCCTTTGGTCCATCTACCCCGAGACCCTCATCCACACCAAGGACTATGGAGAAAACCCCCAGCCCTTCTCTTTTCTCTTCGGACTCGTTACTATGCCGATCAAGCCTCATTCAGTCATCCAGGTCTCCACCGGCTCCGTGAGTTTCGGGTTACTGCACCTCATGAGTTTCATCGCCGCCTTTTTCTACACCCAGATCCGGCGCTGAAAGCAAAAAAAGCGACCTCTCAAGAGGTCCTACAAGTCATTTTTACGGGTCCGCCTAGGGTATAACCCCACCCAAGCATTTCAAAGGCCGCGTGGAGGATCGCTAAGCAATTGATTATCAACGGTTTATAAATCATTTCTTCAAGCGTGCAATAAAAGCAATCGGGGCAAATCTGGGTAACTTGGTAAGTGGTTGAATAGCAACAGCTTATGAATGAGCAGATTTATATAATCTTTCTTATATAAATCTAAAGAATGCTTACATAAAAATAAAGCATGCTGGGAATGACCGAGCGGGCTTGCGATGCTTTTACCAGGTTGCCTCTGCCAAAATTGGCCAAACCCTCAAAAATCTCCTTGACCTCCCAAGCCCTGATCTCCATTTTTGGGGTTGCTTCAATGAGGCCGCCCTTCCGAAAGGGCTGAAAGGCTTTGGAGGGAGGCGGCCTTCCTCCCCACCTTCGTGGGGATTCAATCTATTCCGCGATCGAAAGATCGCGGCCTCATTGAAGTCTTGTAGTTGTCTTTGGATCCAGCAAGCATTGAAGCATTTCCGCGTCCTCCGGGGCGCGGCCTCATTGAAAAGCCACTCCTTTCGGGGAGTGGCTTTTTCTTTGGCTTAGCTACTCGGAGGCCTCCTCCGGCACATACTCCAGCAAGTCCCCAGGCTGGCAGTCCAATTCGCGGCATAGAGAGTCTATCGTCTCCAGGTCGATGCGGGTGGTCTCTCCTCGCGCAATCCTGCCGGTGGTCCCCTCAGACAGCCCAATCTGGCCGGCCAACTCCCTTAGAGTGCGGATCCCCCTCTCGGCCATTTTCAAAAATATCTTATTTTTTAGCATACCTGAATTGTAAGGATTTTCACCCAAACTGCAAGAAAAGTTTAAAAAAAGTTAAAAAAAGTTCGATTTTTCGTTGACATTGTAAGAATCCTCACTATATTTGTAGGTATAGTAAGATTAATTGAAACCAAAACTAACGAAAGAGAAAAATGAAACAACTAACAGGATCACCAAAACAAATCGAATGGGCTGAATACATCCGTGATATGTATATTGTCCAATTTCAAAGCATTGTAGACGGCACTAGACAGCCACGGCTCATTAGAAGATTCCTGAGAAAAACGGGACTCGGTGATGATTATCAAGAGCAGCTTCAAGACGTCATCAAATACCTCAGCGACGAGATTGACAACAGTAGCTGGTGGATAGATTACCGAGACGAAGGCATCTATTTTTTGTTCGACAAAGCAACGAAAAAATGAGGCCAAAAAATATTTTAGTCCACGAATAAAAACTAACGAAAGAGAAAAATGAAAAATACGATCAAACAAAAATACGAACAAAACCACCGCAATCTCGAAACCCCAAAATTCCAACTGGGCCATCCAGTTCTGGTTTTTGAACTAGATGAGAACGACCAAGACAAGGTTTTCGTCGGCACCGTAACCGGCCATACTGGAGACGGAGTCGGGGAATTGAAACATAACCCTGATAGATATATAGTCGAGTATCAGAGGGGCGGATCGTGGAACCATTATCTGGTCGATGAGTGTGAAATGCAGCACGCCGATGAAAAACTCCTGGGTTACGACCTGAGCCCGGAAGAAGAAAAAGAATTGATATACAATTTTTACCATCCTGAAAACTAAAATCGAAACCGGCCTGACGAGAAGCCACCTCCCCGGGGGTGGCTTCTTTATTGGGGCACCTGCCAGTTTTTCAAAAAAACTCAAAAAAAGTTAAAAAAAGTCACCTTTTCTGTTGACATTGTAAGAATCCTTACTATTTTTGTAAGTATAGTTAGATTAATCAGAACCTAAAACTAATAAATACATGAAAAATAACATGAATCAAATCAACGAAATGAAAAGCAAGAAAAGTCGAAAATACATAATCATTCTGTCGGATGATCTCACGGGTCCTGCGTATGGAGTTGGTCGGACGATGGTCGAGGCACGGGCGGACGCGGAAGCGAGCGGATTTGGGAGATCGGGAGTGGCTCGTTACATTACAAAATCGAGCTACGATGCGATCCGGCTTGGTAACCCGGATGCGGTTGAATTCGATGAAGATTAACCATCCATCTCCCCACCTTCGTGGGGACCCATTGAAAAGCCACTCCTCCCGGGGGGTGGCTTTTTTATTGGGGCACCTGGCAGGAGGAGCATCTGGCCAGGATCAACCACAAGGATGCTTGCAGTTTTTAAAAGAAAACTCAAAAAAAGTTAAAAAAAGTTACTTTTTCTGTTGACACTGTGAGAATAGTCACTATATTTGCAGGTATAGTAACATTAAATTAAAGGAAATTAACCAAACCTTATTGAAGCAAATGAAAACCCAATTAAAATACACCGAAGACGAGATTCTCATATCGTCTCATTTCCATCCCAAAAACAATGAGTTTTTCCGCTCATGCGGCGGGAAATTTGACCGCAACGAATCAGTTTGGCGGATCCCTATTTCCAGTCGCCCGCAAGTGCTCAGCCGCTATGGCCACGGCCCGAAAGTGATCGTGCATGTATCGGCCCCCGACTGGGACGGAAAGTTCGATTCCGACACAATGACTGTTGGCCCCTACGTTCTTGTTTCCCGCCCCCACAGGGACTACTCGGCAAAATATCACGATGCAGTCCTCGTAGAGGGTGAGATTCCCAGCCGAGGCGGCAGCATCAAAAACCCCAGAGTCAACCCCAGCGAAGACGCGGTTTTCCGGCTGGAGGTTCCCCGGTCATTCGCCGAGGCCCGTGGCCTGCAAATTGTTGAGGAACCCGGCGCAACCGAAATTTCAAAAGCCCTGGCCCCTTTCACCACTGAGGAGTTGGAGGCAGAAATCAAAAGGAGAAAAGTCTAAATCGAAACGCCCGAAAGGGCGTCGTCGGACGGTGGCGTGTTCGACCTGACGAAAAGCCGAATCACCTCAACGAAATGTACGATGAATGAGAATGAAATAGTCGATCCCCCAATTCGGGTTGTTCTTCGCCGCAGCAAAGGATGGCGGCTCCCTCTCAATACCGTTTCGGTGGCTCGGCCCACCAAATGGGGAAATCCGTTCGTGGTCGGCCAGCATGGAACCAGAAAGCGATGCGTCGAACTCTATCGCCTGCTAGCGGCCGGTTATGTTTCCCTCACCTACGACGACCCTGAGAGCCTTCGGGCAAGTAGGGCGGCAATGGAAGATGCGCCAAGGGAGTTGCGCGGGAAAAATCTGGCTTGCTGGTGCCCGCTGGATCAACCTTGCCATGCCGACACTTTACTTGAAATCGCGAACCGATAACTATCAATTCAAAAAATGAAACTCAGTTACAAAGACGGACTCCCCGGAGGACAGGCCGAACGCAAAGAAGTTGAAGCGGAGATCACCACCTGGCACCCGACATCCCACTATGGCCAGCCTGCTTTGGTTTTGGACGATGGCAACGCACTGGACCTGCTCTCCTGGACAACCCTCGACTACCGAGTCGAGCAAGCCACCGAGGAGGAGCAAGAGCAGCTTAAAGGGTGGTTAAGGCTCCAGACCTATCATTCCACAGGAAGCCAGACCGAACTTTAGACCATATATTTAACCAAATCAGAAAGGGAAAAATGATACAAATGAGCAATTCAGAGTGCCGAGATGAGTGGATTTGCGGCGATGGACCTCCAAATATTGAGGGCAAAAGACGTGAATACATTATCCATACATATTCCCCCCGATTTATCGCGCGCGTTGTCATGGTCGGCCTTGACGGCCTCCCGTTGCCATCGGAAAGTGAGGCCGACGTAATTTCTGGGATCACATACACTTACGACGTAAACATCCTATGCGAGTTTCAATGGATTGATCCTCCTCCTCCACAAGCGGATCTAGAAGTTTTGCTCGTTGCGGCCCAGGAATTTCTGGAGGAAATTTATCTGAGCGAGGATTAAATAATAGGAATTCTCTAAATGAAAAGGGACCGACATTACCGCTCGTGTGTAATCTGTACCAAGAGCTTCCCCTGTCCCCCAAGCAGTAAGAAGATTACGTGCTCGCCGGAATGCAGCTCTATCCGCCGGCGAAATACACACCTGGGGAAACGTAATGACTGGGGTTCCTCCGGCAGGGCAAAGGCGAGGGAAGCCGCTGCACACACAGGTAATTTGAAAAGGGGAACTCCGGCTGCAATGGAAAGTCCTCTCGCTGGCCCGTTTGAAACGAACATCAATGCTAAAAAATGGATTGTCATTTCCCCAAAAGGCGAGGAATTTCACGTCCGAAATCTGCGCCTTTGGTGTGAGAATAATCAGGAACGGTTTAAACCTGATCCCTGGCGCCTGGCGTATGCGGGACTGTTAGCCGTCAATGCCTGGCTCTGTGGTCAACGTAGTCGCAAAGTTGGGGGCTGGAAAGGGTGGACCCTTGAAGGGCGGGCACGAGATATTCCTTGACCAGGCAGAAAATCAACTACTCCGACAACATGTTATCGGCAAACCGCTCCAAAAATATCCGGGCGATGTTATCATTCGGCGCATCCAGTATGACAAATAATGAGCAGCCATTCACCTCCTCCTCATTATCTGACTGGATTCGCCCAAACCCAGTCTGGTTCACGATGATCGCACTATCACCATCTGTGGTCTTGAAAAAATGCTGATAGGTGTTCATCCCGGTCGGAATTTCGGGGTAATCAAATCCAGCTGCCTGGTAGATTTCCAAGCTCTCGTTGTGATCAAGATTTACAATAATTTTCATTTCTGTTATAGTTGAGTTTGCTCGCTCACCATACAACCCTCAAGGTCGGATCTCAAACCACTCCACCCCCTGCCTGTGTGTCGCCATCCCCCGGTAATGTCGATTGAGCATGCTCAAATTCGTATGGCAGAGGATCGTTGCCGTCTCGCCAACATTTTTGAACGCAGCCACATGATAGGTCGCGAATGAATGCCTCAGACAATTTCGCGGGTGAGGGATCCCCGCACGAATAAACGCATGCCTTTTCGCCTCCTGGTATTGCCGGGGCTTTAAGGCCCAGCATTCCTCCGGAGCATACTCAAGCCAATCCCAGAGGTTGCCGGGGAATCCGTCCACGTAAAACCGCTTTCTTGTTTTAATCTTCGATGCCGGCAGGTGAATTCCCTGCTCTTCAAAAATCAAATCTTCGACTGTAATTTCTTTGGCTGAACTATACCGCAATCCCGCGAAGGCCTCCAGGGCCAACCTGCCGATACAGTCGGAACCTTTGCTATTTTCAAAAAGCTTCTTACCGTCTTCAACTGCCAAGATCTTCGCAATTTCAGGCTGCGGTTTCAAAGCCGGGACACGGTCCATTGGGTTGTCCAATATGAATCGCTTCAAGACTGCCCACCTGAAGAATGTTTTTAGGAATTTACGATAGTTGTCCTTGGTCAAGGGTTTCATCGGCTTGCGACCCACCTCCAGCCTTTGAATCCATTCTGAAATATCATCCTCGTGAAAATCGGTAAGATTGTATCCCGAAAACGAGTTAGAGAACCTGCCCAGATAACTGTCATATCTTTTCACCGTGCCATAGTCGATCCCCTCGCGCCCCTTATCCCGGACAAATTGTTCAACGGCATCCTTCAGGAGGATGGTATCAAACTGGGGCCGGTTCAAAAAATGGCGTTCAACGTCCTTAAGGTTTTCAATCCCCCCGATCTTTCGCTCGAACTCGCAGAAGCGACCCCACTTCGCCATATCCACCGGAGGAACATTTCTGTTTTCAGCGGTTATTCTGGCATAACGAATCTGATCGGCCTCGGTCGCGAAGCTGAAAGTTTCATAAGCCCCTCTCTCTTTTTTGTAAACGGCGACAAAATATGGCTTCTTTTTTTCTTTTCTGTGAACCAAACGAATCCCCCTCGGCGGGGTCCATTTCGCTTTCTTTGGCATTGGTCTAAGTTGGTCTAAGTTAGTTGTTTTTTGGGTCTAAGTTTGGTTTCAAGTTTTCGTCGTAAATGTGCTATACTTTCCGGCGAAAAGCGACAAGAAGATTTTAAGAGTTTGTTTTTTAACTCTTTGACAGCCAGCAAACCCCAGTGTTTTCAAGGGATACAGAGGATTATTAAAAATTTAAGTGGTGGGAGATGGCAGATTCGAACTGCCGACCCCTTGCGTGTCGAGCAAGTGCTCTAACCAGCTGAGCTAATCCCCCACTCGGAAAAGGTGTATCAGCCAATACAAGAATGAAGGGTTGGCAAGTCTAACCAGCAAATCTCACTACCGAGCGAATGCGACAGCCCCCCAATTTTCTACTGCGCTCCGAATTTTATGAGATATGCGGGCTAAAACAGGATGTTCGGGTCTCCGGGCCAGGTTGCGCTATCCTTTCTTGCTCGCAGGGCTAAACCTGAATAAGGCCACGTCCCCATCCTTTAAAACGTAGTCTTTTCCCTCCAGGCGGTAGGTGCCAGCTTCTCGGGCCGCCTGGATGCTGCCGGCTGCGATGAGGTCGTTGCAGGAAACGACTTCCGCCTTGATAAATCCCTTTTCAAAATCGGTGTGGATGACCCCGGCGGCCTGTGGAGCTTTGGTGTTTTGACGAATGGTCCAAGCCCGAACTTGTTTTTCGTTTTTGGTGAAAAAGGTGACCAATTCCAGCAGTTGGTAAACGTTGCGAATGAGGCTACTTGCCCCGGAGTCCTTCACTCCAAACTCAGCCAGAAACTCCTTGGCTTCTTCTTTGCTCAGGTCGACCAGCTCAGATTCCAGGCGCGCGCTTATGTAAATGCACTCGGAGTTCAGGTGTTCGGCGGAGTATTGCTTCACTTGCGCCAGATAAGGATTGGCATTCGCATCGGCCAGATCGTCCTCCGCCACATTGGCGGCAAACAGGGTCGGTTTTGAGGATAGCAGGAAAAATGAGTTTAACACCGCTTTTTCGTCATCGGTAATCTGCAAGGTGTTGGCTGGGTTCCCCTCGTTCAAGTGGGGCACTAGTTTATCGATCAGCTCGACTTCGGCTTGGGCAAACTCGTCATTACTGCGGGATAACTTGATGGATTTCTCCTGCTTTCTGTTCAGCGAGGCGATGTCGGCCAGAATAAGTTCGGTATTTACGATCTCGATATCACGGATGGGGTCGACGGACCCCATGTTGTGAACGACGTCATCGTCGTCGTAACACCGGACCACTTGAATAATGGCATCACATTCACGGATATTGGCCAGAAACTGGTTGCCCAGGCCTTCTCCCTTACTGGCGCCCTTTACCAGGCCGGCGATGTCCTTAAATTCTATGGTGGCCGGTATGGTGATGTCGGTTTTGGCGATTTTGGCCAACGGTTGCAAGCGGGCGTCCGGGACCTGTACCACCCCAATATTTGGTTCGATGGTGCAAAACGGGTAATTGGCCGAATCGGCTTTCCTCGTTTGGGTTACGGCGTTGAACAACGTGGATTTGCCTACATTGGGAAGGCCTACGATACCTGCCTGAAGCATAAATAGGGTAAAATTGCGGGTTTTGGGTCAAAAAATAAGGCGGAAAGCTTCATTCGCTGCAATCGGCAAATACAATTACAAAGTTGTGTTGACAAGGCTATCGGGTCGCATTGTTTTCTTTCACCTTTTCAGCAAACCTGAAACAGGCATTCATACATGGCACTTCGCATTAAATTAGCCCGCGGTGGGTCGGTCCACAATCCCGTTTACCGCGTCGTAGTCGGTGAGGCACCCAGCAAACGGGACGGTAAGTTTGTTGAGTGGATCGGAACCTATTCCCCCAAAGCTCCTCACGGGCAGTTAAAACTTAAGCTGGATCGGGCGGATTACTGGATGGGCGTCGGTGCGAAACCGACCGATACGGTTCGTTCACTCATAAACAAGGTTCGTCGGCGTGAGATGGAAGAAGAGGCGTCAGCGCCTGCTCCTCAAGCAGCGGCCGTAACAACAGAGGCGCCGCCACCGGCCACGGATCCGGCTCCTGCCACCGAAGCGGCAGCCACGGAGGAACTGTATGGCGAAGAATCCGCCGCACTGGTTGAAGGGGCCGAGGTTGATGAGGCCGCCACGCCCGCACAAGAGTCTGAAGCCGAAGTAACGGTAGCGGATGCGCCCACTGGGTTGGACGAAGAAGGATCATCTGCAGCAGTGGTTGAAGAGATCTCAGGGGCAGCTGAGCCGGCTGAATCTTCCGAGGACGAAGAAGATAAAAAGTCCTGATCTGGATAAATCCGAATTTTACCCCGTGAAGTACCAAACCCATGGAAACATCGCTCACTATAGATTTACTGACGTTGTTCCCGGGCATGGCACGGGGGTATTTGGATGAGAGCATTATTGGACGAGCCCTAAAAAGTGGCTTGCTTACGGTCAACGTGCGCAACATACGCGACTGGGCCGAGGGAAAACACAGGATTACCGATGACCGGCCCTTCGGGGGTGGCGCTGGTATGGTTATGAAACCGGAACCGCTTTTCGCGGCCGTTGAATCGGTCAAGCGGGAGGATTCCCAGGTGGTTTACCTGGCGCCCGATGGAGAGAAACTGACCCAGTCCATGGCCAAAGACTTAAGCCAATCCACCCACCTCATTTTGTTGAGTGGCCATTACGAGGGAATCGATCAGCGGGTGAGGGAATGCCTGGTCGATCGAGAGATCAGTATTGGCGATTATATTCTCACCAACGGCACGGTTGCCGCCTGCGTGGTGATCGACGCTTTAGCCCGTTATATACCGGGTGTTTTGGGAGAAGAAAAATCATTGACCCAAGATTCCTTCACGGACAGTCTGCTCACTTTTCCTCAATTTACGCGTCCGGCAGAGTTCCGCGGCATGCGAGTTCCCGAGGTATTACTGTCTGGAAACCATGCGGAAATTGATGCGTGGCGACTCGCTCAACGTCGGAAGAAAACAGAAGCCAACCGACCCGATATTATTTACAACCCTTCCGAATCATGAACCGAGTAATCAACGAAATAACCAAAGACGCCATCCGCACAGATTTAGTCGATTTTAAAGTAGGGGATGGTGTTCGAGTGCACCTGAAAATTCGGGAAGGTGGTAAAGAGCGCATCCAGGTTTTTGCTGGAATCGTCATTGCTCGCCGGGGTAGTGGTATCCACGAAACCTTTACCGTGCGCCGCATCTCCTTTGGCGAAGGCGTGGAAAAAGTATTTCCCTTAAATTCGCCCACGATTGACAAAATCGAAGTTGATCGCGAGAGCGTTACACGTCGAGCTCGCCTGTATTACATTCGCGATCGCATCGGCAAAGAGGCGACCAAGGTCAAGGAAAGACGCCGCTGAGGCCACGCCGAAGTCTACGGGGTCATTCCTTGCTACCGAGGCCGCAGGCCGACACCCCGCCATATTGCATGCCCCGCATCTCGCCGGTCTTTTTTATGTTTTCAAACCGAACAATAGGGTATTGGGTGTTTGGTTGAGTAATGCCGGTTAAGTCTCCATTGCCCTTCCATGTAATGACCAAGCCCATCGGGCCGTTGTGCAACCTCGATTGTTCCTATTGCTTTTACCTGGAGAAGGAAGCGCTTTTTGAAAAGGGGATATCGCGGAAAATGCGACTGGATGTTTTGGAGACCTATATCGCCGATTACATTGCCTCTCAGCCCAACGATTTTGTGTCTTTTGCCTGGCAGGGCGGGGAGCCAACGCTTTTGGGAGTCGATTACTTCCGCAAAGTGGTAGAGCTGCAGAAAAAGTATGCCAACGGTAAGAAGATCGAGAACGCGTTCCAGACCAATGGAACCTTGCTGAATGATGAATGGTGCGAATTTTTCCGGAAAAATGACTTCCTGATTGGCCTCAGTATAGATGGTCCACGCGACCTGCACGATGCCTACCGTATCGACAAACGTCGGAAACCCACCTTCGATCGGGTAATGGCGGGAGTCAGATTTCTGCAGAAGCACCGGGTGAGATTCAATACCCTGACTTGCGTCAACCGCAGGAACATGAAGTCCGGCAAGGAGGTTTACAAGTTTCTCAAATCCATTGGGTCGAATTTTATGCAGTTTATCCCCATCGTGGAGCGCAAGCCGGGCAGGCGTGAAGAGAAAATCGGTTTTTGGCTGGCCGAACCTCCGGCCGATACGATGGAGGAAGAGGATGACCTGCCCGTTACAGCCTGGAGCGTAAGGCCTCAATACTACGGGAAATTTCTCTGTGATATTTTTGATGAATGGATCAAAGGGGACGTCGGCAAAATTTATGTGCAGATGTTCGACACGGTATTGGGCAAGTGGCTGGGTGTGCCGGGCGGGCTTTGTATTTTCAACGAAACCTGTGGACTGGCCATGGCCATCGAACACACGGGAGACGTATATTCGTGTGATCATTACGTATATCCAAAGCATAAAATCGGCAATGTCATGGAGTCTTCTCTGGGCGAAATGGCCAATTCACCGCAGCAGAAAAAGTTCGGCAATGACAAGCGCGACTCCCTTCCACGGATGTGCCGCGAATGCGAATTCAAGTTCGCCTGTAATGGCGGTTGCCCCAAGCAGCGTTTTATGAAAACGCCCGATGGAGAAGCGGGACTCAATTACCTCTGCCAGGGTTACATGATGTTCTACCAGCATTCCAAGGATGCCATGCAAGCGATGGCCCACCTCTACCGCATGGGTCGTTCACCAGCGGAAATAATGCGGTTGCGGGCGCCGAAAAGCTAGAACGCGGGTAAATGGTTCCAAGCAACTTTTTCCAGTTTTCTTTGTAGTATATCAATATGGGCTTGTTTTACCGTCTTTTGATCAACCCGAAGTTTTACATTTTGGATGCGTGGCGTAAAACATGCCTGGTTATTTTTTCCCTGGGTCTGAGCCTGTGTTTCGGATTGGCCGTGGCGCTTCATCATGCTACGGTTGCAGCCGGGCAGGAGGAAAATTCCGGAGAAAATTCAAAGCGCATCCGCACCGATTTTAGAGCATGGTTGAAGAAAACGTTTCCCGAATCGGCCGCACGGGCGAATGCAAAATTTGGGCTATTCGAATATCCTGGTGAAGTGACTTGTTCACCGCAGAGGAGTTGGGTCTTTTTACTCCACGGATTAGATGAGCCCGGTGATTTATGGGCCAACCTTGCGCCGGTCCTGGCTGACGAAGGTTTCCGGGTCTTTGAGTTTCGTTATCCCAACGACCAACCTATCCACGAGTCATCGCTGTTGTTTAAAAATCAGCTCCACCGGATTTTTTCACAGGAGTTAAAGCCAGTTAGTATTCATTTTATTGGCCACTCGATGGGCGGCCTGGTGCTTCGAGAGTTTATAACCCATCCGGACCTTTTGGAAACCGCTGAGTGGAAGAAACAAATAGCTATCAGGACGCTCATTCAATTGGGCACGCCCAATCACGGTTCGCGGTTGTCCACTTATCGATTTCCGGCGGAGTGGCGCGATCATCTCTTTAAAAACCATGGCCGGGACGCTTGGCTGGCCATGTTTTGGGATGGTGCTGGGGAAGCGCAGGTGGAACTAAAGCCCGGCAGTTCGTTTCTCAAGGATCTAAACAGCCGTAAATTTCCCAAGGATATTTATTGGGCGGGAATTGCCGGCACCGATAGTCCGGTGGATTTTTCAAATGGGAATAGGGACGGTGATTCCAGCGCCATATCGTGGTTTAAGCCTTTGAACGAACTCAAAGAATCCTTGCCCGAAATTTTTGATGGCACTGGCGATGGATGCGTATCCACGGAGTCGCTGCTTTGCTCCGAAATGGATGCGGTCTACTACGTGAAAGCCAATCACCGCAAGATGGTTCGAAGCAACGGGGACGAAACACCCCCGGCGATCGCCATTGTGGTGGATTTGCTAAGTGTGGTGTCCCAGAAATAACTTGAAAAATACGAGCGTGCCATGAATGGCCTGGCAAGGTTGCTTTTCGCAGCACGGGCCTGAAGGCCCCGGTGCGGAAAGCGAACACCGTATCGCGCTGATTTCATCTGCTACGGTTCGATCATCGTTGGATTCCCGACTTTGCAGGGTGTCGACCCAGCTTCACCCGCGAATCTGCTCGATGCCCGCACCAGCACTCGACCTTCGTTCGCTCGCTACGAATTGGGTGATGTCGCATTCGCTCGGTAGGCGGGGTGTCGCTTTCGCTCGGTAGTGAGACATCCGGGCTAGGCGAAGATTGAAGGCAGCAGCAAATTATCAATTATCGGGCTAGCCTGGATTTACCGGGCCAATATCAGTAATCCGGGTCTGATTTCTGGTCTATGGAGAAGTTCAAAAAGCTGGAAATGGTTTCCTCCACTTTGGCTTTCCAGGCTTGGGAATCGAAAGTTTTAGCCCGTTCAATTTCAGCAGCGTGGGAGAAGTGGAGTTCGTAGAGCTTACTGCCCTCGTAGTCCGATTGGAGTTGGAACCGGTCGTGCTTCCGGAATACATCCTTCCAGGAATTGCGCACAGTTTTCCAGTAAGGCGCGGTAGTATTCCAGGTTTCCTCGGCGGCGCTTAGATCCGGTTCGGTGATGCGTTCATAGCGGTTCACGCCAACTTCCTGTGCAATGTAGGTATTTGAGTGGTCCGCCTTGTTGGTTTTTCTATTGTGCTGTTCGTGTAGCCAACCGGTGGAAACGATGGTTATTCTGTGTTCGCCTTGGAGAACGTTGTAATCATCTCGGACCGAATATTCCCTTCTTGGAAGGGGGCGATCGCTGGTTTGGCTCGTCCATGCCGAATAGCTTTTTCCATGTGACCAACGTCCCAGGACTTCATAGCGTGGTGAATCGTCTACCTGGAACACCGCTTGTGACCAAGCGCCTTTGACCTCCTCTTCCGACAATCGCTGGCGGGCCCAGGTTCTGTCGCCACGGTAGGTGTGCAGATCGGTATCCTGGTAGGTCCAATCCTGGCGCCAATGTTTCATTATTGCGGGACCCATGATTTCGCCCGACTCCTGCTGGAAATACATGACCAGGGTGTGTTGCAGACTGATGAATTCCCCAGTGTCTTCGATCACGGCAACGTGTTCGGTGCCCCAGGAAAAATAAGGGCGAGGTGGTTGATAGTCGTCAGTGAAACCGGCCGTCTCGGTGAACTGAAAACTGACGCGATAGTCGCCCGCCATGGCCAGAATGGCCCGTCGATCGCGTTCGAGAATATCGAGGACTGGCTCCTGGAGATCCATCCACCGCTGATCGGGCTCGGTTGCCAGGGTGACTTCGCTACCCTGGGTCGTTCCGCCCCTGGAAATCATCATTTCCGGTTCGATAAACGGCCAGGCGAAAGGCAGGGGATGGACCATCCTTTCTTGGGGAGCTGCGGTTTCGACTCCACCTTGGTCAACAGTTTGGCAGCCACAAAATACGAAGGCCGGACTAGTGATGATGAAAAGTTTCCAAATGATTTTCATGGTTTTTTTCTTCTAGAAACTGACTAAAAGTATTGTGGCAAAGACCCGAAGAGATCAACAAGTGTTTTTCCGACAAGCAGCCCCCAGCTCAATGTGGGGAGTCTAACCCGCAGCTTGAACTACCTTGGCTTCTACGTCGGGTGGCAAGTATTCGTAGTGGTCGAACTCTTCGGTGTGGACGCCGCTGCCACCAGTAATGGATCGCAGCTTGGTGGCGTAACGGTAGAGTTCCATTTCGGGAGCCTGGGCACGTACTACCTGGTATTTACCGTCGACATCCACCCCCTGGATGCGCCCGCGTATGCTGGAGATATCACCCATGACATCCCCGAGGTAGGCTTCGGGAACGCGGATCTCCAATTGCATGATTGGTTCCAGCAAGCAGGGCTTGGCTGATTGGAATGCTTTGCGGAAGGCTTCCTTGCCGGCGATCTGGAAAGCGATGTCCTTGGAATCAACCGGGTGCATCTTTCCGTCGTAGAAATCTATGGCTAAATCGGTGACGTGATAACCGGCCAGGATTCCTTCGGTAACGGCGGCCTTGATACCTTTTTCTACCGAAGGCACGAAGACGCGGTCCACGTTTTGACCGACGAGCGATTCCTTGAAATCGATTCCGCTGTCGCGTTCACCAGGTTTGATGCGCATCCACACTTCGGCGAACTGCCCGGCACCGCCTGATTGTTTTTTGTGGCGGTACTTGGCTTCTGAAGGCGCTCGGATAGTTTCGCGAAATGCCACCCGGGGTTGGGTTAGTTCAATAGCCACGTTGAAACGGTTTTTCAGGCGGGTTTTGATCACTTCGAGGTGTAATTCGCCCTGGCCGCTGAGCACCAATTCATTGGTTTCGAGGTTGTGCTTGTAGAGGAATGTCGGGTCTTCCTCGTGCAAGGTAGTCAGGCCTTCGGCCAGTTTTTCCTCATCGCCGCGATGGGTTACCACCAGAGTGGCGCTGATATTGGGTTTGGGATATTCGACCTTGGGAAGTTTCACCTTACGGCTGGAACTAGTGAGCGTATCGCCGGTATGGGTATCGCGGAGTTTGGCCATGACTCCAATATCACCGGGGCCCAGTTGCGCGAGCGGCTTGCGTTGGTGACCCTGGAGGACAAAGATCTGGCCGATCTTTTCCGTTTTATCCCGGTTGGGATTATAAAGGTCGATACCGCCTTTGATGTTACCGGAATACATGCGACAGAAGGACAATTCGCCTACGTGCGGTTCACTAATCGTCTTCCAGATATAACAGGACGGCTCCTTATCTTGCAAAGAAACGGTGGTATTGTTGCCTCTGGTATCTTCGACCTTAACTTCCTTTCGGTCGACCGGTGAACTTCCGTATTTGGCAACCATATCCATGAGGCGGCGTACACCGACGTTGGGCACCGCCGCAGTGACAAAAAGCGGTATAAAAACTCCCTCTCCCACTGCTTTGTGCACGCCGCTGCGCAATTCATCTTCGGTGAGGTTTCCTTCCTCAAAAAACTGTTCGAGCAGGCTGTCGTCAGCTTCCGCAACATATTCGATCAGCTGTTCGTGCAATTCTTCCACGCGCTCTTTCCATTGCCCTTCAGCCGGAGTTTCGGTGAATTTACCGGATCCATCGGTTGCGTAGTCGATTTGTTCGGAACGCATCACATCCAATACTCGCTTAAATCGGGGGCCTGGATCCATTGGAATGGTCAGGGGAAATACGTTTCTGCCAAAATTGTCCCGCAGGTCAGCCAGGACGCGATCGAAGTCGATGTTTTCCTTATCGCAACCGTTGACCACGATCATTTTGGGAATATCGCAGTTGGTCGAGTAATCCCAGACTTGGTCGGTACCCAACTGGGGGCCATTGGACGCGTCGACAACCACCAAGGCGAAATCACTCACCCGGAGCGCACCCAGGCCTTCACTGATGAAATCGAAATACCCGGGCGTATCGATGATGTTAAACTTGTTTTCCTTCCAGGTACAATGAAGGAGCGACGCATGTAGGGAAATCTGTCGCTCCTTTTCACTGGCGTGGTAATCGCTCACTGTATTTCCGGACTCGATGGAGCCCATGCGACTAATAGCGCCCGCACTGGCCAGCATGGCCTCCGCGAGCATGGTTTTACCTGCGCCCTGATGACCAACCAGGGCAAAATTTCTTATATGTGCGGGAGTAAACGGCATATCGGTTTTAGACAGATTCGAATAGAATGTATTGATTGGCGCACGTCACTTATAGCCCGCATATCTCACAAATTTTCTACTGTGCTCCAGAATATCGGCGCTGGTGCGGCCCTCGTTAGATGCGCGACTTTGCAGGGTGTCGACCCAGCTTCATCCGCACATCGGCTCGAAGCCCACACCAGCACTCGATCTTCGTTCGCTCGCTACGAATTTTGTGAGAAATGCGGGTTAGGCATTTGCGCAGGAAAGCAAAAATAGATCAGCCAATCTACCTTTGCCAAGTGGAATTCAGTATTTTTGCAAAATTTAAACGTGGCGCTACTCCAGCAAATCCGGGATTTGTGCCAGGGCAGTTACGACTGCATCCGGTTTAAGGCTTCGGCAGCGAGCGTCGGTTTCGCGTAGTCGCAGGGATCGCTGATCTCCCGCGAACAGGGCAGTCTTCAGACCAACCTGGCTTGCAGCCCAGACGTCGTTGAGCATGTCGTTACCCACATAAAGTGCGGATTGGGGGGAAATATTGCGGGCTTTGAGGGATTGCAGAAGTTTCTCAAACAGTTCTACGGCTGGCTTTCCCAGGCGTTCTTGGTAGGACCAGATGCACAGATCCTGGTGGAAACCCATTTGGGAAAGCGTTTTTCCGGTAAACGCCTGCAGCATTGTGGGGGTGTAGAACTGCGCGTTTGAAACGATTCCCAACGGCAGTTGTCTTAGCTTTTTTTCAAATATCAAGGCGGTCAAACCGTACATGGGCCAAACCGGATTGACGGCGCATTCATATCGCACGGCGATTTCTCTGATCAATTCGGGGTCAGGCAATCCGTCTAAATTGCCATGCCGGACTTGTGTTTCGAAGCATCGCCGCCAGATTTCCAGGATATCCACTTCCGGATACTGGTGGCCTTTTTTCCTGCTCTTCGAATGGTCGGCCTTGATCTCGCCATAAAAGGCATGGGAAATGGATGCAGTCTCATTGCGGAGGCTTATTCCCTGGTTCTCCAGTATGGAGCGCAGCTCGGCTTCGCGATCGATTTTCTGCGCCATACTGATGTCTCCGGTTCGGGATATTACCAACGTTCCGTATATGTCGAAGATGACGGTTTTGATATTTTCTATTTTGGGCAGAAAGGGATCCAGACCAGTTGGTATGGGTTCGAGTTTAGAGTTAAGTTTTAGGAAGAGGTTTTTTCGCATGGTTGGGAAATGGGGTCAGGTTCTGAGCAGGTAAAAACGCCGGGGATCCATAAATGCGGAAAGTACTTTTTCGGTATCCAGGAATTCGGTCGGGCTTGGTCGAGCCTCAGCCAAGTTGAGGTAGATACCTTTCAGGGTTTGGCCGTACCTTTCAGTGCTGTAAAATTGGCGGATTCTATTTTGATTATGGGCGATTTGATCCGAGGTGAGTAGATAGTCCAGTTTTTCCGGTGCGAAGTGGAGTTTGAGAGTTGGAGATTTTACGACCTGTGCGATGACGACTTTCTGCAGGGCCTCGTCCAGTCGCCCAAAATCCACCAAGTCGCCATTGATCATTTCGTCCATTGCTTCGTCCATCATGGACTTTTGCAAAGTTCTGCCATAGGCTTGATAGTAGCCAAGCAATCCTTGGCGGACGGTGTCCCGCAACCGCTCCAACCCAATCCAGCCGACTGGCACATCGAGCCGCGGATAGAGACCGGGCAGATGAATATGCTGGGAGGCAAAGTCGCGGGTGATTTCCGGCAAATCCCGGCCCACCAGCTGGGCGCCGGCCAGATAGGGTTCCAGGTAGGCCAGGCCAAAGCCCTCGGCAATGCTGGTAGATAGGAGGGCGTAGGCGGAGTTGATCATGCCTTCGAATGGGTATTGTTCCGCCAGGCCGAAGTGTACAGGAAGTTGGCTTTTGCGGGCAAATTCCACCCAATCATGGTAGATGGGCCGCGCGGTGGGATTATCCGGTGCGAGGGTTGATCCGAACACTTCATCTTCTTCCGCCGCCGCCGCCCAAAGCAGCATTTCTCCGAGGTTTTTGCGGCGAATGGATCGAGTGGGGTAGAGGTAGAAGCGTTTATGGCCGAATTCGCTTAGGTTCAGGGGTTCCTTCCGGTCGATTTCCAGCCAAACCGGGTTCGCCAGCAAATGACATTGGGATTCTGGTAAACCGGCCCGCCGCAGAAACTGCCGGTCGCGCCCGTTAATCAGCGCATAAGCTACGTGGTCACCGACCGGATACAGGATGTTATCCAGAACTGCTTTATCCTTACCGGCCAAGGTGGCTATCAGGTTATGGTAATTTGCCGGCCGGCCATCCTCGGCAAAGTCGTGAATTTGCAGCAGCAATTTTTGTCCTTCCCGAGCCATGGCGGCGATTGCCACCGGGTATTGAAGGTTTTTGGCCAGGCTGTGGTTATGAAAATGCCAGATGTCGGGCAGACTTCCCCAGTGATTCCTGCACGTTTCTTCCAGGGACGCCTTCAATACCCGCGATTTGCTACTGTGGAAAGTTTCGGAGTAAACCATGCCAGGCACTACCGCCACATTGTGGAAGGGGAAGGCGGACCAGTCCGGAACCTCGCCGCAGATCACCAGGCTTTCGATGCCCGACTCGTTTAGGGAGCGCACCGTATTCTCAATTACTCGGGTGACACCGCCCTTCTTGAGGTGGTAATGAACAATAGCAACCTTCACGTGCTAACGGGACTTAGTCTTTATCCAGCCCAAACTTTTTCCGGTATTCCGGAATAGTGGACATGGGGGGACGCTCTTCTTCCTTAATGGTGTGTTCGACCAATTGATGATGGCTGTCCTGGGCCTGGAAGTGTTTGTAGATCTTGTTGAGCTCGGGAAGCTCGTCGATAACACCATACTTGTGCATGCGATTGAAAAAACTCTGCAGGATACCGAAGGACATTTTACCTAGTGAGATGGTGGTCTGGTTGCGATGAACTCTCTGGTCCAGATCCGTTTGACCGAATGCGTCCATTCCCCAGCGGTGATACACATCCAGGATGTGCGATGTCTCGACACCGTATCCGATGGGGAAAGGTATGTCCTGGAGTACTTCGCGCCGCACGGCATATTCACCAGACAGGGGTTGAATGATTGCGGTCAGTTCCGGATAGAACATGGCGAAGAGAGGGCGTATCAAGATTTCGGTTACGCGGCCGCCACCCGACGGGCGGATGCCCTGGGAGAATGCCATCGGCCGGTCGTAAAATGCCTTAACGTACTGAATCTTGTGGTTGTAAACCAGCGGTCCGACCAGGCCGTAAACGAAGCGAGGATGGATGTTCTTAATATCGGCGTCGACGTAGACGATAATGTCTCCATTGAGCTGATGAATGGCTTTCCAGAGATTTTCCCCCTTCCCGGCTTTAAACCCTTGGCTGGGTAATATGTCGGCCGACAAGTAGGTATCAGCTCCAAAGCTGGCAGCTACTTCCAGAGTCTTGTCGGTGGAGCCGGAGTCAATCACCGCGATTTCATCCAGCAGCGGATAGCGGTTCATCAGCTCGGATTTAAAAATTACAATCTCCTTCCCGATCGTTTTTTCTTCGTTGAGGGTTGGAATACACAAGGAAATCTTCAGCCCCTGTTTATCCTTTTGCTCGATCAGGTGAAGCAGGTCCCAGAAATCGGAGTGATGAAATGTATTTTTTTCCAACCAGGATTTTTTCTTACTCATGGCAAAATCCTTCGTCGATAGCCTCGATAAGTCCGACCAACTGGGCCACGCCGCTGAAAATAGGTTCAATGGCGATATTTTCTTTTTTGCTGTGAGTCTGGGATGCCTTGGTCAGGCCGATGGTAAGACCCGGGGTGCCCTTATCGATCAAGGCGGATAATTCCCCTGAGCTCGGTTGAATGGCGGGAATAACCCCCAGGCTTTCCTGAATCTGCCGGGCAACCTTGGTCAAGGGGTGGGAAAATGCGATGCCTCCGGGTCGTCTGCGCGAGACGACTTCCAGGATGACCTCCACTTGAGTATTGGAGGTCACTTCCTGGGTAATTTCTTCAAGCCGGTGTTGTAATTCACTCACCATGCCGGATTGTTCTGATTGTATTTCAAAGTGGAGGGATCCGGAGGTCGGCGTTGTGTTATAGGCGTTTCCGGAGTGGATGGAGCCCAAGGTAATGGTGGTCTTTGGTTTGGTTGGTAGAGGAATAGCCATCATTTTTGTGATGACCTCATTGAGTATGTTGATGGCGCCGGAGCTTCCAAATTGCGTCCAGTCGTATTCGTCCGGGATACTGCAGTAGATCTCACCCCTCAACACCCCCGTGGAGGAATAGCTCAGGCGGCCCAGCTCGGCGCCTTCCACAAATATTCCATAGTCAATAGGCAGTTTATGGTGATGCAGGAAAAACCGGATTCCCGCCAGATCACCGCGTCCGAGGCTTCGGGTCGCACCCATGAGCAGGATGTTGTTTTTTGGTGTAATTCCCAGTTGTTGCAGGACGATGGGCATGGAAACCACCGCGGCACAACCCAGGCTGTTGTCCGCCACACCAGCGCCGTGTATGCGGTTGGCTTCTACGCGCACGGTATGATCGGCCGTGCCCGGGAAAACCGTGTCCACGTGGGCAGCCACCAGTATCGTTTTTTCACCTTCCGTGCCGTGGATGAGACCGAATGCATTGTTGACTTCGTCGGTGGATATGCTGTCCAGGCCGGACTCCGTAAAGCGATCCAAAAAGAAGCGGATTCTGGGCTCTTCCTCAAAAGTCGGGGCGGGGATTTCACCCATCATTACCAGGTTGGCCAGGATGATTTCGCGCAATTCCCGGATTTTGGCCTTATAGCCGACTACATCTAGGAGGAGACGATTGATGGTTTTTGACTTTTTTGCCATTATTCAAAGCTGACTGGGTATCGTTTTAGAGGGAGGAGCGCTTCACTGGTAATGAGTTTTTGCCAAAAAACCCATTAGCAGAATTGTAGCTGGTTGCGGGTATGTGATTGCAAGTCACTAATGTTTTATTATTCAAGTTCGGATTTTCCAGTTCTTATACCCAAAATTAACTCAATATTTCACCCTGATCGTTTCTTTTGAAATTTGCTGAAGCTCCAAAACCTTTCACCTACAGAAGCGAGAAGAATGTAGGCTTTATTTCCACTCGATTTGCCGGGACGGACGGCGTGACGCTGGAAAGTGCAAAATGGGCTCAGGTGCTTTGGGATGACAAAAATATCAGCTACTGGTATGCTGGCCGGCTGGACAGGCACAAGGACATAAGCATGTGTGTGCCGGAGGCGTTTTTTGGGCATCCTGAAAACCTATGGATTAACGAGAGAATCTGGGGCGCAAACTACCGCAGTCGTCTGGTGTCCGATCGGATACGGGAAATATCGAGGTATTTGAAGGAAACCCTTTACGATTTTGTGGAAAAATTTCACATCGATATTATCATTGCGGAGAATGTATTGGCCATTCCCATGCACCTCCCGCTGGGAATAGCGGTGACGGAGTTTATCAATGAGACCCAGATTCCGACTATTGCCCACCATCACGACTTCTACTGGGAACGGGCCCGGTTTTCGGTGAATTGCGTACGTGATTTTCTCGATATGGCTTTTCCATGTATTGGGCCAAATATCCGGCACGTGGTCATTAACCAGGCAGCGGAAGAGCAATTGTCCCTGCGCAAGGGAGCCTCCTCCCTGCTCATACCCAACGTCTTTGATTTTGAGAATCCACCCCCCGAGATGGACGATTATGCCAAGGATTTCCGTGAGGAGGTGGGACTGGAGGAGGACGACATCTTTATCCTGCAGCCCACGCGGGTAGTGCCTCGTAAGGGTATTGAGAACGCCATCAAGCTGGTTGGCCTGCTCGGCGATCCCCGCTGCAAACTGTTGATTTCCCACCATTCGGGTGACGAGGGTTTTGAATACCGGAACATGTTGGAGGAATTGGCCAAAGAAGAGGGCGTAGACGTCCGTTTTATCTCCAATCGCGTGGCCGATATACGTCAGTTAAACAAGGATGGCCAGAAGATGTATACGCTGTGGGATTTGTACCCTCAAGCCGACCTGGTAACCTACCCGAGCATTTATGAGGGGTTTGGCAACGCCTTGCTGGAAGCGTTTTACTTTCGCGTTCCCGTGGTGGTGAATCGTTACTCGATATTTATCCAGGACATCGAGCCCAAGGGATTCCGCTTGCCAGTCATGGACGGTTTTGTAACCAGCGGCGTTTTAAAGCAGGTAAAGCGCATATTGGAGCACCGGAAGTACCGGCAGGAAATGGTTGATCACAATTACCGGTTAGCCCGAAAATTCTACAGTTATTCCGCCCTGCGCAGGAGCCTGCGGACCTTAATTACCAGTCTTACCGGTCTTAGCCCAAATTAACCGCGAAATTTCCCCTACCCTATGGCAACTTTTGTCGATCGTGAACGGCTTGCGGCAATCAAACGCCGTTTTCATCGTTTGTACGGCGACGCATCCGAACGCTGTGTAGAGCGTTTGTCGATGATGATTGGCGCCTACGGGGTGGGCTTGAATCCCATTCCCGTGAAGGAGATGTGGAATGAGCGCGATGTCGTGCTGATTACCTATGGAGACTCCCTGAAGAAAGAGGGTGAAGATCCGCTGTCCACGTTACACCAGTTCTGTAACAGGCGTCTCAAAGGCGCGATAAAGGTGATCCACCTTCTACCCTTCTACCCCTGGTCATCGGATGACGGTTTTTCGGTGATGGATTACCGGGAAGTCGATCCGGCGCTGGGCGCGTGGAATGACATCGAACGCCTGGGAGAAGATTTTGACCTGCAGTTCGACCTGGTGGCCAATCATTGCTCGAGCAGGAGTTCTTGGTTCAAGGAGTACGTTGGCGGCATACTTCCTTTCAGCGCCTATTTCAAGGAAGCGGATCTGGAAGATGACTTGTCGGCGGTAGTGCGTCCCCGCACTTCGCCTTTATTGACAAAAGTGGAGACCCGCGATGGAGAGCGTTACGTGTGGACGACTTTCAGTGCGGACCAGGTTGACTTGAATTGGGAAAATCCGGATGTATTTTTTGAGTTCCTCGACATCTTGTTCAATTATATTTCCCGGGGGTCGCGAATCGTGCGCTTGGATGCCATCGCTTTCCTTTGGAAGACGGTGGGGACCTCATGCCTGCACCTGCCGGAAACGCATGAAATCGTGAAACTATTCCGCGACATTCTGCAAATGCTGGTACCCCAGCTGATCCTGTTAACGGAAACCAACGTGCCACACGAGGAGAACCTCAGTTATTTCGGAGATGGCGACGAAGCCCACATGGTTTATCAGTTCAGTTTACCTCCCTTGTTGTTACATGGACTGCTGACCGAGAATCCTGGCCATCTCAAAACCTGGGCCCGGACCCTTCCCGATCCACCGCGGAAGTGCACCTATTTTAATTTTACAGCCTCCCACGACGGGATAGGAGTCCGTCCCTTGCAGGGGCTTTTGCCCGACGGGGAGCTCGATCGTCTGGTTGAGGAGGTAGAGCTGAGAAAGGGGCACGTGAGCTTTAAACCAAATTCGGACGGATCCCAAAGTCCCTATGAACTGAACATCACCTACTTTGAGGCGCTGGCCGAACCCGGTAACCCAGGCGATCCTCTTGGGCTGGAACGTTTTCTGACCTCCCAGTACGTGGCGGCGGCCCTGAAGGGGGTTCCCGGAGTGTACATAAATTCTCTCACTGCTTCACTCAACGATCACCAGGTGGTAAGGAAGTCGGGAATCCCGCGCCGTATAAACCGGCAGAAGTGGGACTGCCAAAAACTCGAGGTATTGCTCAAAGATTCATCAACCCATCACCACAAGGTGTTTTCGGAGTATACGCAGGTCTTGCGCCGTCGGGCAGGTTATCCGGCTTTTCATCCCGATGCCGCCCAGGAAATTCTGGATGTGGGGGACGGCGTTTTTGCATTGAAACGGACCTCGGTTGGCGGCGATCAGCGGGTTTTTTGCATGAGCAATTTTACTTCCAAGAAGCAAACTGTTAAACCCGTGAGCCAATTGCTGGGCGTGGAATCGGTTAGCAAAGTGAAGGAAATTATCTCGGGGCAAAACCATGCAATTTACGAGGACGTTCTGCCACTAAGACCCTTTCAAACGGTCTGGCTGGCAGTGTAGGCGAGATCGTTTCAATTTGGATTCTCCCCCTCCTGCCGGCGTATAGACACTTGACCTATGCGACGTCCTGTCGAAGATATTCGTTAACCCGTCTCGCCCCCCGGCATGGCTTTTTATTATCTCACTATGGTTTTAAAAGATGGCTGAACTTCTGGTCTGGCTCCTGTATCGATTGCGCGTATCCGGTCGGGAAAATGTTCCGGCTGAAGGAGGTGCGGTGTTGATCAGTAACCACATGACTTACCTCGATGTGGTTTTTATAACTTTGGCGGCGCGAAGGAAAATCCGTTTTATCGCGCCGGATATTTTGCATAAGGCCAATCCCTTGCGGTGGTTGATGCGGTTGTCTTCGATTGAGCTGATTGCGCCGGAGGAGACGCGCAGCTCCTTGGAGAATAACCTGCAGTTTCTGAAGCGCGGTGGCCTGTTGGGGATTTTCCCGGAAGGTCAGGTATCGCGAACCGGCAATCTGATGAAGTTGCGTTCCGGGTTCGAAATCATGGCGCGCAAAAGTGGGGTTCCGGTGGTGCCCCTGTTCATGGACAATCTCTGGCAAACCCGCTTTTCGCGATTCAAAACCAAAAACATGCGCTTGAAGCCCTGGGTTTTTCGAAGGGTGATTCAGGTGGTCATCGGTAAACCTATTGAGTCGGAGAAAGTCTCCCTGGTAGGCGCCCGGCAAGCGATGTTGGACTTGTCGGAGCGAGCTTTCCAAAAACGGGAAGAACTCAAGGGTCACTTGGCTTACCATTGTCTGAAAGGCCTGGCCTCCCGACCGTTTTTTGAGCAGATCGTCGACTACTCGACCGGCCGGAGAAGTCTGAAAGCCGGCTTGGTGCTGGCCTTGAGCCTGTTGGTTGCTCGACATATCAAAGAGCGGGTTTCTGCCAAACGCGTGGGAATCGTCATGCCCCCGGGTATTGGAGGTACCTTGGTCAACCTGGGTTGTATGTTTGCCGGCAAAATTCCGGTGAATCTCAATTTCACCGTTGGAAAAGCGGCCATTGAGTCCTCTTGCCGGAGGGGGGATGTCGATGTCGTGGTCACGGCTGAACCGGTGCGAAAGAAATTTCCCAACTTTCCATGGCCGGAAGAACTGATCGACGTGGTCGAGGTGCTCAAGGCTCAGAGCAAGGTTTCGATAATGCTCAAATTCGCCCAGGTCATAATATTTCCAGCGAGGTTGCTGGCTGCTTTGTATTCGATACCCAAAACCGGTGATCGGGAAGAAGCCGGTTTGCTGTTCACCAGTGGAAGCTCGGGTGAACCCAAGGGCGTTCCCTTATCGCACCGCAATATTTTGAGCAATGTAGTGCAGATCGATGAAGCGGCCTTGCTGGGCCGAAAGGATACTTGCATAATGTGCTGCCTGCCGATCTTCCACAGTTTTGGATTCACCGTTACCCTTTGGTATCCGTTGATACGCAAGGTTCGCATGGTCACGCTGCCATCGCCCCTCGAACAGAAAAAGATAGCGGCGGCCATTGAAGCGGAAAAGGTTTCCGTGCTGGTGGGGACCCGAACATTTCTAAAACCTTACCTGGTGCGGGTGGCGGCCGAAAAATTGGCTTCTCTCGATCTGGTGGTTGCCGGGGCCGAAAAGGTAACTCCGGAATTTTTCGACCTTTGGAAGGACAAGTTTGGGACCGAAATTCATGAAGGATACGGATTAACCGAAACCTCGCCAGCGGTGGGTGTGAATTTGCACGACCCGGAAATTAGCGATAGGGAGGCATTTCCCCAGGAGGCTTACCGTCGAGGATCGATTGGGCGTCCCTTCCCCGGCATAAGTGTGCGGATTACGGACCCGGAAATAGATGAGGAGCGTTCCCTGTTTGAGCCAGGCATGCTACATCTCAAAGGAGGCAATGTGTTTGAGGGGTATTTGAAGGATAGGCAGCGCAGTGAGGAGGCGCTGCAGGATGGATGGTTTAAAACGGGAGATCTGGCGCGCATGGATGAAGACGGTTTCTTATACATTGAAGGACGCCAATCCCGATTCTCAAAAATCGGGGGTGAAATGGTCCCCCACGGCACCGTGGAGGACAAGATAGTGGAAATTTTGGATCTGCAGGAAAGCGAAATGTTACCTTTGGTCGTCAGCGCTCGAGATGACGACAGGAAGGGTGAGGCACTGGTCCTTTTGACCACCGTGCCCATCGACGGAGATGACTTGCGTCAAAAGTTGACCGAAGCAGGGTTTCCCAATTTGTGGATTCCGCGCATCGTAAAACCGGTTCGAGAAATACCGGTCCTGGCCAGTGGAAAATTGGATTTGAAGGCGTGTAAGGCGATAGCCAGCAATGCGGGTTAATCTTCAAACATGGGTTGGGAGGAGGTAACGCCCCATCTCTCAACACGCGATTCGCGATTTAAAAGTCCTGTGAGGAATCCGGAAATCTGACCAGCTTACAACCTTCTTTCAGGTGTTCGGTATCGACAACTTTGGAAAGATTTATCCTAACTACTCAGGTATCCAAAACAATCGTCCGCATGGATGGCTTTATTGATAACATATTACTAAACTGTAGGAGGGGGTTTATCCCCCGATCTTCCCAATGGCTTCACCGCAATCGGGGGATAAACCCCCTCCTACAGTTCTCTCAATCACCATCCCATGAAAATTTTCTCGTTTCTTCTTATTATCCTGCTGCCTTCATCCTTTTTCCTTGAAGCAAAGCCCAATTCCATTCTCATACCTTCCGACGATCTAGGCGATGGAGACCTGAGTTGTTACGATTTATCGATTCGATACCGGCAACAACCTTGGTCCGATCGATTAGCACATTGGATTGAAGCCTTCCTGGCTCTTACTCTTTCAACAAAGCAGGCCAGTTCGCATTCGCTTTTTCAATATTGGCAGCGATCTCTTTTTCCCACCTTGCCTGAACCGATTTGCTATAGTTC
This sequence comes from Opitutales bacterium, assembly GCA_965250065.1. Taxonomy (GTDB): domain Bacteria; phylum Verrucomicrobiota; class Verrucomicrobiia; order Opitutales; family UBA2995; genus JAABVD01. The sequence goes on from OZ252288.1 coordinate 4,425,802, forward strand.
AGGTACAACTTGTCCTGGAAGATTTTCCAAGCCTCCGGGTCTATACCTGCGGTATACCCTTGTGACACTGCCCAAGCGCAATAGCCGCCAAATTGGGGAGCATATTTTTCCGGATCGGCTTTAAATAGGTTCAAATTATCCTGACTGGCAAACCGCCATCTGGCGCCTTGGTGTTGCAGCGTAAACTGTTTGTCGCCTTTGGCCGCTTTCCCTGACGTGAAATAGGCCACCGGATCATACCCCTTAATCGCCACTTTGCTAAGGCTGGACTTATTAACCGGTGAAATTGCGCTGAGGGAGCTGGCGCCCATCAGCAAGGCAATTGCTAGCCCGGATGTCGCCTTCGCTCGGTAGTGAGACATGCAGGCTAGAATTGAACTTAATTTGTTCATAAAGATTCCTGAGGGGTTTAATCGGGCCTCGTGATGAGGTCAAAACTTGATTTCTAAATTGGCATGCAGGATGGCAAGGCTTGTTCCAGGGAATCTGACTGGACAGCTCAATTTTTATACCTAGGATTTCGCTCTGTGGAGAAGCGAAGATGCCCCGTCGTGAATTGGCTATGGTTGTTGCCCGGTTTCTTCCCGTCGAGCGGTTGGGCGGAAATAGAATTCGAGCGCGATGTGGCTCCCGTATTTGAGGCCAGGTGCCTGTCCTGTCATAACCGGGCGGATGCTGCAGGTGACTTCATCTTGGAAACGCGTGCTGCAGCATTGGACCATCCCGATGCTATTTTACCCGGTGAAGCTTCTCAGAGCTACCTGGTCAAAATGATCAGTGGGACGGTTCCGGAAATGCCCGAGGAAGGGGATCCCCTGACTCAAATGGAAGTTTCGATAATCAGACAATGGATTGATGCCGGTGCAAACTGGCCAAAGGAACGAGTTCTCGTGGACAAGCGCCCTCGCAATCTCGATTGGTGGTCCCTCAAACCGCTGGTTGGAGCCCGCGTTCCTGAGAAACATGGAGTTCATCCGGTCGATGCGTTCATCAATGCAACTCTGCGCCAGAAAAAGCTCAAACCAGTAAAAGAGGCTGACGCCCTGACGCTGATCCGTCGTTTGACTTATGATATGACCGGTTTACCACCGACGCCGGAACAGGTGGATCGCTTTGTTGATGAATACGACCCGGCCTCCTCAATCATCAAGCGAGCGGCAGTTTGGGAGCAATGGGTCGACCAGTATCTGGATTCTCCGAAATTTGGCGAAAAATGGGCTCAGCACTGGCTTGACCTAGCTCGGTTCGCAGAGACTCATGGTTACGATAAGGACAAGCTGCGCCCCAACGCCTGGCCCTACCGCGATTATGTGATTCGCAGTTTTAACGAGGACAAACCCTATGCCCGATTTGTGCGCGAACAGGTCGCTGGTGATGTCCTTTATCCCGGTCAACCGGATGGTATCATCGGGCTGGGTTTTTTGGCGGCCGGACCTTGGGACTTTGTCGGTCATTGGGAAGTGGGTGAGCAACAGCTCGATGGCCGTATCGCCAAGCACCTCGACCGCGATGAAATGATCTCAGCCGTCTTCAACGTCTTTCAAAGCACCACCGTGCAGTGCGCCCAATGCCACCACCACAAATTTGACCCGATCAGGATGGAGGACTACTACCGCCTGCACGCGGTCTTTGCAGCTGTGGATCGCACCGACCGCATCTACCAAGGCCTTACGGATGAGCAGTTGGAGGAGCGTAAGGTCATCGTTCGTCGCCTCAATGAACTGAGCCTGGAGCACGATAAAATTTCGGTTCAACTGAACCGGGAATTGGATGGAAGGGAAAGCTCGGGCGGAGCTGGCCCATTACCTGACCAGGGAGGACAATCCACTCATGTGGCGCTCGATTGCCAATCGGCTTTGGCAGTGGACCTTCGGCAAACCTCTGGCTGGCACACCCAATGACTTTGGCCGGATGGGGATGTTGCCTACCCACCCGGAATTGCTTGAATATTTAGCCGCCCGGCTGCGGGATGATCCGCAACAGTCTATCAAGTCGATGGTTCGCTTACTGGTGACCAGTCAATGCTACCGCCGGTCCAGTCACCACCATGCAGCAAATGCCAAAATCGATTCCGGCAACCAGTACTGGTGGCGGGCTGATCGCCGCCGGCTCACGGCGGAAGAATTTCGGGATTCGCTCCTGGCCGTCAGCGGCGCCCTCAATCTGGACCAGCGAGGGGGCCCGAGCTTTTACGACTTTGTCATCGAGAAGCCCCGGCATTCACCACACTACGAATACCACCTGCACGATCCGGAGGATCCCAAGTCACATCGACGTACGGTCTACCGCTTCGTCGTCCGTTCCCAGCCCCAGCCCATGTTGACTACACTGGATTGTGCGGACCCTTCTATCAGTGTGCCCGTTCGCGATGAATCCACCTCCGCCCTGCACCAGGGCACTATCATTCGCCCGGGTAGTGAAAATCCCCTCGCCGACTTGCACGCACCAGATAGTAATTTTATTACGCCCGCTAGCGAAAAGGCCGGACTAAATCTGCTGAATCGTTTGAATGCCTCTCATGCGGCAAAGCGGGATGGGGACAACCGATTGGCTGCCCGCGTCCGTGCTTATGAATTGGCCGGCGCCATGCAACTGAGCGCCACCGATGCACTGGACCTTTCCAATGAGCCGCAATACATCAAGGACATGTATGGCCTCGCTCCTGAAGGCCCGGGCGTGGATGACAGTGTGATGAACATTAAGGCGGAGACTGAGTTCTTTGGCCGCAAATGCCTGGTGGCGCGCCGCCTGCTTGAGCGGGGCGTGCGCTTTGTCCAGATCTGGAGCGGCAATGACAATGGCTTCCCCCGCCGCAATTGGGACAGCCATGAAAACGTCAAACGTGACCACGAGCCGTTGTCGCTCGGAATGGCCCATGGCTCAGCCGTACTGATCAAAGACCTAAAACAGCGCGGTATGCTGGATGACACTATAATTTTATGGACCACCGAGTTCGGCCGTATGCCCTGCTCGCAAGGCAGTTTAGGCCGAGACCACAATCCCTTTGTATTCACAAACTGGATGTGCGGTGGCGGATTGAAACCTGGTACCTATGGTGAAAGTGATGAATGGGGATTCAAGCCCCGGGACCGAAGCAACTATACCACTGTATACGATATTCATGCCACCATCCTCCATCAGTTGGGAATTGACCATAAACAACTCACTGTGCGCCACAACGGAATCGATCGCCGTCTAACGGATGTCCATGGGCATTTGCTGTCGGATATGATAGGTTCCTAAATGGGATGGCAATAGGGTCAACCCTGAATGGCACTAAGTTAAGCACGTTTCCGAAGATTATCGAAGCATTTGCGATGTCGGGGTCATTCCTTGAATTTTTGCCGTGCCAAAATGCAAGGCTTGACCCGAATGTCACTTAATTAAGCGACTTCTGGAATGTTCGATCATCTCGGAGAAGGAAGGGGTCAAGACGTAAAAAGTTATGCCTTACAGGGTCAGTCGTCTTGTAAAAGTGTATGGAGTACAACGGAATACAGTTTTTAAGACCTGACCCTTTTCTTTCGGAATGCGTCACTTTTCTACGGCATGACCCCGGCTGGCGCCCATACTATATTCCTCTACAAACGCGCTTAACTAAGTGACATTTAGGCTTGACCCCTTCCTTGAGAATGCCCGCTCCAGTGCTGATATTCCGGAGCGCAGTAGAAGATTGGGGGGCTGTCGCATTCGCTCGGTAGTGAGCAAGATATGCGGGTTAATGGGCTTCCAGCCAGTTGGAACCGGTGCCGAGTTCGACTTCGATGGGGACGGGCAGGGGCAGGGCGGTGCGCATGCATTGGGCAATTTTTTGAGGAAGGGAATCTTTTTCGTCCAGATGGAGATCGAAGACTAGTTCGTCGTGGATTTGCAATAGCATGCTCGATTGTGTCTCTTCCTCTTCGAGCAGGTTTTGAATTTTGGTCATGGCAATCTTTATCATGTCTGCCGCGGTTCCCTGGATGGGAGTATTTATGGCTATTCTTTCCGCGCCGGCGCGCACGGTTCCGTTGGCGGAATTGATATTGCGCAGGGGACGTCGCCTACCTAAAAGGGTATCCACATAGCCCTGGGAGCGGGCTTTCTCGATGGTGGATTCCATCAGGACTTTTATTTTTGGATATTGTTTAAAGTATTCTTCGATGATTCTGGCCGATTCTCCTCGTGGGATACGCAGTCTCTGAGCAAGACCGTGGGCGCTTATACCATAAATAATGCCGAAGTTTACCATTTTGGCCGTTTGGCGCATGTCGCGCGTAACTTCTGCAATGGAGAGGTTGTAAATTCTAGCGGCGGTGGCGGAGTGGATATCCTGCTGATGAATAAACGCATCCATCATGGCGGGCTCTTTGCTCAAGGCCGCGCAGATACGCAATTCTATCTGGGAATAGTCTGCGGCCAAAAGGGTGTAGTTTTCGTCCCTGGGAATAAACGCTTTTCGAATTTCGCGGCCCTGGTCGGTGCGAATGGGGATGTTCTGCAGGTTTGGGTTGTAGGAATTGAGTCTTCCCGTTGCGGTAACGGTTTGGTTGTAGGTGGTATGGACGCGACCGGTTTTTTTGGAAATAAACCCTGGCAAGGTATCGACGTAAGTGTTTTTCAGTTTGGTGGCGCCGCGGTGATCGAGGATGCGCTGCACAATCTCATGTTTGGGCGCCAAGCGGGTGAGGACCTGTTCGTTGGTGGCGTATTGACCCGTTTTGGTTCTTTTGGCCTTGGGATCGAGCTTGAGGATATCGAATAGGACCTGTCCGAGTTGTTTGGGAGAATTGAGGTTAAAATCGGTGCCGGCCAGTTGGCGAATGCGTTGGGAAAGCGAGGTAATTTCCTCTTCCAATTTTGCCGAGAAGGTTTGGAGGGCGTTGGGGTTGATGCGGATTCCAGTGGCCTCCATTTTTGCCAGGACGGAAATCAGGGGCGCTTCTACTTCGTAGTAAACGCGTTCCTGCTCTGTTTCCCTGAGCCGTGGAGCCAGCGCCGCCCTGAGTTGGAAAGTGATATCGGCGTCTTCCGCAGCATAGTCGGACACCGTGTGCAAGGGAACCTCCGCCATGGACTTCTGCTCCTTGCCTTTTTCCCCGATCAGGGAAGTAATGGAGATCGGTTTATAACCTAGCAGGGACTGGGCGAGAAAGTCCATATTGTGGCGCTGATCCGGATCCACCAGGGTATGAACGATCATGGTATCGAATAATCTGCCCATGACTTCGATGCCTTGCTGAAGGAGTACACTGAAGTCGAACTTGATGTTGTGCCCGATTTTTTCGGTCTCCGGATTCTCGAACACCGGCCTGAGCGTTTCGAGAAACTCCTTCCGTTTTAATTCGTCATCCGGTAATGCGGCATAGTAACCGGTTTTCGGTTCATAGGAGAAGGCGATACCGAGGAGCTTGGTATCCAGGGTGTCGAGGCCAGTGGTCTCGGTGTCAAAACAGAACGAAGCCTGTTGCGACAGATCCGCGACCAGTTGTTGCAGGTCGCTCTGCGATTGGACCAACTTGTAGTCGGGATTGACGGTTTTAATCGTCTTCAGACTGAGCATCTCTTCACCTTGGAGTGGTTTTTCCGCGGTTTCCTCCCCAATGCCCAGGTCCATTTGTGAGCCTCGACCCCGGCCGGCCACAAACACATCGCCAAACAGCCGCTTGCCTATGGCGTTAAACTCCAATTCCACCAAGAGCGGTTTCAAAGCCTGCGCGTTGGGCGCCTGAAAGGCGAATTCGTCGATAGAGGCTTCGATGGGAGAATTGGTCCATATGGTGGCCAATTTTTTACAAAGGATAGCCTGGTCGGCGAATTTCTCCAGGTTCTCTTTCTGTTTTCCTTTCAACTGATGGGTGTTTTTGATCAGTTCTTCCACCGACCCGAAACGCTGCAACAACTTGGCCCCTGTTTTTTGCCCGATTCCGGGCACGCCCGGGATATTGTCGGAGCTGTCACCCCATAGGCCCAGTAGATCGATCAGTTGTAAGGGATCTTCCAATCCGTATAACTCGCGCACTTCTTCCACGCCCAGAATATCGGCATCAGAACCCTGGCGACCGGGTTTATAGAGGTATATGCCCGGTTCGACCAGTTGAGCAAAGTCTTTGTCGGGAGTTACCATATAAACTTCGAAACCTTCTTTGCGGTATCGCTTGGCCAGGGTACCGATAATGTCGTCGGCTTCATAGCCGTCCTGGCGCAGTAGCGGTATGTTGAAGGCCTCAGTCAGTTGAAATACTTTGGGAATGGCTGCACTCAATTCCTCCGGCATTTTCTCGCGCTGAGCCTTGTAGGGTGGATAATCGATGTGCCGCTGGGTGGGAGCCTGGGTGTCGAATGCTACGGCGATGTGAGTGGGTTTCCTGTTCTGGATCAGGTCCAGCAAGGTGTTGACGTAGCCGAAGGCCGCACTGGTGTTTAGGCCCTTGGAATTGACGATGGGATTGCGGATAAATGCGAAATGAGCCCGGTAGATGAGGGCCATTCCATCGAGGAGGTAAAGGGTTTTTTCGGAAGCCATATTGAGTTATTTGATCCGCATAGGTTGTAGGTAGCAGAGATAAGGCGCAATCCATAACACCTTGGTGCTAAAGCAATGGAAGCTTGACCACGGATGGGCACGGATTGACACGGATGAGAAACAGATTGGTAAGCTGTCGCATTCGCTCGGTAAGAAGATATGCGGGCTAAGATTTCGCCGGGTGACGATTAAGGATTGCCTGCTTTTCATCAACGCATACAAAGAAGCTCTTTTCCGATTCCCAGGCTATGAAACTCCGTAAAGATTATACCTACTCTTTGGTGGTGCCTACCAGTATGGGCATCCGCTTTACCCCGGCCAATCGTCAGCCGGTGCACAGCAGTTCCCATTTCCAGGTTCAGGTAACCAGTGCAGAAACAAACGTCGGCAGTATTGTTTCCTTTTTGGGAAAGCCGGTTAAGGTCCTGACAAGTTTTGTGAAGGACAGTCCTATTGCGCGCATGATCAAGGGCAACTTGGCCGGCCGGCACATGGAATTTGAGGGGGCGGAGCGCGTTCAGGAGGGACCGTGGGGTTACCGGCATCAAATCAATTTTGCCGACATTGGTTCGGGCGCGCGCGGTCCGCGCGTATGGAATGACCGGGCGGGGGAAGTAGCCCGTCATATGACGGCCTCGGATTTCGATCTGAATAAACTTTTCGGTGAAGACGGGGTGCAGATCGTACACCTCTCCGGTTTGATCGCGGCCGTTTCTCCCCAAACCACCCGATTTTGCCTGGAACTGGCTCGCAAAGCCCGGCAACACGGAACTCTAGTGTCCTTCGACCTGAACCATCGCGGGTCTTTCTGGATGGGCCGGGAACGGGAGCTGGCGGACGCATTCGCCGAAATTGCCAGCCTTACCGATATACTGATCGGGAATGAGGAGGATTTTCAGCTCTGCCTGGGATTTCAAGGCCCGGAAGCGGGCGGTGAAGACTTGGGAGCAAAAATCGAGAGTTTCAAGGGCATGATTTCGGAGGTGAAACGGACTTATCCCAACGCATCGGTCTACGCGACCACTCTGCGGGAGGTGGCGCACGCCAACTGCCATCTGTGGGGAGCCATTATTTCGGAGGGCGACAATTGGCATGTGGTCAGTCCCCGGGAAATTGTGGTGCAGGATCGAATTGGGGGTGGTGACGGTTTTGTTGGGGGCATGCTTTATGCCATTTTACAGGGTTGGGAGCCGGAGAAATGGATCCAATTTGGCTGGGCCAGCGGGGCCATGGTAACCACCTTCCTGACCGATTATGGTCAACCTGCCGACGAGGATCAGATCTGGAGCGTGTGGAGTGGTAACGCGCGGGTAAAACGGTAGCAGGCAGGGTGGTTGTAGCTGAAATCCAATGCGAAACCTGCTTGTATTTCTCCGGGTAATGACCAATCTAACCCCATTTCACATTTAATAAGCCACATGAAAGCAACCACAATTATATTAATATTCTTCGCTAGCGTTTCGCTGACAGCTTTGGGTGAAGCGGCCCAGAAAATTGGCTACGTCAGCACCGCCTTCATCCTATCCCAACTCCCGCAAACTCAAAAAGCCAACGAGGAAATCAAGGAAATGCAGGCCAATTTTCAGGCTCAGGGGCAAAACTTTCTGAACGAAATCAAAACCAAATACGACGGCCTGATTGAAAAAACCAAGGCCGACCAATTGTCCGAAAATATGAAGCAACTGGGTCAGCAGGAACTGACGCAATTGCAGCAGGATTTTGAAGAGCACAACAACCGATCCCAGGAAACGCTGAACAAACGGCGTTCGGTGCTGATGAGGCCTATCCTGAAGATGATCAATGAAACCATTCGGGACATCGCCGATGAACAAAGTTACGATTTGGTGATCGACGTGCAGGAGTCGGGAGTTCTTTACGGAAGTCCCGAGTACAACCTTACCCGGCAAGTTCTGACCGCTCTCGGTGTGGAAATCGAAGTAGATGGCGACCTGTGATTCCGCAATTAGCGCTAAAAAAGGCCCGATGCTAAATTGCGCTTGGCCCCATTTGTCGTTAGCCCGGTAGTGAGACATGCGAGCTCGTGTGGTGTCCCAGAAATTTCCTCGCACGCCCGTCGGGGTCATGCCGTAGAAAAGTGATGCCTTCCGAAAGAAAAGGGTCAGGTCTTAAAAACTGTATTCCGTTGTACTCCATACACTTTTACAAGACGACCGACCCTGTAAGGCATAACTTTTTACGTCTTGACCCCTTCCCCCGCGACCCAGTTTGTGTGAACGAATTAACGAGACACCACACGAGCCCGCATATCTCACAAATCTTCTACTGCGCACCGGAATACCGGCCCTGGTGCGGACCTCGCTGGATGCGCGACTTTGCAGGGTGTCAACCCGGCTTCACCCGCTCATCGGCTCGATGCCCGCACCAGCGCTCGATCTTCGCTCGCTCGCCACGAATTTTGTGAGATATGCGGGCTAGGTAAATGGGAAACTCTCAGCACGGATTGCCTTTTGAGACTCCCCGGGTGAATTGCAGGCTTGCTGCTCTGATTTTAATACGTGTGCCTTAAACTATGAATATCACCTCTCTTTTCTCTAATCAGCGGCGTTGGAGTCTTGGTCTGGTAACCGCTGTTCTTTTGGGTGGATCTTTATTCGGAGCGTCTGATCTGACCTCTGAGGATGCGGAGGAATACTATCGCAAGGCGGTCGCTTTCTATGAGGGCAATGCAGTGGAGCAGGATTTTAATCAAGCGGCCCGGCTGGCCAAGGAAGCGGCCAAGGCGGGCCACGCCAGAGCTCAAGTATTTTTTGGATACTTGCACGGTAGAGGTTTAGGGGCGCGCTATAGTTGGAGCCGGGCGGCTTATTGGTGGGGATTGGCAGCCGATCAGGACAATTTAAATGCCATCTATAATCTCTCTACCATGTACTGGTTTGGAATTGGCGTGCGAGAGGACATTGTCAAGGCGCGATTGTTGATTGAGCGGGTAGTAGAACCGGTCAACAAAGTCACCGATTCCATGGAGGATTTTGTTCACTTTGAGGAAATCCAGACGGAATGCGTTTGGCGTTTGGGACTGATTTATGAGAATGGCTATGGCGTGGAGGCGGATAATGCAAAGGCTGCCAAGTTCTTTGAAAGGGCTGCCGTGGCGGGTCATTACCAAGCCATGCTTAAGACGGCTTTAAACTACGCAATTGGGGAGGTTTTCGAGCCCGATAACGATAAGGCAAACCTCTATTTGAATATGGCGATGTCTCAACCCAGTGAGTTTTCGCAAATGGAGGTGAAGTCCTTCTACCTGGAGGGGATCGAACGGGAGGATAAATACGGAGAAGAGTTAAAGGAGATGCGAGAACGTCATCGCCGTAACTTGGCTTATCTTCAGAGTACCTGTGGAAAAACCCTGTTTGAAAAGAGCGACCAAGACGGCGAGGATTTATTTGATAAGGCTCGGCATTGGCTGAGTCTGGCGGTGGAGGCGGATCAATTGCCGGCAAAAACCTATCTGGGATTGCAATACCTGCTGGGCCTGGGGGTGGAAAAAGATCTTGAGAAAGCGGGCCTTCTGATGCGGGATGCGGCCAAAAGTGGGATAAGTTTCGCCGAATATTACTATGCCGTTATGCTTTACCAGGGCCTGGGAGTGGAAAAAGATCAAGACCAGGCGGTCCTTTATTTCCAGCGGGCGGAGGAGGGCCTCCTGTACGCGGCGATAAAGGCTGCGGAAAATCCAGGGGCTGCAATCATCCAAACCCCGGCTAAGTTAGTGGCCGCGACCCGGGAGGCGGCTGCTGACGACTTGACTGCCAAGGCATGTTTGGGGCGTGCGCTGGCAACGGGATTCGGTCTTAAGAGAGACGTGAAGAGGGGGTTGGAGATTCTGGAGGAATGTGCCGCCACCGGTAATCCGGTGGGCCAGTATGCGCTGGCACGAACTCTCCACCTTTCAGGGAAACATAGGGATCCTGACCGCCGTACCCTTAATTTGTTTGAAAGGGCGGCAGAGCAAGGTCATCTGTGGGCCAAATATAATGCGGGATTGAGGCTTTATTTAGAGGGTAAGGGTGCTTTGTTTAACAGGTACCGGGACGCGCTCGCTTACTTGCAGGATTGCATCGAGGCCGGAATTGCGGATGCTAAATTTATCCTGGCGCTGATGTACCTGAATGGCCGTGGCGTTGATCAGAATGCGAAAAAAGCCGAGGAGCTTTTGCTGGTTGCGCACCAAGAAGGAGTTGAACTTGCGAAGTCGAGTTTGGGCTACCTTTACTATAATGGCTCCCAGCCTGTGTCCCGGGATTATGTAAAGTCTCGCCGCTACTATGAATTGGCGGCTGAGGATGGAGATGCCGAGGCCAATTTTTATTTGGGCGGAATGTATGCGGAGGGAAGGGGCGTGGAATACGATTTTCAACAGGCGGCGGTATACTATCGGGCCGCGGCTCGTAGTGGACACGCAGAGGCTGCGTTTCGTTTGGGAATGTTGTTCAAGGAAGGCAAAGAGGTGGCCTTAAATTATGACATCGCCGCCTACTGGCTGCAGGTAGCAGCATCCAAATCGCACCCTCTGGCCTTTTATTGTTACTCCGAAATGATGGAGTTTGGTTGGGGGGTGGAAAAAAATGAAAAAGCCGCTTATGAAAACTACCGGACGCCCGCACTTCAGAACGCCACCCAATTGGCTTATCTCGGTAAGGCTAGATGCGAGCTTTTCAGGAAGGGAGGCGCTCCCAGAAAATATTCGAGCATCGTGAGGTCCCTAAAGCGGGTTTTAGAAATTGATGAAGCCACCGCTTCGGCATATCTGGGCGTATGTTACAACAAATGGGCTCATTCCAAAAAGGAGCTCAACGAAAGTTACATGAAGAAATCCCATGAATTTTTCGACCGTTCGGTAGAACTGAACAGCCCGGTCGGCATGACGGAACTGGCAAAAATGCACATGGCCAAAAGAGTAAAAAATTCCTCTACGAAAAAAGCGATGGAGCTATTGACCAGAGCGGCCGATCTTCGCTATCCCGAAGCGGCGTTCCTGCTGGCCAAGGCCTTTGCGGACGGAATTGAAGGCGCTCCCAATGCGGAAGATTGTATCGAATATCTGAATATAGCGGTAGATGGGCAAATCGAAGGAGCCGAAGACTTGTTGCGCCAGCTCGAAGAGGAAAGTGGAGTGGATAAACCTATTCCGATTTACGACGGTGCGCCGGCCTAACCAGCATATCTCACGTACCGAGCGAATGCGACAGCTTACCTACCGAGCAAACCCGACATCACCCAATTCGTGGCGAGCGAACCGAGGTCGAGCGGATGGGCGGGTGAAGCTGGGTCGACCGTCGGGGTCATTCCTTGGCATCTTGCATGCCAATGCTTGATGCAAGGTTTGACCCCTTCCCCCCGCGCTCGAAACTGCGCTATGCTCGTTGAGGTGTCGTCGCATCCGCTCCTCGGTAGAACCCTTCCCCGCCTTTTCCCATGCCCGCTCCAGTGCCGATATTCCGGAGAGTAGTAGAAAATTGGGTGATGTCGCGTTCGCTCGGTAGTGAGATATGCGGGCTAGGATTCCGATATGCAATACAGATACTCGTGTCCACGCAGGAACAACTCGTTTTCCACGATGGCCGGCGATGCATCGATCTTGTCACTCAATTTATTAGTGGCCACAATCTCAAATGTATCCGCGTCTTTCAACACCAGGGTAGTGCCTTCTCTACCTACGACATAAATATAGCCATTGGCAGCGATGGGCGAAGCATAGATTCCTCGGATCCCGTCGAGGGATTCATCACGGAAAATTTCTTCCCCGGTTTCTGCGTCCAAGCAGGTAAAGTGGGGATCGTTGCTTTTGTTCATGTACAACCTGCCGTTCGACAATATGGCCGACGGAACGTAGGGAGCACTGTGACGGACACTCCATGCTATGGCCTCGGAATCGGACACATCACCCTTGGCCGACAACTTAATGGCCTGAATGGATCGACCCTGGTAGCCACTCATAACATAAACTTTATCCTCTCCAACAACCGGCGTGGGGATCACATTGCCGGTTAGGCCGCTGGCTTCCCATATCAGTTCACCCGTTGCGGCATCGTAGCTACGGGTCGCATTGCTGCCAGGCAGTATCACCTGTTGTTTTCCGTCTACTTCCACAACCGTAGGGGTCGACCAGGATGTTGGTTCATCTCGTTTAACTCTCCAAACCTCATCCCCGGTATGTTTATCCAAGGCGATAATATAAGACTGGCTTTCATTGTCCCAATTAATGAACAAATGATCGCCCGCCAGTGCCGGAGATGCACCCTCACCAAAGCCGTTCCGGGACTGAATGCGACCGAGGTCCTTCTCCCATTTTAAATTTCCCTCAAGATCATAGCAATATAGACCTCGGGACCCAAAATGTGCATACAGGTTTTCGCCATCGGTAACTGGCGATGCCGAAGCGAATCCATGACTGGGATGATGTCCCTCGTGCGGCACTTGCTCGCTAGCAGTTTTCTGCCAGAGCACTTCTCCGGTGCCACGATCCAGCGCAATAACTGCAAATTGTTGCGCCGTGGTTGGACTTGTCCTTCCGCGACCACCGCGAGCGCGCCCACCGGCCGGACCGCCGCGACCTCCAGGCTGGCCGCCAAAACTGGCTCGAGCCGCAGCCCGTTCCTCTTCGTTGAGTTGGCCGTCGCCATCCTTGTCAAATCGTTTGAGAATTTCATCCCGGTTCAATCCTCCTGGACGCCCCGGTCCACCCCTTGGCCTACCCCCGGCCTCACCGCTGGCTTGAGCGCGTCTTTGTGGGCGCTCACCTCCGCGCGGCAAGGCGCGACGCTCGGTATTGGCTTGTTGGCCCGGCTCGTTGCCTTGGGCTATGGCAGTGAGCAGGAAGATCTTGTCGCCCCAAATTACGGGTGCGGCAAATCCCGCGCCCGGGACCTTTGTTTTCCACTTAATATTGGAATCGTCATTCCATTCCACGGGTGGTTTTTCACCGAGAACGGCCCCGGTTTGGGAGTTTCCTCGCCAAGCCGGCCACGATGCCGTTTCGGCAGCGTCGACCAGAGAAGAAATGCAGAACAGCAGGGTAGATCCCACAACGAAGCGTTTTATCGAGTTTTTCATAAAGGGTGTGGAGTAAGATTTTGTTGCTTTAGTAACGCGCCAACTTGCCCACCAAGTTACAACTATTGTCCTGAATTCAAGCATTTTCCCCGGATATCTCACTACCAAGCGAAAGAAAAGGGTAGACGACTGACCCTGACATCGTGCCTGCCAATTTATAACAACGCTGCGTTAGTGTGGTGTCTCAGAAATAACTTGAAAAATACGAGCGTGCCATGAATTGCCTGGCAAGGCTGCTTTTCGCAGCACGGGCCCTAAAGGCCCTTGTGCGTAAAGCAAACGCCGCCAGGGTGTTCCATGCCACCTCGCCCTCCGGGCCGCGCGCTTTTTCGACCGATCGGCGTTAGCGTAGGTCGCCAGGGCCAAAAGCCCAACCGACCTCTACGCCGCCTTGATGAGGCAGAAAAATCGCTGCGGTATTTTTATAAGGAATTTCTGAGACAACACACTGGATCCGGCTGCGCCGCAATAGTTCCGAAGGAGCGAAAGCTCCTGACTACCAAGGCGAATGCCGCCACATTACAAGCGGAGCGCAGTTTCGAGCAGAGCGACACCAGCATAACAGACCGGGCATTTATTGAACCGGAACATTCGTTTCGCGAACAGAATCTTTTATGCTAAGTTTTTCCTGCTGCTGACCTGTCCCGCCGTAACTTGGTGTAGGCGGAAGGTACCCAGTCACCTACAAGACATGCGGGCTAAACCATAGAGTTGTGTAGGAAATTCAGCTGCTTCGCTATTGATTCTTAACAGGTTTAAGTGTTGCATTTGTTTTTGAATCCGCGCACCCTTGATGTACCGGTTGCAGAGGCGTAAATGACGAAGGCGCAATACAAAATCCTCGTGGTTGACGACGAACCCGATCTCGAACATCTGGTGCGGCAGCGCATGCGCCGCGAGGTTCGCGCCGGGCGCTACGCATTTGCCTTTGCCCACAACGGCGTTGAGGCCCTCGAGTTGCTGAACCAGGACCCGGACATCGACATGGTGCTTTCGGACATCAATATGCCGCGGATGGATGGTCTCACCCTGCTCGAACATATTCCGAAAGTCGATCCCAACATCCGTTCTGTGATCGTTTCGGCTTATGGCGACATGAAAAACATCCGCAAGGCCATGAATCGAGGGGCCTTCGATTTTGTTACCAAGCCCATTGATTTTCAAGACTTGCGGGTCACGATTAAGCGCACTTTGCACCATATGACGCTGTGGCGCGAAGCTCTGGCTTCGCGGGACAAGTTAGTGGCGCTGCAAAACGAGCTTCACGTTGCCCGCGAAATGCAGCAGTCGATCTTGCCGAAAGTTTTTCCCAATAGACCTGGCTGTCAGGTATTTGGAAGTATGGAGCCTGCACGCGAAGTGGGGGGCGACTTTTTTGATATTATCAATTTGGAGAAAGGTCGCATCGGTCTGGCCATTGCCGATGTCTCCGACAAGGGCGTGCCTGCTGCCTTGTTCATGATGTCCTGCCGCACGTTGTTGAAGGGGGCTGCCATTGGCAGATCGAACCCGGCCGATGTGCTTAGCGAGGTCAATCATCTCCTAGAGGAAGACAACGAAGCGTTGATGTTTGTCACCGTATTTTATGCCGAGTACAACCCGGCGAATGGGTCGTTGGTCTACGCCAATGGGGGGCATAACCCCCCGATCATAGCCCACGCCGATGGCACTTCGACAGTGCTCCCTCAGACCGGCGGGATAGCTCTGGGCATCATGCCGGACATTCAATACGAGAAAAAAGCAATCACCCTGTTGCCCGGTGATGCTCTCGTGCTCTACACAGATGGTGTCACCGAAGCGATCAATGCCCAAAATGAGGAGTTTGAGATGGCGCGCTTGCGTGCGGTATTGGCCGAGGCGTGGTCGCGTGACGTCCGCGAGATGAACCAGGCGGTCTTTCGGGCTGTGCAGGCATTCGCGGGCGAGGCGCCGCAGTTCGACGATATGACCTGTATGACGCTTTTTTGCAGCGAGATAGCGACATGAATCTGAAACGGTCTTTATGTATTGAGTCGAACCTCGGCGAGTTGGAGCGGCTTCACGATGCCGTGGCAGAACTCGGGCAAGTGGGAAATTGGCCGCCCGATCTCGTCTACCATGTTGATCTCGTCCTTGAAGAGTTAATTGTCAACACCGTGAACTACGGGTACGACGACAATGCGCGTCACGAGATCGAGATCGCACTGACCTCAGACGTAGATGCCCTCACCATTGAGATTGCAGACAATGGACATGCTTTCAATCCACTGAGCGACGCCCCCGAACCCGATCTGGACCTCGGGCTTGAAGATCGCCAGATAGGTGGGCTTGGCATCCATTTGGTGCGTGCTATAATGGACGAAATACACTATCGGCGCGATCAGGACAAGAACCATCTAACCCTTATCAAGCTGAGGAATAGATGAGGCAAATGCTCTATGGGTGCGCGATTGTAATTCTCGTCTTATGGGTAGTGGATGGTCGTGCGGAAGAATCCGGAGTCTCTGATCAGCGCATCCTTTTCGGGCAGTCTGCCGCCTTTAGTGGTCCTGCTCGAGAACTGGGCAAGAACCTGCGGATCGGAATTGAGGCAGCTTTTCAGGAGGCCAACGCGCAGGGCGGCGTGCATGGGCGACGGTTGGCGCTGTTGTCTCTCGATGACGCCTACGAACCCGAAGCCGCCATTGCCAACACCCGTCGCCTGATTGAACAGGAAGAGGTTTTCGCGCTGATCGGCGCCGTCGGCACGCCCACCTCGCGCTCCGCCACGCCTGTTGCCGCGGCAGCCGGTGTTCCCTACATCGCTCCTTTCACCGGCGCCGCCTTTCTGCGCGAAACAAAGTGGGAAAATGTGATCAATCTGCGGGCGTCTTATAACCAGGAGATCGAAGCCATGGTTGCGCGCTTGATCACAGACCGGGACATTCGACGCATCGGTGTGGTGTATCAAGACGACTCCTTTGGCCGAGCCGGCTACCGCGGTGTGCTCCAAGCACTCGATCGGCGCAGTATGGAACCGGTGGCCATCGGGGTGTACCCGCGCAATACTACGGCCGTGAAGACAGCTTTGCTCGATCTGCATAAAGCAAATCCCGGCGCAGTCATTCTGATTGGGGCCTACCAGCCGGTTGCAACACTGATTGCATGGGCGCGGCACATGGGTTTGGATACCATTTTTATGACCGTCTCCTTTGTGGGCAGCAGCGCATTGGCCAGAGAACTCGGCAGCGCCGGTGCCGGGGTATTCGTCACCCAGGTCGTTCCTCATCCAACAGGTAACAGCTTTCCAGTTTCTGTTGCCTATCGTCGCGCACTGGCGACCCACGCACCAGATTCGACGCCCGGTTTTGTCTCATTTGAAGGCTATCTGGCGGGTCGGTTGGCTATCGCTGCGCTCGAACGCTGCGGACAGGATGTGAATCGCGCGCGTTTTCTCAACAGTTTGCGGAACCCCGGCATGATTAACTTGAATGGGTTTGAACTTCGCTATGGCGAAAGCGACAACCAGGGTTCAGACGCTGTCTTCCTCACCGTGTTAGACAGCGATGGCGGTTATCGCTCTATCCGTACCTTGAGGGACGCGATACAGCCATGATCGACATGTTCAAACGCTTGCTCGAGGTCCGCCACCGAATCTCAGCACAACTCTATATGGGAATCGGTGGCGCTGTCGTCCTCACCATGGGGGCGAGTCTGGTCGGCTGGTTTTCCTTCAACCGCGTGGGTGACGCGCAAAGCCGCGTGAATGAAAGCAGCGTGCCCGGAATGGCGGCCGCTTTTGGGGTCGCACAGCAAAGTGGCGCCCTCGTGGCCGCAGCCCCGCGTTTGACAACCGCCCCAACTCGGGACGACTTCTCCCACATCGCCGCTGAAGTCGCCCAGGAGCAGGGCGCTTTTGAAGCGCGGTTGGCCGCCCTGATGCAGCAAGGTGGAGAAGCGGAAGGCTTCCATCGCATTCGCGCGCAGGGTAGCGCGTTGATCTCGAATATTGAAGCTATCCAAGGTTCGGTGGCCGAGCGTTTTTCTCTGGCCGAGCGCAGCGAAGCTCTGCGCGGAGAGTTGGCCGAATTGCGCAACGAGTTGGCCGGCGTTCTGATTACGGTTATTGACGACCAATTGTTCTACGTTATGACGGGCTACCGGAACCTCGGCGAAATGCCCGCGCCACGCGAGCAGTACTTCTCGAAGGTGGAGTTCGACCGCTATCGCTACCTGGCCGCGTTGCAAGCAGATGCCACCATCGCAATCGAGCTTCTGTCCAGTACATTCAACGTTTCGGACGCGCCCCTGATTGAGCCGCTACGGGAGCGATTTGAAGCCGCAACAGGCAGGATTGAGCGCAGTCTATCGGCGCTTGGAACAACGCCCGCGCGCGGGCAGGTCGCCCCGGCCGCGGAGCGACTGTTACAGTTGGGTCTGGGCGAAGAGGGCGGCTTTGATCTGCGCGTGCGGGAACTCGAACTCACCAGACAGCAGCAGGATCTACTCGCACGCAATCACACCCTCGCCATAGATCTGGTCGCTGAAGCCGAAGGCCTGGTGAACGCCGCCAGGGTGAGCGCGCAGGAAGCCACCCGCGCTTCCACACAGGCGATTCGGACTGGGCGCAGTTTGTTGCTGGTTTTGAATCTGGTCAGTATCGTTGGGGCCGTGCTGATAGCCTATTTGTTCGTGGGGCGGGTGTTGTTGCGCCGTCTCGAGCGACTATCCGAACGGATGCGCCGCATGGCCGATGGCGAGTTGGAGGCCAAGGTCGAGATTGACGGGCGCGATGAAGTGGCGGACATGGCCTCGGCCCTCGAAGTTTTCCGCCGCCACGCGCTGGAGGTGCAGCGCCTGAATCTGGTGGAGAAGTTGGCCGAAGAGCTACAAGATAAAAACGTAGAGCTCGAAAAAGTGTTGGACGACTTGCGCTGCGCGCAGGACCAGATCGTCATGCGCGAAAAACTGGCCGCACTCGGTGAACTCACTGCGGGTGTGGCGCATGAGATCAAGAATCCACTGAATTTCGTAAAGAACTTCTCGGAAGTCTCAGAGGAGCTGTTGGAGGAATTGGAAGAGATACTGGAAGAGGGCAATGAGGTATTGAGCGAGGAGAAACGCAAATGGATCGACGGGATCTGCCAGGACCTCACCGACAACCTCAGGCGCATTCGGGAACATGGCAATCGCGCCGACCGCATTGTTCAAGATATGCTCAGGATGGGGCGGGATTCGGGTGAACTTCAACTCACCGACATCAATGGCCTGCTAGACCAACACGCCCGCCTGGCCTACCATAGCGCGCGGGCGACTGCCTCGGATTTCAACCTGACAATTGAGACGAGTTTCGACCCGGCCGTGGGGCAAATCGAGGTCGTTCCACAAGACCTGGGGCGCGTCTTCCTCAACATGGTGGGCAATGCCTGCCACGCTACCGATGAAAAGCGGCGTGCCGCCGCAACGGACGCCTCGGGTGGCGAGCGCTACGACCCGACTCTGACTCTGATCACCCGGCGCATGGAGGATCGAATTGAGGTGGGCATACGAGACAACGGGGGCGGGATTCCGCCCGATGTCATCGATAAAATTTTCAACCCATTCTTTACCACCAAGCCGACGGACCAGGGCACGGGCCTCGGCCTTGCCCTTTCCAACGATATCGTGCGCGAACACGGGGGGACCATCCGGGTTGAGACTGAACCCGGTGCATTCACCGAGATGATTGTCGAACTGCCCTTGGTGCCGTCCGCGACGGCCGAAGAGGCAGTCGGCTGACGGGATGCGGGGGGGGCTCTGTCCCCATCACCCCACCGAAGCGCAGTAGAAGATTGGGGAGATGTCGCATTGGCTCGGTAGTGAGCAACTGTGTCATGAAGCAAGGTTTAATTCTGGTTGCCAGCCCTTGCGAACTGGATTTAGGGTCTATTTGGAAATGAAAATCGGTGATCAAGGCGGAATGGTGGTCGATTGGGGCAGAGGTGAATGCGATCAGGTGGAAGCGGTAGTCCGCAAGCTTTGCGGCTACCTGTCGATGGAGGTGCCAGCAATCCATGTCGAGCCTCCGGAGCAAGTGCCCGGCAGCTACCACAAGCTCTTGGTCCACAACGCCGGCATGACGGCCACCCTCGAGGCACACTGGGGCCAACGACTGGCCGTAGACCTCATAGCGGATGACCTGATTGTCGACGAACGCTCGCTCTACCGCTTCGTCGGGCTGTACACCGAGGAGGATGAAGCGCGCCAGGTGGTGGAACTGGCCGCCATTCGCATCGCGTTGGACGCCTTCCCGGCGCTGTTGCGTCCAGAGTTTATCGAAGGCATACGCCCCTTCGGGGGCATCCTGGCTGGCGCGGGCATCACTTTCCGCGCCAGGCCATCAGGATTTTTCCGACTCGAAGCCGACGAATTCATCGCACGGAAAGCGAGCCTAGCTTTAGGCGCAACGCTCTACGGCCGGGTGAACGAACTGCACGGTGAAGGCGATGTGCTGCTATGCGAGACCGTGGAGATGTTGCCGCGCGCCTGAATGCCCGAGAAGGCTTATCAAGCCGAACACCGACCGCTTCAAAAGTTACGGCGCCAAAGGGTTCGCACGTGTAGAGATGCAGAAATGCGTTACCCACATTCAGCGGAACCTGAACTTCCTGCATCCCCGGCTCCACCCACGCCATGAACCCAGCTCCCAGAATCAAATTCCCTGGCAATTAATAGCAATTCAATCAACAAATTCTTCTTAGGTCAAAGCTGTGAAAGAAGCCTTGGCACTTATATGAAAGGGAAAATATGGCAGGACATTCAGAAAAAACACAAAAAGCGTCATACGACTTGACGCGGAGCGACCTCCGGATGGCGCCCGAAGCGATGCTCGATCTCGCACGCAAGGCGGCGGAACTCCTGGTGGAACGGATTCAGAACCTGCCCGGAGAAAATGCCTGGGATGGAGAGTTCCGGCAGGGGCTTGAGGACCAGCTGCTAAAGGAGCCGCCCGAGGCCGGCCGGCCGGCAGCGGAGGTCATTGAGCAGTTCGGCACAGAGGCGCGAACCTGATCGTGATAATAGAGTTGACTTTCATCGGGCCTTCCAAGACGACTCCCACTCATTAGGACTTAGTGCCAATGGAGATTAAAACCGAACGAGAAAATGGAATTTTAGTCGCGAACGTGGATGGTCGGGTTGATAGTGCCAACGCCGGCGAGTTCGAGGATGGATTAAGTGCTGCAATCAGTGAGGAAGATACCGGTGTGATCTTAGATTTTTTTGGGCTTTCTTACATCAGTAGTTTGGGCCTGCGGGTCATTTTGCGGGTTGCTAAGTCACTCCGGAGTCGCGATGCGGAATTCGCCCTTTGTTCGCTCTCTGGCCCCATCGCAGAAGTCTTCAATATCAGCGGATTTGACAAGATCATTTCGATCTATGGCTCACAAGCAGAGGCACTCGCTGCACTCCGCGGATAGATTTCGCTTCCGGATACTTTGCTTTATGGCACCTGGGCCGCGATGTTCGTGCCGATCGGTGGAAAAAGCGCGCGGCCCTGAGGGCGAGGTGGCATGGAACACCCTGGCGGCGTTCGCTTTACGCACAAGGGCCTCTAGGCCCGTGCTGCAAAAAGCAGCCTTGCCAGGCAATTCATGGTACGCTCGTATTTTTCAAGTTATTTCTGGGACACCACACTAGGAGGCCTCTATGTCAGAAACCGAAAATCTACGGCAGGAAGTTGAACGCCTGCACAGGCAAATAACGCGGCTGGAATCAAACCAGGCTTTCCCCAATTTCTACTATTCAAAAGCGGCACAAGAAAATTGGTTGGATCTCGAGCACATCCCAGAGCAGGGAGTTTCCCCAGAAGCGGCGCAAATCATTGTCGAGAACGTCAACGGACTTGATTTCGACCATCGCTTCAACACGTCGTCCTATGTAAATGTTTACTTGGAAAAAGAAGAACGAGATGTCGCCTTGCTCGGTCTCCACATCAATATGGCAGACCAGACGGTTTATCCCTATTCGTACAAGTTGCACGACACCGTCGTCAATATGATCGCTGATTTGTGGAATTGCCCCAGACCAGATGATTTTGATGAGTATGGCGTCTACGCCGGCGCGGGCACCGTTGGTTCAACTGAGGCGTGTTTGTTGGCCGGGCTAGCCCTCAAATTCCGCTGGCGCGCTTGGTATGCCAAGTATAAGAACTTGAAGGGCAACGAAGTTCTGGGTAGCAAACCCAACCTGATTATTTCCACCTGCTTTCAGGCTGCTTGGGAAAAGCTGTTCAAGTATATGGACATTGAACCGCGCCTCATTCAGCCCTCTGTAGAAACTTTTACCTTGGATCCGGAAAAAGTCCGCGAGGCGATTGACGAGCATACCCTGGGTGTCGTGTGTATCATGGGGAATCACTACAGTGGCCACTACGACCCGGTCGAACAAGTCAACGCGGTGCTCGAAGAAGTCAACGCAACCGAGGGATACCAAGTCGGCATCCACGTAGATGCTGCATCGGGCGGATTCATCGCACCATTTCAGCCCACCCTGCGCCCTTGGGATTTCCGCCTGAATAACGTGTTGTCCATATCTGCCAGTGGCCACAAATACGGACAATCGTGTTGTGGCACAGGTTGGGTGGTGTGGCGCCAACGCAAAGATCTGAGCGAACACGTCGCAATTTCGGTGACCTATCTCGGTGGCAACGCCGATTCCTATACGCTCAACTTTTCCAGGCCGGCTAGTAGCGTTTACGTTCAGTACTACCAACTGATTCGGCAAGGCATGAATGGTTACCAACAATGTTGTGACAACCTGATGCAAAACGCAAAATATCTGCGCGATGGCCTCAAATCCATGACCTACCGCGGGAAGCCAAGGTTCTTGATACTCGACAACGGGGATACAGAGTGTTTGCCCGTTGTCACGGCCAGGCTGAATCCTGACCATGGCTTCAGCTACGACGATATTGACTTGCAGCACGTTTTGTCTCAGTACCGCTGGTATGTAAGTGGCTACAGGATGCAATACGAGCATCCCTTGAGCGGAGAGTTCGTGCCTCTATTTTACAATCAAGCAGGTCCGACAACCATGTTTCGCATCGTGGTTAAGAACAACTTGACTCGCGATTTGGCTGAAAAACTCTTGGAGTCATTTGTGAGTGCGCTTGAATTTCTCGACCCGCTTGACTTTTCTAAGCTACACGGATTCAAAACTGAAAATTTGCGTCACCGAGATCAGCGGCGCATTACTAACCACTGTTGAACCGAGTGCCTGTGGGTGGCGAGGCTGGATGAAAACCAGCTGAGAAAATCACAGGGATCGTCCCCTTTTCTCCTCTCAGAGACCTTTCAGTTCCCGGTCGAAGAATTTGAGCGATCGTGCAAACAGCTCTTCCCTGCTTTCGTCTGAACCACGAAACCCATGGTCGCCATTTTTGACTTTATGCAAGTGAGACCGAACACCCGCCTCCTGCAGAGCCGCATAAAGAAGCTCACTTTGAAGGTAGATAACAGCCTGATCGTTTTCCCCATGCATTAGCAACATAGGCGGATCTGATGGAGAAACGTAAGTAATCGGATTGGCTCGTTGGGTCTTTTCCGGATGATCCTGAATCGGCCCTCCGATAAACAAGGATTCCGGTGAATCAGCCGCATCGTGATCAATGCGACCGGGCACATCATTCATCCTCAGGAAGTCGGTCGGTCCGAACCAGTTGCAAACCGCTTGAACCGTAGGAGGCGCATTTTTGGTAACCGGATGAGTGTCGAAATCCGCAACGTCATTGGTAGTTCCCAATAAAGCGACCAGATGCCCGCCAGCAGACGAGCCCCAAGCTCCAAAACGATCGGGATCGAGTCCAAGCTTGGGCGCTTTCCAACGAAGGTAGCTAACCGCAGCTTTGCAATCCTCAATGGCAGCTGGAAATTTTGCTTCCCCACTTAGCCGGTATTCCACAGAGGCCAAAGCGTATCCGTGCTTCAAAACGTCCACGCAGCGGTTGATTCGGTTTTTGCTCCCGCCTTTCCAACCACCACCGTGAATCCAGATCACCAACGGTAAGGGCTCAGTCGCGCCCGCCGGGATGTACAAATCTAGCGGTAGTTCACGGCCACCCACGGTTTGGTAAACAATATCTTTCTGAACAACTGTGCCTTCGGGAAGCTGAGGCCCTTGGTTGCGCTGGGCAATCAGAGGTGATGAAATAAAAACGATCAGAAAAAAAGGAAACAAGCGTTTCATGGGAAGTTCAGGTAAATTATTAACCATGATGTGAGTTAGAAGGGTCTTTGCCAATTCCAATTCTTTGACCCTATTCTCGGTCCCAGCCGGTCGTGGTGTTCAGGATCAGAACGTTAACACAAAACAAGGATAGCCAGGGTTTATCCTCCTCGGACCGGGCAACCTGTCAGATCAAGTCGATACCTTTGATCCCAAACCCTTGTTGAATAAGTGGCATGGTAAGCCATTGCCCGTAACCTTGAAGACTGAGCGTACCACTGGAGCTGCCTTTGGATCTCCCTTTAAATTTAAACCTTATGGGCAGAGCGGTATCGAGGTAAGCGAATTGTTTCCCCACGTGGGTGAGTGCATCGACGATATTTGCTTGATTCGGTCGATGCACACCAACGTGCCCAATCACGAACCGTCATTATTGCTCTTGAATTGCGGGGATTCCCGTTTAGCGCGGCCAAGCATGGGGTCCTGGTTGACCTATGGTCTCGGAACGGAGAATCAGAATCTTCCAGGCTTCATCGCGATGTGCCCCAATGGGTTGCCCGTTGCAGATTCCCAGAATTGGCAAAATGCATTTCTTCCAGGGAGTTTTCAAGGGACTTACATCGACACCAACATGAGGGTGTGGAAAAGCTTTTGGAAAACATCCAAAATAAACATACCGGTTACGCTACGCAAAGGCAGCAGCTCGATTTTCTACAAAAAATTAACGCCCACCATTCCTCCAAACGCGACGACGACGATCGTTTCGATGCGCGGATTCAATCCTTTGAATTGGCCTACCGAATGCAAATGGAGGCGACCGACGCGTTTGATATTTCCAAAGAGCCAAAATACATCCGGGAGATGTATGGCGAAGGGTTGCAAGCGCGACAAATTTTGATTGCCCGAAGGCTCGCAGAACGAGGAGTTCGATACACGCAGGTGTGGACAGGTTATCGCCAACCCTGGGATAACCATGATGATTTGGAGACCGAACACCGTAGATTGTGCGGTGAATGTGATAAGCCAATCGCTGCCTTGTTGAAAGACCTGAAAATGCGCGGTCTTCTTGAAGACACGCTTGTGATATGGGGGGGAGAATTTGGGCGAACGCCGGTGGTTGAGCTCTCGGTACCAGGCGCCAATAAGGGCAAGGTGAACGGGCGCGATCACAACAACCACGGCTTCAGTATGTGGATGGCCGGAGGTGGTGTTCGTGGAGGCTACGTTCACGGGGCCACCGACGAATTTGGATTTGCGGCGGTTGAAAACCGGGTCCACGTCCACGATCTACAAGCTACCATTCTTCATCTCATGGGATTCGATCATGAACGATTTACTTACCGTTACGCAGGCCGGGATTTCCGCCTGACCGACGTGCATGGTAATGTAGTACATGAGCTGATTGCCTGACAAAATGAAGCGGATGAATTCATATTGGCTCGCGGTTTTCGGGCTGGCGGTCGGAAACGTAATTGCTTTTTCCTCGACAGAGACCCTGGAACCCCCGGTGGACCCCGCCTACAATATGTCGGCTGCCGATACTCACTGGGCTTTCATCCCTTTGCAAAAGCCACAGCTTCCTTCAGTGGACCTTGGCTCAGGCAATGAAGTGGACGCGTTTGTTCTAAAAAAACTTCAGGAAGATGGGTTGAAGCCAAATGATCCGGCGGACAAGCGAAGCCTCATTCGACGTGTGACTTATGGTCTTATAGGCCTGCCCCCTACGTTTGAAGAGGTGCAATCCTTTGTGACGGATGAATCCCCGGATGCCTATGAAAAACTTGTCGATCGACTGCTGGCTTCACCGGCTTACGGCGAGCGCTGGGGGAGACACTGGCTCGACGTGGCGCGCTACGCCGATACTAAAGGGAGGCCTAACTTCAGAATGTGAACCTCCCCCGATTTTGTGGACACGAACAGCGCAGCGTGAGAGAAAACATTAGGCATGCCAAGAACACACAGAGCGTATGATGAGGAGTTTAAACGCCAGGCCGTTGAACTCTATCTTTACAGTAGCAATAGCCTGAAGCAGGTGGCCCGTGAACTGGGGATCTCCGATGGGAGCCTGAGGAAGTGGTAACGTAGTTCCACTTTGTGTAGGAAGAGCCTTCCACCCTCACTACTAAGGTAACCTCCCCTTGAAATCTACCGTTACTTTTCGGCTCTTTAAGCCTTGAAATTGAAAAACCTGTTGTCTATAAAGTGTCATTGTCCTGGTTGTTGTATATGTTCGGATAATTAGTTGATATTCAGTAACTTAACATCTTCAACAACCCAGGACAATACTTTTTTGTGAGTTTTTGGGCTAGCGCCCCAAGATCCCGGAATGACTAGTACAACAAAAATAATGGCTGCGGCAGTGATTTTCCTGCTCATTTGTGCCATATTTATCAATTGGAATGTAGGCCAGGAACGAAATAAAATTTCGAAAAGCGAACCGAATCGAGAATTAGGAAATTCGAAACCAAGCTTGGCTCAGCAGCCCCCAATATTTATAGGTGAAGGCACGCATGATGCTGTAGCCATAGCAGAAATCCAATCAAATCAGCGGTGGCTGGATCCAATTATCCTTAACACTGTTTCTACAGAAACCACCTGGAACAATACTGGTAATCAAAAAACGGTTACCTCCATAGTCGAATCCGATTTCCATCATCCTCGACTGCGAGTGGAGGAAGTCTATTCGGTGGATCCTAAAACAGGGCAAGAGACTTTAATATCCTATATCCCATCAACTGCTGATTCTTTGCTGATTGAATTTACCGAAGGAATCACGGTCGAAAAGATCCTCGATCTGGAAGACCGGTATGGTTTTTCAGTAGAAAAAAAACTTCAGGGCACAGATATTTTTGCGATCAGCTTAAACGATTTCAACGATCCTGGACGAATTCCTCTACTGATCGATATGCTTAATTCGGAATCCGATAGCATTGCCTTGGCTGAACCGGATTACCTGGTCAGAGCCTTGAGAAAGATTCCGAATGATCCGAAGTTTGAAGACCAAGCTGGATTGGATTTCAGCCTCCTACACGGTCAAAACCGGGATATCGATGCACCCGAGGCATGGGATATCAGAACAGACGCTCCCGGAGTGGTCGTAGCAGTCATAGATTCCGGCATCTATTTGGAACACGAAGATTTAGTCGATAATCTCTGGCAGAATTCTGGAGAGTCATCCAACGGAATTGACGATGATAATAATGGAATCGTAGACGATCTTCACGGAGCGAATTTTATCAATGACGATGGGGATCCATCCGATGACAATGAACACGGCACTTTGGTAGCAGGAACCATTGGAGCTTCAGGCAACAACGCTATTGGGATTACAGGAGTCGCCTGGGATGTACAATTGATGGGATTGAAGTCCTTGGATTCCCAGGGAATTGGGAAGACATCCGATGGAATTGAGTGTATACAATATGCGGTCAGCCACCAAGTGGACATAATTAATCTCAGCTGGGGTGGATCCGGTTTGAGTAGGACGTTAGAGGATACCTTGGAGGAAGCATCCGGGCGAAATATCATTATCGTTACGGCGGCAGGCAACGATGGAAACCGGTTATCCGATGTACCGGTTTATCCGGCAGCTTTTAGAATAACGAATCAAGTGGTTGTAGGCAGCAGCAACTTTAAAAATAACCTGTCAGCGTTTTCCAATTTTGACGAAGAGCTGGTGCATCTGGTTGCACCGGAAAGCACCTACAGCACCTGGAATCGTACGGGACGTAAATACGATTATGGCACGGGAACGTCGTTTTCGGCCCCATACGTGACAGGGACCTTGGCTTTGTTGATGGCGGAATTTCCTGATTTGTCAGTAGAGGCCCTGATTAGTCGCATGTTGGACGCAACCGAGGTATTGGATTCGTTGAGTAAAAGCTCCTTGAGTCAAGGTCGCTTGAATATACATCGTGCACTCACAGGTGCATCGAACATCCCTGCAAACGACTCTTTTACAAATGCGCAGAAACTCGATCCTCTTGGAGAATTAACCACTAATTCCCTGACTAAAGCCACGTTGGAAGTTCAGGAACCAGAGCCGTACCAAAACATGGATCCCAACACTGTTTGGTACGAATGGATGAGCCCGAGAAGCGATGTCGTTAATGTTTCACTCCAACCTCCCGGTTTTATCGGCACAATAGCGGCGTATTCGGGTAAATCTTTAGACCAACTTTCACTCATTGCGAGCAGCAGATCCACAGCAACCGGCCTGGAAACGGAGATCCGTTTTGATTCAACCGAAAGTACCACCTATTTTATTCAGATTGGACGTGTAACTGGATCCGGAGGACACTTCAATTTGACACTGGCATTGGCCCCACCGAATGACTCAATTTCCTTTGCATTGGAATTACCGGAAGGAGACTTTGAAATCACCGGATCTGTGGCCTTGGCGACTGAAGAACCTGGAGAGCCACGCATTCATCCTTCCGGAGCAGGCAACAGCGTTTGGTATAACTGGACACCGAATAAGGATGGATCCTTCTTCCTCACTGTTGAGGCCAACTTCGGGCAAACTTTTGTGTCCGTTTTCGAAGGCACTCCTGAATCCCTAACACCCCTAAACTTTCAACTGGACCAGGGTTTACCTAATCGGCTGCTTTTCGACGTTGAAGCGGACAAAGAGTACTATTTCGGCGTAGATTCGCAGGCAGAGTCGGGAGGTCAGTTTACCCTGAAAGGAGATTTTTTAGTAGCGCCTCGAATTACCGTTCAGCCTCCAGATATTGAGACCAGCATTGGTCGAAGCGTTCAGCTCAATGTGGCTGTCCTTGGGACAGGTCAAGCCACCTATCAATGGTTCAAAGACCAAAGCCCGATACCGGGTGCAACTCAACCGTTTCTGTTATTGAGTAATATCCAAGAGGAAGACACTGGATCTTATTTCGTGGATATTGAGATAAGCGGCATTCAACTCCGTTCGCGAACAGCCAGCTTAACCGTAGTTGCAGAATCTTTACAGATCCTGGAAAACCCACAACCCAGAATAGTTACCGCAGGCTCGACTATCAATCTATCGGTATTTGCCCAACCGGAAGATTTGGTCACCTATGCCTGGTTTAAAAACGGAGAGTTGCTCGCCGGCCAATCAGGACCGGATTTAAACATTCCCAACGCCAGCCAGCAAGATTCGGCCAGTTACAGGGTTGAAGTCAGCTTGAACGGGGAAACCCATAGTTCGAGTTCCGCAACGGTTCGCGTAGTTGATGGGGATTCTATTTTTTCCGCTACCGTTCTTGCGGATACACCTTTTGGAGAGCCAGATTTACGAAAAATACAACGGGCTGGGGACCGATTTTTCGCCTTTGGAGATGAAGATAGGTTGGCTTTTTCAACGGATGGAAGTTTTTGGAATTACACTTCCGCTGTCCGGTCAGATAACTTCAGAGGGGTAACCTTTGGCAATGGAGTTTATGTTATATCTGACACTCAACATTTGTACTGGTCTACCGATTTATTTAATTGGGAACTGGGTTCACTCTCCAATCCAGCTTCCGGATTTGGACAAGTCGCTTTTGCAAATGGGGTATTTGTTGCTGGAGGAGGAGGAGATGTCATGCGCTCTACTGATGGAAAGACATGGGATGAAATTGAATCACCAAACATCAACAAGGCGAAATGGGTCGTTTGGGGAGGAGACAGGTTTTATGTCGGGGACCTCAACAATAACGTTTCCACTTCGACGAATGGGATTGATTGGCAACAGATTGGCACGGCCAATAGGAACCTGACAAATTTGGATGTAATTTACGGCGGTGGAAATTTTTGGACGACAGAGTCTATATTGGCTCACTCAACTGATGGCGTAAACTGGACGGAATTAACGCTACCACAGATAGTATTTCGGGGAATTACATATGATCCGGATTCCGGAAAAACCTTCTTACTCACCTTCTCAGCACTCTGGGAGTGGGTAGAGGGAAGCTGGGCTCATCGAAGAAATACCGCCTTAGATCTCGATATGTCGGGCCTTGCCATGGACGGTAACGAACCTATTACTACCATCGATGGATGGCCCCAAAGGTTGAGCGATTATACCGGTCAAAAACTGAAAGAGGGACGCATTTCAAGATCTTATTTTGCGAACGGAAAATTTGGAGTCTGGAGTGGAGGTCGCCTTTACGAATCCAGTGATGGAGTGAACTGGAACTTTGTAAACACTAACCTTCAAAGAAGTCGCTACGGAGGATTGGAGTACGGAAATAACCTTTATGTCTCTCAATTAGCTTATGGGGAATCCTTGTCGTCTATGACAGAGCATGGGCTAAACTTAAGATCACTTGCATTCGGAAATGGCGTATTTGTTGGCTATGCTGATGGCCGTATGCATTTTTCAACCAACGGACAAACATGGGCTATTGCTGAAGGGGTCCAATCCTCACCGAGTGGGGGATTGATTTTTGAAAATGATCGATTCCTCAGTCTGGATAGTAATGGAATATGGACTTCTACAAACGGATCTTCCTGGACGAGGCACACTGAGGATTCAGGTTTTTCGCCAGACCATTTTGCTGCCGGAAACGGTATTTTTCTAAGCCTTCACGATAATGGAATTGCTAGAATGTCAAGCAACGGGTTAAATTGGCAAAGAGCAGGTTCGATTACGTATCCAAATGTTTCCTGGATCGTCGATGACCTGGAATTTTTCAACGGTAAATTTTACGCCACATATTATGGACTACTTTATGAAAGTACTAATGGGTCTTCCTGGAATTTGGTAAATCAAGAACTACATGGCTATGATGCCGACTACCTCGAATCAGGCAACGATCGCTTGCTTTTGTTTTCCGACCTTGGAATTGCCGTTTGGAATACGGAAGAAGATCCGGGAGGAGGGGGTAGTACCACACCGGTCTTGAACATCTCAGGAGTCACTCCGGGTTCAACCGCGATGCTTGGAGATACACTCAGATTGTCCATCGATGCTTTTGCAAGAGGAGGGACCGTTTCTAAAATTGAAGTCTTCGAAAACGAATCCCTGATCACCCAATTCGAGCCCCCAGTGTCTACTTTTCAATATACGGTATCCACCCCAGGCCGCCATGTGCTCACAGTAAGGGTAACCGACAGCAACGATCAGACGACCGAAAAAACAATTTCAGTCAAGGGGGTCCGAAAAATGGTTCCGCAGATACTGGGGGGAGATCCCCTTGCTGGAGACATCACTTATTTCAAAGGGGCTTATTATGGGGCGGGGCCTTCAGGGCTGGTTTTTCAATCCATTGATGGTGAACAGTGGAACCGAATTCAGACTCCTGCAACAGGGGATCTGTTAGGATTCTACCACAACGAAATTGGTATGTGTGCAGTCAGTAAAGGAGGGGAATTATTGTTCAGCAGGGATGGCATTCACTGGCTTAAAATTCCTCTGGAAGACGCAGGCTGGCTTCCCAGAGCATTCGAGCCCAGTTTTTTGGCAATTCCTACTAGATTCAATAAGGCATGGCTATCGGCAAACGGAACGGATTGGTATTCAATGAGGACGGGTCTACTATCAGCAGGAAATTCTGGGCAACTTCCGGCTCTGCCATACGAGTTTTTCGAGTTTGGCCAACTGTATTTAGCGAGCCCGGGAAAAGTGTTTATGGAGGTAGCCTTGGCAGGGAACGAGGTACCGAAGAAAACCGTAAAATTGGGTAATAGTGTTTATTTTGCTTTGCCCGAACAGGGAGTGTTCAAATCCAAGGATGGTGTTTCCTGGGAAGCTATTCATGTCCCCGGAAGTGGAACTGTAGATCGGCCCTTACTTCAGTCCGTTGGCAATGCGCTATTTCTCTTAAACGATGATCATGAAACCCTGCAAATTATAAGTTTTTCGGGAAATGGAACAGACTGGGAGACTGTAAACAAGTTAGATTTTGTAGGTAATATCGTATACAAAGAGGGTAGCTTCTTTTGTGGCGATTCTCAAAATTTCTACCGGTCCGATGATGGCATAAATTGGGAAAGGATTGGAAATGGACCATTTCCAGAGAACATCAGCAGTGGGTATCGGGAATTGATAAGCTCGCCGACGGGATTTTTGTCATCTGCAAAAACCAATGCTGACACCGCAGAAATCCGGTTCTCAGAAAAGGGAAAATCGTGGCAAGTATTCCAAAGACCCTACATAACAAGGGAAGTGGACGTGGTGGTCGGGGGAGATGGCAATGTCCTGGCCTCCACATCGAGACGCGCATTCTCGTTGGGAGCCTCCGGCGATTGGAAACAACTCGAGGGAAATCGAATAACCCAAATAGCTGCTTGGGGAAATGGAGTTTTCCTGGATAGAAGTTTTGAAGAGGAAGAAATACGACGAAGTTCGGATGGCGAAAATTGGAGCGATGTGAAATTGCCAGAATGGTTTCCAGGCGGAGCGCCCGATGCTATCTTCCACGACGGAAAAAGCGCCTTTTGGATGATTTATAATGACGACAATATGCTAGCCCGATCCGTGGACGGATTGACATGGGAACCAAAGGCATTTCCTGGATCACTAGAACCTTACGACCGTATTTTGGAATCCAATGGCAAATTGTTCGCAAGCAGGTATGTGAGCGAAGATAATGGAGAAAGCTGGATTAATGCATTTCCGGAAGCTCGTCAGGTACAGTTCGCCCGGACCAGTACTCATTTGCTGGCGATTGCTCGATTTAGAGGGGAGCCGAACAAGGCTTTTCGATACGAAAACAGTGACTGGGTAGATATCGCACTACCGGAGCAAGAAGAGTTATTCCCGGTAATTGTGTCTACCAATGACACATTTTATTTTGCCGGACGCCAAACTATCTATTCGTCCAGGGACGGATCCGAATGGGAGCAAATCGCGCAAAGCGCCAGAGAATTACGTGCGGCATCTACAAGGGAGAACGTATATTTTTATGGGCCTGGACGTGCCATTCAGGTGCCGTCGCAATCAGACTTGGCAATTGAAAGCTTATTAGCTCCAGTTGGCGAATTTGGTGTTGGAGATCAAATTGAGTTGAGCGTTCTTTTGAGGAATGCAGGTGAGGATACAATTAGCCTGAACAATTCTCTCGAACTCGAAGTCCTTCTAAGCCAGAGGCCCAATGCATGGGGGTCAGGAGTAGATGGCCACCACATTGCGACCAAGGTTTCCTTGGATTCAATCTCGCTTTCCTCAGGCGAATCCAAATTGGCAAATACCAGTATCACAATTCCTGATACCATTAAGCCGGGAGACTATTTTATTTCCGTTCATTTTGTAAATTCACCACTCTTCCTGGATTCTGTATCAGGGAACGACTATTGGTTGGGTGATGCGGCAAGAATAAAGATACCTGAGCGAAAGCTCAATCTGACGGTTGAGGGGAATGGAACCGTCTTTTCTGAAAAACCGGTCATTCGCATTCCAAACAAGCAGCAACTTCAATTAATACCTAGGGCTACTTTCGGACACGAATTTTCACGTTGGACGGGCGACGTCGCACCCTACAAAGAGGTAGCTGAATTGATGATGGACTCCGACAAAACAGTTGGCGCCATGTTTGTAGGAAGGCTTTACAGGATCGAGATTGCAATCGAAGGAGGAGGCACGGTGGCAGGCTCACCCTTATCGGTAGAGGCAACCTTGGGAGATCAACTGGAATACTCAGTTGTGGCTGACGAAGGTTGGGAATTTCTGGGGTGGTTTGGCGACCGTCAAGGCACAGAGGAAACGCTAAACATAGAGGCAGGGAGAGACTTGCAACTAACCGCGCGATTCGGCCAACGAATCGATTCCTGGCTAGCGGAACAGTTCACAGAACAAGAACTGGATAATCCGGAAATTGGAGGCCTGTTAGGGGATCCGGATGCCAACGGTTACACCAACCTGCAGGAGTTCCTATTCGGCATCGATCCGGCAACCGGCGAACCACCGCGGTTCGAGATCTTCCTAGAAGGTAACGAGATCTGCCTGATTTATCCCAGAAGCCTGACTTCTGCTGGTCCGGAATATTTGGAGGTGCGCTACTCCCGCAACCTCGCAGAATGGTCGACGGAAGGACTCGGCGAAGATGAACTTTTTGAAGCGCATGGTTTAAAATTTGTAAAGGTCACCCTGGCCAAACAGGACAATGACCCGGTCTTCTTCGAAATTCGGGCGATATCGGAATAATTATTTCACCTTAGGGGAGGAAAAGGGGTCAGTTCTGAATGGCGCTTAGTTAAGCGACTTTTCGAACATTTGACTACCTCGGAAAAGGAAGGGGTCAAGACGTAAAAAGTTATGCCTTACAGGGTCGGTCGTCTTGTAAAAGTGTATGAAGTACAACGAAATACAGTTTTTAAGACCTGACCCTTTTCTTACAGAAGGCATCACTTTTCTACGGCATGACCCCGGCTGGCGCCATACCTTATGCCCTCAAAAACCCCTTAACTAGAGCCTATCCCAGACGCTTAAGCCATTGAGAGACAAGGTATTAGACTAAAAAAAATCGGGCGAAAGGAGGTGAAAATCCTCGATTCGCCCTAAATAGAGTCTCTATACATCAGGCTTTAGGGGTAGGGCGGTTTTGCCAAAACCGCCGCTAGCACAACGGCTCGCTCGGCGATCGAGCCCTACCTTTTCCAAGAAACACGACTTTGGTATGAATAAAAATAATGAAACTTATTCTACTGATACGGTAACCTTTCAAAGTTTGCTTCGTCCAGCTTTAACGCCGAGAGTCCCGCGGCCTTCTCATCAAAACTGAACCTGCCAGCAGTGGTAAGGCCGCCGCATGCCCGAAATCCCGCATTAAGCTGAATATATTGAATCCAGGTGAGTTTGAAAGACGCAGCAAGGCTCGAATCGAGCGTAGCTGAGAAAATTTAGGCCCTGCACTCCCTACTCGTTTTCAAATCCCGGGTTCTGGGATAGGCTCTAACTAAGCGCCATTGAGACCTGACCCCTTTTCCGCCTTCCATATTTAATCCGGAGCATCGACAAAGACAGAGTGCGAATTTATGGATGACGACCTCGCCAAGTGGTTGTTCGACGCACTTCAAGCATCAGGCGTCTGATCCCAGGCATTTTGGAATACACCTTCGCCGAAAGTAGTGTAAGGGTTTTGAAAACTTTCTTTGTAGACGGCGGCTCCAGCAGTTATGCAATGGGCTCCCGCCATCGCCACATCGCCAATCTGCCTCGCATTGCGGACAGCGGCCGCGATGATTTCTGATGGATATCCGAAGTTGTCCAGCATGGTTCGAATATTGCGAATCAAGGCATCCGGGGAATCACCGAATTGGTCTTTCCACCCAAGAAAAGGACTTATGAATGCAGCGCCGGCTCGTGCGGCATGCCAGGCCTGGGCGACCGTCATGATCAGGGTGGCATTGGTTCGAATTCCATCCTTGGAAAGTTCTCTTATGGCGGTGAAACCGCCTTCGCAGGCGCCCACTTTGATGACGAAATTAGCGGAAATCGCGGCAAGCTCACGGCCTTGTTCAACAATTTCCTTACAATCGGTAAGGTGAGGATTGACCTCTACGCTTACCGGTTTGTCGGTGCCACCTACCAACTCGGCGATTTCTTCAATAACAGTGCGAAAAGGTTTACCTGAAACCATGACATGTCTGGGATTGGTTGTCAGGCCATCCATATCCCAAGCTTCCAGAGCATAGGCAATTTCTTCTGTCATGGCGCTATCAAGAAATAGTTTCATATTAGTGGGTTTGGGTTTAATTATTAATGTCGATGACCGTTTTTAAAATCCTGACCCTTCCTCAAAGTACTGGATTTGTGGCAAGCTGCCAGGATACTCGATCCGCCTTGGAACTCGTCGGGTATAGCTCCTGAAAACACCGTTGTGTCGCTCCAATAGCTGCTGCAAAAGATCCGACTTCAGAATATAACAATGGGACGCGGTTAGCGATATCCGGTAAAATAAATCGATCATAGGTTTCTTTGACAATCGGCCAAAGTGGTCCCTTTGGCTCCAAAAGAGCTCCAGCTAATACAATGGCTTCTGGATCCAGCAGCGCGGCCAATGAGGCAGCCTGCGCTCCCACCAACTCACCCGCCGCTTGCGCCTTCTTTTGGGGAAGCGAGAACCTCTTCGATTCAACATCCACATTCAGGGCCTTTTCGGAAACCAATTCCTGCAATATCTTCCATTGCGAAGCCGGCCCGCAGTTGGGAACCGCTGTGTAACCGGCTTCTCCGGAAAAACCATGACTTCCATCCAACAGCCTGCCGTCGAGCATGATGGCAGATCCAACACCACTTCGCACCGCCAGGCAAATGAAGTTGGACATGTTTCGGACAGCCCCCGAAGTCCATTCGGTCAAAGCATAGCATCGAATATTATTGTCCACCACACAGGGAAAACCGGTATGACTCTCCACCAGATCGCGAAGAGGGATATTTCGAGCAGCCTCAATCAAGTCGTAATGAATGAGGGTTCCCGTTTTTCGAAGGATAATTCCAGGAGCTGCCACACCGACACCTAGTATTTTGGCCCTTAATTCGCCTATGGCCCCCAATCCTTCATCGATGAAATCCAATAGCCTGCGCACCAGCGTATCCCTGTTCTTCATTGGTCTCAGAGGCTGTTGCCGTTGATAGCGTACCTGACCCGAAAAATCAGCCACCACGATTCTCATTCGTTTGGCCTCAAAATCAAGCCCCACGAAACAGCCGTAATCGGGGTTAGTAATCAACGGTACGGGATTGCGGCCTCTTCGCTCGGTCCCGATTAAGCGTTCGATAATCAATCTTCCATCGATCATTTCCTGAACCACTTCACACAATCGCGACTTGCTCATCCGCAGATTTCTGCCCAGCTCAAGCCGGCCAATCGGACCCTTGCGATAGATATATTGAAGAAGCAGATTTCTCCTCATCTCCATTTTTTTGGTGACGGTGTCCACCTGTAAAACCATGTTGCTATCCTTCACTACGCGAGGGATATAATCAAAGGCCAGGGTTCCGGGTCAACACAAAATGTCCGAAAATGGATATATATTTCTTGACTCGTTTTACCGATTTACAGCATGCTCCACCTATCGCGGTCAGAGGCCGCTCTTTCTGGTAACGACCACTCCATGCAATCCCATTTAAAAGGCCTGAACAGACTTTGCTTCATGAGCCCCCAAGAATCAGCTAAACCCACCAAGGTTGGCCTCCTGTTCCTGGGTCGAAAACGCCCGGGGTTCGATATGGATTGGGGTGCAGGTATGGAAATAAAGGCGCGCCAAGCCGTAAACCAATTGTGGTTTGAAGTTTTCGAGCCTTCGCA
This sequence comes from Opitutales bacterium, assembly GCA_965250065.1. Classification (GTDB taxonomy): domain Bacteria; phylum Verrucomicrobiota; class Verrucomicrobiia; order Opitutales; family UBA2995; genus JAABVD01. Next base: position 4,462,753 of record OZ252288.1, read on the forward strand.
AAAAGCGGTGGACGAAGCTTCGTTTCGCCAAGTTGTCGCCGCGTGCAAAGCGGCAGGAGTTCAGGTGCTAATTCTTTTGCAAACGACCATGGCCGATGGTCGTCTGGCGCCGGTATTGGCGCAGGAATGGCCCTACCCGCCGGTGCTTTGGGCAACGCCGGAAAACCAGGAGGGAGACATGATCAGCTCCTGCTCATTGGTGGGACTACAACTCTGGGCTTCGACGCTTCGGCAATTGGGCAGCCCCTTCGAAATTCTGAGCGGTGATCCTGAGGCGCCAGCGACGCGTGAACAGTTAGATACTTCGGTTCGTATTGCCGCTATTGTCCGCAAACTGCGGCATACGCGAGTGGGCGTGATTGGAGGCCAAGCGCCCGGTTTCATAGCTATGGCGGCCGACCCCTTCGTCATGCGCCGGGGTTTGGGCGTGCAATTGCAGTGCTTCAGTTTGATCGAGTTTGCCAATGTGGTGAATGATTTCAGTGAAGAGGAGGTGGCCGCGGATGTGGAAAAAGTAAAAGCGCTGGGTTTGGAACTTAAGGACACTACGGACGATGACCTGCCGATGGCCTCACGGCTTTACCTGGCGATGCGTCATTTCATGGATGAGGAAAACCTCGATGCGCTGGCGGTACGCTGTTGGCCGGAGATGCCCAATACTTTTGGACAATGGCCTTACCTGGGAATGGCTCGCCTGGCTGAGGAAGGACGAGCAATCGCCTGCGAAGGCGATGCGGATGGAGCGATAGGGGCGTTGATCGGCGAATGGCTCGGCATGGGTCGGTGTTACCTGTCGGACTGGCTGGAGCACGACGAGGAAACCATCACCCTCTGGCACGTGGGCGCCGCGCCTCCGTCCCTGTGTCCTCCGACTGGAGAACCGGGCGCTGCAAAAATCGCCAAACATTTTAACATTAATAAACCGGCTGTCCTGGAAGCTGAAATTCAAGAAGGCATGCCTCTGACTTTATTCCGCCTTTGGCGATGCGATGGAGAATATCGCCTCACCTCCTGCGATGCGGAGAGTGTAAAACCTCGCCGTCGGCTCATGGCTACCAACGGGCGCGCCAAACTCTTAAATCGCAACCCCGATGAATGGTTTGAGGACATGTGCCGTGCCGGCATGCCCCATCATTTGAATGTATTTCCGGGCAACCACTCTGTAAAACTGAAGCGATTCGCGGTGGTGGCCGGGATAAAGTGGTATCCATAGGCGGTAAAGACACAATAACCGGATGGCACTGCAATGAAATCAAACGGCAACATTACGAGCGAACGACCCACTTTTGTCACCCACCTGGAATGCGGAATGGAAGGCGACTCTTACCAAGCCGATACCCTGCATGGCCTGTCCAAGGCGGGAAAACCGCTCCTGGTCCGTTATGACCTGGATGGTATCCAAAATGCAATTACCAGAGAAGAGTTGGCTAAAAGGCCAGCCGACCTCTGGCGTTACCGGGAGTTTCTACCGGTGCGGAAAAGTGAAAATATCGTCAGCCTGGGCGAAATCCACACCCCTATTATTCCCCTTCCCAAACTCGCCGCCGGCACTGGAAAACTGCTGGTGAAAGACGAGGGACGACTGCCGACTGGATCGTTTAAAGCACGTGGCCTTTGCGTGGCGGTTTCCATGGCCTTGGAGCTTGGGATCAAGAAAGTGGCCATGCCGACCAACGGCAATGCGGGCGCCGCCCTGGCCGCTTATGGAAGCCGCGCCGGTATGGAATCGTACATCTTTTGTCCCGATGACACGCCAACCGTTAACCTTCGAGAAATCGCTGCCCAAGGCGCCAAAGTTTGGAGTGTCAACGGACTGATCAATGACTGCGGCCGCATCGTGGGTGAAGGCAAAGAAGCCGTGGGTTGGTTCGATTTTTCTACGTTGAAGGAGCCCTACCGCATAGAGGGCAAAAAGACCATGGGTCTGGAACTGGCTGACCAACTCGGATGGCAGGTGCCCGATGTGATTTTCTACCCCACGGGTGGAGGCACTGGCCTTATTGGTATGTGGAAAGCCTTTAACGAATTAACAGCAATGGGTTGGCTCACTGGCAAGCTCCCCAGGATGGTGGCTGTTCAAGCCACCGGCTGTGCGCCCATTGTTAAGGCCTGGGAAGAGGGGACCGAACACGCCGAACTCTGGCAGGATGCACATACCATAGCCGCTGGCATTCGAGTACCGGTGGCCATAGGTGATTTTCTCATACTGCGTGCTGTCCGGGAAAGCGGAGGTTTTGCCATCGCCGTGGATGATGAGTCTATCTCGGCTGGCCTCGACGAAGTATCCACCCGAGAAGGATTGCTCTTGTGTCCGGAGGGCGCAGCCACCTACGCCGCCTATAAACTGTCCATCGAAACAGGACTCATTTCTCCCGAGGACACCGCTGTATTGTTCAACTGTGCGACTGGTCTTAAGTATGAGATGCCTCCGGCGGAGGACGTCCTGGATTGCACGCAGCCGATCGACTATCGAGCCTTGAAATAATACCACCATGCACCGCATTCTGGTAACGGAATCCATTACGGGCCAAGCCATGGACCGTCTTCGGGAAGAAGATGGCTTGGAAGTGGTTTACGAACCGGATATCTGGAACGATGCCGGTGCCCTTGCCGTGGCGGCAAAAGGTGTTGAGGCCATCATCGTTCGGAATCAGACCAAGATCACGGCGGAGCTCATTGCCGAGGCGCCAGACCTGAGGATAATAGCGCGGGCTGGCGCAGGGCTCGACAATATTGACACCGAGGCAGCTTCAGCCGCGGGGGTAGTGGTCAGTTATACGCCGAACGAAAATTCCCTCTCGGTCGCAGAACTAACCATGGGCCTGATAATTTCCCTGGCCAGAAATGTGGCTGTGGCCGACCGGGACATTCGAAACGGGAAATGGAACCGGGCTCTCTATACCGGCTGTGAACTCTCAGGCAAAACATTGGGCATCGTCGGTATCGGCCGCATCGGCACGCTCGTCGCTCAAAGAGCCAAGGCCTTTGGCATGACTTTGCTGGCCCATGACAAATTTGTCGCTACAACCGCTCCCCAGTATGCGGAGCTGGGTGTCTCATTTGTCGAGCTCGACGAGCTTCTCGCCGAAGGAGATTTTATATCCGTTCACCTGCCTCTGCTTGCCGATACTCGCGGAATTTTTAGCTGGGAACGATTCGCACAAATGAAGCCAAGCGCGTTTTTTGTAAACACCTCTCGTGGAGAAGTGGTGGACGAAGCTGCCTTGGCGCATGCACTGGAAACCGGAAAGATCGCTGGTGCGGCTTTGGACGTCAGAGAATCCGAGCCGCCAATGAAGGGAGATGCTATGGTAAATTCCGGCAAGGGAGTCCTGACACCTCACATTGCCGCTTTCACTCATGAAGCCCAAGAACGCGTGGTGGCCGTCTTTGTCGTCGCCTGGCTGAGCCGGATGGTTAAAGTTCCCGCCCGACTGGGTAGCCTCATTTCGGTGGGAACAAGCATCTGTGGAGTTTCAGCCGTCATAGCTGCCGGCACAGCCACCCGGGCCGATGAAGATGAGATCAGTTACTCGGTAGCGGTTATCACTTTATTCGGCATGACCGCCCTTTTCACATATCCTTTTCTGGCGCACTGGCTCTTTAATGGAAATGCTGAGCATGTCGGTTTGTTCCTGGGAACGGCCATTCACGATACTTCTCAGGTGGCGGGTGCGGGATTGATGTAGCAATTGTACTACGATTCACCAACGACCCTGGAAGTCGCGGCGACCACCAAACTGGTGCGCAATATTTTCATGGGATTGGTCATTCCCATTATGGCAGTGGCCTACCAGCGCCGCCAAGCCGTCGTAGCGTCGGTCAAATTACCCATCCCCTGGTTAAAATGGAGCCAGTGGATCCCCGCGTTTCTAATTGGATTTATAGCCCTGGCCTTGCTTCGTTCGATCGGAGATATAGGCCAAAAGCCTTTTGGAATTCTCCAGCCTGAAACTTGGGACGCCTTTGTCAGTTTTAGCAGCACGGTTTCCATTTTCTGCCTTTCCACAGCTATCGCCGCGGTCGGACTTGGAACCAACGTATCTAAATTAAAGGTACTGGGCTGGAAGCCCCTTTGCGTCGGTTTCTCCGCCGCCTTTATCGTTGGAGCAGTCATTATGCCTTGGTAACCCTGCTTTATTGATGAACCTTCCCAACCCGTCCCATGATTGATCTAGCCTGGATATCTCACTACCGAGCGAATGCGGGTTAAAGGAAAGGGTTGCCAGGAAGCATTCACTTCGGAAAATGGCCACCATAACCAACGAGCAAAACCTATGAACGATTCAGCAAGCAGCGCCGAGAGCGAAGACCGGTCTCGGATGAAGATTTTTTGGGCATGTTTCATTGCCCTGGTCGCCACCTCGTTTGTGTTTGGAGTGAGGGCGAACGTTATTGGCGAAATGGCCGTAAAGTTTGATTTATCCGAAGCTCAAAAAGGAACCATACTGGGTGTGGGGTTATGGCCGTTTGCCATAAGCATCGTAGTGTTCAGCCTGATTATCGATTCGATCGGCTACAAGACGGCGGCCGTGTTTGCCATCATTTGCCATGTAGCCTCATTGCTACTGACCATTTTTTCCACTGGGTATCAGACCCTTTACTGGGGAACGTTCCTGGTGGCCATCGCCAACGGGATCGTGGAAGCATTTATTAACCCCGTGGTGGCGACCGCGTTCCGCAAGGATAAAGCCAAGTGGTTGAACATCCTCCATGCCGGCTGGCCGGCTGGGTTGGGTTTAGGAGCCTTGTTCACCGTTTTACTCGGGGGTCTGGATTGGCAAGTGAAATACGGAATGTGCTTTATTCCGGTGATCATTTACACCGTCCTCGTTATTCCTCGTAAATTTCCACCCAACGAACGGGTTGCCGCGGGCATTTCCTATCGCAGTATGTTGAGTGAAGTGGGAGCGGTCGGATTCTTTATCATCGGCTGGTTGATGGCCATGGGCATCGCCCAGATACTCGAGGTAGAGCTGCACTGGACAATCCCCGTCGGCATCGCAATAGTGGTTGCCGGTCTGGCCGGAGTTTACACCCACAGCTTGGGCAACTGGATGTTTCTCCTCATTCTGCTGACCATGGGGCCTTTGGCCACGACCGAGTTGGGCACGGACTCGTGGATGCCCGATTTACTAGGAGCCGAGCTATCTCCCCGGAGCGCCACCTGGGTGTTCATTTACGTATCGACCATCATGACCGTACTGCGCTTCTACGCCGGGCCGATCGTGCACTGCTTCTCACCCATCGGCTTGCTGGTGATCAGTGCAGCGGTTGCCATAGTGGGATTGTTCTTCTTATCCAAAGCGGCGGCCTTTATGGTCGTCATTGCCGCAACGGTCTATGCCTTCGGAAAGACATTTCTTTGGTCAACCACCCTGGGCCTGGTATCCGAGCGGTTTCCCAAGGGGGGCGCCTTGACTCTGAACGGGGTTTCCGCCGTCGGAGCGTTGGGTATGGGGATTATCGGTGCCCCGTTCATGGGCGTTCTGCAGGATCGCGAAGTGGATACCCAACTATCTTCTCAGAACCAGGCCCTTTACCAGCAGGTCAATGGCGAGCCGCGGCAGACCATTTTCGGAAAAGTTCCCAGCCTGGACCTGGAGGTGGTCGGAAACCTCAGCGAGGTGGAACGGGAACAATTGGCCGCTATTCAAAAAGTGAGCAAAAAAGGAAGCTTTGCCCAGGTGGCCATTCTGCCTGCCTTTATGCTGCTTTGCTACCTGATCCTGTTCTTCTTTTTCAAAGCGCGCGGTGGCTACAGACCCATAGACCTGCCCGGTCGAGAGCAAAAAAAGGAATAAATTACTCGGCGCTGAGATATCCGAGTTAGGCTCCTGCCCCGAATCCTAATCGCTCCTAACCCGGCCCAATTTTCACTTTTCACCAATCACTTTTCGCGCTTTCTTTTCCCTTCCCAGCGGACTCACGGACATGGATGCCATCACCCTTTTGCTGGCCAACATGGTGAATGACGGGCGTTTCTTGCCCCAATGCGGCTGGAACTCATTCTCACCGCTGGTCTTGCCAATCTCCTTTTCAGGATGGGGGTGGTAGCAGTACTGGACAACCGACGACTTTTGCGCATCGTAGTGCTAGTATTTTTTGGGGTGATTACGGCTGGACTGCTGGTTTTAATGGTTTGGTAGTTTTTCAAGCGAGTGTGGTTACAACAATGATAGAAGATCGATGGTTCTCCGTAGACGACATCGCAGCCTATTTCGGCATAAAGCGGGACACGGTCTACAAGTGGATCGCAGAGAAGCAGATGTCGGCACACAGGAGGGTTGAGTGCCTTTTCCATGGTCGCGACTCGCTTCTGCCACACCTGATCTCTGGGAAGGTGGCAGTGTGAAACAGAGCGCTCTCTTCGACCTCGTCGCGCTCGGCGAAGGCTTTACGACCGAATTCAAGCGCTCCGGCACTTCCGGGCTCGGACGCGAAATTTGCGCCTTTGCCAATACTACCGGGGGAACAATTCTGCTGGGGGTGGCGGATGACGGAGAAGTATTGGGGGTTGGCAACCACAATCGCTTGAAATCTGAAGTCCAGTCAATCGCCCGTTCGACCGATCCACCCATCGCGGTTGAGATCGAGAGTGCCGGCCAGGTGCTGTGTGTGCGAGTGCCCCCGCAGCAGAGCAAGCCCTATTCGTTCGGGGGCAAGTTCTTTATCCGTGAGGGCGCAAGCAGCCAACAGATGTCACGCGAGGAGATCCGTGAGTTTTTCTTCAAGGAAGGGCTCATCAGATTCGATGAAACACCATGCCGAAACTTCGATTTGAAGAGGGATCTGAAGGAGGAGAACTGGCAGCGGTTCGCTCAAAGAGCAGGGCTCCCCAAAGGCGTGAAGCCGGTTTCGACGCTGGAGAACCTGCATTTGCTAAAGGCCGGAAAAATGACACACGCCGGTGCATGGCTTCTCGCCGACGACATCACGCGCTACACCCTGCGGGCCGGGGTGACCTGCGCGGTCCTTCGGGGCGTCATAAAAACCCAAATCCTCGACCGGAAGGAATTCACTGGCGACCTCTATTCCATCTTTGAGGATTGCATGGTGTATCTGCAGGCCAAGCTCAACACGGCTTTGATACCCCATGCGCGGGGAAGGGACGAACGACTCGAGCTCCCTGAAGATGCCTTGCGGGAAGCATTGGTCAACGCCATCGCCCATCGGGACTATCGATCCACGGCGAACGTCCAGGTCTACATCTTCCGTGACCGTTTGGAGATCGTGACGCCGGGGTGGTCTGCCGGCAGGGATGCGTGAAGAGGACTTGGGCACGAAGAGCGTCCCTCGCAATCCCCTCCTGTTCGGGATGTTCTACCGCATGGGGTTGGTGGAGCAGATCGGCAGCGGCATCCGCCGCATCCGCCAATTGTGCCGCGACTACGGGGTCGACGAACCGCTGATCGACGTCTCCGAATATTGGGTGACGACGACGTTCGCGCGTCCGGTCGACCATGCGGCGGACCTAGGAACCCGGCATGCCGCCTCGCAAACCGACATGTCCCCGGTAAGTACCCCACAAGTCACACCCGAAGTCACACCCGAAGTCACACCCGAAGTCACACCCGAAGTCACACCCGAAGTCACACCCGAAGTCACACCCCAAGTATCGAGGCTGCTTCAGGTCATCAGGGGAGCAATGGACCGCCAGTCCCTGCAAGAGGCTCTCGGACTCAAGGCAGAAAAGAACTTCCGGATTCTCTATCTGCGTCCGGCCATTGATGCCGGGTGGCTGGAGATGACCATTTCGGACCGACCCCGCAGCAGCAAACAGAAGTACCGCCTGACGGACAGGGGCCGGGAGTTGCAGGATCGCTTGAGGCAGACCGAATGAGCCCTTGGCGGACATGTTTTTGGGCTCCTACTTCAGCATTTGCGTCGACAAATTCGGCATTCGGTGGTAGATCAACTTCGAATATCCAGAGAGCTGAGCCCGGTTTCCCTACCGGCACACGAAATCGTTACACTCGTGGGGTAATTTCGTGAGAGTTTCTCCATAGCAATGTTTGCAACCTGGGCTGACTTTTGTGCATCCCCTTACAGGATTCCAGGTTGCGTCCGTCCATTCAATTTTTGTCGAGGAACTCATATGATCATGTGTTCACTATAGTAAATATGTATTTTAGAAAAGCATTTTGTCTCTGTTGCCTCTGCAATCTCCGGTTTTAGGTAGCGATTTCGGGGTTACGTGTTGAGGTCGGGTAGAACAGTATTGTTAGTCGGTCCCTTTATTATTTTTTCCCTGTGCGGTGCACAGCGGGTTTGATGGGTCTGCCGGTAAGCGGTGATGATGTGGGTGTGACGGAAGAATCGCCCAAGGATGGCGGTTGCATACGACCACCTACTTTCTCTGGTGGATGTCGATTTCGAGCTTGATGACTTCGGCCAAGGCTTGTGAATCCAGCCGATTCTTCACCATGGAATCACGCTATCAGAGCTGGGGATTTTACCCCGATCGTAAAATTCCCAACAATTTTGTTGCCAACGATCCTGTTGGCATTTCTGGAGCGAACGGGGAAACGGGTAAGAGATGTTTCTGTCGGCCTAAACATATTTTGGCTGGCCATTGTTATGTTGAAAGATTTCCCTGCCCGAAGGCTCCATGCTCCTGGTATCGACGCAGGTACTTATGACCGGTCTTGCGGCTGATACCGAAGTCGTGGCACGGCTCCGTAATCGTGTATTTTCCACGTTCTGCTAGTTGTACGAATCGTAACTTTTGGTCCATTAGGTCTACAGTTTTCCAGGGCATAATGCCCAGTTTGACTGTAACCTACCTTGTCGCGGCGAAATACATGAAGGCGGATGTCTCCGGTTCATACCGACATCCGGCCACGTTGAGTAATCTCGTTGGAACTTACAACCGCACCGAAAAGTCGAAATGTTGTTACAGTCAACAACTCAAAACACTAAACAACTAGGACCGTCCCCTTTTGTGCTCCCCAACAACTCAAAACACTAAACAACTAGGACCGTCCCCTTTTGTGCTCCCGTCCCCTTTTGTGCTCCAAAAATTTCAACGGCAGGCCGCCCGTTATCCTCACAATACAGCAAGCACAGCTGTGGGCGCTTGGCCTGCAGGGCGGGCAAAATCTTCTGGCGAAAGAGCCGGTAGCGGTGACGAGGTTTGAAATCCTTGGAATGTGATTTAGATCAGCAGGAGGGTTGACTCCGAGGGGTGCATGAAGGAAAACTTCAGCAATCCGATTGCGTGTGAAAAGCTGCGAAGAAATTGCCCTTCAATTATTACTGGAGCATGATGAAATTGCGCCGGAAAATTTGCAGGCTATTAAAGGGGAGATGGATGGCTCGAAATCCGTGGTGGAGGAGTTGCTGGAACGGAGGATTGTAAGTGAGGAAGTCATTCTAAACCGGTTGGCAGAGGAGTTCAGTTTGCCGCAGGTAAACCTGTCGGAAATAAGTGCACGGCAACCGGCCATTGAGGGGGTGAACCGGCAATTCTGCCTGGATAATGAGATATTACTTTACGACCGGAGTGGATCCGCGGCTAAAGCGGCTATTCACGACCCGCTGGAGCTGGAGCGGGTGGATAGTTTGTCCCGGGTGCTGAAACTCGATATCGAGCCGCATTTGGCCGCAAAAAGGGCAATTTTTAACGCCATTGACCGGTTTTTTCCCGAAGATGCCGAGGCTTTTAAGCCTCTCTACCAGGAAATCGTGCAATCCCGCCCCGAATCGGGCTCGGGGAACAAATCACCCGTCAAGTTGGGTCAGGAAGAGGGCGCTATCGTCAGATACGTGGAATTAATTATGAGGGATGCCTTAAAACGCAGGGCCTCCGACATTCACCTCGAGCCCCTGGAAAAGCGCTTTCGAATACGGTTTCGTATCGATGGCGTATTGCACGCGACTGAAGATCCGCCCAAGCGCCTACAACCTGCCATCGTCTCAAGAATCAAACTCATGTCGCAAATGAGCATCGCTGAAAAACGTTTGCCCCAGGACGGCCGCATACAGTTGGATGTGGATGGCCGCTCGATCGACTTTCGCGTTTCCGTCGTGCCCAGCGCCCATGGCGAAACGCTGGTGCTGCGCTTGCTGGACAAGGAGGGCCTGAAACTCGGCTTGCCCGAGTTGGGATTTCTACCTGACGACCAGGCCAAGTTTGAGAGGCTTATTTCTTTGCCGGATGGGATCATTCTGGCAACCGGGCCGACCGGTTCCGGTAAATCCACCACGCTGTATTCCTGTCTCAACTACCTCAACAAACCGGACCGCAAGATCATCACGGTGGAGGATCCGGTCGAGTACCAGTTGACCGGCATTAACCAGGTGCAGGTGCGCAGTGAAATTGGCATGACATTCTCGGCCGGACTACGGGCCATGTTGCGGCAAGCTCCGAATATCATCATGGTGGGTGAAATTCGTGATCTGGAAACGGTTGAAATTGCCATCAATGCCTCCCTGACTGGACATCTGGTTTTCAGCACGCTGCACACCAATGATGCGCCAAGCGCCATTTCCCGTTTGCGGGACCTCGGGGTGGAGCCGTTTCTCATTTCCAGTTCCATGAGAGCTGTCATGGCCCAGCGGCTGGTGCGCCGCCTCTGTGTTGAGTGTTGCCAACCTACCGAACCCAATGGAATTGAACGGGCCGCAATCGAGTCCAGTGGGCTGGCTCTGGACAATGTTCAATGGAATCAGCCAGTGGGTTGTCCCGCCTGCCGGGAAACGGGATACAAAGGTCGGATTGGAATTTTTGAAATCATGGAGATAACCCCGGAAATGGGATGGCTGATTTATTCGGCGGGTTCCCTTGTCGCCATGCGAGCCCTGGCCCGGGACCAGGGCATGCGGACCATGCGCCAGGATGGCCTGCGCAAAGCAGCCCGGGGCATCACCTCTATCGAAGAAGCTTTGTCCGTGACGACAAAGTAATGTTTAACCAATACCGTGGGTTATGAGCTATGAATTGAATGATCTCCTCGCCCTGGTCGTGGAAGAAGGCGCTTCGGATCTTCACCTTCGAGTGGGGCAGCCTCCCACACTGCGTCTTCATGGCAAAATGAGTCGCCTCCAAGGTGAAAATTTATCGCGCCACGACACCGAGGCTCTCGTGATGGCCATTACTTCGGAGGTACAGCTCCAGGAAGTGAAGTCAAAAGGGGGAGCGGATTTTGGTTTCTCATTTACGGAGGAGGCCCGGTTTCGCGTCAGCGTTTTTAGGGCCCGCGGCCACTATGGCATGGTACTGCGTCTGATTCCGATCCGCCTCCTCAGCCTGGAACAAATCGGTTTTCCCCCACTGATAAAGGATCTTTTGAAACGGCCGCGCGGATTGATTCTGGTGACGGGACCGACCGGATCGGGCAAAACCACTACGTTGGCCTCGATGATCAACTGGATCAATGAGGAGCACGATGGCCACATCATCACCATCGAGGACCCGGTCGAGTATTACCACGATCACAAGCGCTGTATCGTAACCCAACGGGAGATTGGGGTGGACGTAGGTAATTTTGCCGACGCCATACGCGGTGCCCTGCGACAGGATCCGGACATCATTCTGGTGGGCGAAATGCGGGACCTGGAGACCATCGAAGCCGCCGTATCGGCGGCGGAAACCGGTCACTTGGTATTTGCCACCTTGCACACCACCGGCGCTGCCAGAACGGTTGATAGGATTGTGGATGCATTTCCGGAAAACTCCAAGGACCAGATTCGCACCCAATTGGCCTCTTCAATCGTGGCGGTAATCTCGCAAGTCCTGTGCCCGAAAAAGGGTGGTGGCCGGGTCGCTGCTTTTGAGATCATGGTAAATACCAATTCGATCGCCGCATTGATTCGGGACAACAAGACCTACCGCATAAATTCGGATATTCAAACTGGAGTCAATTACGGTATGATTTCTCTCGATCAGCATTTGCTCTCGCTCTACAACCGCGATTTGATAGTGGCCCAAACCGCTGCTGAGGTGTCGCAGGATCCAACCGGAATGCGCGATAAGCTGGCCGAGATGGGCGCCACACTAGAACTTGGCGGCAAGTCTACCGGCTGCGGTTGTTGGTGATAATCTGCAGGGCCTCGAGTTGCAGTTGATCCGCTTTTTCCGGTTTTAAGGCATATAGATCCTCGGTTTCGCCTCTGTCATTTGCCAAATTAAACATAGTCCATGGCTGCTCAAACCGTTTGCCCTTTGGATTTTGCCTTCCACCCGATCCATTGCCCAGCACCAGCTTCCAGTCACCATCGCGAATGGCAAACATGGCTCCACCGGAGTGGTGGATGACCGGGGCCCGCTTCCATTCACCGCCCTCTTCCAAAAGCAGAGACAAAAAGCTAAAACTATCCTGGGCAGCCTCCTCCGCCGGTGGTAACTCTGCTCCAATTACATCGGCCACGGTGGCGAAAAAATCGGTGTGGGTTATGGTGCGGGAACACGTTGATCCGGCCCTAACTTTTCCCGGCCAACGCACGAAAAACGGCACCCGGTGTCCCCCTTCCCAGATATCAGCCTTGGTTCCGCGAAGGTCCCCGTTGGAGGTATGATTTCCCTCATAGTAAGCCTGAACGGTTTCATCCGCTACATGATCCGGTTGATTGGGATCGGACTGACGGTACATGAACGATCCATTGTCGCTGGTATAGATGACTAAGGTGTTACCCGCTACGCCGGCTTCCTCAATAGTTTCCAGAATCTGCCCGACGGTCCAATCCACCTGGACGATAAAGTCACCATAGGGCCCGAGAGCGGTCTCCCCCCGAAATCGCCGATGCGGTAAGACCGGTTTGTGAGGGGCGGTGAGTGGAAAATAGAGAAAGAACGGTTGTTCAGCTCGCGATTGTTTGCCTATGTAGGCTTGAGCCTTTTCAGTGAGCCGATCCAGACAATCGACCATAGAAAAGTCCGAACCCAACTCACCTTTGCGCAGGAATTCGGGAAACTTGCTACCTGGGTGCATGCGATCGGGGAGCCCGGTAATGGTATGCCCATCCACGTAGACATAGGGTGGAAAATCCAATGAGGCCGGGATAACGAAGGAATATTGGAAACCGACGTCAACCGGCGAGTAATCCACGTGTTTCGACCAGTCCCATGCATCGGCCGTTTTCTGGAAACCCAGGCCCAAATGCCACTTACCGACAATTCCGGTGCTATATCCCATATCCTTGAGAAAAGAAGCCACCGTTGGCCGATCTGTTTCAATTAGAGGACGCCCATATCCATTCAAAACTCCCCGCGTCAATTTGCTCCTCCAGCAATAACGGCCCGTCAGCAGTCCATAGCGGGTGGGGGTACAAACCGCCGAAGGAGAATGAGCGTCGGTAAAGGTCATACCTTCCCCGGCCAGCCGATTTAAATTCGGAGTGGGAATTTTCGAGCGAGGGTTCAGAGCTTCCACGTCCCCGTAACCCATGTCATCGGCCATGATAAAAACGATGTTGGGAAGCGAATCCGCCGGAAGGGCGGCCAGCGGCAACAGCAAGTAGAAGAAAATGATGAATCGTGTAGCTTTCATGAGCAATCGGTGTGGACAAACAGGGTATCGCGCGATTAGAAAGCGCTTCCAGAAAAATCGGAATCCCAAAAAACGGGTTCAGGCCTGAATAGTGCGAAGTCAACTCGCATATCTCAGTTCGTTGCGAGATATGCGGGTTAAGCGTGATGGTGGATGCAGACGGTACGGGCGCCAGCTGGATAAATTAAGAGAAATTCCTGTTCGCGGCAGCGATCGTGTTCTGGCGAAGCCAGATCAAGCGAAGTGTTGTTATAATACCGTGGGAGCTGGACCAAGGATGGGCAAAAAAACGATTTTTGAACCAATTTGTCGCGTAGAGGGTTGAACATGGATGGGCAGGATAGACAGGAAATGAGAGAAAATCCGGTATTGACATATAAGTATACATATTTATGCACATATTTATGAGAACTACGATTGATATTCCGGATGAGCTATTCAGAAAGGTCAAGGTAACCGCAGCGGTAAAGGGGGTTTCGATTAAGGAATTAGTGATTCGTGGTTTGCAGAAAACGCTCAACGAAGCGTCCGCAAAACCAGATGCATCCCGACTACCGAAGATACCTTTAGGTAACCGAAAGTCCTACGATTTGAGTAACCAGCAGATTCAATCCCTGTTAGCGGCCGAGGAAGCAGGCTGGTATGGAAGTTCTCGCTGACATTAATGTCTTGCTTGCCTTGGCCGATTCCAAGCACGCGCACAATCACAAAGTGGAGCAGTGGTTTGATGGATTGGAAGAAGGCTCAAAGCTGCTGATTTGCCGAACCGCCCAAATGGGTTTGTTACGCCTCTTAGTGAATCCAGTAGTCATGCAGGAAGAGGCATTGAGGCTCAAAGAAGCCTGGGCATATTACGGAAACTTCATTCAGGACCCCTGTATATTTGAAGTGAAAGAACCGGATGGACTTCAAGCGGTCTGGGCCGAGCTCTGTGTTGATTTTGGAAGTTTCCCCAAAATAGTTCCCGATGCCTATCTTGCTGCCTTCGCTATGGCTAGCGGTTATAAGCTTGTTACCTTGGATAAAGGCTTCGAGCAGTTTGAAGGCTTGGAACTTCTACTGTTGGAATAGAAAGAGGAGAGCCCCAAAGAGACACCCGGGCGGAAACCATGAAAGCTTGACCACGGATGGGCACGGATGAAAAACCGATTTTGTAAGAGGAATAGCCACAAAAAGCACAAAATTTTAGCGCTTGAGATCCCTATGGCCATGCAAGGCGACGATAAAATGCCCAGCGAATTGAATGATCTAACTTCTTCCTGGGATGAAGCTCAATGGGAGTAACCACTCAGGTCTCCATAGCCTAGATCGTCGGAAAGTATGAGAATGAAATTGGGCTTTGCTTCAAGGTTCAAGGCAGAAGGATAACAAGAAGAAACGAGAAAATTTTCAAGGGATGGCGCTTGAGAGAACTGTAGGAGGGGGTTTATCCCCGATCTTCCAAATGGCCTCACCGCAATCGGGGGATAAACCCCCTCCTACAGTTTCGTAATAGGTTGTCAATAAAACATCCATGCGGACGATTGTTTAAGATACCTGCGTAGTTACCAACGGGAATGGAAGTAAATCGCTTTGATGTATTTTTGATATCCTTGAATCCTGCCAGAGGTCACGAAATCAGGAAGACGCGACCCTGTGTGGTCATTTCTCCAAATGAAATGAATCATCATATTTCAACCGTAATCGTTGCACCTATGACGTCCAGGGGAAGGAACTATCCCACTAGAGTGAGGTGTACTTTTCAGGGGACTCGAGGACAAGTCGTTTTAGACCAGATTCGCACCGTGGGCAAAATTCGCTTTGTGAAGAAATTAGGAAAACTCTCGAAACACACTCAAAATGCCATATTGAAATCTTTAGCGGAAATGTTTGCCCCCTAAACCCCTCTTCGTAAGCCCCCCGGGGTCATTCCTTAGCATCTCGAATGCCCCGTCGGGGTCAGTCGTCTTGGAGAAATGTATGGAGTACAACGGAATACAGTTTTTAAGACCTGACCCTTTTCTTTCGGAAGGCATCACTTTTCTACGGCATGACCCCGACTGGCGTCCATACTATATTCCTATACAAACGCGCTTAACTACGCAGAAAAAGGGGTCAGGCATTTATTTTCGACATGGGGACATGTCAAAAACCAACGACTGACCCCAACGGCGCCGTCGGGTTGGCGAGCCGAACCTATCCACTAACATAGGCGCGGAGCTAACGGAGAGCGGGTTTTCCAACCCGCTTTATGGAGGCAATGGCGGAAAGGAATGTCCTTGCGGAAAAAGAAATGAAATTTCGTCCTAAACCCCCCTTAACTAAGTGGCATCTCTGATTGATCCCTTTCTCTAACATTTTTTACTTGCCCGCTCGGCTTGGAGGGGTGTGTTAGTTTCCCCTCTGGGGTAAAAGTGACCATGGTCCACGTCATTGAACATAGAAGGCGCGCTTCGGTGCATACACTGGGTTGCCGGTTGAATCAATCGGAGTCTCTGCTGATGCGCGACCAGCTGGAGGCTGCCGGCTACCGCCTGGTCCCTTTTGGTGAACTGTGTGACCTGGTAATTATTAACACTTGCACCGTCACCCGATTGGCCGATGCCAAATGCCGCAACGCCATTCGTGGATTCATCCGAAAAAACCCGGCGGCATTTGTAGCGGTGGTGGGCTGTTATTCGCAAATTGGCTACAAAGAAATCGCTGAGATTCCCGGGGTTGACCTGATTGTGGGCAATCAGCAGAAATTAAATATTCTGCAGTATGTTTCCATGGGAAAGAACGAGCAGCCGGTTATCATCAGGGATCGTATTACCCGGGAGGACTTCACCATAGATTTTGTGGGAGACACGCCTTACGCGAGACGAGCCAATCTCAAAATCCAGGACGGCTGCAGTTTTGTTTGTTCGTTTTGCATTATTCCCAAGGCACGGGGTCCGGCCCGCTCGCGCGACTTGCTCAATCTACTGGCCGAGGCTAAACGGCAAGTGGCTCGTGGGGTCAAAGAGTTGGTGTTAACCGGGGTCAACATTGGAACTTTCCGGAGCAGCCGGGGAGATCTATTGACCGTTCTGGATGAATTAAATGCCCTGAATGGCCTTGAAAGGATTCGGATCAGTTCCATCGAACCAACCACGATTCCGGTCGAGCTGTTTGAAAGGATGAATGACGCGGATCACGCCCTTCTCCCATTTCTTCACCTACCTCTCCAGTCTGGATCGGACGACGTTCTGAAGTCGATGCGGCGAAAATACACGGTCGGGGAGTATTTGGATTTTGTCTACAACGCCAAGGAGTCGGTGAACGATTTGTGTCTTGGGACCGACATCATGGTCGGATATCCCTCGGAAGGGGAACGGGAGTTTGATGAAACCTGCAGAACTTTTACGGGAAATCCCTTTTCCTATTGTCACGTGTTTACTTTCTCCGAACGCGAGGGCACATCTGCCGCCCGCATGCAAGACCGCCACGATGTATCCCTGAAACGGCTGCGTAGTGCAAAATTGAGGCGGTTGAGTGAAAGAAAGCGCTACGGATTTTACCAATCTCACCTTGGCCGGGAAATGACCGTCCTTTTTGAGGATCCCAAGGAAGGCTTCTGGCCCGGTTATACGGACAATTATATTCGGGTGGTCGTTCGGTCCAATGAAGACTTGCGCAACCAGATCGGCCGGGTTTACCTGGACCGGGTGGCGGGGGACGTGGTCGAAGGCAGGCTGGTAGAGGTAGTGCCGGATCAGGTTACCGCGAATCGGAGGAATGTGGCCATGGCTGCCGGTTAAGCGATTCATGCAGAGAGAACGCGAGATATTGCTGCTTTGGGATATCGACGGGACTATTCTCTCAGCCAAGGGCGCTGGTCCCCAAGCCTTTGAGCGGGCAATCCGGCAGCATTCCGGAACGAGTATCCCTTTATCTTCCATCGATTGGCCGGGCAGCACCGATTTCGCCATTGCTTATGCCTTGCTGGAAAAACTGGGATGGGAGGTAAACCGGAAGAATGCGCAGAAACTCTTAGACAGTTATCTGGCACAACTGCCCGGTTTGCTGGAATCCACCCAGGGAAAGGCAAATCCCGGAGTGCTGGAACTGCTGGAGGCCTTGCACCGGGAGTCCGGTGTTTACCAAGCTCTATTGACGGGCAATATACGGCGTGGATCGGATATCAAACTGGGTTACATCGGGGTCGATCACTATTTTTTGTTTGGAGCCTTTGCCGACTACAGCGACCACCGCAACGACCTCGGTTTCCACGCCCTCGATCTGGCCAGGGAGCACTTGCAAAAAGATTTCTCGGGCCACCAAATTTATGTCATCGGCGACACGCCCAAGGACATTGAATGCGGTAAGATGATTGGAGCGCATACCGTAGCGGTGGCAACCGGTCATCACACCGTGGGCGAATTGAGGAAACACCGGCCTTCCATCGTATTCGAATCTTTCGCCGATCCGTCCGGGTTGCGAAACTTTATCGGTGTCTGAGCGGCCAGTTGTCAGGGTCACTGGCTGGGCGGATCAACATTTTGCCCGGACGTGCCATCATCTTCGATCTTTTTTTCAGTCAACACCTGATAAATGCACCAGGCAAAAAGCGTGGAAACCGTCCCGACCGAAATAATCATTACTATCCATCCTCCAAGGGTCATCGTATGCCCTCCTCGCGATTTAATTGTTTGCTCCAGCGCCTTGACGCCGCGGCGGTCATCAGGCCAAGGAATATCAGGGTGATGATAATCAGCCCGACACTGAGTCTCGCCACCAGGTTAGATGGGCTGCCATCACCACCGGTCAGGTCTATCACATAATTGGATACGCCGCCTCGGCCTACCCCCAAAACGTTGTAAGCGATGAAGAAGAAAAATATGACCAGCAAAAACAGTGGGCTGATGTATTTCATAATGAATTTGAACACGCGGGGAATCCGCATAGAGGCGCCCTGGTGAGCTTCTTTCCAGCCCTTCTCAATACCCACTACCCATCCAAACAAGATAATTTGAATGGTGGCCAGGATGAAGATCATAAAAGTCCCCATCCAAAAGTCCAAAGTGTCCAGCGCCTTTACCTCTTTGCTGAAGTAAAACACAAAGCCGACTCCCAACGCGGTAAACAATCCCAGAATCGATACGGATTGTTTGCGATTTATATGCAGGCCTTCTTCCAGAAATGCTATGACCGGTTGAAGCATCGAGAGGGAACTTGTCACCGCGGCCAGGAAGAGGAGAAAGAAAAACAGAAAGCCGAAGACGTTTCCAAAAGGCATGCTCGAGAAAACCATGGGCAGTACGTTGAAGCCCAATCCAAACGTGCCCATGCCTGCAACACCGGCTATTCCCAGAAATGCGTAGGCGGCCGGAATGGAAATCAACCCACCCAGGGAGACTTCGCAAAATTCGTTGGCGCTGGTGGCGCTCAGGCCGCTGAGTACGACATCGTCGGTCTTTTTCAGGTAGCTGGCGTAAGTTATGATGACCCCGAATCCGACCGACAAGGAAAAGAAAATCTGTCCCGCCGCGGCCAACCATAATTGAGGATTTCTAAGCTGCTGGAAAAGTGTCTTTTTGACAATGCGCAGGGTGGGACTGGCGGTTGCTTCGGCTGTTCTGGCTTCCACCACACCGGCTCCTACCAGCTCGGTTACATCCGACCAAGTCCCCATTCCATCCTCATCCTCAGTCAGTTCCTGCAAGATCACTTTGGTCGGATTCCACAGATAGCCCAGTCCGTTGACGATGCTCTGATCGGGCTTTGTGGCATCGGGAACTCCCAGGGTAAGAACCCGCAGAAGGATAACGATGGCGATTACCACGAGCGCCGGCATGGCGTAGAGGCAAAACAGTTCAATGCCCTTGGCGATTCCACGGTAGATCAGGGAAAAGTTCAGGGCAAAGCAGATGAGCAGAAACAAGCCAACTTTGTCGATTCCGAATCCCATGGCCGACCCGTCTTCACTAGAGCCGATAAAATTTCCCCAGAAGGCGCCCGATTCCGACACGGTTTCAAAATCCATTACCCCGCGCACGAAGCCGAGCGAATACCCCAGGCACCAGGATTCGATGTAGACGTAGTACATGTAGATGATCAGCGGAATCGCCACCCCCAGAATGCCCAAGTATTTGCCCCAGCGGTGCCTAATGATCAGGTTAAATACACCGGGGCTGGAGTTGAATCCTTTCTGTCCTCCCATACGGCCCATAGTCCATTCCGCCCAGCAAATGGGCAGGCCGATGAGCAGGAAGGAAATGAAGTAGGCCAGCATGAATGCTCCGCCGCCGTATTGGGCTACTTGACCGGGAAACCGCAGGAAATTACCAAGCCCGACCGCGCTTCCTGAAACCGCCAGGATAACGCCAACGCGGCTGTTCCAAGATTCTTTGATTGCCATAAATTTAAAGGAAAAGAATTGAGATTGCGGAACGTTAGGGGGTGCATTGGCAATTTAAAAGCACAAATCCCTTGCTGAGCGGTTCATGGCTTGATTGGAATGAAAATCAGTGAATCGCATTGACCGCTACATCTTGTGGGAATGGTTGCGTGCCTTTACCCTGTCGATCGGCGCAACCCTGGGTCTGTTGGTGATTTTTGATATGTACGACAACTTGGGTGATTTGTTGGATTTTAATGCACCGGTCGAGCAGATTCTTTACTACAACCTCATCGTAATTCCCACCATGTTGCCACTGGTTCTACCCGTTGCATTTTTGGTATCCCTGCTCTTCAGTCTGAGTCGTCTCCATGGAAATAATGAGATCGTGGCCATGCGGTCCTGCGGAATGAGTTTTTGGAAAATTACGCGGGCCCTTTGGTTTATCGGGTTATTGCTTTCGCTGTGTCTTCTCTATCTAAACGCCCGGGTGGTACCTTGGGCGGTTGAGGAAGCGCGCTTGATCTGGGATGACCTCGAATTTCAATACCAGTTGGAAAGTGAGGAAATTGGAGAAGTGGGATTACTTTACAACTTGGCCTTCGACAATCCGACCGACCGGCGGATCTGGTTTATGAACCGGTTCAGTAAAAATTCATTTCGGGGTTATGGAGTGACGGTGTCTACTCTGGATGGATTGAACCGAGAATATTCGAAAATTCAGGCCAGTGAGTCGTATTATAACACGAGTGACCGGTCGTGGTTGTTTTATCGCGGCAGAGAATTGAAGTTTGACGTCGATACGGGAGACCTCGTCCAATCCAAGCCCTTTGAGAGGTTGGAGAAAGCTGATTTTACTGAATCCCCCCGCTTGATGATGACCCTGGATAAGCGGCCCCAGGACCTTTCCATGTCGGAATTGCGCAGCATTATGGACTATTTTGCCACGCACGATACCGCGAAGGTAGCAAGCTACCGGGTCCGTTATCACTCCATTTTGGCCGGTACCGCCATCTGTTTCATTATCGTGGGCTTGGCGGTGCCCTATTCGGTATCAGGAGTGCGAGTGAATGCCATGGTGGGAGTTTCCAAGTCTGCTGGTTTATTTTTTACCTACTATATCATCGCCAGGCTGGCCGTTTTAATGGGTGAACAGGGCTACCTTCCGGCGGTATACGCAGCCTGGATGCCGAATTTGGTGATGGTCGGCCTGGCCGGTTACCTCTACAGCAGACTGAAGTGATTGCATGAAGTCACTGTTTCTGAAACCACGATCCAGGTCTCGTGTGCTTCGAGGTCATCCCTGGGTGTTTGCCGGCGAGGTAGAGGATCTCCTTCCGGAAACGGAGAACGGTAAAACGGTATTGCTCCGCGATTCCCGCAAGCGGTTATTGGGCAGTGGAATTTATAATGGAGCCTCTCAAATCATTTGGCGCCGGTTTTCATTGGAGCGCACGCCCTTTACCATGGCTTATATACGGGACGCTCTGTCCAAGGCAGTGGCGCGGCGGCCCAATGTCAACTGCCGGCGGTTGGTCTGGTCCGAGTCCGATTTTCTGCCCGGCTTAGTGGTTGATCAGTACCACAGAGTATTGGTCATTCAGGCGTTGACCCTGGCGGTTGATATGCGGTTGCCCGCCATAGCCACCTGCCTGAAGGATATTTTGGGTTCGGAAGTTATTCTGTTTCGCAACGATGCCCGAACCCGCAAACTCGAGCAATTGGACTTGTACGTGGAGACTTTCGAGGATCGACCTCTCGACCCATTCTGGTTAAATATTGGAGGTGTTCAGTATTGCCTCGATCTTCGCCGCGGGCATAAAACGGGATTTTATCTCGATCAGCGCGAACAGCATAGCCTGGTCGCTTCCCTTGCCCGGGGACGAACCGTTCTCGATGCCTTTTGTAACCAAGGGGCCTTTGCCCTGAATTGCGCATTGGGCGGTGCCGACTCGATCGTTGGTATCGACAGTTCAAATACAGCGATCGAGGCCGCCAACATCAACGCGGAAAAAAATGGATGCTCCATAGATTTTCGGGTGGGAAATGTATTCGACTATTTCACCCGGAACCGGGATGCCGCCTTTGACCTCATCGTCCTCGATCCGCCCCCATTTTCGCGAACCAAGTCGCAGCGTGAAGGCGCAAAAAAAGGGTATAAGGAAATTAATCTGCGTGCCCTGAAGTCGCTTAATCCAGGTGGAATACTGGCAACTTACACCTGTTCCCAAGCGGTGAGCCTTGAACTGTTCAGGCAGGTTATCGCCGATGCTGCGGTTGACGCCCGGCGCAGGGTGCGGATACTGCATACCTGCTTTCAGGCGGCTGATCATCCAGTGCTTTTGAACATGCCGGAAAGTGAATACCTTCATGGTTTCATACTGCAGGTGGATTAGCACGGATATCTCACAAAATTCGTAGCGAGCGAACGAAGATCGAGTGCTGGTGTGGGCATCGAGCTGAATCGCGGGTGAAGCTGGGTCGACACCCTGCAAAGTCGCGAATCCAACGAGGTCCGCACCAGTGCCGACATTTCGGAGTGCAGTAGAAAATTTATGAGACATGCGGGATAGGACTTGTGCCCTCAATCCAGCTTCTTTTGCTGGAGACTGGTGAATGTCGTCGCACTCATGCTCAAAGCTCCGGTTGTGGGAACCGTAAAGACCAGGCTGGCAAAATCGCTGGGTACAGAGGGAGCCCTGAGGACTTATTGCGGGTTGGTGGAGTTCCTTTTGCAGCGCATTGGGGTCGCTTCGCGTATCCACATCCATTATACGCCCGATAGGGCGGCCGTGATGGAAAATTGGTTGGGGGCCACTTACCCTTACATTCCGCAGGTGGGTGAGGATTTGGGTGAGCGATTAATCCACGCCATGCAGGTGGAATTTACCGCGGGCGTGCAGAAATTGGTTTTTCTGGGCGGTGATTGCCCTTATGTGGATCAGGCGAGGTTGGACGAAGCATTTCTCAAACTCGAGGGCCATGACGTAGTGCTGGGCCCGGCGACCGATGGGGGCTATTATCTGTTAGGAGTAAATCGAAGCATACCTGCGTTATTCCAAGGTATTCTCTGGGGAAGCGAAACGGTGCTGCAATCAACATTGCTAAAATGTGCCGAGCTTGGGTTGACCCATTCGCTCTTAGCGGAAGAGTCGGATGTCGACGACTTTGCCAGTTGGGAAGCAGCCAGGGAATACATGGCAAAAAACCGATAGGCTGGCTCAAATGTCTCCAGTTTCGATATGAAACTGTAGGGGCATGAAGTATTGATTGGAAAAACCTCTTCTAAAATATTCCCCGTTGACACGACGAAAAAATTGACTGAATCCGTCGGCGGAAGCCAACTCATAGCCCGCATTTCTCACTACCGAGCTAATGCGACAGCTTACCAAATTCGTAACGAGCTAACGAAGATCGAGTGCCGGTATGGGTCAAAACCCGACATCGGGTAGTAAAAATCAGAAATTGCCTGCCGGAGATGCTCTAAAACTCATAGGGTGGTTGCGTTTCCTCTGGAGGTACTACCGTGATTTTGTAGCGGCGTTTAACCTTGTTCCCATTGGCCACGGTTTGGGAGACTTTTTCCACCGAATTGCAGTCCTTGCTCAGGTGAGCCAGGTAAACCTGTTTCCACCACGGTTTCTCCAGGCTATCCAGTAGTTCCTTGGCGGCAACATTGGATAAATGACCGTGGCGCCCAATGATGCGCTGCTTAACCGGCCAGGGTCGCTTGGTATCCTTATTCAACATCTCGGTATCGTGATTGGCCTCCAGGACAAGCACGTCCACATGCCGTACACGCTCCTTTACCAGTTCGGAGACATAACCCAGGTCGGTCACCCAAGCCAGGCTGCAGTGCGGGGCAAAGAGGTCCCCGTCTCCATTTTTAAAGACAAATCCCACCGGATCGTAGGCATCATGAGGGATGGCAAAGCTGGTGATTTCCAGATCGCGAAAGCCGAATGTCGAACCGGTTTCGAAAAGTTTCCAGGTCGGACGACGGGACAATTTCGACTGTACTGCCCTGGCCGTGGACCGGTTGGCGTAAAACTCCAGGTGCCGAAACCGGCTCAATCCACGAATTCCCGAGGTATGATCTGTGTGTTCGTGGGTGAGAAAAACCGCATCGATATGCTCAATCGATTCACCCACAGAACTCAGCAGTTTGCACAGTTGCTTGCCCGAGTAGCCGGCGTCGATGAGGATTTTACAATGGTTGGTAGCTAGGAGGCTGCAGTTTCCTGAGCTGCTGCTTCCCAAAATGGTGAACCGCATCGCCATGGACACCCATTCAGCGACAAGCCGAGGCGCCCTTCAAGCGTTTTTGTTCGAACTGAGCGAATAATTTTTAAATTCGCCTGGGTGCGATAGGTAGAGCCTATCCCAGAAACCGGGATTTGAAACTTCATTTCGAACCATCGTAGGAGCGGCTTTACGCCGCGATCCCACCAAACAGCCTCGAAGCAATCGCGGCGTAAAGCCGCTCCTACAACTTAAAACCATTACTCTAGTGTGGTGTCCCAGAAATAACTTCAACAATACGAGCGTGCCATAAATGGCCTGGCAAGGCTGCTTTTCGCAGCACGGGCCTTCAGGCCCAAGCGACCTACGCCGCCTTGATTAGGCAGAAAAATCGCTGCGGTATATTTAGAAGGAATTTCTGGGACACCACATTAGAACAGCGTATAAATAAATGGCGCTGCGGAGGTTCCGCCCAGGAGAATCAGCGCCCCCAGACCCAAAAGGGCAAGCAGTATCGGAATCATCCAATATTTCTTGTTGGTCTTGAGAAAGAAGATGAATTCACCCAGGAAACTGGCGTTGCCCTGCTCGCCGGCGGCTTCAAATTCGTTAACTTCCGATTGCCTTTCGATCTCAGTTTCGCTCATAGGGCAGTACGGTTGGTCATTTTCACTAAAATTGTCGGTAATACCGTTGCGGATCATCGTCCCGTTCAACATCGAGCCAATAAGTTTTCGCATTTTTATCAAGCTTGCGATTCAAGGGATCCCGCCCCAAGAGGCGCATTCCCAACCCAATTAAGGTTACCACAATGTAAAACACAAGGGCGAGTAAGGCGTTGCCCAGTAGCAGGCCAATACTACAGGCCAGGCAGTACCAAACGATATAAAATGGTTTGGCGATCCGGGGTATCAGCCAGAAAACTATTGCGGCGAACACGCCGCAACCCGCCACTAGCAGGGGAACCTGGGCCTCCCATTGACCGGATGAAATTCTTCCAATGATCAGCAGCGCCAAACCAAGGCAGGGAAAGCCGACGACCAGGCTCTTGGCGAAAGCGCGCAGCGCCGCAGGGCTCGGGTTCCAATCAACTTCTTTAAAGGGATTTACCATGGGCATTAATCGCGTGCAAAACGGGCTATGTATTTCTGCCGGGCGGATTGGTCCTGCTCGGGCTGCTCGGTTTTGCGCAAGAGAAAATTCTCCAGCACCAGAATATCCATATCGCTGGCCATAAAACAGCGGTAGGCATCGGCCGGTGTGCAGACAATCGGTTCGCCGCGAATGTTGAACGAGGTATTAACGATTACTCCGCAACCGGTTTGGTTTTTAAATTCTTTCATCAACCGGTAGTAGCGTCCATGCCGCTCCTCGTCCACGGTTTGAATGCGAGCGCTCATGTCCACGTGGGTAACCGCCGGCAGGGTCGAGCGCGCAACATTGATCCGTTTCCGCAGATCGGGATCCTTCATCGATTCTATCTGATTTTCGGTCAGTTCATTCCACAGTTCGCGTTTAACATTTGCTACCAACAGCATGTAGGGCGATTCTCGATCGAGATCGAAGTAGTGGTTGACCTCCTCTTCCAGAACGCAAGGGGCAAAGGGCCGGAACGATTCACGAAATTTTATGCGGCGGTTCATTTGCGACTGCATGTCTTTGCTCCGGGGATCGCCGATGATACTGCGCGCACCCAGGGCCCGGGGACCGAACTCCATTCTACCCTGGAACCATCCGACCACCTTCAGGTTCACCATCTCTCGGGCCGTCTCGCGCAATAAATCTTCTTCCCTGGCAAAATAGCTATAGGGAACGTTTTCAGCATCGAGAAGCTTGCGAATCTCCTCATTGGAGTAGGCCGGGCCCAAGAGGGATCCTCTGAGTGGGTCTTTCCCGGTGAGCTGGCGAGGTTGTTTAAGGAGCTGGTGGTGGACGAATAGCGCCGTTCCCAGCGCTCCGCCGGCATCGCCCGAGGCCGGTGTAATGTAGAGGTTATCAAAAATGCCGGATCGCAATACCTTGCCGTTGGCCACGCAGTTGAGGGCAACCCCGCCTGCCATGCATAAGTTGTGGGAGCCGGTCAACTTTTTGGCGGTTTTGGCCATGCGTAAAACAACCTCACCAGTGACCTCCTGGATCGATGCCGCCAGGTCCATTTCGCGCTGAGTGATGGCGGTTTCCGGTTGGCGTGGTGGTCCGCCAAACAAATCGTTCAGTTTCCGTGAAGTCATGGTTAGCCCCTGGCAATAGTTGAAGTATTGCATGTTCATGGCCAGCGAACCGTCTTCCTTGAGGTCAATCAGATGCTGGTAGATCTCATCCACGTATTTGGGTTCTCCATATGGAGCCAAACCCATGAGCTTGTACTCACCAGAGTTAACTCGGAACCCGCAGAAATAGGTGAATGCACTGTAAAGCAGACCCAGGGAATGGGGGAAATGGAGAGCTTTGAGCAGTCTGATTTCGTGGCCTTGGCCGTGACCGATAGTTGCCGTGTCCCATTCTCCAACCCCATCGAGGGTCAAAATGGCCGACTCTTCAAAGGGCGAAGGAAAAAATGTGCTCGCCGCATGCGATTCGTGGTGCCCGGTAAATACAAAACGCTTGCGGTAGCGTTTTTCCAGCGCCTTGAGAATTTCGCGTGGCAAATGAAGCTTGGTTTTCAGCCACAGGGGCATGGCCATGAGAAACGATCGAACACCCAATGGGGCATAGGCGATATAGGTCTCCAGCAAGCGATCGAACTTCTGGAGGGGTTTGTCGTAGAACGCAACATAGTCCAGATCCTCCGGCGATATACCCCCTTCCTTGAGACAGTATTGCACCGCGTTAGTGGGAAACTCGTGATCGTGTTTTATGCGGGTAAATCGTTCTTCCTGGGCGGCAGCAACCACTTCTCCCTCAACGACCAGTGCAGCGGCGCTATCGTGGTAAAACGCGGATATTCCAAGGATTCGGCTCACGGTGGGATAGAGTGGGAGAGGGATGATCTTTGAGATATCCGGGCCAGGCTTCCAGGACACTGCGTGGAGGCAGCAGCCCCACCCAAGTCAGATTTGGAATTGTTGCTGAGCGCCGGAGGGATCATTGGTCGCGAGCCGGGCCAGGCCGACAGCCTGGAAGCCTTTTGAAGTGAGGGTTCGGCCCTGTGGAGTACGCTGCAGCAAACCCGCCTGGATGAGAAAGGGTTCGTGGACTTCCGCCAGAGTGCCTTCCTCCTCACCAACGGCAACGGCCAGCGTATTAAGACCGACCGGGCCACCACGGTAGTTTTCGGCGATTATTTTGAGAAGCCGTTTATCCATTTCATCGAGGCCTTTGTCATCGATTTCCAGAAGTTCCAGGGCGGACTTGGCCATTTCCAGGGTGATGACCCCGTCACCCCGCTGCTGGGCGTAATCGCGGGCAAACATGACGAGATTGTTGGCTATGCGGGGAGTTCCCCGTGCTCGGCCCGCAATTTCCTCTGCCCCTTTGGTTTGAGTGTCGATGTTCAATATCCTGCAGGAACGCAGCACAATTTTGTTAAGGGCTTTACGGTCGTAGTAGTTGAGCCGTGTTTGCAGCGTAAATCGGGAGCGCAGCGGAGCGGTCAGCATCCCCATGCGGGTGGTAGCGCCCACCAAGGTGAAGCGGGGAATATTTAGCCTTACGCTGCGGGCGTTTGGGCCCTGATCGATCATGATATCGATCCGAAAATCCTCCATAGCCGAATAGAGATACTCTTCCACCGTTTTGGAAATGCGATGGATTTCGTCTATGAATAGTATGTCCCCATGCTCGAGGTTGGTGAGCAGTCCGGCCATATCGCCCGGTTTTTCAATAATGGGACCCGAAGTTATGCGTACCGTGCGTTCCATCTCATTGCCCAGGATCAGCGCCAGGGTGGTTTTGCCCAACCCCGGGGGTCCGCTGAATAGGATGTGATTCAATGCATCCCCTCGATCCCGGGCCGCTCCCACCATAATCTGGAGGCGCTCCAATGTTTTGGCCTGGCCGGTGAAGTCGCTGAAATCGAGGGGTCGGAGCTTGTTGTCGCTGGAGGAATTTTTGTTTTCCAGGGCGGTCTGTATAAAACTCATTCCCTTGTGGGGAATTTCTGGAGTGGAATTTTCCACGGATTAGGCAGCTTCGGGATTTAAATCTTTGGGCATTTCACTTTCGGGCAGCCGATGGATGATTGCACCGGCGGCTTTGAGCTTTTCATCGATCCTGTCGTAACCGCGATCGAGATGGTAAATGCGTAACACCCAGGTGACGCCTTCCGCCACGAGCCCGGCCAATATGAGGGCGGCGCTGGCGCGCAGGTCGGAAGCCATAACAGGCGCACCGGAGAGGCTGGTTTTTCCTTTGATAATTGCGTTGGGACCTTCGATGGCAATGTCCGCGCCCATGCGCTGCAGCTCCGGCACGTGCATGAAACGGTTGGGGAAAATTTTTTCCGTCACGATGCTAATCCCGGGAGTTATCGACATAAGGCTGCTCATTTGAGCCTGCAGGTCGGTAGGAAATCCAGGATGTGGATGTGTCACTACGTCAACCGGCCGCAAGGGTAAGTTGCCCTTTTGCACGGTGATGGAGGTGGGAGAATTAATTTGCATGGGTACTTCAGCCTCCCGAAGTTTGTCGATAAGCGCGGCCTGGTCGGCTACGCGCAGGTTCTCCACCGTCAGTTCATCCGCCGCCATGGCGCCGGCTATGAGAAAAGTGCCCGCCTCGATGCGATCGGGCAATATTCGGAAGTTGCATCCGTGCAGTTTTTCCACTCCGCGAACGGTCACTATAGGGCTACCAATGCCCTCGATTTCAGCGCCCATGGATGAAAGCATTTTGCACAGGTCTATAATTTCCGGCTCACAGGCGGCGCACTCGATAACAGTTTTGCCTGGGATCAGCACCGCGGCCATGAGCATGTTGGCCGTACCCGTCACTGTACTGCCGTGGCGTCCACCCAAAAATATGGGGCTTCCTTCTGCCCGGGATGCGTCCAAATGCACGTATCCATTCTCTACCTTGACTTCCATTCCCAAGGCGGCAAATCCCTTCAGGTGCATATCGATGGGCCGCGGTCCTATGACACATCCACCGGGGAGGGAGACTTCCGCCTGTTTAAGGCGGCCCGCCAGTGGACCCATCAAACATATGGAAGCCCGCATTTTTCGAACCAAATCGTAGGGGGCTCGCGGCGACACATTGGCTGCAGTGATCTTCCAGGTGTTGGCTTCCGGTTGTTCCACTTCTGCTCCAAGGTGTTGCAGGATTTTACCCATGAAGCGAATGTCGCTCAGATTGGGTACATTTTCCAAAATGCAAGTTTCCTCGGTTAGCAACGTAGCGGCAAAGACGGGCAGGGCGGCATTCTTAGCGCCGCTTATGGGAATGGAACCGCGCAGGGTATTCCCTCCTTCAATTCTCATTACGTCCATGGAAGTAATTGAGGTGAAAAATTATCAGGAGCTGGGCGGATTGTCTTGCGACCTTTTCGGCGACTGAGTTTTGGGTTGTGACTCGCCGCCAACTGGATTTTTTTGTGGATGTCGTCTACCATCTCTCCGCCTGCGTCTGCGACGTCTTCTGCGTTGGGGGTTTTTATCGTCATCCAGGGCTTGCCTCGAGCCATCCCCTTGCTGACCAGCACGGTTGTGCTGATTTCTCCTGGGTTGGTTGGGGCGGTAGTTTTTGCGCCTTCGAGGGTTGCGGTAGTATTTTTTCTCTGGTTTTTCCGGTTCCGGTTCTTGGATGCCGAGCAGGTTTTTCACCCCGGCAACGACGGAGGCAATCCAGCCTCTGGGGGTGGGGGACTTTTTTGTATTCTTAGGCTTGGACCTCGGATAATGCTTGGAATCGCTACGTTCACCCCGCCCACCATCCTCTCCTCTATTTTCGCCCTGCTTCCGGTAATTCCTGGAACGGTTGCGATTTCGATTGCGGGGCGGCCGCTTTTGATCACCCGCCTTGGGTTGGGAACGGTGCGGTTTACCCCGCGGTGGATGGCGACGCTCCGGTTTAGGACTATCCTCTTTTTCTGGCGGCGATTCGGATGCGCTCGTTTGCGGCGGGCGCTTGATCGGCCCGGATTGGGGCTTCTTATACGCTCTATGGTAACGCGAACGCCGGGGCCGCCTCGGCTTAGCCGGCTGGTCGAAGCTGGTCGGGCTGCTTCTTACAGGGTCGGCAGGTTCGCTTTTTTTAGGATAGTTATCTGATTTTAACTCGTAGTCGGTTTTGGAGTTGACTGGTTTAGCCTCTTCAAATTCGGGCATGGTAAGGTTTCCTTTAGAAGTTTTTTTGCTACATTTATGAGGTCGGGTTTACAGGCACATGGCAGGTGCTGGTCGAGGGGGAGGGATGCTTGACTTTCTAGTGATTGGATCATTTCTGGTGCCTATCCCATTCAAATCCTTTTTGAATGCGATCTCGGTTTATCCTACCATCTTTCTCCAATGGAGCCTTATATTACAAGGTTATAATCCGGATGGGACCAAGTTACCGGGGATAGGGGGCTTTGGAGTAAGGGGGCAGGCGGTCAAAACGGATGCCTTACAGGGTCAGTCGTCTTTGAGAACGTTTCGGGTAAGGGGTCAAATCTTAAATCTCGCATTGGCATGCAAGATTACAAGAAATGACCCCGGCTGGCGCCCATACCGTCTGCCTCCACAATCATGCTTAACTAAGGGCCATTGAGGTTTGACCCCTTCCTCCGCGACCCTCGGTAGGCCCCCTTGACCCCGACGCCGGGCTGGATTCGTCTTGCGCAAGGCGGGGGCTTTTCCGAACCTTTCATTTATGGATAAACTTGAGGATATTTTTAAATTACAGGATCAGCTCAATAAGCGGATTGGTGTAAATACGAAAGGCATGTCTGATGAGGAACAGGTTAAATGGGTGCTTAATTACACGCGGGCTATGCAGCAGGAATTGGCAGAGTTAACCGATTCCGTACCGTGGAAATGGTGGGCCAGGTACCAAGGTTTTGACCGGCAGAATGCCAAGGTCGAAGTAGTGGATTTGTTTCATTTCCTGGTTTCGTTGGGACAGGTACTGGGTATGACGGCCGACGACATTCACCAAGCCTACGTCAAAAAGAATGCGGTTAATCACCGACGTCAGGACTCTGGTTATTTAAAAAAGGACGAGGAAGACTCGCGACACATCTGATTTTTTTGGAGCCCAAAGGGAAAAATTGGGGTCTATGTTTTGGATTGAAACTGGAAGATTATTTAAAATACCTGATTTGAGAATTTTCTTAGAATCTTTGCCGGGGGGTTTGCTACTGGCTGCGGAAGTGATACTTGCCGGGCTATGCTGCCCAGGTTTATTCGGGCAGCAGGCCGGTGTTGCCGATGTTTCCACACCCCTTATCAGTGAAGCACAAGCCGGCGCCGTTGAGGCGGAACGGCGCAGAATCTGGCAAAGAGAAGCTGCCGACACCGCATTGATGTCGGGATTGTCCAACATCGCCATCGGACTATACGATCGACTGCTTGAAGGTGCTGATGCTACCGGTGAGGAAACGCATGAGATGGAGCTCAACCGTATCACGGCATTCATTTCACTTGGCAAGCTGCAGGAAGCGAGAGAAGCATTGATGGAGTTTCATGGAAGCCGAAACTCGAGATATGAACTCCGTCGGGCGCTGGTTAACTATTTTCTGGGAGATGAGGATGCCGCTGAGGAATCGTTGAATGTTGTAGAACGGCCATCTTTGATGCCCGAGGAGATTGCCTGGTACTTCCTGATGCAAGGATTGTTGGAGCGAAGATCCTTGCCTGGGGAAGATGGAGGTTCTCTCCTGTTTCAAGCGCGGCAGGCAGCTGTCTCCAGCGAACAGAGAGCCCAAATTGACCTCATAATATATAGAACCTTATTATTGGATTCGGCGAGAATCAGCGAAGACCGGCTGACGGGTTTGAAAGACGACATGGATTCCGAGATCCTTGCAGGTAACCGGGCGGGCTTCCAGTTTGCCAAAGCATATGCCGTCGCCCTCAATGTGGCCGGTCGACCAGAGGAAGCGGTGCAGTCAATTCAGGAGATCTTGCCACTGATAATGGAGGCCGATTACGATTTACGTGATGAATTATTGCTCTTACAGGGAGTAATTTCCGGGCGGGCGACGGATGGTGGCCGCAGCGCTTTTCGGCGATTATTATCAATCGGCGTGACTACCGAACTACGACTGCGTGCTTTGCAGGAGCTCGTTTCATCGACCACAACTGCTGAAGAAATCCAGGAATTCCTATCCTATACCAATGAACTGCAACTGGCCAGTTTACCTGGAGTCCTGAAGGATCAGGTGCTCTATAGCCGGGCTCAACTACTTTACCGGGTCCAGGATTACGAGGCATCAGAAAATGAGTGCCATACGCTGCTTGAGGAAAATTCCGAAACCGAACTCCGGGAGTCCACCCTGCGGTTACTGGTGCTGATAGCGTTTCAGCGGCAGCGCTACCGAACCGCGGCCGGTTTTCTCATACAATTAGGAGAGTTGGTAGATACGCAAGGTGAGCGTAATCGCATTCAACTGCTGGTGGCCGATTGCTTTTTTCTGGCCGAGGACTATCGCAATGCGGCGGATTCATACGGCGTCGCCATTCTGCAGGACCAGAGCGACCGGGGAGTAGTTCTTTTTCAGTGGGTACTATCTGAAATCAATTCCGGCAACCATCAAAAGGCCATCGAGCATATGGAGGCATTCAAAGACGACGCTACCGTGGACCCGGTGCAGAAATGGAGAGCGCTTTGGAACCTGTTGTCTGCCATGCAGCGAGCTCGGGAAGAAAGTGAAGCTTATCATTTACTGAGTGAATGGCTCACCCAGGAGTCGAAGGAAGTGCTGCCGGTTTCCCTATGGGTTCGTTTGTTGTGGTTTCGCTGTCAATTGACACTTAAGACGGGACGATATGCTCTAACTCCGGTTGTGGCTGGGGAAGTTTACCGTGCCCTTACCGAGGCCAATGAGCAACTTGAAGAAGGTTTGGGCATTACCATCGCCAGCCTTACCCAGGTGATGGAAGGGCAGGCTTTGGTTTTTGCAGACCGTGAGGAGGAGGGACTGGAATTGCTGGCGGCAGTTCGTCGAGATTTTCCGGATACGCGAGCTGCGGCACAAAGCATCTTGGCGGAGGCCCGTTATTTTGCATCCCAGAACCTGATGGTTGACGCTCAGCAAAGGTTAATCCAACTTGCCGACACTTATCCTGGCAGCGAGCTTGCGCCGGTTGCCCTGTATGAAGCCGCCCTGCATGCCCTTACCCGGGGAACCGATTCCACCATGCGGGAAGCCAGCCAGATATTCGAGCGCATGGCGGAAAACTATCCCGATCACCCCCTGGTATTTTACGGGCGACTGAGCCAGGGCAATCTCTTGCGAAGTTTTAATGATTTTGGTGGCGCTGAACAGGTTTTCGAGCAATTGCTCCTAGCGTTTCCGGGTCACATGGACAGGGCGGTCGTGCTGATGGCCCAAGCCGAGTGTATTTTAGCCCAAACCGATACTTCCCAGGTAAGGATTGACCAGGCCATTGGAAAATTTGAGCGATTGGCCGAGTTACCAGACCTCCCAATCGACCTGAGGGTAGAGGCAGCCTGGAAATGGGCCTTTGCCTACCAACGCCGCAAAAATCCCGAACGGGTGATTCAGATTTACTGGCTGACCATCAACCAGTTCCTCATCGAGGAGGACCATGCCAGGGAATTGGGATCCACCGGTCGTTACTGGATGTCGAGAATCGTCATTTCTCTGGGTGAAGCTTTGGAAGGAAGGGGAGACCTGGATTCTGCTCGCCGGGTTTATGCCCTCATCCCCGACCGTGGGTTACCCTTCAAAAGCCTTGCCGAAGGTAAACTAAGCCGATTGGGTCAGAAAAAAGGATGAAAATGGAAGGATTTGATCTCAGTTTATTGGAGAATGGAGGACCGATCATGTGGGTTTTACTTCTCATGAGCCTGGTCGGATTTCTCGTTTTTGTGGAACGGGCGCTGTTCCTGCACCGCGGTCAGATCCGATCCTCGGAATTTATTGCTGGGATCAAAAATACGGTGCGCAAAAAGCGGTTGGTGGAAGCTCTTACCCTCTGTGAGGAGACGCCGGGGCCGCTGCCCAACCTGGTCAAAGCCAGCCTGCTGCACTTTGAAGAAAATGAGGGAAAGATCCGTTACGAAATCCAGGAGGCTGCCTTGGTGGAGATTCCGGTGCTGGAAAAACGATTGGGAGCACTTTCTGCGCTGGCAAAATCGGCTCCCCTGGTAGGTTTGCTGGGAACGGTTATCGGTTTGGCTCAGACCTTTTATAACATGCAAGCGGCCGGAAATTACTCAGATGCTTCCTTGCTCTCCCACGGTATGTGGCAGGCGTTGCTGACAACCGCCTGCGGATTGGCCATAGCCGTCTTGGCCTTTCTCGGATACCATTTTTTAAACGGGCGTGTGCAAGCGCTGGTCCGCGACATGGAGTGGGCGGGTAATGAGATGCTGAAATTTATTGTGCACGACCTGCGCGACCAAGGGTTCAATTTGGAACCGGCTTCCCAAGAAAACCGCCATGTTTAGCCAACCACTCGATCTCGGACGATTTACGCAGGCCAAGGCCGACTCGAAACTGGAAGTTGTGCCCATTTTGGATATCCTGATCATCGTATTGTTTTTCGGGGTTTTTAGTTCGGCTTTTGTTTTACCGCAGGGGGTGCAGGTGGATCTGGAACTGAACGAAGAATTAGTGAGTGGCATGGACGTTTCGGCAGTTTTGACGGTGAAGCGCGATGACATGCTGTTGTTTGAGGGCCAGAACCTGAAGCTTTCGCAGTTCAAGGAAAAAGCGACCGCTTTTTTGGATGGGCGAAAAAACGCGGCATTGCTCGTGCGGGTCGATCCCGGAATTCGTGCGCAAACCTTTTTCGAGATTTTTGGACAAGCCAAACAAGCCGGATTTACTAAAGTGCTCGTAGCGGGGGAGAACCAGGAAATCGAAATTCCCACTTTTCATTAAAATGGCCAGAAACCCCAAACCTACCAGTTACAGGTGTTGGTTGACGCTGTTCGCCCTGCTCGGAATTGCCCTGCATCTGGGCATTTGGTTTGTGTTTCAAATCGATCTTGAGCCCAACCAACCCGCACCGAGGCAAGATGCCTTTATCTTCTATCAATCTGAAGGTCAAAAGCTGGGTGATGATCTTCTATTGCGGCGGGCCTTTCTCTTCGACTCGGAGCCCATTTTTCTTCCCACGGCTCGCAATTATTCCGGCCCAGTCAAAACCGATGCCAGCATTTGGGAGCCGGAGGTCGACCTGTCCAAACCCTTCGATCCCGACATTCGCCTGGACGATTCCATCCTGTTGGCGGCGGCCCAGTCAAAAGTTTCACTGGGAAATCCCGAGGAAATTCTGAAAAAAATGTCGGGAGATTTCTTTTCGGAATTTGCAGTGAGCAAAAAAGAATGGACCCCCGTTGAACGCCATGGCCTCTATGTTGAGGCGAGTGATGCTGGGGGAAACCTGGTAGTAAAATCGTTCATTTCGCTGGAAACCACCCCCTCTTTTTCCCTGGCGGTGGACCCCGTAGTTTTCTCAATTCTCCACACCCCTTTTGGCGTGGGTGGCGAGCCTCTGCTGGTCAGCCCGAGCGGCGACGAAGAGACAGATATCTATTTACGGAAAATTCTTCTGGAAAATGTGCGTCCTCTGCTGCAGGGGATGACCGGATATTTCCAGGTGAAAATCGGTCCTTGAGTCGCCTCCGAAAAAAGGTAAAATAAGGGTTGACGACCTATTTCGGTTTTTGCCATTTTCTCGCCTTTATTTTCTTCACACCATTCTCTTGTAGATTGTGTGCCCTTGTAGCTCAGTCGGTAGAGCGCGTCCTTGGTAAGGACGAGGTCGGCGGTTCAAATCCGCTCGAGGGCTCCATTTCAGTGAGGATATAATTCATATGCTATTAATAACCAACCCTTTATCGAATATTACCCATGGCTAAGGGAACCTTTGAAAGAACTAAACCACACGTTAATGTCGGAACGATTGGTCACGTTGACCACGGTAAAACTACCTTGACGGCGGCTATACTGAAAGTTCAGTCCGAGAAAGGGCTGGCGGAATTCAAGTCTTACGCCGAGATCGCCAAGGGAGGAACCGTGCGTGACGATTCAAAAATCGTCACCATCGCCGTCGCTCACGTGGAATACGAATCTGAGAACAGGCACTACGCCCATGTAGATTGTCCCGGTCACGCAGATTTTATTAAAAATATGATCACCGGCGCTGCTCAAATGGACGGGGCAATTTTGGTGGTGAGCGCGGCGGACGGCCCCATGCCTCAAACCCGCGAACACATACTGCTGGCCCGTCAGGTGGGAGTACCCAATATCGTGGTTTTCCTTAACAAGACCGACCTGATTGATGACGAGGAACTGGTTGAGCTAGTGGACATGGAAGTGCGCGAGTTGCTCTCCAAGTATGAGTTTGATGGTGACAACATTTCCATAATCAAGGGGTCCGCCACGCAAGCCATGGAAGGCTCGCCGGAAGGACTCGAGGCGATCGCCCAGCTTTTGGAAGCTGTCGACAACGATATTCCGGAGCCGATTCGTGAAATCGATCTGCCTTTCCTGATGTCGATTGAGGACGTGTTCTCCATCACCGGTCGCGGTACGGTGGTAACCGGAAGGATCGAACGCGGTGTTGTCAAAGTTGGTGATACGATCGAGATTGTAGGCATTAAAGAAACGCAATCCACCGTAGTTACCGGTGTGGAAATGTTTCGCAAGCTGCTCGACCGGGGGCAAGCTGGCGACAATGTGGGCGTGCTCCTGCGTGGTATTGAAAAGACCGCTGTTCAGCGTGGACAAGTTCTGGCTGCGCCCAAGACCATTAATCCGCATAAGAAGGGCAAGGCGGAGATCTACGTTCTTAGCAAGAATGAAGGTGGACGTCACACTCCATTTTTTGACGGTTATCGTCCGCAGTTCTATTTTCGTACCACCGATGTAACCGGAAATGTGAAACTTCCAGATGGCGTGGAAATGGTCATGCCGGGAGACAACCTCGGCCTGGACATTGAGTTGATCACTCCGATTGCGATGGAAAGAGGTCAACGATTCGCCATTCGTGAGGGTGGCCGCACTATTGGTGCGGGTCGAATAACCGATATAGTGGAGTAATAATTGAAACTTTTTAACCGGGTCGGGAATTTACTCAAATGGATTCCCTGTTTACCTGTCTAATGTATTGCCGAAGGACAGTAGCTCAATTGGTAGAGTAGCGGTCTCCAAAACCGCCGGTTGGGGGTTCGAGTCCCTCCTGTCCTGCCAAACAATTTATGAAAAATCCATTCCGAAGAATCCGGATCTTCTGGGGAGAAACGGTCAGTGAGCTAAAAAAAGCTTCCTGGCCGACCCTGAAGGAACTTCGCGATTCGACCATCGTGGTGCTGATCGCCGTATTACTCCTCGGCGCTTTTATTGGAATTGCGGATTTTTCACTCTTTCAGGTGGTTAACCTTTTTACCGATTGGGTGCGCGGTTAATTCCAATTGCTTATGACAGAAACATCCCAGTCCAAATCCGAATGGTATGTGCTCCAGACGCTTTCCAACAAGGAAAACCAGGCAAAAATATACCTCGACAGGTACAAGAAGCAGGAGGAAATGGAGGACATTCTTCTCGACGTACTTTTGCCGATTGAGACAGTTTCCGAAGTTAAGCAAGGAAAGAAAACCAGCAAATCCCGCAAACTTTACCCCGGTTATGTGTTTGTTCACATGAAATTGTACGACGATGAAGGCCGATTGATGAACAGGCCTTACTACTTTATTAAAGGTGCAACCGGCGTGATTGGTTTTGTGGGAGGCGCAAATCCCACACCGCTCAAACAGGAGGAAATAGACCGTATTATTGATCAAGTCAAAGAAGCGGAAGGCAAGGAAGTTCCAAAGGTGAATTACGAATTGGGAGAGGAAGTGAAAATATCCGATGGTCCATTTCTCAACCTCAACGGCATGATCGAAGAAGTCGACCCCGAAAAAGGGAAGCTCAAAGTCTCCGTATCCATTTTTGGACGCTTCACCCCGGTCGAACTGGAATACTGGCAGGTGGAAAGAAATTCTGGATAACATCCGATGGCTAAGAAAGTAACGGGAACTATTCGTCTACAATTACCGGCTGGATCAGCAAATCCCGCTCCTCCGGTCGGTCCGGCTTTGGGGGCAGCCGGGGTCAATATCGTGGGCTTTTGTAAGGAGTTCAACGCCAAGACCAATGACCAGGCGGGAATGATTCTCCCGGTGGTAATTACCGTCTATGCCGACCGTTCATTCTCCTTCATCCTAAAATCGCCACCCGCCGCGGTATTGTTGAAAAAGGCGGCCGGCCTGGCCAGGGGATCGAGTGAACCGAACCGCGAAAAGGTGGGCCGGGTTTCCCGGGCGCAGTTGGCCGAGATCGTCAAGATCAAACAAAAGGACCTCAATTCCACCGATGAGGATCGGGCGGTAAAAATCATCGCTGGTACGGCCCGGAGCATGGGTATTGAGGTAGATTGGTAAATTTTCAATTGCATTCAAACATGGCTAAACACAGTAAACGCTACACCAATGCTTTCGAGCAGGTCGACGGGTTGAAGTCCTACGACCTGGATGAAGCCATCAAAACTCTGCAGGAATTTCCCCCGGTCAAGTTCGATGAAACGGTCGAACTCTCGTTCCGGCTCGGAGTCGATCCCCGCCAGAGCAGCCAAATGGTTCGCGGAACCGTTTCCCTGCCCAATGGCAGTGGTAAAAAAGTAACCGTCGTCGTGTTCACCGACGATGAGAAAGCAGCGCTGGACGCCGGGGCTGACTACGCAGGATTGAAAGACCTCGTGGCCAAGGTTCAGGGAGGCTGGGTGGATTTTGACGTGGCGGTTGCCACCCCGGCAGCCATGAAAGATGTGCGGGCCATAGCCCGGGTCCTCGGTCCGCGAGGACTAATGCCAAATCCAAAGTCCGGTACCATAACCGACGACATTGCCAAAGCGATCCAGGAGGTAAGGGCCGGTCGCGTTGAATATAAGATGGATAAGACCGCCAACATCGGTGTGCCGGTGGGCAAACGGTCTTTTGAAGCGCAAAAGATCAAGGAAAACATCGAGACGGTGATCACCACCGTAGCCAAAGCGAAACCCACTTCCTTTAAGGGTAGATTTATTTTAAGCGTATCCGTATCTTCAACCATGAGCCCTGGTGTCACCTTGGATACATCCAGCTACATCGACTAGAGGGCGAACGAAAAATGAGAGCAGAAAAACAATACCTGGTAAATGAGGTCAGCAACCATCTGGAGAAGTCTGACTTTGTTTTTCTGACCAATTTTGAACGGATAACCGTTGCCGAAACCAGTGAACTGCGGAGCACACTCTCCGAGCGGGGAGCTGAATTTCACGTGGTTAAAAACAGCGTGCTCGACGTGGCTGCCAGGAACGGTAACCTGCCTGAGTTGAATGCCTGGCTGGCGGGTCCGACCGCGATCGTGGTCGGAGGCAGCGATCCTTCCGGTGTGGCCAAAACCTTGCGCAAGTTTTACAGGGCCAAGAAAAAGAACGAGGTCAAGGTTGGTGTATTGGGTAACAAAACCCTGACGCAGGATGACATCAATGTTCTGGCTGACCTGCCATCCATTGAGGTCCTGAAGGCTCAACTGCTCAATTTGCTGAACGCGCCGGCTACTCAGATGGCTTCCGTTCTCAACGCGGTTCCGACTAGCGTGGTAAACGTATTACAAGCCCGGGCCGATCAAGAAAAGGGAGAAAACTAATTTAACAATTTCTGGAACTAATCCGGAATCCAATGAACATAAACAATAAATCCATAAGGTTGGTTAGGAGCTTTTGCTCTTAAACGTTTCTGACCGAAATACTAATCAGTCAAAGGAGATTACAATGCCTGACATTACTAAAGATCAAGTTATCGATTGGCTCTCCAGCCAGTCTGTTGTAGATATTGCCGCACTAGTCAAAGAACTCGAAGACAAGTGGGGTGTAAGCGCAGCCGCGCCGGTTGCCGTCGCAGTTGCGCCAGCGGCCGGTGACGGAGATGAAGCCGAAGCTGCCGAAGAAAAAACCGAATTCGACGTCATCTTCGGAGGCCCGGGTGAGAACAAAATTGCTTCAATTAAGGAAGTTCGCGCCATCACTGGACTTGGCCTCAGAGAAGCCAAAGACCTCGTTGAGAGCGCGCCCAAGCCCGTCAAGGAGGGCATTAGCAAAGAGGAAGCTGAAGAAATCCAAAAGAAACTCGAAGCCGTTGGCGCAAAAGTCGAAATCACATAATTCCTTTATCTCAACTTTTCTCCATTTCAGAGATGGGTCAGGCCTGGCCGCCATCGCGCCAAGCGTGTCGTCTCTTTTTGTGTAAATAGCAGAACCGCCCTGGTCTTATAAAATCCACACGACCCACCCCATTTGGGAATTCTTATGTCTGATCGTAAAAACTTCGGAAAACTTCAGGAGGTCATCAAGCCACCCAACCTGATTCAAAATCAAATCAACTCCTTCAAGGGTTTTACACAGCAGAATATAGCTCCATCGAAACGCAAGAAGACCGGGCTTGCAGCGGTCTTTCAGGAAGTTTTTCCCATAGAGAGTTACGATGGAAAATCTGTTCTGGAGTACGTCTCTTACAACATTGTCGGACCCAAGATGACCGAGATGGAATGTATCCGTGAAGGGATTACTTTCTCCGTTTCACTCTATGTAAAACTTCGTCTTCGCGAGGAGGATCAGATCAAGGATGAGGAAATCTACATGGGGGAGATCCCCCACATCACCGAGCGTGGATCCTTCATTATCAATGGAGCCGAACGAGTAGTAGTCAGTCAACTTCATCGCTCCCCCGGAATTGCCTTTGAGACCTCCTCGCATACTAGCGGAAAGCAACTGCATTCATACCGTATTATTCCAGATCGCGGAACCTGGCTGGAAGTGCAGTTCGATAACAACGACCTGCTTTACGTTTTCCTCGATCGCCGTCGTCGTCGCCGCAAGTTCCTGATTACCACTATGTTGAGGGCGATGGGTTACGGCTCCGACGTCGATATTCTGAACCTGTTCTACGACATCCGTGAACTGCATCTGCCCGAGGCTCTCGACATGGAAACCGTGAGTCATTTAGCCCTGGTTGAAGATATCATCGACGCCAACCAGGGCATCGTTCTAGCGCGTGCTTTTGAGCCGCTGACCAAGAGCATCATTCGACAATTTGACCAATCTGAAGTTTCCGGAATCCGCGTAATTGATACCTCCTTTGACGAGGGCGCCATCATCCGCGCGATAAAAAAGGATCCAACCCGTAACGAAGAGGAAGCCCTCAAGGAAATTTACAAGCGCTTGCGTCCAGGAGAGCCTCCCACCACCTCGAATGCCAGGGCATTGTTGAAGCGTCTGTTTCAGGATCCCAAACGCTACGACCTCGGCCGGGTAGGCCGTTACAAAATCAACCAGAAGCTTTCCCTAAACACGGAACTCGAGGTCCGCACCGTTATGGTTCAAGACATCGTTGAGGCTACTCGTTACCTGATCAAACTGAAGCGAGGAGAAGGATTGGTTGACGATATCGATCACCTGGGAAGCAGGCGTGTCCGCACGGTTGGAGAACTCCTTTCCAACCAATGCCGCATCGGATTGGCCAGAACTGAACGGCTTGTCCGCGAGCGAATGACCCTCTACGATCAGAGTGTGGACTCGATAACCCCGCAAAAGTTGATTAATCCCAAGGCGCTGAGCACCGTAATTCGCGACTTTTTCGCCCGGAGCCAGCTCTCCCAGTTCATGGACCAGATCAATCCCCTGGCCGAAATCACTCACAAGCGCCGGTTAAGCGCTTTGGGTCCGGGAGGGTTAAACCGGGAGCGAGCCGGATTCGAGGTGCGCGACGTCCATCCCTCTCATTACGGCCGGATTTGTCCTATTGAAACACCGGAAGGTCCCAATATCGGGCTGATCAACTCCTTGAGCATTTACTCTCATATCAATGAGTTTGGCTTCATTGAAACCCCCTACCGGGCAGTCAAAAACGGAAAGGTAACCAATGAGGTTCGCTATGTAACTGCCGACGAAGAAGAGGGATTGATTATTGCCCAGGCCAATTCTGAAGTGGATGACAAGGGAAACTTTATCGGTACCGTTACCGCCCGGCAGGGAGACAACTTTTTTGAAGCCGATCCCAGTGTTATTAACTACATGGATGTTTCTCCCAAGCAACTCGTATCGGTAGCGGCAGGATTGATCCCATTTCTCGAACACGATGACGCCAACCGGGCATTGATGGGATCGAACATGCAGCGTCAAGGCGTGCCCCTGCTGCGCACCCAAGCTCCCTACGTAGGAACGGGGATCGAATCAAAAGTTGCCCAGGATTCCAGGACCGTCGCTTTGGCCGAACACGGCGGGATCGTCGCATCGGTGGATTCCCGGCGCGTTGTGATTTCCAAAGACGGAACACTTCCAGTGAAGTTTTCCCGCAAACCGGTCAGCGATCCCAAAAAGGGCATCTATGTGCACGATCTGCGCAAGTTCATGCGCTCTAATGCCGGAACTTGCTTCAACCAGAAACCCCTCGTAGAGAAGGGGCAGAAAGTAAAAGCCGGCGAGGTAATCGTCGATGGCGCCTGCACCGATCACGGTGAACTGGCGCTTGGTCGCAATATTCTGGTCGCGTTCATGCCTTGGAATGGTTACAACTTTGAGGATGCTATTCTCATTAGTGAAAAGGTTCTGAAGGAGGACATCTTCACTTCCATTCACATCGAGGAATTTGAGGTAACAGCCCGAGATACCAAGCTGGGACCCGAAGAAATTACGCGCGATATCCCCAACGTGGGGGAAGAGGCTTTAAAAAACCTCAATCACGATGGCGTCATTCGCGTGGGCGCCGAGGTAAAACCTGGCGATATCCTGGTTGGAAAGATTACTCCCAAGAGTGAAACCGAACTTGCTCCGGAGGAAAAACTCCTGCGTGCCATATTTGGCGAAAAGGCCGCCGATGTTAAGGACACCTCCCTGGTGGTTCCATCCGGTGTAAGTGGTATGGTAATGGAAGAAAAGATATCGACCCGAATTGATGGCGAGCAGGAGAAACTCAGCCCAGCCGACCGTCGCAGAAAGACTAAGCAAATCAACGAGGAGTACCGAAACGAAGCCGACAAGCTGAAAGAAAATTTGACCGAAGCGCTATCCAACATCCTGCTTGGTGAAAAGATTCCTCTCGATGTAGTCAACGGGGAGTCCGATGAAATCATTATCCCGGCCAATCGCAAGATTACCAAAACGCTGCTTCGTCGGTTGGCTGCGGTTGCCAAACACGTCGAAATCGATCCTTCGCCGGTTCGCATCAAGATTATGGAGATCATCAAGTCCTTTCAGTCCAGGTTCGACGAATTGGAAGCAGAACGCGGGCGCAAGATTGCCGCGATCCAAGAAGGCACCGAAATTGATTCCGGGGTTATCAAGCAGGTGAAAGTCTACGTTGCCACCAAGCGCAAGCTTCAGGTCGGTGACAAGATGGCCGGCCGCCACGGTAACAAAGGCGTGGTCGCCAAAATCGTTCCGGAGGAGGACATGCCATTCCTTTCCGATGGAACACCGATCGAAATCTGCCTCAATCCTCTGGGAGTTCCTTCTCGGATGAATGTTGGACAGGTGCTGGAAACCCATCTTGGTCACGCCTGCCACAAGCTGGGGATACACATTGCCACCCCGGTATTTGACGGAATCGACGAAGAGGGTATCCGCGAATATTGCCGCTCCGCCGAAATTCCCGAACACGGCAAGAGCCAGCTTTATAATGGCCGCACCGGCGAGCCGCTCGATCAGGAGGTGGTGGTGGGCCACATCTACATGATGAAGCTCAATCACCTCGTGGCCGACAAGATTCACGCCCGTGCCGTTGGCCCCTACTCGCTGATCACCCAGCAACCCCTTGGTGGCAAAGCACAGTATGGCGGCCAGCGGTTCGGTGAGATGGAAGTATGGGCGCTGGAAGCTTATGG
This sequence comes from Opitutales bacterium, assembly GCA_965250065.1. GTDB lineage: Bacteria > Verrucomicrobiota > Verrucomicrobiia > Opitutales > UBA2995 > JAABVD01. The sequence continues at coordinate 4,506,836 of OZ252288.1, forward strand.
CGCGGCTTACACGCTACAGGAATTGTTGACCGTTAAATCGGACGACGTGCAAGGTCGCACCAAAATTTACGAGTCACTGGTGAAGGGCGACAACTCCCTTAGCGCCGGGACTCCGCAATCCTTTAACGTATTGATGAAGGAAATGCAAAGTCTGTGTTTGGATGTTCGTCTGGCTCACCAAGCCAAAGCAGGAATTTAACCGTTACGCTACTTAAAATATGAGCACACAAGAAGTGAGAGAAGTTCTCGGATTCGACCGGGACAATACTTTCGATGCTGTAAAGATAACCGTCGCATCGCCGGACACCATTCGCTCGTGGTCCCGGGGTGAAGTTAAAAACCCGGAAACCATCAATTACCGGACTTTCAAACCGGAGCCGGGTGGTTTGTTTTGCCAGCGCATTTTCGGGCCGGTTCGCGATTACGAATGCGCCTGCGGAAAGTATAAGCGCATAAAATATAAAGGTGTGGTTTGCGACCGCTGTGGGGTCGAAGTCACCGTTTCGCGGGTGCGCCGCGAACGCATGGGGCACATCGAAATGGCTGTTCCCGTTACCCACATTTGGTTCCTCAAGAGTATGCCCAGCCGCATTGGCCTGATGCTGGACATGACCGCGCGCAATCTGGAGCGGGTCATTTACTATGAGAACTACATGGTAACTGATCCGGGAAAGACTCCTCTGGAGGAGAAGCAATTGCTGACCGAAGCGGATTACCAGCAGGCGCAAGACGAATATGGTGAAGACGCCTTTGTCGCCCGCATGGGCGCCGAGGCTGTTCGTGAAGTCTTGTCCAACTTGGTTCTGGAACCCCTGGTGGACGATTTGCATGAGGCGATGAACAACACCCGTTCAAAGCAGATTAAAAAGAAGATTTCCAAACGACTCAAGTTGATCAAGGGATTCATTAACAGCGACTCCCGACCCGAATGGATGGTGCTGGAAGTGTTGCCGGTGATCCCACCCGACTTGCGTCCCTTGGTTCCACTCGAAGGGGGCCGCTTTGCAACCTCCGACCTGAACGATCTTTACCGCAGGGTGATCAACCGGAACAACCGTTTGAAAAACCTCATGCAATTGAAAACGCCGGACGTTATCATCAATAACGAGAAGCGGATGTTGCAGGAAGCGGTGGATGCCCTGTTCGACAATGGCCGGCATGGCCGGGCTGTTACCGGCGCCGGAAATCGTCCGCTCAAATCTCTCAGCGACATGCTCAAGGGTAAGCAGGGCCGTTTCCGCCAGAACTTGTTGGGTAAGCGCGTCGATTATTCGGGCCGTTCGGTCATTGTAATCGGTCCTGAATTGAAACTGCACCAATGCGGGTTGCCCAAGAAAATGGCCTTAGTTCTATTTGAGCCGTTCATCATTCGTCGTCTGAAGGAGTTGGGCTTTGTGCACACCGTTCGTGGCGCGCGCAAAATGATCGAAAAGCGTTCGCCGGAAGTCTGGGATATCCTGGAAGAAGTTACCCTGGGCCATCCCGTGCTTCTCAATCGCGCGCCCACCTTGCACCGCTTGTCCATCCAGGCCTTCGAGCCGGTACTCATAGAAGGGGATGCCATTCGCGTTCATCCCCTGGTTTGCGCACCCTACAATGCCGACTTCGATGGCGATCAAATGGCGGTTCACGTTCCACTCTCCCTGGAGGCGGTCATGGAGTGTAAGCTGCTCATGCTGGCAACCAACAACATCTTTTTGCCCTCGAGTGGTAAACCTGCGCTCACACCTTCGCAGGATGTTGTCCTCGGTTCCTACTACCTGACCATTGAGCCCAGAAAACGGCCAGAGGAAGGTAAGCGCGTGCCCTTGACTTCCGAGAGGGAGGAAATTCTCCTGGGTGAAGCCGATGGCGTACTAAAAAAGCATGATTGGATCGACCTGCTTAATCCCGACTATGGAAATCCCGATACGATTTACGGCAATAGTAACCGCAAAATCATCCGCACCACGGTTGGACGCATCATATTTAATGAAATATGGCCCGATGAACTGGGATATATCAACTTCCCGGTGGCTAAGTCCAAGCTGGGCGATATTATCCTATCCACTTACCGCACCGCGGGTAAGGATATTACGATCCAGGTACTTGACGAGCTAAAAGAGCTGGGATTCAGCATAGCCACCACCGCTGGTATTTCCATGGGACTTGGAGATATGATTATTCCCGAGAACAAGGATGAGATCGTCGCCCAGGCCCGTTCCAAGATCGAGGAAGTTGGAGAGCAATATCGCAAGGGTATCATTACCCAGGGTGAACGTTATAACAAGATCATCGACATTTGGACCGGCGCCACCGACCAGATTCAGCATGCAACTTTCCAAGGGCTGGAGTCCAACGCTGGCAAGGAAGAGCCGAATCCCGTTTCCTTGATGATGGATTCCGGCGCTCGGGGTAATCGCCAGCAAGTTCGCCAATTGTGCGGAACGCGGGGATTGATGGCGAAGCCGTCCGGTGAAATCATCGAGCGTCCCATCCTTTCTTCCTTCAAAGAAGGCCTTTCGGTTCTGGAGTATTTTATTTCGACTCATGGAGCACGCAAGGGATTGGCGGATACAGCTCTAAAGACTGCGGACGCCGGTTACCTTACGCGGAAGCTTTGCGACGTGGCCATGGACATGATCATCACCGAAGATGACGACGGTTACCGCGACGGTATCTGGAAGCGCGCCATTTTTGAGGGTGACGAAGAAATCGTTGGGCTGAGCGATCGCATCATCGGCCGCTGCGTGGCCCAGGAGGTTCGCAACCCGCTCAATCCCGACGAGGTTCTGGTGGAGGAAGGTGAACTGGTAACCGAAGAAATGGGCAAGCAGATTGAGGACTTGGGCATTGAAAGAGTAAAATTGCTTTCCCCCCTCACCTGCCGCAAAGGCAATGGCGTGACTGCACGCAGCTACGGAATCAATCCCGCTACTAATAAAATGGTGGAAATGGGATCTTCAGTTGGCATTATCGCCGCTCAATCCATTGGTGAGCCCGGAACCCAACTGACCATGCGCACTTTCCACATCGGGGGTATCGCCTCGAACTTGTCCAAGAGTAACGACATTCGGGTCCGAAATGATGGATTCGTGAAGTTCTCGGGACTGCGCTTTGTTGAAGTGGGATCCGGAATTCACGTGGTTCTCAATAAAACCGGCTCCGTACAGATTTTGGATAACAACGACAAGGAACTGGAAAATTATGCCATCCCGGTAGGGGCGGTTATCCAGCTTGAGGACGGTTCGGAAATCAATGCCGGAACTACCCTGGCTCAATGGGACCCGCACAATGTACCAATTCTTTCCGAAAAAGGGGGCCGTGTAGTTTTCCGCGACATGATTCCGGGAGTTACTGTCAAAAAAGAGCTCGATGAATCGACCGGCCGAATTGGAATCGTAGTCACCGAACACAAGGAAGACCTGAATCCGCAGTTGGAAATTCAGAATGATTCCGGGAAAGCCATCGCCACCTACGCCATACCGACGGCAGCTCAGGTGGCCGTGGGCGAAGGTGACAAGATCGCGGCGGGAACTCTGATCGCTAAAACCCCGCGTCAGGCCTCCAAAACCATGGACATCACCGGTGGTCTTCCCCGGGTGGCCGAACTTTTTGAAGCTCGTCGTCCCAAGGACGCTACCGAAATGGCCAAGATCGATGGTATCGTTTCTTTCGGAACCAGTGTGCGGGGCAAAAAGCGCTTGATCGTCACCGACGAAGACTCAGGCAACCATGGAGAGCACCTGGTCGCCCACGGCAAGCACATCATCGTGCAAATCGGGGACTTCGTTCGCAAAGGTCAACACCTCACTGAAGGTTCGGCTGATCCACATGAAATACTGGATATTTTGGGCCCAACCGCTCTGCAGGAGTATCTGCTGACTGAAATTCAGAAAGTTTACCGGATGCAGGGTGTGACCATTAACGACAAGCACATCGAGATCATTATTTCGCAAATGCTGCGCAAGGTGCGCATAACCGACCCGGGCGACACCGAATTCTTCTGGGGTGAACAAATCGAACGGAAGACATTTATGGCCGAAAATGAGCGCATCATTGAAGCGGGTGGCAAACCTGCTGAAGGCGAGCCCATCCTGCTGGGAATCACCAAGGCTTCCATAGAAACCGAAAGTTTCATTTCGGCTGCTTCTTTCCAGGAAACCACGCGGGTTCTTACCGATGCTTCCACCCTGGGCAAGATTGACGACCTGACCGGCTTTAAGGAAAACGTGATCATGGGTCACCTGATTCCAGCCGGAACCGGTTTGCCACTTTACCGCAACCTTCGCATCGACACCTTCGGAAACGAATTTGTTTCCGGGATTGAGACGGACAAAGAAGCCGGTTAACCTGCATTTTCTACCTGCCCGAGAAATCCGGATCGGGTATTCTTTCAATCACAATTTTTAGCCCGCATGCGGGTTAGTAAAGTAGCAGACCTTTTTTGGGCTGCTCCCCTACTCGTTACCCGGAAGTGAATGCGCTTGGGATGAAGTGCCGCAGGCCGCCAAAACACTGGTTTGCCAACGTTTCCACCTTAGGGTCGGGTCACTTCCAGAATCTCCAATTTAGTACTTGATAAACCACTGGCCTCTGATACGTTCCACCTCTTTTCCAATTTTCGAACCTTAGACATTACCCGATGCCCACGATAAACCAGTTGGTCCGAAAAGGACGTAAAGCGGTAAAATCGAAGTCAAAATCGCCGGCTTTGGATGCGAATCCGTTTCGCCGCGGCGTCTGTGTCCAGGTAATGACCCGTACACCCAAAAAGCCGAACTCCGCTATCCGGAAAGTTGCCAAGGTCCGTTTGACCAATGGCCAGGAAATTATTGCTTACATTCCGGACGAAGGGCACAGTCTACAAGAGCATAGCATCGTGCTGGTTCGCGGAGGTCGCGTTAAGGATTTACCAGGTGTGCGTTATCATATCGTTCGTGGGACCCTCGATTGTCTGGGCGTTGAAAAGCGCCGTCGCAGCCGTTCTAAATACGGGGTCAAACGTCCTAAAAAATAGATAAGATTTCACCATGTCCCGTCGTCGAAGAGCAGAAAAAAGGGTGCCGGTTCCCGACCCTCGCTACACCAGCACTTTGGTCAGCAATCTGATCAACATGGTGATGCGTGCCGGCAAGAAATCCATTGCCCAAAACATCGTTTACGGGGCGTTTGAACGCGTCGCCGAGAAACTGGAAAAGGGCGATCCCATCGATTTGATATTGGGAGCCCTGGAAAACATACGACCCCGGCTGGAGGTAAAAAGCCGCCGCGTCGGAGGCGCCACCTACCAAATTCCCGTCGAAATTTCCTTTGAGCGCCAGCAAAGCCTGGCCTTCCGCTGGTTAATTCAGGCTGCGCGCAGACGTCGTGGCATTCCGCTCACCGAAGCGCTGGCCATGGAAATCGTCGATGCTTATAACAATACCGGTGTGGTCGTGAAGAAACGCGAAGACACCCACCGCATGGCGCGGGCCAATCGTGCTTTTGCGCACCTGCGCTGGTAAGGAGATTTTTCTAATGGGTGGTGTCGACATATCTCCTTTTAATTCGCCCTACCGCGAATACCCATTGGAATACACCCGCAACATCGGCATAGCCGCCCATATCGATGCGGGTAAGACGACGACGACCGAACGTATTCTCTATTATACCGGCGTTGTCCACAAAATAGGTGAAGTTCACCATGGTACCGCTGTAACCGACTGGATGGCCCAGGAACGCGAACGCGGCATTACCATAACTTCGGCCGCTATCACCTGTGCTTGGACCACCAAAAAGGGTCCTTTCAGCGGAGCGGAACAACGCATCAACATCATTGATACGCCCGGCCACGTGGATTTTACCGCTGAAGTTGAACGTTCGCTCCGCGTTCTCGATGGCGCCGTAGCAGTATTTTGCGCGGTGGGAGGAGTTCAACCACAGACCGAAACCGTTTGGCGCCAGGCCGATAAATACCAAGTGCCTCGTCTCGCATTCGTCAATAAAATGGATCGAACCGGGGCCGATTTTTTTGCCGTTATCAAGGACATGCGCGGCAAACTGGGCGCCAATGCCCACGCCTTGTTTTTGCCTATTGGGGCGGAGGAAGATTTTGTCGGGCTGGTCGACCTGGTTACCATGAAGGCTTATTATTTTGATGAGTCCGATCCACTCGGCGTCAAATTCGACGTTCGCGAGATTCCAGTTGAACTATGGGACGAGGCAACCACTTACCGTGAAACCCTGGTGGAGGCCATTTCCGATTTCGACGACGAGATCGCCGAAAAATTCTTATCTGGAGAATCATTGGAAGAGGACGAGTTGAAGCGAGGCATCCGCAAGGCCACGCTCTCCATCGACTTCGTGGCTGTCATCCCGGGGTCCGCTTTTAAAAATAAAGGCGTCCAGCGTCTTCTCGATGCCATCGTCGATTACCTGCCATCGCCCTTGGACCTACCTGCCATGAAAGCCCAGAACTCCGTGGGAGAAGAGGTAGAGCTGGCCCCCAACGACAAGGGCAAAGCGGCCGGCTTGGTATTCAAACTCTGGACCGACCCCTTCGTGGGAAAATTGGTTTTTTATCGGCTCTATTCGGGAAAGCTGCAACGGGGTTCCCAGATTTACAATCCACGCACGCGAAAGATGGAGCGCGTCGGCCGTCTGATGATCATGAAAGCGGATGCCCGCGAAGATATCGAAGTGGCCTACGCGGGGGATATCTGTGCCATTATTGGGGTCAGAAATGTGACCACGGGAGATACCCTTTGTGACAAGGTGCTGGATGTGTCCCTTGAACCCCCCACCTTTCCCGAGCCCGTTATATCCATGTCCATCGAGCCCAACACCAATACCGACCAGGAGAAAATGTCGTTGGCGCTGAGCAGGCTTTCCGACGAGGATCCCACCTTTCGGGTTTCCTCCGACGGGGAAACCGGCCAGACCATTATTTCGGGAATGGGTGAGTTGCACCTGGAAATTATTCGGGATCGCTTGTTCCGGGAATTCAGGGTGCATGCCCGGGCGGGGAAACCGCAGATCGCCTATCGTGAAACGATCTCCCAAAACACCGGCGGTGAAGGAAAATTTATACGTCAGTCAGGTGGACGCGGTCAGTATGGCCATGCGAAAATCAGAATTAAACCGCAGAAACCCGGCGGGGGTATTGAAGTGGTCAGTGAAATCGTAGGCGGCGTGATACCCAAGGAATTCATCAAACCTACCATGGCTGGAATCCTGGAAGCAGCCAACAACGGTGTGGTAGCCGGTTACCCGGTAATTGATTTTAAGGTAAGTATTTTCGATGGCAGTTTCCACGAAGTAGATTCCTCGGAAATGGCTTTCAGGATGGCGGGAATTTTCGCCTTTAGGGATGCCATGGCTAAAGCTGGGCCCATTCTGTTGGAGCCGATCATGAAGGTCGAAGTTGCAACACCCGAAGATTATCAGGGCGATCTGATGGGCGACCTCAACCGGCGTCGTGGCCGCATCCAGAATATGGAAGTGGGAACCAAGGCCACCAATATATCGGCCATGGTTCCGCTGGAAGCCATGTTTGGCTATGCCACCGATGTGCGCTCGCTCTCCAAGGGAAGGGCCAACTATTCCATGGAGCCTTCTCATTTTGAGGAAGTTCCTGCATCCTTGACCGCTAATATCGTTCAAACCTCTAATCGCGAACCCGCTCGCACCTAATTTTAAGCATGTCCGGTCAAAAAATAAGGATTAAACTCAAAGGTTTCGATTACCGGGTAATTGATTCGTCGGCCCGCGACATCGTCGATACGGCGAAACGTTCCGGCGCCCGCGTTTCCGGACCGGTCCCACTTCCCGTGCACATTGAAAAGTATTCCGTGAACCGTTCGCCGCACGTGGACAAGAAATCGATGGAGCAATTTGAAATTCGTACCCACAAACGGCTGATTGACATCATCGAGCCTACCGTGCGAACGGTAGACGATTTGAAGAAGTTGAACCTTCCTTCCGGTGTGGACATTTCCATCAACGTATAACCATTTCCAAGGCGCAGATATAATCTTTTTCCCATATTAACCGCTAACGTAGGTCTACCGAAACGGAGCCTAGGCTCCACCTACCGCTTAGAACGATGTTACACACACTCATTGGTAAAAAAATTGGAATGACCCAGGTCTATGACGAAGAAAATCGTCTGACCCCGGTCACGGTTATCGAAGCTGGACCTTGTCCGGTCACCCAGGTCAAAACGGAGGAAACCGATGGCTACAACGCTTTGCAAATCGGTTACTTCAGGAAAAAGGCCAAAAACATGAGCGCTGGCCAGAACGGCCATCTGAAAAAAGCCTCCCTGGCCGGCCTTTCGCAACTCAAGGAAGTCCGTTGTGATGACAAACCAGCCCATGGCGTTGGCGATACCCTGACGGTATCCGGTTTTGAAGAAGGCGCCAAAGTCGATGTTGTCGGTGTTAGCAAAGGCCGCGGCTTCCAGGGTGTGATGAAACGTTGGAATACCAAGGGTGGTCCCGCCTCGCACGGCTCCATGTTTCACCGCCGGGTTGGATCTATTGGATTGTGTCAGGACCCGGGCCGGGTGTTTAAGGGCCAAATCATGCCCGGGCAAATGGGAAACAAACGCCGGACCACCCAAAACTTGCGCGTGGTTAAAATCTACCAGGACAAGAACCTCATTCTGATCAAGGGGAGCGTCCCGGGCCACAACGGATCCCAGGTCCTGGTGCGCAGCGCCAAGAAGGCCCGGGTTGCTCAAAAGCGCTAATTGGAGACGGCATCATGCAGTTGAAAACATACAATTCAGATGGATCTTCCAGCGGCGTCGAAGAATTTAAAAGGGTTCCCGCATTCGAAGACAACAAGGGCCTTCAAGCCCTTAAGGAGGTCATCACCGCGATACGGGCCAATAACCGTTACGGAACCGCCAGTTCCAAAACGCGCGCCGAAGTGTCCGGTGGCGGGAGAAAGCCTTTTCGCCAAAAGGGTACCGGTCTTGCCCGCCAGGGCAGCCGCCGTTCTCCCATTCTGGTAGGTGGTGGAGTAGCCATGGGTCCGAAACCGCGCGACTACAGCAAGAAAGTTAACAAGAAGGTGAAGGCCCTGGCCTTAAAGCGCGCCCTATCCGACCGGGCAGCCGATGGATCTTTGGTGGTGATCGAGGAATTCGCCCTAGCCGAGGCCAAAACCAAGCTCTTTGTCAACGTTCTCAAGCAGATCGTGCCGGATCGTGGCTCAATTCTCATTGTTGACAGCGAATTCCAGGGGGTGGTGATTTTGGCTTCGCGCAATATTGCGGCGGTTGACCTGGAAGAAGCTCCCTATCTCAACGCGCTGCAACTTTCCCTCTACGACACCATTGTCATTTCCAAATCAGGCCTGGAAACGGTCCTTAAACGCATGGAGGCAGATAACTGATGAAACCTGCAGACAAAGTTTTAAAAGAAGTAAGCATCACGGAAAAATCGAATATCCTGTCTTCCAATCTAGGGCAATACACCTTCGAAGTGTTTGCGGACGCCGACCGCATCAACATAAAGCATGCGGTTGAAAGGACCTTCGATGTATCGGTAACCCGCGTGAATATCATAAACCGAAAAGGCAAACGGAAATCGGACTACCGGCGACGCGGCAAGTTGGGCCGGAAGCCTTCGGTTAAGCGAGCTATCGTGACCCTCAAGGAGGGGGATATCATCGAAATCGTATAACCTTTTTATTTCAGAATCATGCCGCTCATCGACAAAAAACCGGTAACACCCAGCCAGCGCTTTCTCAAGCAGAACAAACAGGACCTTTCCAATGAAAGGCCGGAAAAGCGCCTGACCATCCACAAGAAGAGTTCCGGTGGACGCAATGCCTATGGCCGAATAACTTCCCGTCACCGGGGAGGGGGCCACAAGCGTCACATTCGGATCGTCGACTTCCGCAGGGACAAGTTGGATATCCCCGCCAAGATCCAGAGTATCCAGTACGATCCCAATCGTTCAGCAAATCTTGCCCTGCTGGCCTATGCCGATGGTGAGAAACGCTACATTTTAGCGCCTCGTGGATTGCAGGTTGGAGATAGCGTAACCGCTTCCGATACCGAGCAAAGCAATCAGCCCGGAAACTCGGTCCGCTTGTCGAATATTCCCCCGGCTACCAGGGTTCACAATATTGAATTGATTCCCGGAAAAGGAGGTCAAATCGCCCGGTCAGCCGGTACTGCCGCACGACTGATGGGTATGGATGAAAAGTACGCTACAATCAAAATGCCCAGCGGTGAAATTCGCCTGATCAATAAAAAATGTCGCGCCACAATTGGTGAAGTGGGCAACAAACAACACCAGTACCGCACCATAGGTAAGGCTGGTCGTTCCCGTTGGCTGGGCAAACGTCCCCGTGTTCGCGGTGTAGCCATGAACCCGGTTGATCACCCGATGGGTGGTGGGGAAGGCCGCACTTCTGGAGGCGGGCATCCCATGTCGCCCTGGGGCCAATTATCCAAAGGATTTCCCACCCGGCGGAAATCAAAAACCACCAACAAGTTTATTCTGGTAAACCGCAACGGTAAGAAATTTAAGCGTTAAACCCCATGGCTCGCTCACTAAAAAAAGGCTTTTTTGTCGACCCGAAGTTGATGGACACAATTGAGGAAGCTCAAAGCACAAATTCCCGCAAATCCATCAAAACTTGGTCGCGTCGATCAACCATTACTCCTGACTTTGTCGGCCTTACAATCAGCGTGCACAACGGTCGCACATTTTTGCCGGTCTACATCACGGAAAACATGGTGGGACACAAATTGGGTGAATTTGCGCCTACGCGCACCTTCAGGGGCCATGGGTCGCACACCAAGAAATAAATTTATCATGAAGCTGCAATTGTGGAGATTACGCAAGTTGGCGGTTGGCCTGCTAATTGGGGCCGGTGCAGCCACGTTGTATGCAGATACTCGTGGCAAGGACGGGGAGCTGGTTGTCAGCGCCATCGAGACGGGCGAGCTGGCAGACTTGGTCGGTATCAACGGCGGCCTGAATGAGGGTTTGGTTCGCGGAATGGTATTATCCGTTTTCAATAGTGGCCAACGGGTAGGAGAGTTGCTGCTCACACGAGTCGAAGAACGGTGTGCCGTGGCATTGATCGCCACCCTCGAACCCAAAAAAACGCTTGCGGTTGGCGATAGGGTTACCCCGAAACTAAGAAATTTTTGACTGATCTAAAACATGGAAGTCCAGGCACTCACAAAATACGTTCGCTTATCTCCGAAGAAGGCTCGTGAAATAACCCGCGAGATCCAGGGGCTACGCGCTTCGGAAGCTCAAGAGATGCTTAAATTTATTCCGCGCAAATCCGCCCGGCTGGTTGGCAAGACCTTGCACTCCGCCATCGCCAATGCCGAAAACAATAATAATTTGCCCGGTGAGGATATGATTATCTCCAAGGCCGTCATCGAAGAAGGACCGACCTTGAAACGCTTTCGTGCCGGGGCCCGCGGCTCCGCCAAACCAATTAAAAAGAGGACCAGCCACATCCGCATTATTCTATCGGAAAAAAATTAATTTCTGACACACTACTTTATGGGGCAAAAAACACATCCAATCGGTTTCAGGCTTTCCATTCGCCGCAACTGGGAATCTCGCTGGTACGCGGACAAGAAAAATTTCAGTCAGTTCTTGGAGGAGGACTATACGATTCGCAAGGTGCTGGCCGAAAAACTCAAGTATGCCTCGGTTCCGCGCATTTTCATCGAGCGTGCTTCCAACCGGATACGGGTTAAAATTTACACGGCCCGGCCGGGAATCGTAATTGGCCGCAAGGGACAGGAACTTGAGAAACTCAAGCTTCAGCTCTACAAGCTGATGAAACGCGAGGTATTGCTGGATATCCAGGAAATCAAGAAGCCCGAACTGGATGCACAACTGGTGGCCGAAAACGTGGCCCTCCAATTGGAGCGTCGCATTTCCTTTCGCCGCGCCATGAAAAAGGCCGTGCAAATTGCCCATAGTCTGGGCGCGGAAGGAATAAAGATTCGCGTCGCCGGACGATTGGGCGGAGCGGATATCGCACGAGCAGAAATGGTGAAACGAGGCCGAATTCCATTGCACACACTGCGTGAAGATATCGACTACGGTTTTGCCGAAGCGAGGACTGTTTACGGTGTGATCGGCGTAAAATGCTGGCTGCTCAGAAAAGAGGAAAAAGTTGATTCATTTAAAATTAGCAGAACTTGATTAATGGCCTTACTTCCATCCAGAACTAAATACCGCAAACAGCAAAAGGGTCGCGTCAAGGGCATGGCCCAGCGAGGCAATTCCTTGGCTTTTGGCGATTTTGGCATGCAATCCTTGGAGCGCGTCTCCATCACTTCCGCCCAAATCGAAGCTGCCCGGGTTGCAGTTACCCGTCACCTGAAAAGAAAGGGAAAAGTGTGGATACGCATATTTCCACATAAACCGATTACCAAGAAACCTCTGGAAACCCGGATGGGTAAAGGAAAAGGTGCGGTGGAGCATTGGGTAGCGCCGGTCAAGCCGGGGACCATCCTGTTTGAAGTGGGCGGAGTGCCCGTTTCCCTGGCGCGCTCCGGGCTTCGTTTGGCCGATACCAAGTTACCCTGTAAATGCCGTTTCGTCTCCCGTGAGGTAGAATAAGGAAAATTACCATGAAGGCCCAAGCTGTAAGAAATCTTTCAGACCAGGAAATTGAGAAAAGGCTGCGTGATACGCGGCAGGAGTTGTTAAACCTGGGTTTGCGCAAGCAATCCGGACAGGTTGAAAGGTCACATGAATTAAAGGAGTTGCGCCGTGAAATTGCTCGCATGGAGACCATTTTTCACGAGCGGACTGCTGCCACAGCCCAGTAAATGAGGAGTTGAATTATGGCCGAATCGAGAAACAAACGGAAACGATTGCAAGGAGTGGTAACGAGCAAAACGGGCGACAAGTCCATCAAGGTTATGGTTGCCTACAAGATTCCGCACCCGCGTTTCCAAAAAGTAATTAACCGCAAAACCGTACTTCACGCCCATGACGACAAGAACGAAACCAAGACCGGTGACAAAGTGGAAATCATGGAAACCCGTCCCTTGAGCAAGTTGAAGCGCTGGCGTATTACCCGCGTTCTCGAAGTTGCGCAGCAAATGGACTAAACTGCAGGAATGAGAGGACTATCGTCATGATCCAACTACTGAGCAGGCTTGAAATCGCCGACAACACCGGCGCCAAAAAAGCCACCATGATCCGGCGGCTGGGACAGTTGAAGAAAACGGCCGGCATCGGGGACATCATCGTGGTCAACATCAAGGAAAGCACCACCGACGCTTCAGTTAAAAAGGGAGAGGTTGTCCGCGCCGTCGTGGTCAGAACCAAAGCGCCGATTCGCCGCCCCGACGGCAGTTACCTGCGTTTCGACAGCAACGCCATCGTTCTCATTGACGCGAATAAAAATCCCAGAGGTACCCGAATCTTCGGGCCGGTGGCGCGCGAACTGCGCCGCAAGCGTTTCATGAAAATAATATCTTTAGCCCCGGAGGTCCTGTAATGAAGAGTCATATAAAAACCGGAGACATGGTTGTCGTCATCAGCGGAAGCCAGAAAGGCAAATCCGGTAAAGTGCTGCAATTGGTCAAAAGTAAGCAGCGCGCGTTGGTAGAGGGCCTGAATATGGTTCAACGCCACCAGAAGCCAACCAATCCCAATGATCCGCTGTCGGGGGGCATCATCGAACGCGAAGCCAGCATCCATGTTTCCAACCTCATGCAGGAGACGCGCTACAACACCCGCCATGCAAAAAAATAAACCACTAATTCTTGCCAATCCCATTTGAATAAGTCTTTTTCCAACCTTTTTCCAATAGGCTCTGCCGATTAGCCGCCGGGTTAATAGTCCGGGAAAAAATCATGAACCAACCCAGCTTAAAAACATATTATAATGAAAAGATTGTTCCGGAGCTCATGAAAGCTCGTGGGTTAAAGAACAAGCTTCAGGTAGCCAAGGTTGAGAAGATCGTTCTCAACTCCGGAGTAAGCACTGCCAAGGAAAAAAACGCGATCAATGATGTCGCCAAAGCTATGGGGCTTATTGCCGGGCAAAAACCGGTGATTACCCGCGCGCGCAAAAGTGTATCCAATTTCAAATTGCGCGAAGGCATGCCTATTGGGGTAAAGGTCACGCTGCGTGGAAACCAGATGTGGGAATTCCTCCATCGCTTAATTACGGTATCGCTTCCTCTGATACGGGATTTCCGCGGTATTCGCAACAAACTGGATGGTCGTGGAAATTACAGCCTCGGCATAGCGGACCACACTATTTTCCCGGAGATCAATCTGGACACCCAAAAGCACACCGTCGGCCTGGATGTCTGCATTGTCACCTCAGCCAAGACCGATGAGGAAGGATTTGAATTGCTGACCCTGCTGGGAATGCCCTTCAGAAAGGCTAACACTTAAACATTTTTTACTATGGCTAAGAAATCTGCAATTTATCGAAACAAAAAGCGTGAGCGTCTCGTTGCGAAGTACGGGACAGAGCGGGCGGAACTGAAAAAAATTCTTTCCACTCCCGATGTCAGCGATGAAGAATTTTTTAATGCGCAACGAAAATTGGCCAAGCTTCCCCGGAACTCATCTCCGGTACGCCTGCGCAACCGTTGTAATGTAACGGGTAGGCCGCGTGCTTATATGGGGCGTTTCGGCCTGTCTCGCATTACTTTTCGTGAACTCGCCTTGGCGGGCCGCATTCCTGGAGTCACCAAATCCTCCTGGTAACAAAATCACCGTTGGAAGTGGGGATATCATCCAGCAACGTAATAAACATGACAGATCCAATAGCAGATTTTTTAACCCAAATTCGCAATGCAGTGAAGGTAAAGAAAGAAACCTGCACCGTCCCGTATTCCAAAATGAAAGCCTCGATTGCGGGCATTCTAAAGGAATGCGGTTATATTCGTGGCTTCAGTGAAGCTGAAGAAACCGGCAAGAAAAGGACTCTGACAATCGAGCTCAAATACGTGGATGGCGAACCCGCCATTACCGAGCTGCAACGCATCAGCCGTCCCGGGCGCCGCCTCTATTTTGGCGCCCGTGAAATACCCAAAGTCCTGGGGGGCATGGGAGCTGGAATTTTAACTACCTCCCATGGTCTGATGACGGATCGCAAGGCCCGTCAACAAAAGCTGGGCGGTGAAATGGTAGCCAAAGTCTGGTGAGGAGGACACGATGAGCAGAATTGGAAAATTACCCGTCGAAATTCCGCAGAAGGTCGCCGTCAACATCGAGGACAACTCAGTTGTGGTGGAGGGTCCCAAGGGCAAATTGTCCCATACTTTTCCCCACGTCGTAAAAATTTCTCAAAAGGATTCGAAGGTCAACGTTGCACCGAGGAACAACTCCCGGTTTGCCCGGAGCATGTATGGTACTGCCCGCGCTCTGATAGCAAACATGGTCAAAGGTGTAGTCGATGGTTACAGCAAGAACCTTGAGATACATGGGGTCGGATTCAGAGCCGTCCTCAGCGGTAAAAAGCTGGACATGAACCTCGGTTATTCACACCCCATAATCTACGATATTCCCGATGGAATTACGGTGACGGTCACTGAAAATACCCGGCTCAAGGTGGAAGGTATAGACAAACAACTTGTCGGTGAGGTGGCCGCCTCCATTCGAAGCTTCTATCCACCGGAGCCTTACAAGGGAAAGGGTGTGAGAATCGTGGGCGAATACGTCCGCCGCAAGGAGGGTAAAACTGCGGGTTAACCAGGAAGTAAGTGATATGAAAGTTAATAAAAAAATTTTAGTTAAGCAGAAACGCCGTTGGCGCATCCGCAAAAAGATAGTGGGTAGCGCTGATCGTCCCCGGCTGGCGGTTCATTTCAGCAATAAGCACGTCTATGGTCAGGTCATCGACGATGATGCCGGCGAGACGCTCGTTTATGTTTCTTCCCTGGACAAGGACCTGAAGAAAAAATCTATCAAAGCGAATAACGATGGCGCCGTGGAAATGGGCAAAATCGTCGCGGAAAAATCCGTGAAAGCTGGAGTCGAATCGGTGGTTTTCGACCGGAGTGGTCGGCTCTACCACGGTTGCGTTAAAGCTTTTGCGGAAGCCGCCCGGGAGGGTGGACTTAAATTTTAATCTCTGAGGGAGACGATTATGGCCATCGAACAACAAGCGCCTGAAATTTCCGACAAAGTCGTTCACATAAACCGCTGCGCCAAAGTAGTAAAAGGCGGGCGTCGATTCAGTTTTTCCTCGCTGGTGGTGAGTGGAGACCGCAATGGTCGAGTAGGCGTGGGGCTGGGTAAGGCCAAGGAAGTTCCCGAAGCGATCCGCAAAGGTACCGAAAAGGCCCGCAAGAATATGGTTTCCATTCAATTGCGCGGCGACACTATTCCCCACGAGGTAGTGGGCGAATCCGATGGCGGCAAAGTCGTATTGCGCCCGGCTGCACCCGGAACGGGCGTAATTGCGGGGGGAAGCGTCCGGGCGGTTCTCGAGGCAGTGGGGGTCAAAAATGTTCTCACCAAGTCACTGAGATCAAACAATCAGCGGGCCGTGGTTAACGCTACGATGGCGGGGCTGAAAAAACTCCGCTCAAAACAACAGATCACCCAACTCCGCGCCGCGGACTAACCGAAGAGACAAAGGTAATGAGACTACACAATCTTTCCAATACACCGGGTGCCACACACCGAAAAAAACGTCTTGGCCAGGGAGAAGGTTCCGGGAAGGGAAAAACTTGCGGGAGAGGGCACGGGGGCGCCAAATCCCGCAGTGGCGGAAGTATCCCGATCGGTTTTGAGGGGGGCCAAATGCCCCTCTACCGCAAGCTTCCCCGACGTGGTTTCAACAACGCGCAATTCACCACCAGTTATGAAGTCGTCAACGTGGGCGACCTGGCCAAACTGGGCGATGAGACCGATGCTACTCCGGACAACCTCGTAAAAGCCGGCCTGTTGCGAGCCGATGCAAAGTTGATCAAAATTCTCGGATCGGGCGATGTTGAAAAAGCCTACAAAGTCAGCGCTCATAAATTTTCGGTTTCGGCCAAGGAAAAGATAGAAAAGGCCGGTGGTGAAGCCATGGTCTTATGCTGATCTCACCAATTCACCTAAACACCCTATGCTTTCCGCCTTCACCAATAGCTTCAAGATCCCGGATCTTCGCAACAAGATTTTCTATACCTTGTCGCTGCTTTTTGTTGCCCGGATAGGCGCCAACATACCTATTCCGGGCATCGACCCCACGCCTTTGCAGGAATTCTTCGCCGACCAAACTGCGGCTGGAGCCGGCGGGGTGCTCGGGCTCTACAATATGTTTACTGGAGGGGCACTGCTTAAAGGTGCGGTATTTGCCCTGGGTATCATGCCCTATATCTCGGCTTCGATTATTTTCCAGTTGATGACCGCGGTAGTGCCAAGCCTGGCACGACTGTCCCGGGAGGGGGATGTGGGGCGCCAAAAAATAACCCAATACACACGTTATGCCACCGTGCTGATCTGTCTGGTGCAGGGTATGCTGATGATCATGGGGCTAAAAAACCCCAGCAGTCTGTTTTCCGGATTCGATCGCGGTATTTATGATCCGATTATCCTGAACGACAGTGTTTGGTTCGTCTTTAATTCGGTAATCATTTTAACTACCGGGACCATCATTATGATGTGGTTAGGTGAGCAAATCACCCAAAACGGCATCGGTAACGGAGTGTCTTTATTGATTACCGTGGGTATTATTTCAGACCTGCCGGGAGCGATCGCCACCCTCTTCCGCATGGTTTTTGCGCCCATCGGTACCAGCCGGATCGAGATTCCGCAGCTCGCCGTCATGTTGATTCTGCTGTTGGTTGTGACGGCCGGGCTCGTAGCGGTCATCCAGGCGATGCGCAAAATCCCCGTGCAATACGCCAAGCGGGTCGTTGGGCGCAAGGTCTATGGCGGACAGAGTTCGTTTCTTCCCCTCAAGGTCAATTATTCCGGGGTGATGCCGGTCATTTTCGCCAGTGCAATATTGCTTTTCCCACAACAAATTTTTTCCTACCTGGGAGCCAGCACCGATACCCTCAGTTTTTTCAGCAATATCTCCGCCTGGTTTATCCGCGGAACCGGCAGCTATTACTTTATCTTCGGATTGCTGATACTCGTTTTCAGCTATTTTTGGGTATCCGTCATGTTTAAGCCCATCCAGATTGCGGATGACCTGAAAAAATACGGAGGGTATATTCCCGGCGTGCGTCCTGGAGAGCCGACGGCAAAGTTTCTGGATTTTGTCATGACCCGCCTGACATTTGCCGGTGCGGTTTTTCTGACCCTGATCGCGGTGTTTCCGGACGTTCTTTTGTTCACCTACAACGTGCCATTCCAGATATCCAACTTCTTTGGAGGAACCGGAATGTTGATTACGGTGGGCGTTCTGCTGGATTTGCTGCAAAAAATAGAAACCTACCTCTTGCAACGCCACTACGATGGCTTCATGAAAAAGGGTCGTATCCGTGGACGCAGCCCGGCCCGAGCTCGCAGTCAAATTGCCACTACAGGCCAGTTGAAGAATATCGGACCCCTAATGGTGGTTCTGGCTGGAATCTTCCTTGTAGGCATCGTTTCTTGGGTATTGCGCTCCTGGATTCTATAATGAGCCGTCAGCTATTTTTCCTCTTCCCCACGCCATGATACCGATTAAAAACAACTATGAAGTCGAACAAATGCGGAGAGCCTGCCAAATCGCGGCCACCGTACTCGACCGCGTTGTTGAGATGGTCGTTGCCGGAGTGAACACCTACGATCTCGACCAGGCGGGCAAACGATTAATTCAGGAATTGGGTTCAACTAGCGCCTGCCACAATTACCGCAACGGCAACAGGATATATCCGGGTTATATCTGCGTTTCTGTCAATGACGAGGTGGTTCATGGCATTGGTTCCATGAGTCGCACGATTCGCTCGGGCGATGCGGTATCGGTAGATGTCGTAATTTCTCACAATGGATTCATCGGGGACAATGCCCGGACTGTTGCGGTGGGGGAAGTTTCTACTGAGGTGCGGCGCTTGGTGGACACGACCCGCGATGCCCTGAATTTCGCAATACCCTTTGCCAGGGACGGTGGCCGCGTCGGCGATATATCCAATGCGGTGCAAACTTATGTAGAATCCCGGGGGCTCTCAATCGTGCGGGAGTTTGTCGGTCACGGTGTGGGTAGATCCATGCACGAAGCTCCGCAAATTCCCAACCATGGCAGAAAGGGCAAAGGCGACCGGTTGAAGGCTGGAATGACCCTGGCCATCGAACCGATGGTCAACCTCGGAGAACCCGGCGTAAAAGTCACCGACGACGGCTGGACCGCAGTTACGGTAGACGGAAAACCATCTGCTCATTTTGAGCACACTGTATTGATAACAAAAAACGGTCCCGAAATCTTAACTTTGTCTAAAAAATAGCTTTCCAAAAGGATATGACCTGTTAGTTTGGCCACTTTTCACAAATATCCATCACTGACTATACATGCCTCGATTACTCGGTGTAGACATTCCAAATAATAAGCGAATTGCCTATGCTCTTCGCTACATCTACGGTATAGGCCCAACCCGTGGAGACCAAATCGTTGAGACCCTGAAAATGGATCCCGCCATGCGATCCCATGAGCTGACGGAAGAGCAGATTAGCCAGATTTCTGAACTCATCGTGAAGAACCAATGGAAGATCGAAGGGGATCTGAGGCGCGACATTACCTCCAATCTCAAACGTCTTCAAGCTATTCAATGCTATCGAGGTTTGCGTCACCGCAGAGGGCTCCCCGTACGGGGCCAACGCACCAATACCAATGCGCGCACTCGAAAAGGCACCCGCAAGACCATGGGCGTAGTTTCCAAAAGGTAATTTCCAGTCTATGAGCAAAGACGAAAATCCAGGTAAAGAAGTCAAGCCGGTCGAGGAACCCCCGAAGGAGGCGGCAAAAGTTGAGGCCATAGAAGCGGTTTCAAAAGAAACTTCCTCCAAAGTAGACGCAGCAGCCAAGGCGCCCCAAAAACAAGCCAAACCCGCTGATATGGCCAAAGCGCCACCAAAAGAGGCCAAACCCGCTGGTACGGCCAAAGCGCCACCAAAAGAGGCCAAACCCGCTGGTACGGCCAAAGCGCCACCAAAAGAGGCCAAACCCGCTGGTACGGCCAAAGCGCCACCAAAAGAGGCCAAGCCCGCTGATACGGCCGAGAAGGAGGAAGGCGAAAAAAAGAAAGACACCACGGTTGCGGATCTTCTCAAAGACGACCTGGCAGGTGTAAAAATTCGCCGGGCTAAGGGAAGCAAAAATATTACCTCGGGGGTGGTGCATGTCGTGGCCACTTTTAACAACACCAAGGTCACCGTTACCGACACCAAAGGTAATGTAATTTCATGGAGTTCGGCTGGAAAATGCAATTTCCGCGGTTCCCGCAAATCTACTGCTTACGCCGCTCAAGTTGTGACGCAGGATGCGGCACGCGCCGCCATGGCCCATGGGCTTAAGGAAGTAGAAGTCCATCTGAAGGGTCCCGGTCTGGGGCGTGACTCCGCCGTCCGTGCCTTACAAGGGCTTGGGGTAATCGTTCTGGCCATCGTCGACAAAACCCCCGTTCCGCACAATGGCTGCCGCCCGCCAAAGCGCCGCCGCGTATAATCAATCAAATTATTTTTAGCATGGCTCGTTACACTGGTCCCACTACTCGCATCAATCGCCGATTCGGAATGGCGATTTTCCCGCCCAATAAAGCATTCGAACGCAAGAATTATCCTCCTGGGGTACACGGTTCGCGAATTCGTCGCAAGCACAGTGAGTATTCCATAGGGTTGGCGGAAAAACAAAAGCTCCGTTACACCTATGGCATGACTGAAAAACAATTCCGCCGCACCTTCCAACAGGCAAAAAATGCCGGTGGCGTGACCGGTGAAGTTTTTTTGCAGCGTCTGGAAACCCGATTGGACAATGTGATTTACCGCATGAACCTGGCCAAGACTCGTTCCGCTGCCCGGCAGTTTGTCAACCATGGACACATCCTGGTGAACGGTAAGAAAGTGGACATTCCCAGTTTCCAGGTTTCACCCGGTGATGAGATCGAAGTCAAAGACGCAACTTCGTCTAAACAGTTGGCCACCCGTGCTTTGGATGAAACCCGAGCACGCACGATCCCCGAATGGGCATCTCTTTCCGAAGATACTTTTAAAGGTAAGATCAATCGCTTGCCAACCCGTGAAGAGATCGAAGTGGGAATCAATGAACAGCTCATCGTCGAGTTTTACAGCCGCTAATTTTTTCATTCCGTTTATTAATTTAACCTCTGGTAGATCATGGTTACACGATTAAGAAAATTCGAACTACCCAACCGACTCGCCAAAGACGAAGACAGCGCTACAGAGACTTATTCCAAGTTTGTAGCTGAGCCTTTTGAAGGTGGATATGGGCACACCATTGGCAACTCCTTGCGCAGAGTACTGCTCAGCTCTATCGAGGGCGCCGCCATCTCCTCCATTAAAATCGAAGGAGTGGACCACGAGTTTCAATGCCTCGATGGAGTTGTCGAAGACATCACTGATGTCGTGCTCAACCTGAAAAAGATTCTATTAATCAATCACAAGCGTGAGCCGGTTAAGTTGATCCTCGATATTACCAAGGAAGGACCGGTCACCGCCGCTGATATTCAACCCGATTCCAACATCGAGATTATCAATCCCGATCAGGTCATCTGCACCCTGGACAAAGAGCAGAGGATATTGGCCGAACTGGAAGTCAAGGTGGGACGTGGCTACGTTCCCGGCGAAGAAAACAAATCGGAAGAAGAGCCCATCGGGGTGATTCCGATCGACTGCCTCTACAGCCCGGTACGCCTGGTAAAGTATAACGTGGAAAATACCCGGGTAGGCCAGATGACCGATTACGACAAGTTGATCCTGGAAGTGTCGACAGATGGCCGGATTTCACCGGATGACGCGCTGAAACATGCCGCTTCCATCCTCAAGCGCCATCTCGACGTATTTGACAATGTATCTGACGAAAAAATTGAGTTTGAAGTCGATGGGTCCGAAGTAAGCGAGGAGCAAAACAAGCTGCGCAAGTTACTCAATATGAGTGTGAACGAAATCGAGCTTTCCGTGCGTGCGGCCAATTGTTTGAACAACGCCAACATTACCACGGTTGGCGAGCTGGCCATGAAGTCCGAGCAGGAAATGCTCAAGTACCGCAACTTTGGTAAAAAGTCGCTCAATGAAATAAAAGCCAAGCTGGAGCAACAGGGACTATCGCTGGGAATGAAGATCGACGAGCGCTTGCTCGATTCCAGGATTGACTAAGTCGCCTGCTCAAAGATCGAAATGCGACATTTAAAACACAGGCATCAATTAGGGGTTAAAAAGGCTCACCGGTTGGCCCTCATGGCGAACCTCGGCTGTGCCTTGATTGTGGAAGGGCGCATCAAGACGACTCTGGCGAAGGCCAAAGCCCTGCGTCCTTTTGTGGAAAAGTTGATCACACTGGCAAAAAGCGGGATTCTAAATGATCGGCGGATTGCCTTCTCCCGCCTGCGCAATAAGGAAGCGGTGCAAATCCTGTTCAATGAAAAGTCATCCGAATTCAAAGACCGCCAAGGAGGTTACACCCGCATCTATAAGATAGGCAGGCGCACTGGGGATGCTGCCGAGATGGCCCTGATTGAACTCATTCCCGCCGCCGACGAAGGTTACCCTAAGAGAAGGAGAACCAGAAAGCAGGCCAAGAAGAAGACGGGGGAAACCCCGGTTGAAATGACCGAGGTCGAACCAACCGCAGAAGAAGCTTCCGACCAAGGAGTTAAAGCGGAAGCTTAAAGAGGCGCCCAAAGCGCCGGCCGAGACCGAGGAAGCTGAAAAGGAAGAACCAAAAAAGTGATAATTCCGGAGGAATTCCCCAATCCGAAACCAATTTACAAACGCGCCTGAATCACAGGCGTGTTTTTGTTAGAGATGATCCCCATAACACTCGGTGAAGGATTTTTTGTTTACCTGATGGCCGGAATCGGGTCCGTCCTGCTTTTATGGGTGTACTATGATTTGCGCGACAAGAATTTCTACCAGTCGGAACGGTCGAAAACGCTCTTCCATTGCATCAAATGCGGCAAGATTTATGCCGATAATATGGGGGTTAAACAATCGCGATGTCCGCGTTGCCAATTTAAAAACACTCGCCTACAATATTAGAAATGGCCCAGGTCGTAGCTGTCCTTGATTTCGGATCCCAATACACGCAAGTAATCGCCCGCCGATTGAGAGAATACCAGGTCTACTCCAAGGTATACCCCTTCTCCACCAGCGCATCTGCATTAAAGCGGGAAGGCGTGAGAGGCATCATCCTCTCGGGCGGTCCATCCAGTGTATTTGCAGATCGTGCACCCCTGGCTGACAAGGGTATTTTCGAACTCGGTGTTCCAATCCTGGGAATTTGCTACGGCATTCAACTGCTGGGATATATGCTTGGGGGAAAAGCCGAACCCAGCAGCGCACGCGAGTATGGAAAGGGCGCCTTGCAGGTGACGTCGGATAGCCCTTTGTTCAAGGGAATACCACGACAAATACAGGTCTGGAATTCCCACGGGGATAAAATTACGAAATTACCACCCGGATTTGTGCCCATCGCCAGAACGGAGAACAGCGATTTTGCCGCTATCGAGAACCCGGAGCTTCATTTTTACGGATTGCAGTTCCACCCGGAAGTGTTTCACACCGAGCAAGGAACGGACATTATTGGCAATTTTATCTTCGAGATCTGTCAATGCCGTGGTGACTGGACTATGGCCAGTTACATTGATCTATCGATCGCGTCGATCCGCCAAACAGTGGGTGAATGCAAGGTCATTATGGGCCTCAGCGGTGGGGTGGATAGCTCCGTTGCGGCAAAGCTTATACACCAGGCAATTGGAAATCAGCTGACCTGCGTTTTCGTAGACAATGGGTTGCTTCGAAAAAGGGAACGCCAAGCGGTTGAAAAACTGTATGGAGAGCATTTCCAATTCAATCTCGTGGTGGCGGAAGCCCAGAACGAATTTTTAAGCCGGCTCAAAGGGGTGGAGGACCCCGAGAGGAAACGAAAAATAATCGGCAATACTTTCATCGAAGTGTTCGAGGCCGAAATGGAGAAGATTGGGGAAGTCGATTTCCTGGCCCAGGGCACGATCTATCCCGACGTCATCGAGAGCCTGCCCATCGATGGAAATCCGGCCGCCCTTATCAAGAGCCACCACAACGTGGGTGGGTTGCCTGAACGGATGAAATTAAAAATTCTCGAGCCGCTTAATCAGCTTTTCAAAGATGAAGTCAGAAAGCTTGGGGAAGAATTGGGGCTGCCGAAAAGCGTGGTTTGGAGACAACCGTTTCCCGGCCCGGGGTTGGCGGTGCGCGTAATTGGCGATATCACCGAGGAGCGGTTAAAGGTACTGCGCCAGTCAGATGCCATCCTGTTGGAGGAAATGAAAAGGGCAGACATGTACTATAAAGTTTGGCAGTCGTTTGCCGTATTTCTTCCCATTCGCACGGTGGGTGTTATGGGCGACGAGCGAACTTACGACAACGTCATCGCCTTGAGGATCGTCGAGAGTATCGACGCAATGACGGCGGATTGGGCCCGCCTCGAACCCCAATTGCTGCAAAAGATTTCCAACCGCATTATAAATGAAGTGAAGGGAGTAAACCGGGTCGTCCTCGATATCAGCTCCAAGCCACCCAGTACGATTGAGTGGGAGTAGGGCGGCCCGTCGGGATCAATCCTTGCTACCGAGGCCGCAGGCGACACGCGAAGCCATCGTGAATACCCCTCAGGGTCATTCCTTGGAATCTTGCATGCCCGTCGGGGTCATTCCTTGGAATCTTGCATGCCCGTCGGGGTCATTTCCTTGGAATCTTGACGAAGCTTGCGTAGTCAACTGATTCAAGGTTTGAACCCTTCCCCCGCGAATGACCCCTTCCTCCGCCTTAACAAAGTGCCATTCAGGTTTGACCCCTTCGAAAGTTATTGCATCTATTTTACAGGTCAGAAAATGAAATTGGCTTCTTTCAGAAAATTTCCGGCCGTGCGCCTGATTGGCACTTCTACAATGCTCGTATTGGGGTTAATCAGCTCATCCATTTTGCTAATTGCCGGTGATCCCGAAGCGGACGCGATTCTGGCAAAGGCCCGGGAGCGATTGGGCAGTGAAGCCAAGCTGAACGGAGTACAGTCTCTACGGTTTATTGGCACCGTAACCACGGTCAATGGCGAGTCCAGCACCCTTGATATTGCATTGAAAAAACCCTATAAACAACTGCAGGTTTTTGCCGGGGAGAAACTGGTTCGCGAAATCGGGCTCAATGACTACGAGGCCTGGACCAAGGTCTATGATAAAAAAGACCCCAGCCGTTACAACCTGATACCCCATACTACGGCTGCGCTTAAACGAATTCGGGCCACTACATTTGAAAATCTTTACTTCTTTTCACCCCAGTCAAACCGATGGCGAAAGGTGGAATACGTGGACAAGGATTTCTATGATGGCCTCGAAATTCACCGCGTAAAAGTTTCTTACGGAGACGTTTTCTATCTTCGCTATATTGAGGAAACGACCGGGCGGCTTGTACTGACGGAAGTCGAGACGGGAGAACGCATCATAGAGGGTGGCGAGATTTTTTCCGGCGCAATTCGCTTTCCCCAGACCTTGACCACATTCCGCGATGGCAATGAAGTGCACCAGATCGCATTCGATGAAATACAGGTGAATCCCGATTTGGACGATTCCCTGTTTACCTTACCCCCGCTTCCAGGGCTGAAGAAAAAGTAACCGATGCCTAACTACCGTTACGGATCGGCTGGATTTTTTAAACAGTTGCAATCTTTCGCCGAAGACGCCGCCGGATCTTCGGAGGTGGAAATTATTGTAAAGGGTATTCTCGAAGCCGTTCGCACCCGCGGAAACAAAACCCTCTACCAACTGACCGCCCAACTGGATGGCGCACAACTCTCAGCCAGTTCGATTCGGTTGTCCACAAAGGAGCTGGAATGTGGTGTAAAAAGTCTTTCCATAAAGGATCGTCGAGCCATTGGTGAGTCGATCCGTTGCGTTCAGTCCTACAACCAAAATTCCATTCCGGAAAATTGGACGGATAAAAATCCGCATGGCGCCGTGGTTGGAGAGCGTTACTACCCCATTCGCCGGGTGGGTATTTATGTTCCAGGCGGACAGGTTCCTCTAGTATCTACCGTCATCATGACGACAACCTTGGCGAGGATGGCAAAAGTAGCAGAAATTTGTGTTTGTACCCCTCCCAATCGCGGAGGTGGCATCGCTGCGGCCATGGCCGGTGTGCTATCGCTTTGTGGGGTTGGGGAAGTTTATAAGCTTGGAGGCGCGCAGGCGGTGGCAGCCATGGCTTATGGCACGAAAACCATTCCCGCGGTCGATAAAATATACGGTCCGGGCAACGCTTTCGTGAATGAAGCGAAGCGACAACTATTCGGGAAGGTGGGAATTGACCTGCTACCGGGTCCCAGCGAGTTGATGGTAATAGCCGACTCTCAGGCGGATCCGCGGTTTGTAGCTGCAGATTTACTGGCTCAAGCCGAGCATGGCTCGGGAAAGGAAAAAATCTACCTGGTTACCACGGCCCCCAAAATTTCCACCGCAGTGAAAAAAGCCATCGATTCCCAGTTACTCCGATTGACCCACAAAGACGCGATTGACCGGGTTCTGAAAACAAATTTCGCGGTGATCGAGGCGCCCCATCTCGGCGCCGCGGTGGAAGTGGCGAATTTTGTTGCCCCGGAACACCTCGAGCTGCAGGTAGATAAAAAGGTTATTGCGGAAATGACGGCCGATATAACGACTGCCGGGGCCATACTGCAGGGAAATTTTACCGCTGCGGCCTTGGGTGATTTCACCGCGGGACCCAGTCACGAACTTCCCACCGGCCGGGCGGGCCGGTTCTCGAGTGGTCTCACCGTCCGGGACTTTTACCGCAGGAGTAGCGTCGTGCGTTATGAAAAGCGGGGAGTGGCCAAAGCTGCTCCGACCATCGAGGCTTTCGCCAGAATGGAAAATCTCGACGCACACGGAAGATCTGTTTCTATTCGGGCGGAATAACCACTCTTTGTTGCCTTATGAAAAGTCCAAATCCGTCGGTCACTGACCGGGCGCTCCCGCATGTGCGCGCTCTGCACGGGTATGTACCGGGAAAACAACCAGGGGAATCGGGATGGACCAAACTCAATACCAATGAGAACCCTTATCCTCCGAGTCCTCTGGTGATTAAGGCCATTCACGAGTCGACCGGTGAATCGTTGAAAAAGTATCCCAGTCCCTTAAGCGCTGCGTTGCGCGAAAAACTCGCCATTTGCTTCAACCTTCCCGGACCGGAATGGACATTTGTCGGAAACGGTTCCGATGAGGTATTGAATTTGTTGGTACGGATATTTTCCGATCGGGATCGTTCCGTAGGCTACATGGCGCCGAGCTACTCGCTTTACCCGGTATTACAGAGCATTCAAAAAGCGGCCAAAGCAGAAGTCAGGTATGACAGAACCATGCAGCTGCCGGTAACGGCCATTGCGGATTGTGGAGCCAATATCTTTTTCCTCACATCGCCAAACGCACCCACGGGAGTGGGAATTTCTACCACAACAATTGAATCGCTGTTAAAGCGTTATAGCGGAGTGTTGGTGGTGGACGAAGCTTATGCCGCCTTTGCCAAAGAGGATGCCATTGGTTTATTGACCGAGCATGATAACCTTTGTGTTACCCGAACTTTCTCTAAGTCGCATAGCCTGGCCGGAATGCGCATTGGTTATCTGCTGGGCAATCCCGAAATTGTAAGGCTCTTGGACAAAGTCCGCGACAGTTATAATGTGAACGTATTGTCGCAAGCAGCCGGGTTGGCTGCTCTGGCGGACCAAGGTTATTACCAGGAGTTGATTGGTAAGATTAAGCGAACCCGGGATCGCTACTTTAAAGAGTTTAAAAGTAGGGGATGGTTTACCTATCCGTCCCAGGCCAATTACCTGTTTACCGAGCCCAAGGACTCCAGGGGCGATACGGGTCCGCAGGCGGCGCAGTCCATCTACGACTTCCTTTACGGGAAAAAAATTCTGGTTCGCCATTTCGAAAAGGATCCTTTAACGCATTCCTTTTTAAGAATCAGCGTCGGGTCGGAAAGTGAAATGCAAACCATAAGTGAGGCAATCGACCAATGGCAGAACAACGCATAGTCACCATAAATCGCAAGACCGCCGAAACGGATATCACCATCTCCATTAACCTGGATGGTAGCGGTAAGTATGAAGTGGATACGGGTATACCCTTCTTCGACCACATGCTATGTCTATTCAGCAAACACGGGCTCTTCGATCTGAAGATAAAGGCTTCGGGCGATCTCGATGTCGACTATCACCACACGGTTGAAGACACGGGTATCGTTTTAGGCCAAGCCATCAAGAAGGCGCTGGGAGAAAAGTTGGGTATCCGCCGCTACGGATTCTTTATCGTGCCTATGGACGAATCCCTTGCGCGGGTGGCGATCGATCTGAGCAACCGTCCTTTCTTGCACTACCGCGTGGAGTCTCCCGCCAATTACATCCGGGATTTCAACATCGTATTGATTCGTGAATTTTTTCAGGCCGTGGTCAACGGCCTCGGCGCCAATATTCACCTGCTGCTCGAGTATGGCGATGAACCGCACCATATCCTGGAAGCGCTCTTTAAGGGTTTTGGCAGAGCCTTGGATGCGGCCACCTCTCTTGATTACCGGATCGAGGGTGAACTCCCTTCCACAAAGGAAAAGCTAACCTGAGACCAACCCTTATGAAAACAAAACTCGCTGTTATCGACTACGGCATGGGCAACCTGCGTAGTGTTTGCAAGGCCTTCGAGGCTTGTGGCGCCGAAGTGGACGTGATTACCGGTCCCGAGCGGCTAAACGGGGCTCAGGGCTTGGTTTTGCCCGGCGTGGGCGCACTGGGAGATTGCATGGAAGGTTTAAAGGCCTGTTCTCTGGTAGATTCGGTCAAGGGCTGGATTTCAGAGAATCGACCGTTTTTTGGAGTTTGCCTGGGTTTCCAGGCCCTGTATGATTTTTCCGAGGAGGGCGACGTTTACGGCCTGGGGATTTTCCCCGGATTGGTTAAGCGTTTTCAGTTGCCGGCGGAATTGAAAGTGCCCCACATGGGGTGGAATTCGGTCGTGCTGGCGGATCCCAGTGACCCCATTGCCGCGGGACTCGTTTCTGGGCAGGATCAGTTTTATTTTGTCCACAGTTACCATGTAGCTCCGGAGGAGGAGGAATCCGTGTTTTTTAAAACGCAATACGGCATACCTTTTGCCAGTGGGATAAAAGTCGGAAACTGTGTCGCAACTCAGTTCCACCCGGAAAAAAGTCAGAGCATAGGACTCCGGTTATACGGAAATTTTCTGAAATTGGTTGAAAATATTTAGTCAGCCTTGAGTATTTATAGCTCCAAACTGAAATACTTTAAACAAAACTAGTTTATGTCTGAAACCGCCACTATTACAATTGAAGGTAAGAACTATGAATTTCCGGTTATTTCCGGGACCGAGGGAGAGAAATCCATCGACATTCGAAAACTGAGATCCGATTCGGGATACATCGCCTTTGATGACGGTTACGGAAATACGGGCTCTTGCCTCAGTGAGATCACTTTCGTTAATGGAGAAGTTGGCATTCTGCGCCACCGCGGAATTCCCATTGAGCAACTGGCAGCAAAGTGTTCCTTTCTGAGCACCGCCTACCTGGTCATTTATGGGCGCTTGCCCACCGAGGCGGAATCCAATGATTTTCGGACCCGAATCGCCCACAATGCGCATCTGCATGAAGACGTTCGCCATCATTTCCAAGGATTTCCTCCCAACGCTCATCCCATGGCCGTACTCAGTTCCATGCTCAACGCCCTGGGTTGTTATCATACCGAAATGACCTCCAATAACCGGAAGCAGGACCTGGATCATTTCGATGAGGCTGCTTCCCTGCTCATTTCCAAAGTGCGAACTATCGCAGCCATGACTTACCGGATGGCGGAGGGGCTGCCGTTTGTCTGGCCGCGCAAAGATGCCAGCTACGTGGAAAACTTTTTGCACATGATGTTCAGCCGGCCGTATGCCGATTATGAACCGGCGCCTGAGGTTTCCAGTGCGCTGGATTTGTTTTTCCTCCTGCATGCGGACCACGAACAGAACTGTTCGACTTCTACGGTGCGGATGGTTGCCAGCGGTGGGGCCAACATGTTCGCCTCCGTATCAGCCGGGGTGTCCGCCCTCTGGGGACCTCTCCACGGCGGAGCCAATACCGCGGTGGTGAAAATGCTTCAGGCCATTTACGACTCCGGCGACGATGGCAGCAAGTTCATTGAAGCAGCGAAATCGGGCAAGGTACGGTTAATGGGATTTGGCCACCGCGTTTACAAAAATTACGATCCCAGGGCCAAGATTCTCGGTAAAGCCACTGAAAAATTGTTGAACAGTATGGGGCACACCGATCCCTTATTGGAAATTGCGCGGCGCCTGGAAAAAGTGGCTTTAAAGGACAGTTACTTTATCAAAAGAAAACTTTATCCGAATGTGGATTTTTACAGCGGCCTCATTCTCAAGGCCATTGGCATACCCGTGGAAATGTTCACAGTGATGTTCGCCATTGGGCGAATGCCGGGATGGATTGCCAACTGGCGCGAAATTGCCAGGGGCTCAATCCGCATTCACCGGCCGCGTCAAATTTATACCGGGTTGGTCAACCAGCATTATATTCCCATCGAGGAACGCGTATAACATCTTCGCCACTCCGGGGTCATTCCTCGCCCCCCTGCATGCCACGTCGGGGTCATTCCCCGCCATCTTGCATGCCACGTCGGGGTCATTCCTTAGCATCTTGCATGCCAATGCTAGATGCAAGGTTTGACCCCTTCCCCCGCCATCTTGCATGCCACTCCGGGGTCATTCCTTAGCATCTTGC